>NZ_JBHSAL010000001.1:0-914579 GCF_042650105.1 Salinispirillum marinum | reverse complement strand
GGCTGTCGGCATTGAATTGCCAATCCACCGCTACGCCGTTCAACAGTTGGCGCGTGGGCTCAAAATAATGGTTGTACTCGTAACCGAGTGCCCCCGACACCGGGCCGCTCCACGATGTGCCGGTGAGCAAGAACCCATCGTACTCATAAGCCGTTTGCAGACCACCGGGCGCTGTTAGGGTTTTGAGCTGCCCGCTGTGCACGGCATCTTGCGCGCCGTAGTAGGCGAAGTCATACCGGCCTTCGGGAATGACCAGTTCGGTCAGTTGCCCGGTGGTGGTGTTATACCCGAAGTCCACCACGGTGCCGTCGGGCCGGGTGAGGGCTTCGAGTTGTTTATCCCGGTTGTATTGATAATGCGTGGTGGGGTGCCCGTTGCCCAAAGGCGCATCCGTCTGGCTGTCGTTCGGGTTCGGCGGGCTGTAGGTTTCTTGTTGGTCTACCGGGGTGTAGGCGAAACGGTGTACGTCGCCGCTGGACAGCCGAATTTCCGTGAGGTTGCCGTTCGGGTCATAGTCGTAGTCTACCGTTGAGCCGTTCGGGAAGGTCTGCTGTTGCACGCGGCCTACGGCGTCGTTTTCATAATGCACGGTTTTGCCGAGGGCGTCGGTTAGGCTGGCAAGGTAGCCTAAGGTGTCGTAACCGAATTCAACCGCGCGTTCGTTGTTGGGGCCGCGGGCGATGTGGGTTAACCGGCCTTGGTTGTTGTACTGGTAATGCACGTTAGCAAGGCCTTCAACGCGGGCTTCCGACAGCAAGCCGAGTTCGTTCAGCCGCTGGGTGAGCGTGCGGCCTTCGGGGCTGGTGTGCGTCCAGGTTCGGGTTGCGGTGTCGTAGACGGAGGTTTGCACGCGGTCGTTTAGGGTGACCGTGGTGGTTAACGCCGTGTGGCTGAGTGCGTCGTTGGTGTTTTCGAGTTCAGCGCTGCGCTCCGTTGTTTGGTTTAACATTAGGCCGCTGGGCGTGGTAATGCTTTGGCTAGTCACCGGTGCGTGCATGCCAAAGCGAGGGTCTGGGGTTTGCGTGCTGGTTATTTGCGTACCGTTGGGCTGTACAAGGATGGTTTCGGAATCGGTATGGCGGCGTTCGGTGATGCTGCCATCGGGTGCTTCATTGGTGTAGATGCGCTGGCCTGAAACACCCTGCTCGGTAGTAAAGTGCGAGGCGCGGCCTTCACCACTGATCATGCTGGTGGTGTAGCCTTTTTCTAATTCTGTACGGAAGATCTGCCAGCCACCGCCGTTGGGGGCGATGTCTCGCACTAATCGGCCGTTCACATCGTAGTTGAACGTATTGATATGGCCGTTCGGGGTTTCAAAACGGGTGAGCAGACCTTTGCTGGTGTAGTTCATGTGCCAGCTTTCGCCATTGGGGTTACTGAGACGCACCAAATGGCCATTGGCGTTGATGGTCAATTCTGTGCGCTGGCCTTGGGGTGCAATGATGGCGGTGGCGTGGCCGAGGCCATTGCGTTCAATGCGAGTGATGTTCCCGTGTTGATCGGTTACGGTGCTTAGAAGGTTTTCGGCATCGTAGTCGAAGGTGTAGAGAACAACGCCAGTAACGGTGTCGGTGGTTTTTAAATGTTGGCCGTAACGGTCAAAATGGAAAAGTTGAGTTCCGTCGGTGGAGGCTATTTGGATTTCGCCTTCGGCGGTGGGAGTGGTTAATGTATTTAGTTTAACGCGGCGAATCCTTTTATTACCACTATCCGCAATATACAAATTGTCATTGGCATCTAACGAAATTTCAAAAAGTGAGCGAAAATGGGCTGATGTTGCTGACCCTCCATCTCCAGAGAATCCAGAGGATCCTGTGCCTGCTACAGTATTGATGATGCCATCTTGACTAACTCGGCGAATCCGGTGGTTTCCGGTATCCGCAATGTATACATTACCTGCACTGTCTACGACGATGCCTGTTGGATTTTTGAGTTCAGCTTCTGTTGCCTGGCTACTATCGCCAGAGTATCCAGCGGTACTGGTTCCTGCGATCGTGTCGATAATGCCGCTTGGACTTACCCGGCGAATCCGATGATTCCGTGAGTCCACAATGAATAGATTACCTGCATCATCAACAGTCACACCATTTGGACTATACAACCGTGCTTCAGTAGCAGGTCCGCCATCACCTGAAAAGCTACCAACCTGCCAATTTCCTCCAGGACCACTTCCTGCAACCGTTTCGATAATTCCGCTTTGATTAACTCGACGAATACGGTGGCTACCTGAATCAGCGATATAAAGATTCCCCAAGTTGTCGACTGCCACACTGGTTGGACCATGCAGATATGCTGTCACTGCTGGAATTCCGTTTCCACTAAGAATAGGGGAGAGTCCTCTGCCCGCAACGGTTTCTATGATGCCATTCGGGCTTACGCGGCGAATTCTGTGGTTGCCCGTATCTGCAATGTATATATTGCCTGCGGCGTCCACCGCTACACCATTAGGGGAACTTAGCCTAGCATTCGTGGCAAGCCCGCCATCGCCAGAGAACCTAATGATACCGGTTCCCACCAAGCCAATACTCCCATCACCAGCAACCGTTTCAATGATTCCATTAGGACTTACACGGCGTATCCGGTGGTTATTGGTATCTGCAATATAAATATTCCCCGATGCGTCAACGGCCACACCTGAAGCCCCTGCTAACCGTGCTGAAGTAGCTGGACCACCATCGCCAGCGAAGACTCCTGGCCCGCCTGTGCTTCCGCTTCCAGCAATAGTATCGATGATATGTCCCGTATTAGCCCGACGATTACCGTTGCCTAGGAGAAGCATACTATTGGTTGGATTATAGGCATGATGATTGTTCAGCGACCAATCGCCCACGCTGTTAGGGATTGATTGATGTGGCGAGGTCATTTCTACAGAAAAGCTCTGTGCTAGTACCATGGAATGACAATCTACGCGTGTACCAATAACACTGATGTTGTTCGACATTTGGGCCCATGCCCGCACAATGCTTGAGTTTGCGCCATAGTACACACAGGGATAGAGGTAGTTGATGTTGATTGTGGCTTTACGAGTGCCAAATACCTCGCGGCCATAGACATCGAATCCATCCCATTCAAAGCGGTGTTGCTGATTTGGCATTTTGCTGAAATAGCGAATAAAACGCCGTCCTGCAATATCTACAGTAAGTCGAATGCTCTTTAGGCTTGCAGGCACTGAATCACCCGTCAGGGCTATGTCGGCAATATTATTTAAATAACCCTGAGTGCGGTCACTCCGGTACGTCAGTTCAAAAGGCGTTCCGGCAATGGGCAGGCTTTCACCCAAAGTTTGGCGCTGCGGGCTGATCACGCAGCCGCCACATTCATCTTCTTCGTTTGAATTGTCCGGGTGGTTACTGTTGAGCGTTTCTGGCACAGGTACATTGGGCCGCTCGGCATCCAACGGTGGGCCATAGGGCCAGTTGCAATCCCATGGGGTGAAGTGGCTGATGGGGGTGCGCCAAAGTGTGCTGCCTGCGGTGTACAGGGTGGCGAGTGTTTGTAATTCTTCGGTGTTAATCCCCAGTTCTAGCAGTTCATCTTCCGTCGCGGATTGGCCCTGGCCGTTAATGTCCAATACCGCCAAGCCGTTTTCTATGCTCAGTATTTCAATCACGCGGCCGTTGTCGCCCGCTTTCCATACGGCATCGTCAAAGTCGTAATAGCCTGCGGGTACGATTTCGCCGGTGGGGAAGTTCAGGAAGTTATCCACATACAGGGGCACGGGCTGATTGAAGTCCACCCGGCTGGCGCCAGCGGCGATGGCTTCGTCTACGCTGAGTTCTACGGCGTAGGTGTAGGCGCTGGTGGGCGGTAAGGGGCCGGGCATGGCTTCAAAGCCGTTTTCGCCTACGGTGTATTCGGTAGCTCTTACGTTCAGTGTAGTTAAGGCTTGGGTGCTGCCGTTGGGTAAACGCATGGTCGCGGTGGTGCCTTGTGGAAACAGCACGGTGGCTTGGCGGGTGCCTTCAGCGTCGGTTTGTGGGCTCCCTTGCGCCACTTGCATGGGTGCGCCATTACCCAGTTGCACGGTCGTGACTTGGGCGTCTAGCGGAATCATCACGACGTCTTCCGCAAAGGCGAAGGCGTTCCATTGTGGGTGTACTTGGCGCTGCACGGGTAAGAAGCCGGTTTTTTCGTAGTTCACGATCAGCATGCCGCCGCCGTTGACGGCCATGTCAAACCAGCCATCTTGGCGGCTTAGGGTTTGGCCGTATTCTGTGCGGCCTTTTATGGTAATGGTCACGCCAGATAACGGGTTGTTACTGCGGTCTAATACTTGGCCACGCACGACGGCGGCGCGGCGCTCTTCAATGGTGTTGGGCGATACGCCGGTTTGTATGGGGTTGTTGCCGGTGTATAGGAAGGCTGTTTGTTCTTGCACACTGGCGGATGCGTGGATCAGTGGCGGTGCTACATCTTCCGGGTTGGGGGGCAGGGTGACGCTGTTGTCTTCTGGTTCGGTAACGGCAATGTCAAAAGACTGCCGTGCGGTATGCCCGGCGATGTCGATTACAGTTACGGTAATCGGGTGGCTACCTATTTGGTTTTGGCTGGGCAACCATTCAACGATGCCGGTTTGGGTGTCTAGGCTCATGCCAATGGGGGACTGATCTAAGCGATAGGTCAGCGGCATGTTGTTAGGGTCTGTGGCATCAATAGCGTAGGTATAGAACTGGTCAACCAAGGCGGTTTCGGGTGGTTGTGAGTTAATTACCGGCGGTAATTTGGGTGGATGCCTTGGGGTTGGGGTGGCATGCAACATCGGTGACCAACAGACTATGCTGCCCTGTTCATCCAGTGCGCCGATGCGGTATTCGTAGGTAACAAATAATTCCACGGCTTGATCAATATAGCCGCCAATTAAATGTGGGGTTGTTGCCAAAACCTCAAACGCGGAGTGGTCTATGCGGCGGCGCTCAACGCGATAGGCGGGTGCCCCGTTGTCTGGCCATATCAATAAGGCGAGATTCGACGTTACGCGGATGAAACTGTCCGCTAGGCAGGTGCCGTTTTCGGGCGGCATAGAGCTGTCGGCTTGCGCTGTGCCGAAACAGGACAGCAGAGTAATAAACAATAGGCGTACGAACGTGTTCCTTTTCATTCTTTGAGTCTCTTGTGTGCGTCCGGGCTCGACTCTATATCGCACTTCTCCGGTGGGCTGTGGGTTCTAGGAAGAATGGGCCATGCCTACGGGTAACTGGCTGCACATACATTTCCTTGTACGGGCGACACGTTAAGGGCAAAGGCGAGACAAGAGAAGCGTCAGCATTCTGTTTTGTGACGGTGTTCACTTTTTGTACATGGGCTGTAAAGTTCTTCGACACGAAAAAAGTAGACACAGCACTGCATCCAAACCTACTGCGAGTGTCGTTCTATCTGTTGTAACACCTAACTTCAAACAACAGAGGAACGCTCCATGAAGATCTTCATAAAAAGCAAAACCCTATTATTGGCCATCGCTGCCATCACGTTAGTCGCTTGTGCGTCAATGAGCAGCAGTGCACCGACGGCAACACGCAGCACCACGTTGGGTGATGTGCTGACCGACGAAGCGGGGATGACGCTGTACATTTTCACCCGCGATACGGCGGGCGTGTCCAACTGTTCAGGCGGTTGCGCGGCTAATTGGCCGCCGTTTATGGCCGCAGATGATGCCACTGCTGGTGGTAAGTTCAGTTTGGTAACGCGTGGTGATGGCGGCCAGCAATGGGCGTATGAAGGTATGCCTTTGTACTATTGGGTGGGCGACAGCAAGCCCGGTGATGTAACAGGCCAAGGCGTGAACAACGTGTGGTTTGTGGTGCCAGCGAGTGGTGCGGCGGCTTCGTCAGATAGCATGAGTTCAGGTTATTAACTGGTTGTAGTTGATGCATCGGTGTTGAGTTCACTTGTGTAGGCTCAGCACCGATGTTATTTGTAGATACTTACGGGTTTAACGAGACAACCGGCGTGGTGAAGGATTCAACCGAGCAAACAGATATCGCCGCACTGGCGTATTGGTTGCCGCGCATCGCGCTGGGTGACCAAGAGGCGTTGAAGCGGGTGTATGAACTCACCAGTGCGCGCTTGATGAGCATCGCCATGCGTATTTTGGGCGATGAAGCCGACAGTGCGGATGTATTGCAAACCCTTTATTTAAAATTATGGCAACGTGCTTTGCCTTATGTCGATACCGGCAATGCTTGGGCATGGCTGTGTGTGGTGACCCGCAACGCCGCATTGGATCAACGTAAGCACCAACTGCGCCGTCGGGAAGATATGACCGATGATATGAGCACTCTCTTGGATGCCGAAGTGGACTTGCAAGATGAGAATTTTGTACATGAAGACGCTATGCAGCGTTGCCTAGGCGCACTCAGCCAGGAACGCCGACAGGTGATAGAGTGGTCTTACCTCTATGGTTACAGCCATGGTGAACTCGCCGAACGCACGGGTAAGCCCTTGGGTACGGTTAAGGCGTGGATACGTCGCGGGCTGGGGGAGTTGAAGCTATGTCTACAGTCCTGAGATACCGTGATCCGGTGGTCTGCGAACACTTAGCCAGTCAATACGTTGCGGGTCATCTTACCCCCCGGGTGCGGCGGCGCATGGAAGCCTTGTTGATGCAACATCCACCCTTGGCAGACGCAGTGGCGTTGTGGTCACAATTATTATCTCCACTGCACGATACGCAGCCCAACATAACACCACCACGCAGTTTATGGCCACGCATTGCCGCTGCTACGCAACCTGCGGTGACGCCGCCAACACGGAATCATTGGGCAACACAGGGCTGGCGGTGGTGGTCTGTATTCAGCACATCAATCGCCGTGATATTAGGGTTTATGTTGTTTTGGCAGGAGCCTCCTGTCACCTCGGCTTGGGCGCCCAGTTATATGGCGCCGTTAAGTGCTGCCGGTGAGCAGGTTCAAGTGGTGGTTTACGGGTATTCCGGTACGGCGGATAAGGCATCGCAACTGCGGGTGCAATGGGCGGTGAATGAACAGCAGGCGCGCCCTTCCGGCCCGTTACATTTATGGGCCGAGCACCGCGACGATGGCTCGCTGGTGTATTTGGGTGAACTGGTCGCGGGCAAAATGGAGTGGGATTTATCACCTGAACGCTGGCAGGCGCTGATCAGCAGTGGCCGGTTATTGGTGGCACCGCAGGCGGATCGCTTCGAGTTGGCGAATTTAGTGATGGAAGGGCCTTGTATTCAATTAAAGCCCTATGTGAACACTTAAAAACGATTTAACGCGCTTTACGGCAGCGCAGCGGCGAAACTCACACCGATTTGCTGCGCGCTGTAGTCGCCATCGGCACTGTTGAGGGCAACGTGCCGAGCGAACAGGTCCAGCGCATATTGAGCGGTTAAGGTATAACGAATACCGCCCGATACGCTATAGGCTAGGCCCTGCGTACGGTATACCCACCAGTTGCCATCTAAGTCATCGGATAGTCCATCGTCCACTTGTTTATAGCCGTAACCGATACCGCCGGGGTTGTAGCCACGGGCACTGGCGAAGTCGCCGTTTAGCACTGTGCCGCTGAGGAACAGACTGCTAAAGGCTGGAGTACGAGGGGCGCGAAAATCATAAAAGGCAGTGCCATCAGCGCCCCAACGTTGGTGTTCAAAAATGGATGACGCAGCGACCGCTTGCTGAAAACTCAGGCCCGCCTCATAGGCAATGCGGTCGGTCAAACGTTGGTGCCGACTGGCCCGTAAAGCGGCGTCCAGTGTGTTTCGTTGGTCATTGGCGACCAGTACGGGGGTAAGCTGCACGCTGGCTTGATACCAAGGGGCGCGGTAGCCCAACGTGGGTTGCCAATGCCCGGTTATGCCGATTTCAACCGAGAGCTGGCTGAGGCTGGTGGTGTTTTGGAAACCTTGCCCTTCAACCGCCACCGCAGCAGACCAACCGGTATTGGGGGATAGGTCACGGAATAGCCCCCAATGCGCACCCACGGCCAGCATGCTAACGGGCATTTGGCTACCCGGTTTTTTGCTGAGCATGGGGTTGGTGTCTAGGCCAGCGGTGAGGTTGAGGTCTAGAGCCTGCGTTCCAGAACATAGAGCCAACGTAAATAGACCACAAGTGAGCACGCGCATGATATTGCTTCCTTGGAGCCTCAAGTTCTAGCGGCTCCTACGGTTGTGTTTTTTGTGTAGGAACTTGATGGTTAATAATTAGTCAGAACAGTATAGTGTGTTTTCCAAAGGGTACACCAGACCAAGGGAGCCAAAGATGGACAATAGACGCGAATTTCTTCACCGTGCCTTACAGTTAAGTGTGCTTTCAGCGGTGCTTTCGCCCGCGACCTTGGCGTTAGTCGGACAGCGTGCACAAGCGCAAATGTTGGGCCAAATACCGGCCAATATGCCACCGGGCCGTTCGGTCTATGAGTTACGCGGTGACGTGTTTGTCGACCAACAACGCGCCACCGACACCACGTTGATTACTGCCGACAGCCATGTGCGCACCGGCAGTAACAGCTACATCATTTTTGTGGTCGGGCGTGATGCTTACATCCTGCGCGAAAACTCTGAGCTGCAATTGCGCAGCGAAGGGGTGGTGGCTACCGGCTTGCGCTTGGTGACCGGCAAGTTGCTCAGTGTGTTTGGACAGCGCAATGATGAAGCGCTGTCGCTCAGTACGTCAACGGCTACCATTGGCATTCGGGGCACCGGTGTGTATGCGGAAAGTTATGACGACCGCAGTTATTTATGCACCTGCTACGGACGTACCCTGGTGTCGGCAAACGCCGCGCCGTCTCAGGCGGAAATGATTGAAGCTGACTATCACGACGCGCGCTATGTGCTGGCGAACCCGGAACAAGGACGGTATATCATTCCTGGGCCGTACATCAATCATACCGATGAAGAGTTGGTCTTGTTGGAGGCTTTGGTGGGGCGAGTTCCGCCGTTTAATCAGATGAGGCAAGACTATCAGGGGCCGCGGCGCCGCTACTAATGGTACCTAAAACCCTCTTTTCGCCTCCGAGGTTTTTGGCATCCGCTAGGATGGCGAAGTATTTTGGCAGTTTGCTGATCATTGGCGCCTTCCTCGCCCACACCCTAGGTGTTCTTCCTTCAGCCACCTTAGATGCCATAGAGCGATTGGCAGACGATGTTCGCCAGCGTGCCAGCCTAACCTATGACATCGACCCCCGGGTGGTAATTGTCGATATTGATGAAGCATCGCTCGCCGAATACGGACAATGGCCTTGGCCTCGCACGGTACTGGCGGAGATGGTAAATCGTCTGTTTGAGCACTATGAGATCGCCGCGCTGGGCTTCGATATGGTGTTTGCCGAGCCAGAACAGCAACAGGTACTTATGGCATTGCAGGCCCTGGCTGAGCAAGGGGAGTTACCAGCCGATTTGATCGCGAACATTGCCGCCGATTTGGACGGCGATCGGACTCTGGCACAAGCGTGGCAAGATCGTCCTGTGGTCGCCGGGTTTGTGTTCAATCAGCAAGAACCGATTATGCTTGGTGCTCCGGTAGCCCCCGCGTTGCGTTTAGAATCTGTGCCGCCGCCTCGCCTTGCCATACCCCAGCCGCCGGGCGCAACGCACAATATTCCGGCCTTAACCGCTGCCGCGACCAGCAGTGGCTTTTTCGATAATCCTTCCGTAGACCGGGACGGGATTTTCCGCCGCGCTACCCTGGTGCAGCAACAAGGTGACGGCTTGTATTTGGGCTTGTCGGTGCGCTTATTGCAACAGGCGTTGGGTGACTTGCCCATGGCAATACGCACCGCGCAACGTGGTGATGAGCTGCTACTGACCCAATTGCAACTGGGCAGTTTGCTGATTCCATTGAGTGAACAAGGCTCGGTTCGGGTGCCTTATTTGGGGCCGCAAGGGCGTTTTCCCTATGTGTCGGTGCGCGACGTTATCAACGGGCAGGTGCCACCGGACATATTGCGCGGACGCATGGTGCTGGTAGGTACCACAGCGCCGGGTTTAAAAGATATTCGCGCCACGCCGGTCGATAATTTGATGCCCGGTGTAGAGGTGCATGCCAATGTTATTGCCGGCATTCTTGACCAGCGCATTCCCGTTAAGCCGGATTGGGCGCTGGCGGTGGACGTTTTGCAGCTCGTGATTGTTGGTGTGTTGGTGATGTGGGCGCTACAGCGTTTAGAACCACTTTACAGCATCCTATTGGCGGTGATTTTGGGGGCGTTGAGCCTCGCGTCGAATGTGCTGTTATGGCAAGCGGGCTGGATTTTACCCATCACCACCACCTTGTTGTTGATTGTTGCGTTGTACAGTTTCAACACCAGTTGGAGCTTGTTGGTGGAAAACCGCTCACGCAAAAAACTCACCCGGACCTTTGGGCAATATGTGCCACCAGAATTGGTGGACGAGTTAGCCAGTCGACCGAATCTCGCCTCGACTACAGGTGAAGCACGCCATATGAGTGTGTTGTTTTCCGATGTGATTGGCTTCACCAGCATTTCTGAAACCTTGGCCCCTGAACAATTGAGCCAGTTGATGAACCGGTTGCTCACCCCCTTAACGCAAGAAATTCACCGCCATCGTGGCACCATCGACAAATACATGGGCGATGCTGTCATGGCGTTTTGGGGTGCGCCACTGCCGGAAGAGCAGCATGCCAATCAGGCCGTGGCAACGGCGTTAGCGATGTGCCAGCGGGTAGATGAACTGTCGCATGAATTGGCCGCCGAAGGTTTACCGGCGTTGCGTTTGGGTATTGGCATCAGTACCGGCAATATGGCGGTGGGTAACATGGGCTCGGCGTTTCGTATGGCCTATACCGTAATGGGCGATACGGTCAACCTCGGGGCGCGGCTGGAGGCGCTGACCCGCCGTTACGGCCTGCCCATTCTGGTCAGTGAGACCACGCAAGCCGCGGCAGATCAATTTGAATTTCAGGAAATTGATCGCACCCATGTAAAAGGCAAAACGGAGCCCGTGCGGGTGTATCGTCCGTTGGGGAAAAAAGGCGAAGTGCCGACCGAAACCTTAACGTTTGTGGCGCGCTATCACGCAGCGCTTGACGCGGGGTTCAACGGAGAGATTGAGCACGCGACCACTTTGCTTACTGGTCTTGTGGAAGAGCATCCGGCGGATAAAACTCTTTACCACGCTTTGCTGGAGCGCTTTGCGCAGCAACAGAAAAATCCGCAAGAATAAGCAAGCATTGAGCGTTGTAAGCCGTAGACTACGGCTACAAAAGCAGGAACGGCATGGCACATTGACCGCTTGGGTAATGCCTTTGTAGACTGCCTCTATCGTCTCACCTTATTTCCTATCGAGTACCGTTCATGCGTGGCTTAGTATTGGCCTTCAGTGCCTATTTCCTTTGGGGTTCATTCCCGCTCTTTTTCAGCTTGCTGTCGCATGTCTCGCCGATGGAAGTGTTGGTGCAGCGGATCATTTGGGCCTTTGTGGCGACGCTGTTGGTCATTTTAATTATGCGCCGATGGTCTTCGTATATGACCCTGTTGCATAACCGCCGAGCCATGGGGTGGCTGTTGCTGTCGGGCGTACTGATCGGGTTGAACTGGTTGGTGTTCATATGGGCGGTGAATGTAGGCCGCGTGCTGGAAAGCAGCTTAGGCTATTTTATGACGCCTCTGGTCAGCCTGTTGCTCGGGCGTGTGCTGCTGAAGGAATCCATGAACCGTTTTCAAGCCGTGGCTGGAGCTTTGGCGGCTATTGCCGTGTTGTTTGAGTTGATCGCCTTAGGTCGGTTGCCTTGGGTATCCCTAGCTTTAGCAGGCAGTTTTGGCTTTTATGGCTTGGTGCGCAAACAGCAACCGGTCGATAGTTTGCAAGGCTTGAACATAGAAGCCCTGGTGTTGTTGCCGGTAGCGCTGGTGTGGTGGTTATGGCAGGTGGACGTTGGCGGGGTCATTTCGTTTGGCGGCGACCTGCGCACCAGCTTGCTGTTGGCCGCTTCGGGCGTGGTGACGGCAGTGCCTTTACTGTTGTTTGCAGCTGCCGCGCGTCGGCTCGACCTCACGGTGGTGGGGTTTATCATGTACATCAACCCCACATTGCAGTTCCTGACGGCGGTTTTCATTCTGAATGAAGAATACCCGCCACAACGGTTGATCACTTTTGCCATTATTTGGGTGGCCATGGTGATTTTTATGCTCGGCCTGTGGCGCAGCGCCCGGCAGAAGCGACGGCTGGCGGCTCCGGCCTTGTGATCGTTTAATGTGTTGTCTGGTTCAGCCGTCTTTGCTCAATTTCAGATAGATGCCCAGGCCGATCAACAAGGCCACGGAAGCCAGTAACATCCACACGGCGTACAGCAATTGGGAGGACTCACCCAGCAGCGACTTAAACATCAGCAACAGTGATTCAATGGACACCGCAATCAAAATGGCCGACATAAAGCGCGTTATGGTGCGTCGTGTGGAGCCATGATGGTGGATGTCTTTGTGTACAAACACTTCTTCTTCAAGGATGGTTTTGCCCAAATCAAAAATCGCCAAGCCCAAGGTAATCAATACCACCACCCCGAACGACTGGGTTACCACATTGAAATCGCCGCCCATGAGCTGAACGAGTTGAATCAATGCTGAACCCAAAAGGACCACCGCAACGACTAATAATAAACCGCCGATGATGGAATACACCGCCTGAAACACGGGATGAAAGCGGTGCCGCAGGCGGTCGCCGTTCAAGTAAGCCACCATTTTTTGCAGATTGATGTTGAGCACCAAATAACCCAGCACCGAGCCATCGCTGTTCAAAAACCGATGCACCGCCGAAATGGCAGGCAACTGAGTCGCGCTGGAAAGATAAGGGTCGGTCACCGTAATGGCATCCGCAAGGTCACGAGCAGCAACAAAATAAGGTCGATGGCTGCGGTCGCTGCCTTGACCGAGCCGCCGCCGGTTCCGTTCGCTGACATTGGGGCTGTACGCCGTGTCCAGAATTTGTACGCCTTGGGCATCCAAGCTGTACATCAATTCCACAAAAGGGTAAGCCTTAGCGAGATGCGCGAGTTCATCACGCTGTGCGGAAAAGTCATCCAACAGGTTTATTGTGGCGAAACTGCTGATGATGGACCCCACGAGGCTCTGAATGGCAACGCGGTGTGTTTCATATTGGGAGAGCAAATGCAGATAATTGATGGATGACATGGTTAGGCGTTAAGCAGTTAATGAGTAAGCGCACGCTAACACCTTAAGGGCCACAATGCCTAGTGCCAAAGGTTAACTTCGTCGAAATGGACTAAAAATGGGCGAGATTGGAAAAGCCGGTTTGATCTGCATAAAAAAACGCACCCATAAGGGTGCGTAAGACCAGCTACCACTATCCAGCGATCAACGAGGTTTAACGCTTTTTTACCAACACTCTAAATCCGGTTTTCCGTTTTAATGTCAAAGAAGACGGCTTTGCCCATGTTCATTAAAAAAGTCATGGTGTCGCCCGGCGGTACAGCCTCGGTGGGGTGCACACGGCAGTTCACTTCCTGGCCGTTCATGTTCACCAGTACCAGCGTATCTGCACCGGTCGGTTCTACGACGTCGACTTTACCGTCGAATTTCACCATGTTCGGTTGGTCTTCGGCGTAGGGCACGACATGGGTGATCTGCTCTGGGCGAATACCCAGAATTACCCGCTCACCGACGCGCTGACGAATGGTTTGCTCTTGTTCTGGAATGGGCAGGTGATGCAAGGTGCCAGAGACTTCAAGCGCGACACAGGGGGTGCCTTGGTGCTCGACGACGTCCACTTCGATGAAGTTCATGGCGGGCGAGCCCATAAACCCGGCTACAAACAAATTGGCGGGGTTGTCATACACTTCTTGCGGGGTGCCAAACTGCTGTACGTGACCGTCTTTCATCACGGCGATGCGGTTCGCCAGCGTCATGGCTTCAATTTGGTCGTGCGTGACGTACACAATGGTGGTGCCCAAACGCTGGTGCAATTTTTTAATTTCGGTACGCATTTCTACGCGTAGCTTGGCGTCCAGATTCGACAAGGGTTCGTCGAATAAGTAGATCTTAGGGTGACGTGCTAAGGCCCGGCCCATGGCCACACGCTGGCGCTGACCACCGGATAATTGGCCGGGTTTGCGCTTCAACAAATGCTCGATTTGCAGCAGTTTGGCAACGCGTTGTACTTCGGCATCAATCTCGTCCTTCGGTAGCTTGCGAATTTCCAAACCGAAAGCGATGTTTTTGTACACGTTCATGTTTGGGTACAGGGCGTAAGACTGGAACACCATGGCGATGTCGCGGTCCTTCGGCATAACGTGGGTGATGTCGTGATCGTCGATGCGAATTTGCCCGCTGGTCACTTCTTCCAACCCGGCGATGCAGTTCATCAGGGTGGATTTACCGCAGCCGGACGGGCCGACGAGGATGATGAATTCACCGTCTTGAATGTCCATGCTAATGCCCTTCAGAATATCGGTGCTACCGAAGGACTTTTTAACGTTATCAATAATTAAACTAGCCATCTGTGTATCCTCTTTGCCGAGCGGCTTCACCATTCGGATAAAAATTCTTTTTTAGGAGCTTCTAAAAGCGCAGTAGGTTTTAGATGCTCCTTTCTAACCCTTGACGGAACCCGCGGTTAATCCCCGTACAAAATACTTACCAGCGATCACATAAACCGCGAGTGTGGGCAAGGCAGCGATAATGGCACCCGCCATATCCACGTTATAGCGCCGTTCGCCGGTGGAGCTGTTGACCAGATTGTTCAGACCTACCGTTACGGGTTGGGAAGACGGGTCAGAAAACGCTACGCCAAACAAGAAGTCGTTCCAAATCTGGGTAAACTGCCAAATCACGCTGACCACCAAAATCGGGGTGGATAGGGGCAGGATGATGCGCCAGAAAATGCGCCAGAACCCCGCGCCGTCGAGTTGCGCCGCTTTGATCAGTTCGCCCGGTAGGGTCACGTAATAGTTACGGAAGAACAGTGTCGTAAAGGCGACGCCGTACACCACGTGGGTGAACACCAAACCGACAATCGAACCGCTGATGCCCAGCTTGCCCAGTACCATGGCTTGGGGCAGCAAGATCGCCTGAAACGGCAAGAAGCAACCGAACAGCAGCAAGCCGAAAAACAGATTGGCGCCTTTGAATTTCCAGAAACTCAGCACATAACCGTTTAATGCGCCAAAAATGGTCGAAATGGTTACTGCGGGCACCACCATCAAAATGGAGTTGATGAAGTAAGGCTTCAGACCGCGTTCAGACCGTGCTCCAATTTGTGCCTCGTTCCACGCCAGTCGCCAGGCTTCGGCGGTCCAGGTTTCGGGCCAAGCGATCAGTTGGCTCAAGCGAATCTCATCCATCGAGCGAAAGGACGTGGTGATCATCAATGCCAAGGGAATCAGGTAATACAGTGCCATGATTAGCAGTACGGCGTATAAAATGGTTCGGCCCGTAATGTCGGCATAGCGTTTGTCGGTGAATTTTGGTGTTTTATTGGTCATCTTTTTTCACCCGCAATTCGGAATACAAGAAGGGCACAAGGATGGCCATGATGCCGAGCAACATGATCATGGCGGAGGATGCACCGACGCCCATTTGGCCGCGATTGAACGAAAACTGGAACATAAAGATGGCCGGTAAGTCGGAGCTAACGCCAGGGCCACCGCCAGTCAAGGCCAAGGCTAAGTCAAACGATTTAATCGCAATGTGCGCCAGCATAATAAAGGCGCTGAAAAATACCGGCCGTAAACTCGGAATGATGATGCGGGTATACACGGTAATACGCGATGCCCCGTCTATTTGCGCCGCTTTGATGATGCTGTCGTCTACGCCGCGCAAACCGGCAAGAAACAGGGCCATCACAAAGCCGGACGACTGCCACACCGCAGCGATAACCACGGTGTAGATGGAGAAATCGGGGTTGACGATCCAGTCGAAGCGGAAGCTTTCCCATCCGAGATCAATCATAAAGCGCTCTAACCCAACCTGTGGGTTGAGCATCCATTTCCAAATAGTACCCGTGACCACAAAAGACAGCGCCATGGGATACAGATAGATGGTGCGCAGGGCACCTTCTGCACGAATACGTTGATCCAGCAAAATAGCCATGACCAAACCCAGCACCAAACAAATGGCAATGAATAAAAAGCCGTAAATGCCGAGGTTTTTCAGCGCGACTAACCAGCGTTCATTGCCGAACAACCGCACGTAGTTGTCCCAGCCGATGAAGTCATAACGTGGCAAAATACGTGAATTGGTGAACGACAGCATCGCTGTCCACGCCACAAAGCCGTACACAAAGATCACGGTGATCACGAAGGTCGGCGAGAGGACCAGTTTGGGTATCCAACTGGCAAGTCGGTCTCCCAGACTGACGGACCGAGTGCGGCGTTCGATGCCGGTCGGTGACTTGGAAGAAAGAGATTGAGTCATGGAATTGATCCTGTCGTCTTGAATCGCTGAGAGCCTGAACATAGGGTGCCTCTGAGTAGAGGCACCCACTGATCTCGCTATCGATCAGGCTGATACAGCGCGTATTGACTTACTGAGCAGCACGTACGGCAGAAGCCAACTGACGTGCACCGTCTTGCGCGCTCTGGTTGCTGTTGAAGAACGTGGTGACCACGTCAAAGATCGCACCGCTGACCGCAGAGGTGGTAGACATCCCGTGTGCCATAGAAGGCACCAAGCCAGAACCAGACTGCGAAGTCTCTTGGAAAGTGTTCATGGCGTTCACCGCACACTCGTCAAAAGGCGACATATCTTGGTCCAAACGTACAGGAATGGAGCCTTTGTTCAGGTTGAAGGTCTCTTGGAATTCAGGAGACAGTACCAAACGGGCCATAGTTTGTTGCGCTTCTACATTGGCGGCGTTGCGTTGTGAGAACATCGCTAATGAGTCGATGTTGAACGTGAACGCATCGGCCGTACCAGGGAAAGGCAGGCACAGATAGTCAGAACCGGGGGTCATGTTGGCGGCGGTGAATTCACCTTTCGCCCAGTCGCCCATGAATTGAATAGCGGCTTCACCACGAATAACCATGGCGGTCGCGTTGTTCCAGTCACGGCCTGGTGAACCTGCATCAATGTAGTTACCGACTTTACGGAATTCTTCAAACACACGCACCATCGTTGGGCTGTTCAAGGCGCTCTGGTCATGTTGAACGAACGCACGCTCGAAGAACTCAGGACCACCCACGCTCAAGGCAATGGATTCAAAGGTAGTGGCGTCTTGCCATGCCTGACCACCGTGGGCAATCGGGATAATGCCAGCGGCTTTCAGTTTGTCGGCCGTCTCCCACAACTCAGCCATGGTGGTCGGTACAGCCGCACCTGCACGCTCTAAGGCTTCGGGGTTCACCCACATCCAGTTAACGCGGTGTACGTTTACCGGTACGGCTACATAAGAACCTTCGTGCTTCATGACATCAGAAACAACAGGCGGCAACGCGGCATCCCAACCTTCTGCACCGGCAACAGAATCCAGAGAAGCGAGGAAACCTAAGTCACCCCATTCTTGAATTTCCAGACCTTTGATCTGGGCTGACGCTGGCGGGTTGCCAGATACGGCACGGGCACGCAATACCGTCATGGCGTTTTCACCGCCGCCACCGGCGACCGCGAAGTCTTTCCACGAATGGCCTTCACTTTCGACCATCTGCTTCAATACGCTGATGGCTGCGGCTTCACCGCCCGATGTCCACCAGTGCAGTACTTCAACTTCCCCAGCAACGGCGGTCGTGGTCATAGAGGCTGCCAATGCAGCACCTAATAAAGATTTTTTGAAATTCATCAGAGTCTTTCCTCTTCATTTTTGTTGTTATCACAAGGCACGCATGGATACGTGACGAGCAAACTCTAGTGCGCTGCAGGCGGGAATACACGTAAGTTAGCGCAACCGAGTGTAACGGTTTATGGGGTATTGGGACGTCCTAAGGGTCGCAAAGAAGTCGTAGCGATGGGCATAAATACTGGCTTCTACGGCTGTTTGATCACCTGGCCACAAATGTAACGAGCTTGTTACATTGCGTGTTATTCGCGTGGCAACACCAAACACACTTCCAGCCCGGCGCCCATACGATTGCGCAGGGAGATGTCGCCACCATGGCTGTGCACAATGTTGCGCGCGATGGTCATACCCAAGCCGGTGCCACCGGTGTGTCTGCTGCGCGAGCCTTCAAGCCGTACAAAGGGGTCAAAAATGTGTTCTAACTCTTTTTCCGGTACGCCGGGGCCATCGTCCAAAATAACAAAGGTGACGGCATGTTCACTGGCCCTTACCTCAACCCACGCTTCGGTGCCATAGAATACTGCATTGTGAATCAGGTTCGATAAGCAACGCTTGAGCGCCATGGGCTTGGCGAACAAGCGGGCATCGTCGGGCACGGTCAGATTCACTTGGCGCTGCAATACGGCGACTTCTTCTTGAATGGCCTCCAACATGGGACGGATCGGCACTTCGCTGGTCGGTTCGTTCAGGTCGGTACTTTGTGCCAGATCCAGCGCACCCTGCACCAGTTGTTCCAGCTCGTTCAGGTCTTTGTTGATTTTTTCTCGTACGCTGTCGTCGTCCAGCAATTCGGCACGCAAGCGCAGGCGGGTAATGGGCGTTTTCAGGTCGTGCGAAATGGCCGAGAATAAGAGGTCACGGTCGTTGATAAAGGTCAGGATACGACGTTGCATGATGTTGAACGCCCGCGCAGTTTCCCGCACTTCATAGGTGCCAACCTCCGGCACCGAGACTTGGTGGATATCGCGCCCCAACGCCATGGCGGCCCGTGACAAGCGCCGCAACGGCCGGGTCAGCCAGCGCACAATAAACCAACTGCAGATCATCAACACCAATAGCAGGATGGCGATAAAGGCCAGTTGATCCGGGTTGTACGCCTCAAACCCTTCTACCACATAGGGGTCCGGTAGCATCAAGCTGGCCAGATACAACCAGTCACCATCTTGCATGCGCATCTGAGCCACCAATACCGGGGCCGGTGGGTTCATCACCAAATTGTTTTGCACCCAGCGCGAAGGCAGTTCGGAAAACAGCACCCCACTGGTGAAGACGCGTAATTTATCAGGGTAGGCAAAGTCCACATCAATAATACCGACGCGCTGCCCTACGCGTTCACGAAAGGTGCGGTGGTAGTTGTCGATCAATTCACGCTTGAGGGGGTTGTCGCGCACCGTTTCGTAGTTAACGAATTCTTTGTTCACGCTGAGAAAAAAGCGGCTGCCACCCAAGTTACGCTGCTGATCCACGATAATATGCTGGAACTCTTTCGGCAGGCTCTCGAAATACAGCACGGTTTGGGCCATGGACACGGCCAGGTCTTGCACGCTGGCGAGGGCATCGTCGCGCTTGCCCGTTTCGATGTATTGAATCCACAGCGTTGTGGCCAAGACGAATGAACCGTAGACCGCCAGCACAATGACGGCCAGCAAGCGGCTGAACAACGACGAGAAAATGCGCACCCAAAAAGCCTGCAGGTTATGTACAAGTTTCATAGGTGTTCTACATCGCACGTCAGCAAATACCCTTGTCCCCGAACGGTTTTGATCAATTGCGGCGATTTTCCATTGTCGTCTAATTTGAAGCGCAAGCGGCTGATTTGTACGTCGATGCTGCGATCATAGGGGCTAAGTTCACGGCCTTTCAGGCGTTGAAATAAATCCTCGCGACTCAGAATTTCGCCGGGATTGGTCAAAAACAATTGCAGTAAATCGAAATCGGCCCCGTTCAGTGGAAACACATCGCCGCGTTCATGCACCAGTTGGCGATGCTGGGTATCCAGCGTCCATGGCCCGAAGCGTACTTTAGGGTGGTGTGCGGGCTCGCGGTTGCTGCGGTCTTCTAAGCGGCGTAACACGGCCTTGATGCGGGCCAATAATTCGCGCGGATTGAACGGCTTACTCATGTAGTCGTCCGCACCCAATTCCAAACCGATGATGCGGTCAGTCTCATCATTGCCTGCGGTCAGCATAATGATGGGAATACTGGACGAAGCACGAACTTTTTTGCACAGTGTGAACCCGTCCTCACCCGGCATCATGATGTCGAGTACAATAAGGTCGATGTGTTGTTTGTCGAGCCGGGCCATCATCTGCTGGCCGTTGTGGGCCGTACTCACGCGGAATTGATTGCGGGTGAGATAGGTTTCCAGCAATTCGGTGATTTCGTGGTCGTCGTCGACCACCAGCACATGGGTAAAGTCGTCTTGGTTATCCATACGGCATTTTTATTGTTGGATTCAGTAATAGACTATATTACTCGTGGTACAAGACAAACAATTATAAGGTAACAGCCCTGTTACAAAACGGGCTAGGCCGGTCCTGGGGAAAGCATGGCGACCAACACGGAAACGGAGAGCGCAGTAGATAGACCGATTCAGCCCGACTTTAATCGTTTGACGGCGCAAACGGTTCAGGCCGCGCGGGAGCGTTTCCAAGAAGTGCAGGTGGGACGCATGGAGCGCGTGCGGCAGATTTTGCAGCCCCAGCAACAAACCTGTTTGTCCATGCTACCCATGCTGTTTCATGTGCACAGCAACAAGCTGCCCGGTTTCGTTAACGACAGCACACCGCATGGCATTTTGGGTTATGTACCCAGTGAAAATACCGTTCGCTTAACGCACCAGTACAGTCGCCAATTTCAATTCAGTCAGGGTATGGCGGGGCATCGGCGCGATATTGTCAGCGTGTTTTTGATGGGCAGTCCCGGCAGCATAGCGCATAACGTACGCAGCGATTTGGACATTTGGGTTTGCCATCGGCCGGATCTCACCCCCGAGCAGTTAGCCGACTTGCGCGCCAAAGCCGATCTTATTGAACGTTGGGCGCTGGGGTTTAATCTGGAAGTGCATTTTTTCCTGATGAACGCTAAGCGTTTCAGCGGTGGTGAGCGCGAAACGTTAACCGGCGAATACTGCGGCAGCACCCAACACTATTTGTTGCTCGACGAATTTTACCGCTCGGGCGTGCATTTAGCCGGGGCGATACCGGTTTGGTGGTTTGTGCCGCCCTCACTTGAACAGCAATACGACAGCACCGTTGAGCGTTTGTTCGATGAATCTTTATTGCGTCCCGACGAAGTGGTGGATTTCGGCAAAATCGACCGCATGCCGATGGAAGAATTCCTTGGTGCCGCCATGTGGCAGCTCTACAAAGGCATCGATTCGCCGTGGAAGTCCTTGCTGAAATTGTTGTTATTGGAAGCCTATGCCGCAGAGCCGAGGCAAAACCCCAACATGCTGTGCCACACCTTCAAAAACAAGGTGTACGACAATGCACTGGAGCTTAATGAGCTTGACCCATACATTTTAATGTTTCGGCGTATTGAGGCCTTTTTATTGCGCAAACAAGATCAGCGCAGCCGACTTGAATTAGCGCGTCAATGTTTGTATCGCAAATCAGGGGTAGCGTTGAGCCGCCCGGCCAGTCGTAGCCGTGCAACCTGGCGGCGCGATATTCTGGAAAAGCTCATACTGGAATGGGCGTGGTCGAAATCCGACATTCAGGTGCTGGACGAGCGAGAGTCGTGGGGTATCAAACCTGCGCTCAAAGCACGCAACGAGATCATGCGGGAATTCACCCAAAGCTACCGTACCTTAACCCGTTTTGCTCAGACGCAGGGCGGCCACTCCATCATGAGTCAGGCCGACATGCGGGTGCTGGCGCGTAAACTGCACACCAGCTTCGAACGCAAGCCGGGCAAAATCGACATACTGAATGAGCAAATTGCACCCAATCAAACACAAGAAAAGGTCACGCTGCACCAACTGCCGTCGAAAGAACGCGGACAATTTTTATGGGCCGCTTATGTTGACCTGGTGCTTGCCAGCGAACAGAAATACCCACCGCCCTTAAAGCATGCGCGGGGCTTTCTAGAGGTGCTGCTGTGGTGCCACCTGAATGGACTGTTGAGTGGTCATTTGCATGTGCCGGTGTATTCGCTACGCAGCAATTTGAGCGACTTTGAAGTCAAAGAATTGATGTCGAGCCTTAAGCATTGGCAGCCGTATCCCTTACCATCGCCGTCCACCAATGCCTTTCAAGCACCGGCCCGCATTGAAAAAATCATGGTCTTTGTGAATGTGGGGGTTGACCCCATGGCCAAATTGTCGAAACGCGGCTTGCAGAAAATATCCAGTCGCGTCGACTCATTGGATTACAGCGCCTTGGGAGAAAACTTGGTGCGTACTCTGGATGTGGTCAGTGTGTCGTCTTGGCAAGAGGTCATCTGCACCCGCTACGACAGCCAGGACGCACTCGTGCAGTTCTTGCAAGCACTGTTCAGCCAACTGCGGCGGCAAAAAGGTCCGCTGCCCGACGTCGATGTGGTGAGTTACTGCGCGAGTCGTGCGGCGGCGACCATGAAGCGGGTGAAGGAGTTGGTGCACGACATGATGCGGGTGTTTTTCGGCCCTGAAGCCAAGGAAAGCACGCGCTATTTGATTCGCATCGAACAAACCTTTTACCTGTGTCAGTTTCACCAAGATCGTTTTTATGCCCAGCCCGCGCCCACCGTGCGGCATCTATACCCGTTATTGGCACAAGAGCAGCCGGAGTTCAGCCCCTTGGTGTTGGATGCCAACGCCATGTTGCGCCACAGTGGGTTGAAACTGATTCTGGAAGCCGCGAAGGATGGTCAAATTGTGGTTTGCTATCAGGCGGAAAAGACCCATTTGTCGTATTGGATTCTGGACGAAAACGCCACTCTGTTCCAAGCGCGCGTGGTGAATCATGGGGTGAACAATCTGCTTAATCATCTGTATCGCTTCTTGCGCACGGTGGAACTGCGCCAGCTCGCACAAGATGACCCCACCGTAGAAGTAGAGTTGGACTTGTTGGCCCGGCGGCGCATCAATTTCTATGAAGTCCGTCTGTCGCACAACGACAAACCGGCGTACCTACGGCCATGGCCGGGTGGAGAAGACGACGAATTGGATGCCCGAATTTTGCAGGTGCTGGTGCATCTGGATGCCAAAGGCAAAGCGCAATACACCCTGTATTTGCAGGATGAGGAATTCAGTTCGCTGGTCTTGGGCCCGGAACTTTTTGCTGCTGTGGCTGAACATATTTTGAGCTTCCGCCGCGGTGGCGAGCGTTACCCGGCGTACATTACCGATGTGCAATTGTCCGACGACATTAAAGCGCGCTTTCCTGATGGTCGTGCACAAACCTACCACTACCTGCTGTACAAACAGCGCATTGAAGCGCTATTGAATCGGTATATCGTCCCTAAAGACGACCAAAACCCGACCGACGACACGGAGCCCGGCCACTAGCGTAGCTACGTACACCGATGCTGCGTTAGGCGCATAAACCCTTTATACTGAGCGCACGTTGAAACAGGGTTTTTGGCATGCGCGTATTCATTGGCTTAATCTTCGGCTGCTTGCTGCTGACAGGGTGCGGATACAAAACCGATCTTACCTTGCCCGAACCGCGTGAAACCTTGCAATCAACCCCCTAACTATTGTGCCAACGGCCTGCGTTGGCCAGCCAAAATGGAGAAATGGCCCCTGTCATGAGTGCTTTTGTTTATCGTCATGGCGTTTTGCACGCCGAAGCCTGCGCCGTACCGGATTTGGTGCGTCAATTCGGCACCCCGTTGTATGTGTATTCCAAACAAGCACTGGTTGAACAGTATCAACGTTATCAAGATGCTTTAGGCGACTATGACGGACACATTTGCTATGCCGTAAAAGCCAACTCTAACCTAAGAGTGCTGGCCGTTTTAGCAGAAGCCGGGGCAGGTTTTGATATTGTGTCCGGCGGTGAATTAGAACGCGTACTGCGAGCCGGTGGCAAAGCCGACCGCATTGTATTCAGCGGCGTCGGCAAACAGAAAGACGAAATTGCGCGCGCCCTGGCCGTTGGCATTCATTGCTTTAACGTCGAAAGCTACCCTGAACTGGAACTGATCAACGCTGTGGCCAGTGAGTTGCGTCTGGTTGCCCCCGTTTCCTTGCGCGTCAATCCGAATGTTGATGCCGGTACCCACCCGTACATTTCGACCGGATTAAAAGCCAATAAATTCGGTGTTCCGATAGAGCAAGCCGACGCCTTTTATGCGCGTGCGGCGGATTTAGCCCACATCAACGTGGTGGGTGTTGATTGCCATATCGGCTCCCAATTGACCGACATTGCGCCCTTGGCGGAGTCGCTGGACAGCGTCTTAGCGCTGGTCGACCGGTTGGCCGAGCAAGGCATTCAACTGCGTCATGTTGATATGGGTGGCGGACTGGGTATCAGCTATCAGGACCATGAAACCGCGCCGGATATTGAAGGCTACATCGACTTTCTGAAACAGCGTTTAGCCAGTCGGGGCTTGGCCTTAGTGCTGGAACCGGGGCGCTCTATTGTGGGTGATGCCGGAATCTTCGTTACCGAAGTTGCCCTATTGAAGGAAGGCGAAGAAAAGAATTTTGCGGTGGTGGATGGCGCCATGAATGACTTGTTGCGGCCCGCACTCTACGGTGCTTGGCAGCGGGTGCAGCCTGTGGTGCCGAGGACTGAGCCCGATGCAGGTGAACTGAAACACTGGGACATTGTCGGGCCCATCTGTGAAACCGGCGACTTTCTCGCCAAAGACCGCGCCTTGAATTTACAGCCGAAAGATTTGCTGGCGGTTATGCAGTCAGGTGCCTATGGCTTCGTCATGGCATCCAATTACAACACCCGTCCGCGCGCCGCCGAAGTCATGGTCGATGGCGATAAAGTACACTTGGTGCGTCGCCGCGAAACACTGGATGACTTGTTGGCGCTTGAAGAAGGGTTGCACTGATGCGCATTCATTTCACCAAGATGCACGGGCTCGGTAATGACTTTATGGTCATCGATGCCGTGCGGCAGGATGTCCACATTACCTCGGATATGGTGCAAGCATGGGGAGACCGACATTTCGGCATTGGCTTTGATCAGCTCTTGATCGTCGAGCCGCCAACGCGGCCCGAAGTATCGTTTCGCTACCGGATATTTAATGCCGATGGCGATGAAGTAGAACAATGTGGCAATGGCGCGCGTTGTTTTGCCGCCTTCGTCGCCCGTGAAGGCCTGACCAGCAGTTCGGTGATCAGCGTCGAAACTGCTGGCGGTATTATTGAACTGCACCTCCAGGACGACGGCATGGTGCGGGTAAACATGGGCGTTCCGCGCTTGCAGCCGACGGACGTTCCTTTCAAGGCCGAAAACTTTCAGCCGCTATACCGGGTAACACTGGATGATGACCCGGAGCACAGCGTCGAATTGTCTGCCGTTTCTATGGGCAACCCGCACGCCGTGTTACTGGTGGATGACGTAGACAGCGGTCTAGTGCCTGTTCTGGGGCCACTGCTGGAGAGTCATGAGGCATTTCCCGCGCGTGTTAATGTCGGATTTTTGCAAATCATTAACCGGCAGGTGGGTCGCTTACGGGTTTACGAGCGTGGCGTGGGCGAAACTCTGGCCTGCGGCTCCGGCGCTTGTGCGGCCATGGTCGCGGCGCGACTGCAAAATAAATTGGATACCCATGCTACCTTACAATTGAACGGTGGCGAATTAACGTTAAGCTGGGCCGGTGAAGGGCACCCGGTGTACATGACCGGGCCAGCCACCTTCGTATTCGATGGCACCGTAGACTGGGAGGAAGGGCAGGATGGTTAACACACAGCTTTCGGCTGAAGAAGTAGAAGCCTTCTTAGGTGACAACCCATATTTCTTTGAAGGTCGAGAAGGCCTGCTGAAAGCCATGCGGATTAACCACCACAGCGGCCAAGCCATCTCGCTGTTGGAAAAACAAAACGACCTGCTGCGCAAAGAGCTCAACAGCCACCGTGAACGTCTGCAACATCTTATCGCCATCGCGCGCGACAATGATCACCTCTTTTTACGTCTGCGTGCCTTGGTGCTCACCATGCTGGACGCCAGCAGTTGGAATGGTCTGCTCACCGCCATGCGCAGCAGCCTTACGGCTAATTTCGACGTTGATTACGTACGCGTCGTCGCGCTGGAAAGCTGGTTATTAACCGGCGCATCAGAAATGATGCCCGGAAACGCCGACAACCTAAGCCAGCATTTGCCCGCCGTATTGGAACAAAAAAAGTCGTACTGCGGCCAAGTTGCCCCAGAAGTCGCTGAAATGCTGTACGGCCCTGACATCGCCAGCGATGTTGGCTCGGTCGCCCTTTCACCCTTGGTGCATGACGGCCGTGTGGTCGGCATTCTTGCCCTTGCCACGCACGACCCCGACTACTTCCGCTCCAGTATGGACACCCTGTTTCTCACCTACGTTGCCGAAGTGACCAGCCGCCTTGCGTTGCATTGGTTAACGCCGCCGGAGTGAGGGACTATGCTGTAGTTCGCCGCCGCAACATCACCTGATGCACCCATCCGAGCCCGATCAAGCACAGCCCCATGCCCATAAACGACAGCACGCGCCAGAGTCCGGTCAGGTCGTTAAGGTCGAGCAAGAACAGCTTGGCAATCACTACCACTAATAACAACATGCCGCCGCGATAGGCGTCTTGATGTTGTTTCCAGCCGCCGAATAACATGGCCGCTACAGCAAGCACCAACCAACTCAATGAATAGCTGTAAAGCTCGCCATCTTTTATCGCACCTTGCCACCATAAACGGCCATGCCATAGGTGCCGGACTTCTAAGGTGACAAACCACCACAAGGCTCCGGCGGCAATCAGGCTCATAACACGGCGCAGTTCAGCTACGCCCCAGCGGGAGGCAAGGGCGAACAGCAATACCGGTAAGCCGAAACTGAGCAATAAGAGGTTGGCAATGGGGGTGCTGCTTATCGCATCGATGCGTTGCCATAAAGGGTTTTTCACCACCGCTAACCAAAGATACTGGGCTACCGAGGCGCTAAGCAACAAGGTGGCCGCTAAGCGCAATAAGGCCGCACTGGCATCAGCACGGCGGGCGCGTATGGCATACACAATACCCAAGGCTGCGAGCAGGCTGGTGTAGAGGCTGGCTTCGGTAAAGGTGTAACGCGCTACGAACACGTCGCCATCGTATAGGGCATAACGCACGCTCACGGCAATGAACAACACCAGTACGTGCAGCATGGCACCTTCAAGCCAGCGCTGGGTATCTTTCAAGCCGGTCGCTAACCAGCGCGCCAGGGCAACAAGCGCCAAAGTGCCGCCGTAGGTCCAGAACACCCAAGTATCACCCGCTAAACGGCTGCTGGTAGCGTATTCGGGCAACCAAGGGTTGAGGGTCAGGCGAACGATGATCACGGTCATCACGGCACGCAGCAACCAACGCAATAACGGTAATTCAAAGCGTTGCATCAGCCAGACAATGGTAGCCACTTGCACGGCCAACGCTAGGGTAAGGCTCGCTTGTGATAGCGCCATGACCGCCGCAAGGGAATAGGCCGCGTGCGCCGCAATAAACCACCACACAACTTGGGCATCGGCCACTGTTTGCCAGCGCCGACGGGCGCGGTCGGCGTAAAATGCACCCAACCCCACACATACAGCTGCCCAGTACCACGCGTCGAAACCATGAGGGTTTAATAACCAGAGCACCGAGAGACACAATAAGGGGGTAAGTGTAGCGAGCGATAGAGTTAGGGCTGGATAGAGATTTACCTGTCGAGGGTGGTGTGCCCAATAGGCATAACCGCTTAGGAATATCAAAACCAGATACAGCATGGTTACGTTGTTGGGTTCACCGAATCTGATGGGTAGTGAAGGCCAGAATGGCCCCCAATAAAGGTGCCCTAAAATCAGACCAGTTAATGAGGTGGTGACCCAAAACCATGGTATCAGCTTAAAAGCGTTGTCCTGTGAATGAATATGCCAGACCACTAACGTCATCAATATCCATACTGAAGGTGCGTAGTAGCTGTGATGGCCGATATGCATAGTCAAGGCAAAAGCAACTATCACCGTTACCAGTGAAAGCACTCTGTCTCGGCTGATTGAACTGTCAAAGGTAAAAAACGAAGCAATGCTGCTGCAACTAGGGTTGTCTTGGAATTGTCTAGCACGAAGCCACCAGCCAAGTGGCAAGACCTGTGCTAAATGCCCCAGTGCTACGAGATAAAGCAGTATGGCGATATGATCGTTATGCATGGATAAGGCTAACCACCACCACAATAATGCTCCGCCAAGGGTGAGCCATAACAACCAGGTTCGATACACGCGACTCAACAACCAAAACCCTGCGCCAGCCACAACCAAGCAGTAGCCGAGCAAAATCTGTATATCACCTCTATCTTCCGCCAGTAAGGCGGGTACGGCGTATGCTCCTACAATACCCATTACCGCAAGCGCAGGGCCATGCCTAAGTGCTAACGCCATGGTGCCAAGGGACACCACCGCCAATAACACAAATACTAAACCGGTGGGCCAAAGTTCATAAAGATGTACCGACGCCAGCAATGCGGCATACAACGTAACGCTGCCCCCTCCCGCTAATCCGGCAGAGGCTTCTTCGCGTTGTGACGAACGGCGGTGCAGGTACTCTGCACCCGCATGCAACAACAGGCCGGTCAATAAGCCCAGACTGATGCGAGTTTTTGGGCCTAAATAATCTTGTTCAATCGAATAGGCGGCGAGAAATATTCCGGCCAACCCCACGCAAATGGCACCGAGCCATACCATCCAATGGGTTTTAAGATGTTCCCACCATGCGGGTGGCGGGGTGTCTACAGGTGGTTCAAATACTGAACTGGGTGCCGACGTTGTCTGCACTTGCGGGGTGAACGTTGGTATGGCTGAGGCAGTTGGGGCGGTTAGAACAGAAGATGCGGGAGAAACAGAGGCTTCGGTTCGGCTAGGTGTTACCGGCTCTGCGGGTGCTGTTTTGGTTACATTGTGCACCAGCTGGTCGCGCAAGGCGTTAATTTCACGTTTTAAGCGCCGAACCGTGAAGTGGTTTACCCAGCCCATAATGCTGCCGGAAAATAGCACCAGCAATATGGCGACGAAAAACAGAATTTCGCTGTCCATTTAATCATCCTTTTTGGGCTCTTGGCCCGTTAGAGATCTTCCGCGCCGACTACCTTGCAAAGCGCTGTGGCAGCCATCATAACGCTTTACACTTCAGTCGCCCAGTCTAGCGCAGGTTAGTGTTGGCAATGTGGACAATAAACGGTGCTGCGTCCCGCGAGGCGGATTTCTTTCAGCGGTGTAGCACAGGTCGCGCAGGGTTGGCCTTTGCGGCCATACACATTCAATTCAATACGAAAATAGCCCGGCTGGCCAGTGGCGCTCACATAGTCGCGCAGCGTGGTGCCGCCTTGCTCTATGGCGCGGGCCAGCACGGTTTTGATGTTCTCCGCCAATCGTTGCGCACGCGCGAGGCTGATGCGGTCGCAAGCACGCGTGGGGTGTATGCCGGTTAAAAAGAGCGCTTCATTGGCGTAAATGTTGCCCACCCCCACCACCAAGGAGGCGTCCATAATGGCAGTTTTGATCGGGCCGCGCCGTTTGCGCAGTTGGGTGTATAAATAGTCACCGTCGAAGTCGATACTGAGAGGCTCAGGCCCCAGTTTGGTGATCAGCGGGTGGGCTAGCCAGTCTGTGGTGTAGAGCATTGCGCCAAACCGGCGGGGGTCGCGGTAGCGTACCAAGGTTCCGTCTTCCATCACCCAGTCGCAGTGGTCGTGTTTTTCCAAGGCTGCGCCTGCTGGCACAATGCGAAACTGCCCGCTCATGCCTAGGTGAGCGAGGACTTGTCCGCTGTCCAAATGCAGTACGAGGTATTTGCTGCGTCGGCTGACTTGGTGCACGGTTTGCCCGGCTACTATGGCAGGCCACTGCGGTTCTATCGGCCAGCGCAGGCGATGGTCACGCACTATCCATTGCGTTAAGCGTTTGCCTTCGATGTGTGGGGCGATGCCGCGGCGGGTGGTTTCGACTTCGGGCAGTTCAGGCATTGTCGCCTCTGAGGTTTTTATTGCAGTACATAGTTAATGAAACGACGAGAAGTATAAAACGAGTAAACACAAAAAACCCGGCGAACATGAGTAGGCCGGGTTTTTATGCTTAATGCTGGCACCACAGGAGCAGTGACCAGTTTAGAGGCAAAGATCAATTACTTGATTTTGGCTTCTTTGAACATAACGTGCTTGCGAACCACTGGATCATACTTTTTCATTTCCAGTTTATCGGGGGTAGTACGCTTGTTCTTGTCAGTGGTATAGAAATACCCAGTACCCGCAGAGGATACCATACGAATCTTATCACGTGGCATCATTGGCCTCCTTAGACTTTCTCACCGCGCTTGCGCAGATCGACCAGCACCGATTCGATGCCGTTTTTATCAATAATACGCATACCTTTAGTAGATACACGCAGCTTTACAAAGCGGCTCTCACCTTCAACCCAGAAACGGTGGGTATGCAGGTTTGGCAGAAAACGGCGTTTCGTTTTCCGATTTGAGTGAGATACGTTGTTACCTGTTACAGGACGTTTACCTGTAACCTGACAAACTCTGGACATCTTGTATTGCCTCCGACTATGGGCTCGCCTGATTCTTGCTCGGACCGCCCCGGCATGGAACGGCACGTCGTAATCCACTTATTTCCGGTCGCGCGTGTTAGCTGCCTTCGCAGAAGCACCCTGAAATAATGCGCAGGGCGCGGGACCCGTTAAAAAAGAGCACGCTTTATACCAGACAGGTGTTTGGAATTCAAGAAGTTCTGTGCTTTCAGCATATAAAGCTTCTTGGCGAGACAAGTCGCAAGGTTGAGTTAGGGGCAGGCTCTAGGAGCCGGGACCGCTTGAACCCATCCGTGGGTCGCTACGGGGTCGGCATCCTGCCTCCCACGTTCCCTTTTCCTAGAGCCTGCCCCATGACTCAACCGATAGAGCAGTGCCATTCATCCATTCCAGCTTTGAAACGCGCTACCGAAACCACGGAGGCGAAAATCTGGCCAGGCAAAAAAGTGGCTTCCTACTATTAAAGCCAGCCCCGTTCGGCAAACGACACCGTCTCCCCACACCCCACGACAATATGATCGAGTAGCCGTATATCCACCAAATCCAAAGCTTTTTGTAAGCGCTCGGTGATCATGCGGTCACTGTGACTGGGTTCGGCCACGCCGCTGGGGTGGTTGTGCGAGATAATCAACGCCGCAGCATTATGGGTTAACGCGGCTTTCACCACTTCGCGCGGGTGCACGGGTGCGGAGTCTATGGTGCCCTCAAACAGAGGTTCGAACGCCAGCAGGCGGTGTTGGTTGTCTAGGAACAGTGCGGCAAAACATTCGCGGCTGCGGTGTTGCAGTTGCGCCTGCAAATAGGATTTCACATGTTCAGGCTGCGTAAATACGGGCGCATCATTGAGTCCCTGTTGCAAATACCTGCGGGCCATTTCCAACACCGCATTAAGTTGCGCAAATTTGGCATCACCGAGGCCGGGGCTAGCACAAAAAGCCGGGCGGGTTAATTGTAGGATTCTGCCAAGTGATCCGTGTTGGGCAATCAGCTTACGAGCTAAATCAACCGCACTGATGCCGGGCAAGCCGGTACGCAAGAACAGAGCGAGGAGTTCGGCGTCAGACAGTGCCTGGGCGCCCATGGAAAGTAATTTTTCCCGCGGCCGTTCACCTTCAGGCCAGCTTTTTATCGACATTTCGCGTATCCTTATCGAAATTTATCCTTTCGTCGCCATTGTTCCTGCATGACGAATGAAGTGCAAGAGGAAGCAGCATGAATCTCAACGGTAAGCGTATCGTTTTGGGGGTGCCCGGTGGCATTGCAGCCTATAAAAGTGCCGAGCTGGCGCGTGGTTTGATTAAAGCCGGTGCAGAGGTGCAGGTGATTTTGACGGCCGGCGCGGAAGCCTTTATTACGCCGTTAACGTTTCAGGCATTAACCGGGCGCGCTACTCGCACGGCGTTACTGGATGAGCAAGCTGAACAAGGCATGGGGCATATTGAATTGGCCCGCTGGGCGGAGTTAATCCTAATCGCTCCGGCCACGGCCAATGTGCTGGCCCGGCTCAATGCCGGGATGGCGGACGACCTTTTGACCACGGTAGTACTGGCCAGTTCGGCGCCACTGGCCATAGCGCCTGCGATGAATCAACAGATGTGGGCTAACGCGGCCACGCAGCGCAACGTGCAACAACTTGATGCGCTCTACCACCCGCAATGGCTGGGACCAGAATCCGGTGAACAAGCCTGTGGTGATGTGGGTGCGGGTCGTATGATGGAGCCACTGGCCATCGTCGAGAGTTTACTGAAGTTCAAATCGGACGCTGCTCTTTTGTCCGGGAAGCGGGTAGTCATTACGGCCGGACCAACGCGAGAAGCCATAGACCCGGTGCGGTATCTCACCAATCACAGCTCTGGCAAAATGGGTTATGCCTTAGCTGACCAAGCAGCGCGCATGGGTGCGGATGTGACATTGATCAGCGGTCCGGTGACTTTGCCCACGCCGACGAACGTAACGAGGATAAACGTAACCTCAGCGCGTGAAATGGCTCAGGCCGCGGAGAAATCGGCCCTCCGCGCCGACCTCTTTATTGGCGCTGCGGCAGTAGCCGATTATCATGTGGCGAACGCCGAAACGCAGAAGCATAAAAAGCAGTCCGGCCAAACCGGTTGGACGCTGCAGTTGGCTGAAAATCCCGACATCATTGCTCGAATCGCCCGTCACGAGCAGCGCCCCGGCATCGTCGTCGGTTTCGCGGCGGAAACAGCGGATGTGGTGCATTACGCGCAGGATAAACTGCAGCGCAAAAACCTCGATTGGATTGTGGCCAATGATGTGAGTCGCAGCGATATCGGGTTCAATAGCGATGACAATCAAGTGGTGGTGTTTGGGCGAGATGGCCAGCAGTTTGACCTGCCACAACAAAGCAAATCTCAACTCGCCGGTGCACTACTGGCGCTCTTTATGAAGGACTGAGCACGCATGAGTTTACACGCAGTACAATTGAAAATCATGGACCCCCGGCTGGGCGACAGCATACCTCTGCCAACTTACGCTACGGACGGGTCGGCAGGATTGGATTTACGGGCTTGTCTGGAGAAACCTCTAACTTTGCAGCCGGGGCAAACGGAGTTACTGCCGACTGGTATGGCGATGTATATTGCAAATCCGCAGTACGCCGCGATGATTTTGCCGCGCTCCGGGCTAGGCCATAAGCATGGTATTGTGTTGGGCAACTTGGTTGGGTTGATTGATTCCGACTATCAAGGCCAGCTTATGGTGTCGTGCTGGAACCGCAGTGGCGAACCCTTCACCATTGAAGTCGGTGAGCGTATCGCCCAGTTGGTGATTGTTCCGGTGTTACAGCCCCGCTTTGATATCGTGACGGAGTTCCGTCTTTCACAACGTGGTGTCGGTGGCTTTGGTCATACCGGCAAACATTGATTCTAACCGCAACGTATTACGGAAAAGCACATCATGCCCCTCACACGAAAAGACGCTTTGGTGTTCACTGGGGTTCTCAGTGAAGCCTTACCTTACATTCAAAAGTTTGCTGGCAAGGTACTGGTGGTCAAGTACGGCGGCAACGCCATGACTGACGACACCCTGCAAGACAGCTTTGCCCGCGACATGGTGTTGCTGAAAACGGTGGGCATCCATCCGGTCGTCGTGCACGGCGGTGGCCCACAAATTGGCGACTTATTGAAGCGCTTGAACATCGAGTCTGAATTTGTGAACGGTATGCGTGTCACCACTGAAGAAACCATGGATGTTGTAGAAATGGTGCTTGGTGGGCTGGTCAACAAGCAGATCGTGAACCTGATCAATCAGAACGGTGGGCGCGCGGCGGGCGTAACGGGTAAAGACGGCGCCACGATTCGGGCCAAACGGATGAAAGTGCGCAAGATGTCGCCCGATCTGCAAAGCTCGGAAATCATTGATATTGGCCATGTGGGTGAGGTCGAACACATTGACCCTAGCCTGATTAACTTGATGTTGGAAAATGACATCATTCCGGTCGTGGCACCCATTGGTGTGGGTAAAGACGGCACCAGTTACAACATTAATGCCGACTTGGTGGCCGGTAAACTGGCGGAATCCATGCAGGCAGAAAAATTGATTCTATTGACCAATATTTCTGGTGTGCAGGACAAGGCCGGTAATGTCCTGACCGGCTTAAGTACCGAAGAAGTGGATGCCCTCATTGCCGATGGCACCATATATGGCGGCATGCTGCCAAAAATTGCCTGTGCCTTGGATGCCGTTAAAGCCGGGGTACACAGTGCGCACATCATCGATGGCCGCGTCGCGCACGCTACCTTGTTGGAAGTGTTCTCGAATGAAGGTGTGGGCACATTAATCAGTAACGATCGAGGTGATGCCCCCGCATGACGACCAAGGGTATTTCGCGCAAGGAGCAGATCCTGCAAGCACTGGCTGAAATGCTGGAACAGGGTGCAGGGCATAAAATCACCACGGCTAAATTGGCGGAGCAGGTGGGGGTGTCAGAGGCCGCGCTCTATCGACACTTTCCCAGTAAAGCCAAAATGTTCGAGGGTTTGATCGAGTTCATCGAAGAAACCATTTTTACGCGGATTAATCGAATCCTAGCTGAAGAACCAAGGGCTGAAGCCCGTTGTTACGCCGTGCTCAGCCTATTGCTCGCCTTTGCCGAGCGAAACCCTGGTATGAGCCGCATCATGGTGGGGGATGCCCTGGCCGGTGAAGTTGATCGCTTGCGTCAGCGCGTTGCGCAATTTTTTGATCGGATAGAATTGCAGTTAAAACAGATTGTGCGGGAGGCCAGTCTCGCCGAAGACTGGACATCACCCATCGACCCGGCGTTAACCGCCAATTTAATGCTGGCGGCGGCCGAAGGCCGTATCGCGCAGTTTGTACGCAGTCAGTTTCAGAAACGTCCTACCGTGGGCTGGGACGAACAATGGCCATTATTGTCGGCGGCAATTTTTGGTTTCACCTCGCAATCTCAGGAGTCGGTATAGTGTTTACAGTGTTTGTGGATGGGCAAGAAGGTACGACAGGGCTGCAAATTAAAGAGCGCTTGGACAAGCACCCTGAAGTCACCCTATTGGAGATCGATCCTGCCGAGCGCAAAAGTGTGGATGCCCGCCAGGCGCTGTTAAATGCCGCCGATGTGGCCTTTTTGTGTCTACCCGATTCGGCTGCAAAAGAATCCGCCGCACTGGTCACCAACGACACCACCCGGTTGATTGACGCCAGTACCGCGCACCGCACAGACCCAGCATGGGTATATGGTTTACCAGAAATCAACGCAGAGCAACGGCAGCGCATTGCGCAAAGTCGACGTGTCGCCAACCCCGGCTGCCATGCCACCGGCTTTAACCTGTTGGTTGCCCCCTTGGTGGCACGCGGGTTATTGCACCCTTCAACACCGTTAAGTTGTCAGTCTTTGACCGGTTACAGCGGCGGCGGCAAAGCCATGATCGCACAATATGAAGACGCGGATACCGAGCAGCGCGCGCGTTTGCAAGGGCCAGCGCACTACGGGCTAAACCTGAACCATAAACACTTACCAGAAATGCAGGCCGTGTGTGGTTTAGCTTTGCCACCGGTGTTCACGCCGGTGGTTGGGCCGTTTTATCAGGGCATGGTTGTGACGGTACCCCTGCATGCCGCGCAATTAACGATGCCAAACCGGCACGCCGAAGCCGTGCGTGATGCCTTGGCAGAACACTACGCAGATAGCACCTTTGTTCAGGTGCAGCCCTACAATGTCGAAGGCAGCGTGGATGGTGGCTTTATTAACCCACAGGCCGCCAATGGGACCAATCAGAACCAAATCTTTGTGTTTGGCCACGGCGAACGCATACTGTTGATGTCGCGCCTCGACAACTTAGGTAAAGGCGCATCCGGTGCAGCGGTGCAGAACATGAACATTATGATGGGGTTACCCGAGCAGCTTTCGCTCTGAGCATCTTCCACGTTGAACGATTTAGGCGGGCGCGTTGGCCCGCTTTTTCAAGAAACCGACGATCCGCTTGGCAAGCAAAGGGAAAATGCCCAGCAACGCGAACGATAACAACAGCGTCGGTGATGCAATGCCTTGTAAGGACTCAATCTGCGCAATTTGAGTTCCCGCGTTCACATACACGGCTGTGGCCGCCAACATACCGACCTGGCTGACCCAGTAATAAGTCCAAACTCGAATGGCGGTTAGCCCCATCAACAAATTAATGATGAAAAACGGAAAAATGGGCACCAAGCGCAAAGTAAAAAGATAGAACGCCCCTTCGCGCTCAACACCGGCATTAATGGACGCGAGCTGTTTAGGAAAGCGCTTTTCCACACTATCACGCAGTAAAAAGCGCGCCACCAAAAAGGCCAATGTAGCCCCGATTGAGCTAGCGAACGAGACCGCGACCAAGCCCACGCCTAAGCCAAAAATAGCCCCGCCCGCCAACGTCATAATGGCCGCGCCCGGCAATGACAACGCAGCCATCAACACATACAGCGCCATGTAACCCGCTACCATCAACAGGCGGTGTTCAACATAGAACTGGTTCAGGTTGTCTTGCTGCGCTTTGAGATACGCGAGATTGATGTACTGACCCACATCGAAAAATACATACAGGCCAACAAGACCCGCTAAGGCCGCCAAGAGAATCAGTTTTTTCATCGTATCCTGTCTTTTAAGTGCATAGGTATGAAGGTATGCAGACACCGCGACGCTGACCAGTAGAGCCTATTCGGGATGTCGGCAGCCTGGACGGCTGCCGCCAAGCCCCCATGGATGGGTTCACGGCGTGCCCGAATAGGCTCTACTGGTCAGCGGTGCAGGTGTTTCGTATCTGCATTGCTGAGACAGTTGGCTTGTGCTTTAGTTCCTTTATACGCCATATTCGGCGCGATAGGCTTCAACCGCCGGTAAGTGTTCGGCATGTTCAGGCTGGTCACGAAGGAAGATTAATAAGTCATTCAGACTGACGATAGACACCACCGGCACACCATAATCGGCTTCAATTTCTTGGATCGCTGAACGTGCACCCTTTCCACGTTCCTGGCGGTCTAAGGCCACTAAGACTCCGCTCAGGCGGGCCTCAGGGTAAGCCGCAATGATGTCCATCACCTCTCGAATGGCCGTACCCGCAGTAATCACATCATCAACGATCACCGTATTGCCCGCCAAGGGTGCGCCGACCAAGTTGCCGCCTTCGCCATGGTCTTTCTTTTCTTTGCGATTGAACACATAGGGCGTGTTTACTTGGTGGTTGCGATACAATGCAATGCTGGTCGCCGTCGCTAAAGGAATGCCCTTATAAGCGGGGCCGAACAACAAATCATAGGTTAACCCACTGGCTTGTAACGCCGCCGCGTAGAAGTCGCCCAAACGGCTCAAGTCTTCACCAGTTTGAAACAATCCCGCGTTAAAAAAATAAGGGCTGGTGCGGCCAGACTTCAAGGTAAACTCGCCAAAGCGCAACACGCCACGGTGCAAGGCAAATTCAATGAAGTCACGTTGGTAGGTTTGCATTGTCGAAAGGTCCGTATTAGATTGCTTAAATGTAAAGGTTTACTGATTGCAGACAGTATAAACGCTTGTGACATTGGGTGGCGAGCAGCATACAATAGCACATACTTATTGAGTTCCTGCGGGAACTACTTTTCTCGCTAACGAATGGATTTTCCCTTTTAGGTAATTGCATGAAGATTGTCAGTATCAACGTCAACGGCTTAATCAATGCGGCGGACCGTGGTTTCGCGCATTGGCTTGAGCATTCGGGTGTTGACGTAGTCTGTGTGCAGGACATTCGCATTCGTGAACGCGACATTCCCGATAGTCTGATGGAAGTTCCCGGCTATAACGCCTTTTTCTTCGATGCCGACGACCCGAAAATGGGCGGTGTAGGTATCTATGCTAAAGAGATGCCCAAGGCGGTTATTCGCGGGCTTGGCTTTCCACAGTGCGATATGGAAGGGCGCTTCCTGCAAGCGGATTTTGAAAAATTCAGCATCTGTTCAGTCTTGTTCCCGCGAGTCACGGCCGATGATGAAGATGAGCAAGACCTCAAATTTACGTTCATGGAAAGTTTCCTGAACCACTTAAAGAAGACACGCCGCAAGCGTCGGGAATTCATTTTTGCCGGCACGTATCACATTGCCCATCGGACGATTGATTTGGGCAATTGGCAAGAATATCAGCGCTCCTCCGGTTTTTTGCCGGAAGAACGGGCGTGGATGGATCAAGTGTTCGGGCCCATGGGTTATGTCGACGCCTTTCGTTTGGTCAATCGTAAAGAAAAGCAGCACACGTGGTGGCCGTATGATGAAGCCCAGCGTAACGGGCTCCGAATTGACTACCAGATCATTACGCCTAACTTGGCGGACTATGTCTTTGATGCCCGCATTCTGACGGAACCCAGAGTGTCACCGCATTGTTTGTTGGAAGTGGATTACGACTTCGACTAACGTCATTCACAAAAAGCAACCTTAAACACCCTTCAAAGTCTGGTCAGGGGCGGTAAAACTCTCCATAATTGCGCCCCCAAATCGTGGCCTGGGCTAGCCAGTTGCCACCCTGATACACCCGAAGGTGCGGAGGGCACGTGAAGAATGGACAAATTGCGACTGCATGGGTTCAATAACCTAACCAAGTCACTCAGCTTCAATATCTATGATATTGCGTACGCTAAGACCGAACGTCATCGCCAGGAGTACATCCAGTACATTGACGACCTCTATAATGCGGACCGTTTGACCGCTATTTTAGAACAAGTGACGGAAATCATCGGTGCCAACGTGCTGAACATTGCCCGCCAGGACTACGAGCCAGAGGGTGCCAGTGTCACCATTCTGATCGCCGAACATCCCGTAGCACCCGACCCGGAAGAGTTGACCCCCACGCCCGGCCCGCTGCCTGAGTCCGTAGTCGGTCATCTCGATAAAAGCCACATTACCGTTCACACCTACCCGGAGAGTGATCCGGATAGTGGGATCAGTACCTTTCGTGCCGATATTGATGTGTCCACATGTGGCGTCATTTCACCGTTGAAAGCCCTGAACTTTCTTATTCACTCGTTTGATTCAGACATCGTAATCATGGATTACCGAGTACGCGGTTTTACCCGCATGGAAGATGGTAAGAAGATCTACATCGACCATAAGATCAACTCGATTCAGAACTACATGGACGAAGATACTAAAGAAAAGTTCGAGATGATTGATGTGAATGTGTATCAGGAAAACATCTTTCATACCAAGATGATGATGAAGGATTTTGACATTGAACAATATCTGTTTGGTTCAGGCAGTAATGAGTTCGATGAGGCGGAATTGACGGAAATCGAACGTCGTATCCGGCGCGAAATGCAGGAAATCTTTTATTCACGGAACTTGAGTGAAGGGCCACAGGCAAAGTCCGAATAGTGGTGGCCCATTGAGAAAAAAGCCCGTAATTGCACGGGCTTTTTTATGCGTGCTGCATAGGTGCGTACTGGCTATTCACCAAACGCCTGGATCAAATGTCGATAACCTTCGACTTGTTCCCGGAAAATATCGTCCAGCTCCGTCTCACTGTACACCGCAATGGGCAAGCGCAGGCGTTGTGAAACGGCTTGGAAACGTGGATCCCTGGCGGCCTTCTCTAATGCTTGCGCGAGTATGGTGACCTGCTCGTCGGGCGTGTTCGAGGGCACAGCCACCACCCGCAAAATGTCATCGGAAAACGCATAGCCCAGTTCACGTATGGCGGGAACATCGGGGTAGCCTTCCAGCCGGTTGGTGGATAAGGCCATCAAGACATTCATCTGGCCGTCATCGGTATAGGCCGTATGAGAGCCGCCGCTGTAGGCAAAATCCACATCGCCTGACAGCACCAAAGGCGATGAGCCCGAGCCACCACTGGTTGGTACAAAACGGATATTCAAGTTTTCCTTTTGGGCAATGAGGCGAACGACAAAGCGATCTTGTGGGGTTTGCGAGGCAAAGGTGACTTCAGGTCGTTGGCGTGCATAGGCAAGGAAACCTGCCCAGTCGGAGTAGGGCATAACACCACCGCTGACCAAAACCGATTGCTGGATCGCCAGACTATTGATAAAGCGAAAATCGGTGGTGTCATAGGAGGTCGACGACGCCAGTGGCGTGAAGGTAAAGGGATGCGATGAGCTGAACATCATCACATAGCCTTGTTCTGGACTGTTCGCCAACATGGCTGCGGCAACAGCACCACCAGCACCGGGTTGATGGAGTACGTTTACCGGCTGCCCGAGATTCTCGGTCAAAATGGTGGCCAGTACCTGAGCTTGAACGTCGGTGCTGCCACCGGGGTCAAAGCCAATCATTAAGGTAAGCGGGCGATTCGGGAACGTCGTGGCTAAGGCATAACAGCTACCGCACAGTGCGCACAGTAAAACCAATGATCGCATAAGGTTCATGGCGAGGATTCCAGTTAGAGTAATCGGCATCTTTAGGCTTCGGCTCGGACGTTTCACCATCGTACCGAATGCGTGTCTCAGCGATTTTTATAGGTGCTGATGACACCATCACTCTAATTGAGCATCCCTAAGGTTGTCCAGCGCCTTAATTCACCTGCCACGCCGTATTGGTGCCGGGGGCATTGATGAGTACCCAGTCGGTGACACCCGGGTGTAGGAATCCTGAATCAAGATAGGCTTGGCGAATACGGTCTTCTCGCTTCAGCCGCAACAAGCCGAGTTGCAGCGCGGAATTGAACAATGCACCGTCCGGATGCGCTCGCGACACCGCCATGTGCCGACTGCCAATCAGGCCGAGTTTGATGCCAGGAATAGGCACCAGCCTGTTTTCACCGAGCTGTAACACCATGTCGTCGCCGTTCTGAAACGGCGCTAAAAGGAAGCTGATGTCGCCGGTCATCACGGCATTCACTTGGTCGGGCCAGGTGTCCCAATGCAGCAGCGCATCGAAGCCCAGTGAATGTAAGGAATCCCAGTCTTGCTTCCATTGCGCGGTCGATATCTGACGGCGTGAGCGCAGGTCAGAATTTTCCCGCACCACAGCGTCGGGATGCACATAAAAGCCGACCTCGAATTCACCACGATTGATTAGGGCTGTGGTGATTCTGAGTTCATCATAATGCGGTGTTAAATGATCGAGCCAGAAGGTGTTACCAGCGGCCAGTGCCGAGCCGTCTCGAAGAGCCTCAATGATGCGGTCGGGGTCGTCTTCGGCGGCAAAGGTGAACGGTACGGCAACGCCCGAAAGGTGCAGGGCTTGCTTAACCAATACCATTTCCACCACATCCCGGCGCGAATACGGCCCACTGAAATCCGTAATGCTGACGGGATCACGGCCGTTTAAAAAACGTTCATAATCCTGGAAGGCATTACTGGAGACGAGGACCACGTTATCGGCCATTAACCACGGGCTATACAGCACGCACAGTAGCGTCAGGAAGAATCTTCGAGAAGAGTTCAGCATGGTGGATACCTAATGAGGCTTAATCGCCCGATTGTTATTGTAGGGTCGAATTAAGGTCATATTGTTCACTGTTCATCGCTGAAATCGAGTGACAGAATGTATCAAAACATTAAGGACGCTCTGCATTAAACTGCTTGGTGCATTCGGATTCACAGCACTTTTTCTCAAGGTCGATTGGTTTGCACCATGTATACTGAAACAATAACGGAAACATGAAGGAGACGATGTCTTGAACAACTTGAATCATTTGTTGACGGCCAACCAAGCATGGGCGGCAACAAAGCTGGAGGGTGACCCGGACTATTTTGCGCGGTTGGCGGCGCAACAAAAGCCCGAGATCCTGTGGATCGGTTGTTCGGACAGTCGTGTGCCTGCCAATGAAATTGTGAACCTGCCGCCAGGTGAAATTTTTGTACAGCGTAATATTGCCAATCAGGTTATTCACACCGACATCAACTGCTTGAGTGTCGTGCAGTATGCGGTAGACATTCTCAAGGTGAAACACGTGATTGTCGCCGGGCACTATGGCTGCGGTGGGGTGCAGGCGGCATTAACCAATGAAGAATACGGTATTGTTGATAATTGGTTGCGCTCCATTAAAGATCTGTACGCGAAGCACGAATCGAGTTTGAAGGGCTTGCCAGCCAACAAACTATTGGATCGCATGTGCGAACTGAACGTGGTTGAACAGGTGAATAATCTGGCTAAAACCAAGGCTGTGCAGCGTGCTTGGGCACGCGGACAGGAACTGCATCTGCATGGTTGGATTTACGCCATTCAAGACGGCATTCTGCAGGATCTCGAAGTAACCCAAAGTGGTGCCGAAGCACTGCCCGCGATTTACCACATGAACACCACTGAGCAAATGAAAACGGGTGGTTGATGTCATGAACTATTGGTTGATCAAAAGCGAGCCGGATGCGTTCAGTATCGATGATCTGGCAGCGCGCGGTGCCGCTGGCGAGCCTTGGGACGGCGTGCGCAACTACCAAGCGCGCAACTTCATGTGGCACGATATGCAGATTGGCGATCAGGTGCTGTTCTACCACAGCAGTTGTAAGGATGTGGGCGTTGCTGGGCTGGCGGAAGTGTTGTCAGACGCTATGCCAGATCCTGCGCAGTTTGACCCGGAAAGCCGCTATTTCGACCCGAAGGCGACGGCAGAAAAGCCGCGTTGGTATCTGCGGCGGTTTGGCTTTGTACGTAAGTTTGCGCACGTAGTGCCCTTGGCAACGTTGCGCGCGTATCCTGATTTGCAGCAGATGATGTTATTGCAGCGTAGCCGATTATCCATCACGCCGGTGCGTCCCGAAGAATGGCGCATTATCACCGAATTGGGGCTCAACCAGCGGCCGGATTGAGCGGTGAGTATCCGCCTAGTTTTGCAAGGGCAGGCGCAATAACGAATTGCTCAAGCCCAGTTTTACCGGATCGGCAGGCGCTTCAACCGTGACACCGCTGCTGGCCAATTCAATATCTCGTGGTGGGAAATGGGATTGATCAGCCAGATTGTAAACCAAGCGTGCATGTGTTGGTTTGCTGTCGTCATTGTGGCGCATCACCAAGCCGATGTAACCGTTGGACAGTTTAACGGTCGCACCCAACGGATAGAGACCTTGATAGCGAATGACCTTCTTAACGGAATCTGAATCGAGTTCTTGCGGTAAATTCAACATGGCTTTAAACGCCAAAACCGGGTGGTAATACACATCACGCCCAACGCGGTTGGCCAACATGTCCAGTACATCGATCACCGCGGCCATTTTCCCCAGCGGGTGAATTTCATCTGCCCTGAGTCCATCAGGAATACCGCTGCCGTTGAGTCGCTCGAAATTCTGCGTGGCCACCATCACCGCTTCTTTGGGTACATTGGGCATCGTCGCCAGAATGCTGCGCACCTTTTGGGCGTGCTTTTGCAGCAAGGCGTTACGGTCCGGCGGTAATTTAACGCGGGTTTCCTGCACGCCATCAGGCAGCAGGGATTTAGCCAGATCATGGACCATGCCCGCAAAAATCAGTTTTCGTACCAGCTCGGAGTCGTCCTTTTGTTGGCTGCGCACCACCTGATCGGCCAATTGCAAGCCAACACTGACAGAATGTTCAAATAAGAAATCCTGACCGTTGCGAATGCGGGTTAGCATCAACAGCGGTTGGCGGTCCGTTTCCCAGGCGACGGATAAATCCTCTGCGGCTTCCATGGCCTGGCTGATCGGCAATTCTTGTTCCGCTCTGAGCTTGGCAACCAGAGAGCGTACAGCCGAAACCCCGGCTTGGTGCGCCACGCGATAATCAATGGGGCCAGACTGACGGGCTCGCACGGCTTTGGCTTTTGCCTGTTCGGACTTTTTAACCTCGGCCGCCGTCGGCGCAGGGGGTTCGGGTTTGTTTTCTAAGGCTTCTAATTTGCTTTCCAGTGCGGCGCGCGCTGAGTCCTGTGTCGGTGGCAAAAACAGGGCTGGTACGCCTTCCGGGTTGCCGCCATTGCGGACAAAATTAATGTGGTCGCGCTGCAGCTCATTGACCACATTGGCGACCTGAGACTCTTCACCCGGCGTAAGTTCACCGAGTTGACAGCCGCACTGCGTCATCTTCCGCGCTTCGTCGTACACCACATGGCGCATAATGACTTTAGGGGTCATGTTGGTGCCATTAGGGAAGGTGAACTTTATCGGCTGGGCTTCTTTGTATCTCTCTAACACATGCTGATAGTTGCCATCGATTTCGAGCTTGCACCCTTCGGCGGAAAGATCTCGTAATTTGGCGCGTACTACTTTGCCGCCGTCGTCCAGCAGGTGGGCCCAAATGTTGAGGGTGCGTCGGACTTGAGCACGAAATGCGGCGCGGCGCTGGTAATAATGCACTTCATCCGGTGCAACAACGAGGTAACTGTAACTGCCTTCGCTGTCTTTGCGTGGTATTGCCTTAATATTTCGGGCACGAATCCGGCAGCCGTCGTAGTAGGTTTCTAGGTTAAACGGCCGACCATCCTGCATCAGCGGACTGTCAGTTAGTGGCAGCACTTCATCGAACAACAACTGCCGACTGTCGTTGTCGACGTTCACAACATAGGTGGTCAATTTCTTCGCCATGCCCGGAAACGTGATGGTCACCGGCGAGAGTTTTTCTTGCACATGACGAAACAAACGAAGGATTTCGTTGGTTGATGTAATAAACTGACCTTCGGTGTCCTTTTGTTCCACCCGACTACCCCTTGAGTGTTATGTCATGACCGTTCATTGTTTCCCGACCGAGTATAGCACTGTTCACCGGGTCGGGCAGTGCTGAAATATCCATCGGCATTATGGTACTTTATCGGCCGTCATTAGAATTGTTCAAGCACTAGTGCTCAAATATCCACGTGGATTTTATTGATTATGACCACTTTGTCCGACTCCGTTGACAATACTCGGTTCGTGAAACTGGATCTCATTCGAGGTGTTGCCGTTTTAGGGGTGCTAATGGTGAACATTCATTTGTTCTCTGGCCCGGAGCAATGGCATTACCATCCCTCACAGCGTCCGGATCTGAGTGGGTTGGATCAAGGTGCTTTGGTGCTGACCATTGGGCTAATGGAAGGCAAATTTATCGCCTTATTGAGCCTATTGTTCGGTGTCGGCATGGCACTGTTTTTAGAGCGCTATGGGCAGATAGCCAAATGGGCGCACATGAAGCGAATGGCCATATTAGGGTGTATTGGGTTATTGCATGCGTACGGATTTTGGTACGGCGATATCTTAGTGACCTATGCCATTACAGGAGCCGTGGCGTGGTGGTTCTTGCCCCTGTCTCCTTTGCGGCAGATTCGCTTTGCGGTGTTGTTTTTTGCTCTGCCGACCGGGCTTCTGCTGTGGGCGGCGCAGTCGGTTGATCGGTGGGACGAAGCAACCTTGCAGACTATGCGCGCGTTGCTTTACCCCTCTGCGGAAACGCTGCAGGCGAAAGTTATGGGCTATCAGCAAGGGTTTTGGGCGCAATGGTCGGTGCGGGCTCCGGATGCATGGACGTTGCAATTTGATGTGTTGGTGACCTGGACCCTGTGGTACACGCTGAGCTTGATGATCATCGGCATGCTGTTGCAGCGCCAGGGATGGTGCGTTGCACCACCGATCAAACCAATATCGTGGCCCGGTATCGGCATTGGCACTGTGGGGTTAGTGCTCAGTTTGGGTGTTGCGCTCAGCCGAGTCTTCGGTGTTCCGGATGATCTGGCTTGGGTGTCATTCTATCAGCCAGTGCTGCAACAGATGGGGGCGTTTCTGTTGGCGTTTTGGTACTTGTTGGTGTTGTTATCGTGGTCTTCAGCGTCCGTTTGGGTTCTGCGTTTGGCCGCCCTCGGGCGGTGGTCCTTGTCAGTGTACTTATTGCAATCGCTACTGTGCGGTGTGCTCTTTTATGGGCATGGACTCGGTTGGTATGGACAGCGCACACCAGCTGAGGTCATGCTGTTGGGTGCTGGAATCAGTGCGCTGCTGCTTTGGCAAGTACCTAAATGGGAGAAGTGTTGGGGTATAGGACCCGCCGAGCGACTCTGGCGTCGGGCCGTTAAGAGGCCACCGATTGACGCTCGGAACGTAACTTAGTGCGCACATTCATCAGTACTTTTCCGTACTGGTTTTGCCCGCGTTGATCACGGCCAATGCCCCAGAAATAATCGTATTGGGCCGTCTCCATAAGTGGACGGTCATCGGTTTCCAGTAGGGCATCAGCAAAGTCCGGATACGTGTGACATTGGGTGTAGATTGCCCGTGTCATGACGATGGTGCGGACGCTTTTCCAATCACTGCGCGGGCGCTTTAGCCAGCCTTTGCCAATCTTCCGAGCCGTTTCGACATCGGGTGCAGCCAAAATCTGCTGGAATCTTGGGCGGTCCGGATATTTCATGGCTTGATAGTAATGTTCTGCCGTTGGCCATTCATGACCATCGAGCGTAAACGGGCGGATGATCGCGCAGCCCAGCGGTTCTTGCGGGTCTAAACGTTGGATGAGTACAGAATTTTCATCGTGCGTGGGAGGGAACAGCGCCATAGCGATTTCCAAAAATGAAATAACGACCTGCTGCAGTCTACGGAATTGTGTGCCATGGAACAAATGCTCCGTAGGCTGACGCGGCGGTTAACCGTGTCAGCCTCGGAATACCACTAGGCCCCGAACGAGGCTTTCAGAATTAAGAAGTAGATCATGCACAAACCGGCGCCCGCGGGTAATGTCACCACCCAAGACACCACAATACGACCCACCACATTGAGGTTCAGCGCTGAAATACCGCGCGCCATGCCTACACCCAATACAGCGCCCACCAGCGTATGTGTGGTCGAGATGGGTAAGCCCGTTCCGGAGGCAAAGACTACCGTGGACGCTGCGGCCAGCTCTGCAGCAAAGCCGCGTGAAGGCGTAAGTTCGGTAATTTTACGTCCGATGGTACCCATGACTTTAAAACCGTACGTGCCCAAGCCTAAAACAATACCTAGCGCGCCCAATAACAACACCCAATTGGGTACCGGCGATTGCCCGGTGACCATGCCATCTCCCACCACAGAAACCACGGCAGCAACGGGCCCTATCGCATTGGCCACATCGTTCGATCCGTGCGCAAACGCCATGGCACAGGCGGTGAAGACCATCAAGATCGCGAATATCCGCTCTACCCCGGCAAATCGACGACGCCCGGTCAGGGCCACATCTTCTTTAATTCGACTGATCAAGACCTTGCCCAAAGCGGTAATCAACAAACCAATCAGAATGGAATACAACACGCTCTCGGTGAACGAAAGATCCAAACCGACATGAGTCAAACCTTTCAACAAGGTCACCATAGAGACCAAGAAACCGGTGAGAAACATGTAGAAAGGTACGTAGCGTTTGGCGTTGGCGAAGGGTTCATCGGTGTTCAGAATGAGGTGGTAAACACTGCGGAACAAGAGGTAGGCCATGGTCCCCGCGAGCAGCGGTGAAATCACCCAACTCGCGGCGATGGTCCAGACGCGCGGCCAGCGAATGCCTTCAGTACCCAAGTAGATCAGACCAAAGCCGATGATGGCGCCCACGATGGAGTGCGTCGTAGACACCGGCCAACCCATGGTTGATGCCACGGCCAACCAGGTGCCCGCCGCGAGGAGCGATGCCAGCATGCCAAACACAAAGATGTCCGGAGCGTTGGCCAGCGCATTACCGTCGATGATACCGCTGCGAATCGTCGAAGTGACCGAGCCGCCCGCCAAATAAGCCCCGGCAAATTCAAAGATAATCGCAATGATGATGGCCTGGGTGATGGTCAGTGCGCGCGAGCCGACTGATGTCCCCATGGCGTTGGCAACGTCGTTGGCACCCACACCCCAAGCCATGAACAGCCCGAAGATACAGGCCAGTAAGATTAAAAGATTCGCGTGTTCAGCAATAATCGCCATAAAAACCTCGGTCGCGTAGCTTATCGGGCCATCAAAATTTGCAGTCGATGACCAACACGTTGAGCAAAATCGGCCAACTGACCAATACCGGTGATAACCTGATACATAAACATCACGTCAACGGGGTTCAGGTTGGCTTCCAACCCTTTAAGGCTCCGCCGTAACGAAATTTGCAATTGATCCGACTGCTCTTCCAGGTCATCCAGCTTAGCGAGCAACGCCTCGACCGTTTTCAATTCCTTACCGCTGAACCCGGTTTCCAGAAGGTTGTCTAATTCATCAATCGCCACCGTCGCTTGTTCAGCCGCCTGAATGCCCATCGCTAGAAAGTCGTTAGACAAAGGATAGATACTGTCGGGAATGTGCATCTCACGGCCCAAAACCAAACCCGAAATGCGTTTCGCCGAGCCCGCCAAACGACTCTGGGCAATCAACAATTCGAGTAAATCAGATCGTGCGACCGGCATCAGCAAGCGATTCGGCATGTGGGTACGAATGTCCTTCTTCAAGACATCGGCATCACGCTTATGTTGCTCGATTTCGCTGCGTACCTGGGTGGCTTTCTTCCAGTCTCCACTCTGTGCCGCGGCAAAGAAGGCAGGCAAAACACTCACACAATCTAAGGTAAGGTGCATGTGTTTGGTGAGCGGTTGGATGGGGCTTTGCCCAAACAACTGGAACAAGGGGCTTTCAATACCCATAACTAAACTCCGCAAGATCGTTCAGGCGGGCATTATAATTGGCTGACACAAAAATGACATAAAAATGACATATTTGGTTGGTGGCGGGTGCAAAAGAAACTTGCAAAGTCTATAATTAAGAGTATTCTAATATTCAATTTCAACGGAGGTGTATCATGACCAGTTGCCCGATTCCTCAAGCAAACGTAGCGCAAGACAAGCGTGATGGTCGGCGTTTTCAGATTCAACCGGATCGCACCAGCCCAATAAGACGGGTGCGGTATGTGGAGACCAGTGTGCCTACGAATGGCGAGTGCAAGGTTTGCCAAATTACGGGTTGAATAAGCTCCTTTTCTCAATTTGGCGTTGTTAAGAAAGCCCAAAAATGCTCGTTTACATTAAGTAAACTGCGCGTTCTTGGGCTTTCTTGCCTTGCCAAATTTTCGCCTCTGGGCTTATTCGATTATTTTCTCAATTAGGCGAGAGTCCTAATCTGTCACAAATGGCTTTGCTGGCGGCGGTCTGGTTCATCGAATAAAAGTGCAGGGCCGGCGCACCGCCAGCAATCAGTTGTTCACACAACCGGCTCACAACGTCTAAGCCAAAGGCTTTAATGCTAGCGCTGTCGTCACCGTAGGCTTCCAGTTGTTTACGCATCCAACGTGGGATTTCAGCCCCACAGGCATCACTGAAACGCGCCAGATTGCTGTAGTTGGTGATGGGCATGATGCCGGGAATAATGGGGATATCGCAGCCAATCGCACGAATCCGATCCACGAAATGGAAGTAAGCATCCGCATTGTAGAAATATTGCGTGATGGCCGAGTCGGCACCAGCTTTGGCTTTGGCGACAAAATGCTGAATATCTTTTTCTATGCTGCCTGCTTGTGGATGCATTTCGGGGTAGGCGGCGACTTCAAGATGGAAGGCATCGCCATATTCTTTGCGGATGAACGCGACAAGATCAATTGCATGATTGAAATCCCCACCTGTTCCGCCGCCCATACCTGAGGGTAGATCACCGCGCAGGGCGACAATGCGGTTAATGCCGTGCGCTTGGTAACGGTTCAACAAACCTTTCAACAAGGCAGTCGTAGAGCCAATGCAACTCAGGTGCGGAGCGGTGCTGATGCCTTTGGCATTCAGATCAAGCACAGTATTGATGGTGCGTTCTTGCGTGGAGCCGCCGGCACCATAGGTGACGGAAAAGAACTCCGGCTTCAGTGTGCTGAGTTCGGCATGCACTTGCTGCAATTTCACCGCGCCTTCTTCCGTTTTCGGCGGGAAGAATTCAAAACTAATGGGTGTTTTCATTGTCATTATTACTCTTTGCTGATGCTCCGTGGCGTTAGGTACGCCATTCATCACGGCGATGGGAACGCCATCCATGGCGGCATAAGGTCTGTCATACCTCCATGCCTACCTACCACCTTTCCAATACCACATCCCATCTCTATCAAAACGGCAGGCATAAAGTCCGCCACTCAGTCCTTCTACCACCATATGTCTAGCAATTCATCCGTCCAGCGCTTGCAGAAAAGCAAAGCTGAAAGTTGGCCATGATACTTAGCTAAGAGCGCTGATGCCGGAGCCCTGTAGCGGACGTTTGAACACATGGATGTGTTCAGCGAGCCTACACGGACGTATTTACGGCGATCCGCGCAAGGGCTCCGGCATCAACGCTCTTGGCGAGTAGCCAAGGAGCTATCGCTTTGCTTTTTAGTATTTGTAATCGTTAGGCTTGAAGGGCCCGTCAACCTCTACGCCAATGTATTCGGCTTGTTGGGGCGTCAGTTGAGTTATCACCCCACCGAACCCGCGTACCATTTCGGCAGCCACTTCTTCGTCCAGCTTCTTCGGCAGAACCTTGACATACAGGTGCTTGGCTTTTTCAGCGGCTGGCAGATCCGCAAATTTTTGCTCATACAAATACATTTGCGCCAACACTTGGTTCGCAAATGAACCATCCATGATACGGCTCGGGTGACCGGTAGCATTGCCCAAGTTCACCAAACGGCCTTCGGATAACAGAATTAGGAAATCGCCTTTGTCCGCACTGCGGTAGATCTTGTGCACTTGGGGTTTAATCTCATCCCACTGCCAGGTCTTGCGCATAAAGGCCGTGTCGATTTCATTGTCGAAGTGACCAATGTTACAGACCACAGCACCTTTTTTAAGCGCCGCCAACATGTACTTATCGCACACATTCGTATTGCCGGTGGTGGTCACCAGAATATCGGTGGTCGCCAGCAGTTCTGTATTGATGCCATCGGCCGACTGCGTATTGATGCCGTCTTTGTACGGAGAAACTACTTCAAAACCGTCCATGCAGGCTTGCATCGCACAGATTGGATCGACTTCCGTGACCTTTACGATCATACCTTCCTGACGCAATGACGCCGCAGAGCCTTTGCCCACATCGCCATAACCAATCACCAAAGCCTTTTTACCTGCCAAGAGGTGATCTGTACCGCGCTTGATGGCATCGTTCAGAGAATGACGGCAACCATATTTGTTGTCGTTTTTCGATTTCGTGACCGAGTCGTTCACGTTGATGGCGGGCACTTTCAGCGTGCCTTTCTTCAGCATGTCTAGCAGGCGGTGTACACCAGTGGTGGTTTCTTCCGAAATACCGTGAATGCTATCCAGCATTTGCGGGTACTTGCTGTGCACCATCTCGGTTAGATCGCCGCCGTCATCCAGGATAATGTTGGCATTCCACGGTGTTTTGCCGTCTTTTTCAGCCAAAATAGTCTGCTCGATGCACCACAAAAATTCTTCTTCTGTTTCACCTTTCCAAGCGAAAACGGGAATGCCCGCAGCAGCAATGGCGGCGGCGGCGTGATCCTGCGTGGAGAAAATGTTGCACGATGACCAGCGCACGTCAGCACCCAAATCAATCAAGGTTTCAATCAACACGGCCGTTTGAATGGTCATGTGGATGCAACCCATAATGCGCGCGCCTTTCAATGGCTGCTCCGCACGGTACTTTTCGCGCAGCGCCATCAGGGCCGGCATTTCAGTTTCGGCAATATCAATTTCTGCCCGGCCATACTTAGCCAATGAGATGTCGGCGACTTTATAATCGGTGAAGGTGCTGAGTTGTGTTGCGGTGGTCATGGTGTTTCCTCGCAGTCTGAAATGAGGGCAATGCAGAGCATTGCCCTTTATGCGGCCAAAAAGAGGGCCGCTTAGAGTCCGGCAGCGGCTTTTAACGCAGCCGCTTTGTCTGTTTTTTCCCAGGTGAAATTCGGCAGTTCACGGCCAAAGTGACCATAAGCAGCGGTGTCGCGATAGATTGGTCGACGTAAATCCAGCATGCTGATGATGCCACCGGGGCGCAGGTCAAAATGTTCACGCACCAGCTCAGCAATCACGTCTTCCGACACTTTATGGGTGCCAAAGGTTTCAATGGAGATGGACGTAGGTTCCGCCACGCCGATGGCATAAGACACCTGAATTTCGCAACGGTCAGCCAGGCCAGCGGCCACGATGTTTTTCGCTACATAACGCCCGGCGTATGCCGCTGAACGGTCTACTTTAGAAGGGTCTTTGCCCGAAAACGCACCACCACCGTGCCGTGCCATGCCGCCGTAAGTGTCGACGATGATCTTCCGGCCCGTCAGGCCACAATCACCCACTGGGCCACCAATAATGAACTGGCCAGTCGGGTTGATGTGGAACAGGGTGTCTTTGTGCAACCATTCGGCTGGCAATACGGGTTTGATGATTTCTTCCATTACCGCTTCACGCAGTTCCGCTTGGCTGATATCCGGGCTGTGCTGGGTCGACAGCACCACCGCATCGACCGCCACCGGTACGCCATTGTCGTAACGCAAGGTCACCTGGCTTTTGGCATCGGGACGCAACCAGCTCAGTTTGCCGGATTTACGCACCTCGGCTTGTTTTTGTACCAAGCGGTGAGAATAGAAAATCGGTGCTGGCATGAGTACATCGGTTTCGTTGGTGGCGTAGCCGAACATCAAACCTTGGTCGCCCGCGCCGAGTTCTTTTGCTTCGGCTTCGTCCACACCCATAGCGATATCAGAAGACTGTTTGCCAATGGCGTTCAGTACGGCGCAACTGGCACCATCAAAACCAACATCGGAGCTGTTGTAGCCAATATCAAGCACCACATCACGTACGATGTCTTCAAGATCAACATAGGTGTTCGTGCGTACTTCACCGGCGATGATCACCATGCCGGTTTTCACCATGGTTTCAACGGCAACACGTGAGTGCGCATCGTCTTTCAGTATCGCATCCAGAACAGCGTCGCTGATCTGGTCGGCCATTTTGTCGGGGTGTCCTTCCGATACTGATTCAGAGGTGAACAAGTATTGCTTCATAATGATGTAGCCCTGTGTGGTCGAGCGTCCTAAGGTTGGGACGGATAAACGAAAAAGTTATTCGGTTCCTGTGCTTGGCTTTCGCCACAGCAGACATTGAACCTGAAAGCCATTGCGCAAGGCCGTGACGCTGCGCTGTTGCAAGATCAACCCGGCTTCGTTGGCCCAGTTCATCAAGTCTTCATCGGCAAAACCCAGCCACTGATCGCCACAGCTGGTACGTGCCCATTGGTGTTCATGCCGGCATAAATCCGTCACCAAAAGGTGGCCGCCTGAGCACAAAATACTCCCGGCATGCGACAATTCTGTTGCGGGGTCCGGTACATGATGCAAGACCATGTTGTAGACCACCAAATCAGGGTGCTGCGAGTACGTGCTAAACCACTTGGCAAGATCACCGCAAAAAAATCGAATGTTATCTTGGGTCGCTCTCTGTTGCGCAACCGTTAGCATTTCTTGCGCGATGTCGACTGCATCAACGTGGTTGAAACGACGCGCTAATTCGTGCAAAAACTCCCCCAAACCGGGGCCCACTTCAACCGCGTGATGATGCTGAACCCCAGCATGCTCCAACAGTGCCAGAGCCTGTTGGGCGTACTGTGGATACTCGGCAATAAGATCCTGACGCTCTTTGAACTCTCCGGCATGCCGAGTGAAAAAGGCTTCTGCCAATTGCCGACGTTCTTCGCTGACCTGTTGTTGGCGTTGCAACACTTCACGCGGCAGCGGCCAGTCGTCGAGTGTGGCGTACAGGGTCTGTACCCAGGACACAATAGACGGCATGCGTTGATAAAAAATTGAATTGCCTTCGCGCCGCGGCGTCAGCAATTCAGCCTGCGTGAGCACTTTTAAATGATGGCTCAACCGCGACTGCTGAATATCCAATATGTGCACCAGTTCCAGCACCCCATACGACTGTTGACGCAATACACGCAAAATCAGTAAGCGCAAAGGGTCGGCCGCAGCTTTAAGGTGCAACGCCCATGCTTCATATGGGGATGATTGGGTCATAGAACGCAAGTCTAATGATCGAGCGGGCGGAGTCAATAACTATATCAAAAAACTTTGATATAGATTTTAGGCGCGTCAGTTGAATGCGGCGGTAACGTTGTTTCGACCCTGATCCTTTGCGGCATAAAGTGCGCGATCTGCCCGACCCAACCAAATCTCCAATGAGGTATCGGTCGGTTGTCGTTCGGCCAAGCCGATGCTGACGGTACAACTGAGTGGTTGACACAAAGCGGCCGTTTCTTGCGCGATGCCTAGGCGTAAGCGTTCGGCAATGTGCAAGGCTTCGTTGCTTGTGGTGTTAGGAAGCAGTACGCCAAATTCTTCGCCGCCAAGACGCCCAGCAATGTCATCTGTGCGCATCTGGTCGCGCAGCAATGTTCCGGTACGCTGTATCACGGTGTCACCCGTGGCGTGACCCAGTTGATCATTGATCGCTTTAAAATGATCCAGATCCAACATGAGTAAAGTGCCTGATTGATTCTGCTCCAGCCAGGTTTCCACCGCCAACGACCAATAGCGCCGATTGTATAGTCCGGATAAATCATCCAGCGTACTGAGGTGACGCAATTGGTGCTTTTGTTGGCGCAATTTGCGCGAATAGTTGTAAAGCAGGGTGCTCATTAGAATGGGGTAGTAGACCAAAATAGGCAGGGTGGCAAAAATGACGCGCTCCGAGGCACCAATCTGTAATTCTATCCCCCAAATTAGCACGCCAGCCAAGATGCCTACGGCCATGAGAATTAACGAATACAGCAGGTTTTTTGGCCCTCCGAAGGCCATGTTGTTCATGGCAATAAGCGTCATCAATAAAGCGCTGGGCAGCAGGTTGAATTGCATGTACACAATCCAGAGCCCCAAAGGAATGCCATCAGCAAGCAGATTGAGTTGCTCGGCACGGATCGGGTTTTTGCTGAATTTAACGTGTAGAACCGTGAGCAACGGAATAAGTATCGGTTGCAGGATCAGCCATGGCCAATACGAAGCAGACGGATAGAGTTCGGACAGCACGGCCCAAAAGGCCACCATCGTTAACACATTGCCGCTAAGCCGGGGCCAAAAAATCCGCAGAATGATTTTGTTCGCCATATTTTGGTCACGATTTAATAGCAACTTATTCGTGACCTTTTTAGACGCTTCTCTGGGCGGCGTATTGTCCATTCGTTGAAGGTTCTCGGTTGGCAGTTCAGAGCTTCCCTAGATACTGCTCTCGTTATTCAGGCTTTGTTTCGGCGCATTGTGGCAGATTTTTCCGGTGTGGTCAGGTTTTGTACAACAAAAACCTTGTTCGATATATTGATCAGTCTCGGCAATCCATCTAGAATCTGTGCAATATATCAAACACACAGTCTGACCCAACACGGGTTTAGCAATAGGTAATTTCCAATGTCCAAAACCAATCAATCTTTGATGCAACGTCGCCAAAATGCCGTTCCACGTGGGGTCGGGCAAATCCATCCAATTTTTGCCGAGCGCGCGGAAAACGCCACCGTATGGGACGTTGAAGGTCGAGAGTACATTGATTTTGCGGGCGGTATTGCGGTGTTGAACACCGGGCATGTACACCCCAAAATCAAAGCGGCTGTGAGTGCGCAGTTGGACCGTTTCTCGCATACCTGTTTCCAAGTATTGGCTTATGAACCCTATGTGGAACTGTGCGAAAAAATCAACGCTCGTGTACCCGGTGACTTTGATAAAAAGACCCTGTTGGTGACCACAGGTTCAGAAGCCTTGGAAAATGCGGTGAAAATCGCCCGTGCCGCGACAGGCCGGGCCGGAGTCATTGCCTTTACCGGCGGCTATCATGGACGCACCATGATGACCTTGTCGATGACCGGCAAGGTAGCGCCTTATTCGGCGGGCATGGGGTTGATGCCGGGTGGTGTTTATCGGGCGCAATATCCGTGTGAGCTGCACGGCGTAAGTACCGCCGACGCCATGGCCAGCATCCACCGTATTTTTAAAAACGATGCGGAAGCTAAAGACATTGCGGCCATTGTAATTGAGCCAGTGCAAGGCGAAGGTGGCTTCTACGTAGCGCCAAAAGACTTTATGCAGCAATTACGCGCTTTATGCGATGAACACGGCATTTTGCTAGTGGCCGATGAGGTGCAAACTGGCGCAGGTCGAACCGGTACCTTCTTTGCGATGGAGCAAATGGGTGTAGCGGCTGACTTAACGACATTCGCCAAATCCATTGCCGGTGGTTTCCCAGTAGCGGGAGTCTGTGGTAAAGCAGACATAATGGACGCCATCGCGCCCGGCGGTTTGGGGGGCACCTATGCGGGCAGCCCTTTGGCGTGCGCAGCGGCGATTGCGGCCATGGATGTTTTTGCAGAAGAACAATTGCTCGCCCGTTCTTTAGCACTGGGTGAACAGATGGTTGCGGGCTTTAACGCGCTGGCTGAAAAACATGCTGTTATTGGTGAAGTGCGTGGCTTGGGCGCCATGGTGGCGGTTGAACTGTTTGACGGCGGTGACCACAGCAAGCCTGCGGCTGGGTTAACAGGGCAAATTGTCGCCAAAGCACGTGAGAAAGGGCTGATCCTGCTGTCGTGCGGGGTTTATGGAAACGTACTGCGCATCCTGATGCCACTGACCATTCCGGATGCACAATTCCAACAGGGTATGGACATCATTGCCGAGTGTTTTGCCGAATTGGCGTAGTAATGGAAAAGTAGTAATGGAAAAAAGGGGCGCCACGCCCCTTTGCTGTTATGAGAATGTTACCGCGTCACCGCCAACCCATCGGCCAGTGCGCGCCGGTAGGCCACCAATGCGGGCATCAAGCCCAATAATAAGGCCAATCCCAAGACACCTGCGCCGTAGTAAAGCGTGTATGGCTGCCAAACCTGGGTCGAAATGAACAAGCCGAATTCATTAACCAGCATGGGTTGTGCGACGGTGACTGAGAACCACAGCAGTACGCTACCGAGCAACAAACCCAGCAAAGTAATCAGTAACACTTCCAATTCGATCAGCATGAAAATAAGCCAAGGTGACGCCCCTAAAGCGCGCAAGATCGCCATTTCGCGCTGCCGTTCGCGCATGGAAGCAAGCAGCGTCGTGGTCATGCCAATCAGGGTAGCGATAAGTACCAGCAAGGCGATGAGCAACAGAACATTTTCTACCATGCCAATCATCTGCCAGAGTTCCGATAGTGCTACACCGGGCAGCACGGCCTGTAACGGTTCGCTGCGATAATTGTTGACGGCACGTTGCAAGGCAAAGGTCTGTACCGGAGAGCGCACACCGACAAAAAATGCGGTGAGTTGATCGGGCTGCAAGCGATCCGGATCCATTGCCAAAATCTCCTCGGGCGAGGGCGTACGGCCGGGCATGCCCGTTTCCCAGCCAATGTGAATGGCCTCCCAAGCCTCGAGGCTGATATGTACCGACTGGTCAACCGGCGTACCGGTGGGGGCCAAGATGCCGGTGATGGTGAACGGCAGATCACCGTGGTTTACGAAGCTCACCGAGCCGCCACCGTGGTTGATGACGACTTGATCGCCCAAGCTATAACCCAAAGCGCGGGCAACCTCAGCCCCCACTACGGCATCAAAGAGTCCGGTAAAGGGTCCACCACGGGCAAATGTAAGGTTATTCGTGCGGCCGTACCGAAAGTATTCAAAGTAGTCGTTGTTGGTGCCGATGACACGATAGCCCCGATGGGTGTCACCCAAGGTAATGGGGATGGTCCACTCGACGGCCGATTGACGCGCAATGTCTTGATAGCTCTGCCACGTAATGTTGTTGGTCGGGTTGCCAATACGAAACACGCTGTAGAGTAATAAGTTGGTAGATCCCGCTCGCGCCCCAATAATCAAGTCGGTGCCGGAAATGGTTTGGCTGAAACTGTTGCGTGCTTCTTTGCGCAGATGGTCAATGCCCAGCAATAACGCGACACTGATCGTCAGTGATATAAGGGTTAAAAACACCGTGCCGCGACGATTCCATAGGCTTTTGCGCGCCAATACCATTTTCATTATGCGGTCTCCTGCACGGCGGCTCGTTGGAGTTGGGTCAAGTCCAGGTGCCTTGAGAAGTGGCTTTGCAGGGCGCGATCATGGCTGACAAAAATCACCGTGCTGTTGTGTTGATCAGCGGCCTGCATCATCAGGTGCATGAATTCATCCCGGTGGTCGGAATCGAGTGCCGAGCTGGGTTCGTCGGCAATGAACAACTGTGGACTATTGATGAGTGCTCGCGCCACCGCTACGCGTTGTTGTTGGCCAACGCTTAAGGCATGAGCCGGACGTCGCCAATGGTGGTCGGACAACCCTAGGGCGCGCAGCATGTCATGGATACGGTCAGTGCAGGTGGCATCGTTTTTACCGCCCAAATGAGCAGCCAGCCGAACGTTGTCGGTCACCGTTAAATAAGGGATAAGATTAAATTGTTGAAACACTATGCCAATGTGCTGTGCCCGAAAATGATCGCGCTTCCGGCCGGATAGGCGGTGCATCGGCTCTCCCATCACGTGCAATTGTCCAGAGGTGGGGCGGGTAACACCGGCCAGCAAATTCAACAGCGTGGTTTTGCCGGAGCCCGATGGGCCGAACAGAAAGACGCGCTCACCTTGATCAATACGCAGCTCAGGGATGTCGAGTACGGTCGGTTGACGTTTGGACCAGCGGAATTGTAGCTGGTGGGCGTGAATGGCTGGTTCAGTCTGTGTGCTCATGCCTAACCCATGTTGGGAAATTGAAAAGGTGCCGAGCCGATTGTACTGGATCGACACCTATTTGGGTTAAAAGACCCTGTTTAGCGGAACAGTACAGCGTTACTGCCTGCTGTGGCGCGCGCTGCACCCTGCTGACTGTTTACAATCCACTGTACATCAATGGTTTCGAAGCTTGGGAACGCTTCAAACACCGGCAGATGTGCGCCGATCACACGGCTGGGTTCATCGCAATGGAAGGTATATTCCACGACAAAATCCGAGTGCCGTTCATCATGCCCGTGGTCGTCGTGTGCATGATCATCGTGGTCGTGTCCGTGATCATCCTTTGTACCACTCGAGCTGTAGCCCATAGCCGCCAATTGCTCTGATGTGACGTGTATGTCTTCTAACTCACAGGCTCCGGCACGGGTCAGTTCCACAAGGTTGCTTGCATCCTGCAATAGCGTCAGTGCCTGTTCCAGCTCCGAGCGTTGAGCGTCGGTATTGGGCAAATGTTCAAAGCTGACCACATTGATGGAGGGTGTGTTCAATTCAACCACAAAGTCCCCACCATCTTGGGCGATGGTCATGGTGGCAACGCCATGCACGTGTGCACCCAGCTGGCGCTGGTCGTCATCGTGCTCATGACCATGGTCGTCATCGTGTGAATGGCCATGATCATGGCTGGTAGCAACGGTACTCAAGGCTAGGCCAGCGCCCAATGAAATGGCCCAAGCTAAGGGTTTAACGCGTGCAATCATGATATTTCCTCTTAAAGCGACGTTAAAAAATTACTCATAGAATATGTGAAAGCAGATTTACTCCCATGCCGGAAATGGATCCGGCAATTCGCGCCAAGCGTCTACACCGGCTTGCATTTCTGCATCCGTGAGCAAGCATGCGTTTAATGCGGCTGTTGCGTCAGCTTGTGATAAACCTTGACCGATAAACACCAGTTCTTGACGCATATCACCAAAGGGTTCTACCCATTTCTGGCGTATAAAAGTCTTCGATTCTTCATCTTGGGGCCACTGATCTTCTGGAATGGCTTTCCAGAACATGCCAGCAAAACCGTGATGGGCGATACCACCCGCTTGGCTCCAGTTCCCCGCATAACGTGGGCGTGAGGCGAGCCAGAAATAGCCTTTCGAACGAATAAGCTTGCCGGTTTCCCACGGTTGATGCAGAAAATTAAAGAAGCGTTCCGGGTGAAAAGGACGGCGCGCCTGATAAGTGAAACTGCTGATGCCGTACTCTTCCGTTTCTGGAATATGCTCACCGCGCATTTCCTTCAACCAACCGGGGGCTTGCTGCGCTTTGGCGAAATCAAAACGCGCTGTATTGAGCACGCGATGCAACGGCACCTGGCCTTTTTCAATGGGCAGAATATCGGCGTCTGGGTTGAGGCTTTTCAAAACGCCGATGACTTCATTGAGTAACTCAGGTGCGGCAAGGTCAGTCTTGCTGACCAAAATCACATCGGCAAATTCGATTTGATCGACCAATAAATCGGCTACATTTCGCTCGTCGTCTTCACCTAAAGTTTCACCCGCTTCTTGCAGGCTTTTGGCCGCGCGGAATTCAGGTAAGAAGTTGATGGCATCCACCACCGTTACCAAGGTATCCAAGCGTGCATGATCCGACAGGCTGGTACCATCTTCATCGGCGAAGGTGAAGGTTTCAGCAATGGGTAATGGCTCGGAAATACCGGTAGATTCAATGATCAAATAGTCGAACTTGCCGGCTTCTGCCAGAGCTCTCACTTCAATCAGTAGGTCTTCGCGCAGCGTACAGCAAATACAGCCGTTACTCATTTCGACCAGCTTTTCTTCGGAGCGGTTCAGGCTGACATCGTTTTGTACTTGTGCAGCATCGATATTGATTTCGCTCATGTCGTTGACGATAACCGCAACTCGTAAGCCTTCACGGTTATTCAATACATGCGAAAGGACAGTGGTTTTGCCGGCACCTAGAAAACCGGACAGGACGGTTACTGGTAAGCGATTGGCGGTTGTCATCAATGTAGGCCATAAGAACAATTTGTTATGTTATAACATAACACATTACCTTCGAGAAGAGGTGTTGAGCATTCGTGTTAATCCGCAAAGATCGATTCCACCCAATTGTCCACCCCGATTCCACCCGTTTTAGACCCCTTTACGCTAGGTGACGAACAGACGAATTAACAAAAATTCCGTAGAATTTACCCCCGATTTGGCCCCTACTTGAGCGCTCAGGTAACAAATGAGGTGGATATGATTAAAAAGATTGCCGTCTTGACCAGTGGTGGTGACGCACCAGGAATGAACGCCGCCATTCGCGCGGTACAGCGCACCGGGATGCATCATGGCATTGAGGTGTATGGTGTAATGCACGGCTACCTTGGTCTGTATCAGAACGAGATCAAACTGCTGGAGCGCCAGGATGTAGCGAACATGCTCAACCGTGGCGGCACGTTTCTGGGGTCGGCACGGTTTCCCAAATTTAAGGAAGAGACCGTACGGCAACAAGCCGTGGAAAATCTCCGGGCGTTGGACATTGAAGCCTTAGTGGTCATTGGCGGTGATGGCTCTTACATGGGTGCCAAAGCGTTAACAGAGATGGGTTTTCCATGCATCGGCCTGCCGGGCACGATTGACAATGATATTCCGGGCACCGACTACACGATTGGCTATCTGACCGCCCTGAACACGGTTTTAGAAGCGGTTGACCGGCTGCGCGATACATCGTCGTCGCATAATCGTATTTCATTGATTGAGATTATGGGTCGCCATTGTGGAGACTTAACCCTGGCTGCCGCCGTCGCGGGTGGTGCGGAATATGTGATTATTCCAGAGAAGCCGTTCGATGAAGAGGCGCTGATTACCGCGTTGGGAAATCCTTCAGCACGTCGTAAGAGCCATGCCATTGTGTGTATTACCGAGAATATGACCGATACGGAAGCCTTGGCCAAACGTATTGAAGAGCGTACCGGTCAGGAAGCACGGGCGACCATTCTGGGGCATATTCAACGTGGTGGTGCTCCGCGTGGATTTGATCGTGTATTGGCCAGTCAGATGGGGGTATATGCGGTTGAATTGTTGATGCAGGGGCACGGTGGCCGTTGTGTCGGTATTCAGAGCAACCAATTAGTGCATCATGACATCATTGAAGCTATTACCACCATGCAGCGTCCATTCAAACAAGACTTATTCAACACCTTTAAAAAACTTGTTTAACGTTCGCCAGACCGGATGCGGGCACGCCGCGCGTTGATGATATCGACATGCGCTTGCCACGCATCGGCGGTCAGCACCCCCCGTTGCACCATCAATTCGCCATAGGCGTCATCGTTGCCATGCCAGCAGCTGATGTCTTCTACTTCATCGGCGTAGTCATCTTCGTAGGCAAATTGCTGTAAGTATTGCCACGACGCCTGATAGTCCCCTTGCTTCAAATACAGTTCGCACAAGGCGACCGACAGCACAGGATTGCCGGGTTGTTCGGTGGCTTGTTGTTGATACACGGCCAAGGCGTCGTTCAATGTCACCGGCGTTAGTTCAGCGGTGGTCCACCGGCCTTGCCCATCCACCACCAAATGACGAACCTCCTGCAAGGCCATCAAATAACCTTGCTGTGCTAACGCCAGTAACGTCGCCCGATTCTGGGCTGGCGGAGGTGGATCTTCGAGTTGCTGACTGGCCCAGAATACCAGCGGATGGCGAGATTGTTGGAGAGGTTGTTGCAGGTGCTCGTGCATGGGGTTCTGCTGCGCCGCGAGCTCCAGCAACATAAATAATTGTATGTAAGGATTCTGACTTAACTGCTGTTGCAGCGCCTGACGGTTTTCCTGCAAGCCACGAATATCGACAAACCAACGCGGTTGGCTCACCAGTAGTGTTTGTGCCGCTAGGTCATTGGTTAAGGCGCGTTCAACGACCGTCTGCCGTACTTGTAAACTTGGCGTTTCAAGGGCGGGCCATTGTGCATACAGCCAATGCAGCCAGTTTGGCGAGCCCAACATAGGGCGACGTTGCTGAAGATAGGGCTCTTCAACAAAAGCTAAGCGTAATAACTGATCATCCAAGGGCAGCCATTCACGATACGCTAAGGCCAGAAAATGGGCGAACGCATTGCCCTGTTCCGCCAGCGGGCCGATGACTTGCCAGAATTGTGTGAAGTCGAAGTTGGTGGACAAACCAAGGACGGCGTCGACAGCGGCTCTATCTTCTGGAGTTTCTAGGCCAAAATAGGGGTCCAACCAATTCAAATCATCGGGCTGCAAGGGCAAGGCCTGTGCTGGCGTAGCGTCTGTGTTGTTCGTTAAATAGGTTGGCAGTGATGGTGGTTCGGCGGTTAACGCACCATCGTTTTCGTCCATCAGACTGGCTGGAGCGACTGGCTGCTCGATCTCAGGGACGGCTCCCGAGGTTAAGGGGGGGGCGATGCTGGGCATAGCGGTTTGGTTGGGCGTTTGTCGCGCCAACCAGCTTGCAGCGAGTAAGCCGCACAGTGCGCCCAGCAAGAGCAGAAAAATCAGTCTGTATTGGGCCATGAAAGCTAATCAGCCAAAATAGAAGATGCACTGTCCGTACCTTAACAGAGCGAACTCAGCGATGCACCCTCCCTGTGTTCGCAGAGCCGAGCGGGTCAAGCTGTACAAATAATAAGCAGTTTTGACGCTTTTGAGCGGCGATAGAACAAAAAAATGACGATTTTCCATGTAAATGGCACTTTTATTCGTGCATCCGCTGAAAAAGCTCAGTTAGTATTAGGGGTGTTTGCTGAGGCCCATTGAACACATAGACCTGTTTGTCCGGGGCTGCTGAGTGCGAGGGTGCCGGAAACGCAAGAATAAGCGCTTGGCAAACAACATAATAATGACAACGCGGAGAGTGTGTATGGCTGCTTTTAACCGCTACCAGAGTCAGTTCGCCCTACAATCTGAATCGACCTTGGCAGGCTGGCTGACGATGGCCGCCAGTCAACCTGAACTGCCCACCGGGTTCAGTTTTCTACCCGCGGATACCATCGCGGCACCTGCTCGTCGTGCCATGCGGCCGGATTTACTGCCCTTGTGTGAACGCGCCGATGGCAAGTACTTGTGCGCCCAACTTTCGCCTATGGGTCGGGTTGTACAGTATGGTGAGTGGTGTGAGTGCACCGGCTGGTCGCCGTGGTCGGCGCATTGGGAGGCCGTACTGGTTGCACTCTGGGCTACCGCAGCACTCACAGACAAAGATTTTAATCCAGAAGCCTTTGTTTGGATGGCACCGTACTGGCGTGCCGTGCAAGAACAGGTGCCCAGCTTGGTGGACTGGCAAGAATTCTCGGCCTTGCGTGGCCCCTATCCCTTAATGATGTTGTTGGACAAAGGCGTAGCACCCTATATGGCGGTTATGGCCTTGTCGACGTATGCCGATCACCAGCCAGATGAAGCACCAGAAGCATTGGCGAGCCTATTGACCCGCGAGCGCTGCCGTTTATGGCGCTGTGTTGACCCGTCTGAAAATGCGTTCCAGCGCGTGGTAAAAGCGGTGTATGCAGTGCAAGCCATGCGGCGAGGCGAGTTTGAAGGGCGTCGACCAACATCCACCTACGCTTTGCATCTGGTCGATATTTTACAAGAGCACTGGGCGTGTGTGCCGGAGCCTTTGCGTACCGATCATCTGATCATGGCGGCACGCGACGGTCGCTCTGCGGTGATGGCGCAAGCCTGGTTAAATGAAGCCAATGAACGGCGTGCGGAGCAGCAATTTGGTGATGCCTGCCGGGCAAAAAGCCAAGCATGGTCAATTCATTCAAGCAGTATCACCGATTTGCATCTCAACCGGTGGATGGAAGACACCTTGGCGCTGGAAAGTGCCTGTTGGTCGTCGCTGTTGTATTGGCATCAATTTCTTGATGCCCCAACTATGCCCCGGGAGGCCAGCCCATTAGCGTTGCGTGGCCTTCATATCGGGCTTTAAGCCGCGACATCATTAAACTGCAAGGCAGCGAGGCGTTGATACAGCGCACTGTCTTGCAGCAGTTGGTCATGGGTGCCTTCGGCAATCGCCTGTCCATCCTGCAAGACAATAATACGATCGGCATTGCGCACCGTAGCAAGACGATGGGCGATGACCAATGTGGTGCGCTCTCGGGTTAAATTATCCAGTGCTTTTTGCACTTGGAATTCACTTTCGGCGTCTAGCGCTGAGGTTGCTTCGTCCAGCAAGAGCAGTTCCGGATCATGCAAGATGGCCCGCGCAATCACCAAACGTTGTTTTTGTCCGCCGCTTAAGCGCACGCCGTTCTCCCCTAAATAGCTGCTGTAGCCGTCGGGTAATTGCTGAATGAAATCATCGGCAAACGCCGCTTTTGCGGCGGCAATGACTTCGTCATCGGTGGCGTCCGGGCGACCATAGCGAATGTTGTACCAGACATCATTGGAGAACAGGGTCGGCTGTTGTGGCACCCAGGCAATACGGCTACGCAGTTGATGGACGTCGGCTTGTCGCGCGTCGACTCCTAGCATTTCGACAGAACCCGCTTGCGGGTCATAGAAACGTAAGAGCAATTCAAACAGGGTCGACTTGCCCGCGCCACTGGGACCGACTAAAGCGACGGTTTCACCCCGTTTGACGACGAGATTAAACGCATTTAATGCGGTGTGATTCGGTCGGCTCGGGTAGTGAAACGTCACCGCATTAAAACGCACAAAGGCCGGGGCTGAGGTATCAAGGCTTTGCGGTTCTGCTGGCGAGAAAATACTGCTCTCGGCGGACAACAATTCCAGCAGGCGTTCGGTTGCGCCCGCCGCCCGTTGCAGCTCACCCATGATCTCCGACACAGTGGCCACACCACTGGCCACGATGATGGCATAAAATACAAAGGCTGCGAGTTCACCGCCCGAGAGCGTGCCATTAATCACATCGCGGCCGCCCATCCATACCATCACCCCAATGGCCGTAAAGGCCAGAAAAATCACCGTGGCTAATAACAGGGAACGCTGGCGAATACGTTGCCGTGCAACCCCGAAGGCACGTTCAACCTCATGCTGGAACGCGAGTTGTTCGAAGCCTTGGCGCACGTAACTCTGCACAGTCTTGATCTGTTGAATGATCTCTCCGGCGTAGCTGCCCACATCGGCAATTCGGTCTTGGCTGTCTCGGCTGAGCCGCCGCACCCGTCTACCCAACAGCAATATGGGCAACAGAACCAAAGGCACCGCACCAAACACCACCAACGACAGTTTCAGATTGGTGATCAGGAGCATAACGAGGCCACCCACCAGCATCACTAAGGAGCGCAAGGCGAAACTCAAGCTGGAACCAATGATGGATTGCAGCAGGGTAGTGTCGGTGGTGAGGCGCGACATGATCTCGCCCGATCGATTTTCTTCAAAATAGCTCGGGTGCAGGGTAATGATCCGATCAAATACCGCTTGACGAATATCCGCCGTTACCCGCTCACCGAGCCAACTGACCCAATAGAAGCGGGCAAAGGTAGCCAGTGCCATCACCGCAATGACACCTAAAAGCACCAGCAAGGTGTGATTCAACTGCGTCAGTGAACCACTGATGAACCCCTCGTCAATCAAGATTCGCACGCCTTGACCCAAGGCTAAGGTCAACCCCGAGGTGGTCAGCAGCGCACACAGTGCGAAGGCAACGATGCGACGGTAAGGTTGAATGAACGGCCAAAGCGCGACCAGAGACGTCAGTCCGGTTCGTGGTGTGCGGGCAGCATCCATGGAAGAATCCTATGGGAAATAAGGTACATCAAGCGCGTTGTTGCAATACATCGCGCGGCTTTTCAATCGGTTTTATATCTATGGGGAGGCGAAGGGTAATTTGCAAGCCACCGTCGGGCCAATTTTCAGCGGTAACGGAACCGTGATGCGCTTCAATGGCTTGACGCGTGATGGATAAGCCAAGCCCCGAGCCACCTTTTTTGGTGTTGGTGGCGCGATAAAACTGATCAAACAGATGGGGTAAGTCCCCTTCTGGCACGCCTGGTCCACGATCCAGCACCGATATCGTAATGATGCCACGTTGTTCCTGGGTGCTGATCAGCACTTCCGTGTTTTCTTCGGTGTAATTGATGGCGTTGCGTATCACATTTTCAATCGCCGAACTGAGCAGTAATTGATCGCCCTGTAAACGTGACTGATGGTTGATCTGTAAGCGTACCGAGCGCTGTTTGGCCTTTGCTTCGAAGTTCGCATCATCCACCACCGAGCGCAGCAGCTTGGCCAGGTCAATGGCCTGCGGGTCCATATGCTGTAAGCGATTCTCCAAGCGCGACAACTGCAACAACTGAGCAATCAGTTCTTCCAAGCGCTGTCCTTCGCGTTCAATGCGGTCGAGCTGGGGTGCCATGTCATCAAGACCCGATTTCTGCCGGGCAATGCCCAGCGCGATTTGTAAGCGGGTCAGTGGCGAGCGCAGTTCATGACTGATGTTGGAAAGCAGCTTTTGCTGGGCTTCAATGAGCTTCTGAATACGTTCGGCCATGTGGTCGAAGTCTTGCCCGAGTTGGCCAATATCATCCGCGCGGCGGGTGACTTGCGCGGGTACGCGGGCTTCCAGATGGCCACCGGCGAGGCGTCGACTGGTGGTACGGAGGAGCTTCAAGGGGCGTGAAAACGAACTGGCTAACTGGAGACTCAACATGCCGCTCACCAGCAACGCCAGCAGCGTCCAGGTGATGCGTTCATTGATGAGTCCCACCATGGAATTGGGTTTGCGCTCATTGGGGATTTTCAGCAGCAGTCGATAGGTTTCACCCCGGTAGGTGATGGGTAAGGCACCCAACCATCTTACGCCTTCCCAAGTACCCGCAATGGGGCGTTCGGATTCGACGATAGAGCCGACAAGATAGAGTTCGATTTGATCCGGTCGCGGTTGGCCCATGAGACGGAAGTTCGGGTCGACCAGATATAAGTCCAAGCCATATTGCACACCGGTATAGCGTATCGCTTGCAGGGGAGTCATACCGCGGCCGAGGTAATTTTCAACTTCCGCCCGTTGCAACACCAACAGTTGTTCCTCGTCACGGCTCAGTTCGGTGAGTTCATACGGACGTGCCCACTGTTGCAGCACCAGAAACGACACGGCGGAAATCACCACCAAGGTGAGCCAGAACCACAAAAAAATCCGCCCGGTGAGTGACGCGAGCGGATTGTAGCTACGAAATTTACTGAAGAACGAGCGAAGAAATCCCATCGGTGACGTCAGTCAGCGATGAACTGATAGCCGACACCGCGCAAGGTTTTGATCGGACGGCAGTCTTCCGCCAGCATAATCATTTTCTTACGTACATTACTGACGTGCATATCAATGGAGCGGTCATAAGGCTCCAGAGGACGCCCCAACACCGTTTGATACAACTCGTTTTTGGTGACCACCTGACCGGCCCGCTCCATCAGCGTTTGCAGCACTTTGAATTCCGTTTGCGTGAGCTCGAGATCTTGTTTCTCCACCATGGCCTTGTACACCCGAGTGTCCAAGGTTACCCGGCCGAGCGACAAAACGGGCTGTACAGCGGGGCCGGGTTTGGAGTGGTCCATTTCTACGCGACGCAACAAGGCGCGAATACGGGCCAGCAGTTCGCGGTGGCTGTAGGGCTTGGGCAAGTAGTCATCGGCTCCAAGTTCCAGGCCGAGTACTTTATCCAGCTCGTCGCCCTTGGCGGTTAGCATCAATACCGGAACGGTATTGTTACCGCGTAAGGCTTTGAGCACGTCAAGGCCGGACATGCCGGGCATCATGACATCAAGCAGAACCAGGTCATAGCGGCTTTCTGCCAATTTGGCCAAGCCTGCTTCACCGGAATGCGCCAATTCTAATGAGAAACCTTCGCTGGCTAAAAACTCGACGAGGAGTTCGCCTAATTCGGTATCGTCATCGATCAATAAGAGTTTGTCTGTTTTCATGGTGGCGAGTCTTGTCTATGCGCGTGAAGTCGGCAACGCAGTTTACATACGTTTTACCGATCGTAAAGCCAATAACCACGGGTATTTCAGCACGATTGGTAGACCTTTAGCGTAAGCCCAGTAAACTAGCCGCTTAGGAGCCCAATGACCATGACCGATAAAAACGATGATCAGCTGTTCTGGGCTGAGATGGCGGATGTAAAACCCTTGCGCGTTGAACCAAGGGTAGACCTGAAAAGTAAGCCCAGCCCGAACAGCCACCAAACCATAGCCCGACAATTGGCCGCGATGCAAGAAGCCGAACAGGATGCCAACCCGTTAGGCACCACGCACATCGATTGGGTCGCCCCGACCGACGTGTTGACGTACCGTGTCGACGGCATTGCGCATGGTGTGTTTCGCCGCCTGAAGCAAGGTGGCTATCATTTGGATGCGCGGCTTGATCTGCACCGCTATACGGTTGAGCAGGCGCGTGCAGCCGTGTTTCGCTTTATTCAAGATTGCCGACGCTACGACGTGCGAGCAGCCATCATCCTGCACGGCAAAGGCGAGCGGGGTGACCAAAAAGCGATCATTAAATCGCATGTAAATCATTGGCTACGCCAGATCCCGGATGTGTTGGCGTTCCATTCCGCCCAGCCAGGGCAGGGCGGAGCCGGTGCGCTCTATGTGTTAATCAAAAAGAGCGAAGCCAAAAAACAGGAAAACCGCGAGCGTTTCCGGCGCGGCGACTAAGGTGCTTTGCGCGGCGCTAGGGCTGATTGCGTTGAATTTGCTCGTAGGCCAGGGCCACTTGGCGGGAATACAGGTCGAGCAGTTCTTTATCCAAATCAGACAACGTCCGGCCGGTGGCGACATACAGCAAGTTTTCATTGCCGGATTGCGTACGGTAGTAGCCCGTCACAGAATGCGGTGCGAAAATGCTGTGTTTTTCCTGCAATGCTTCGCGCATCGAGGCCAATATTTCCGGGCTTAATTCGTTGTCGAGTTGACGATTGACCAAGTGCTTGTGTTCGCCACTGGCCGCCAGGACATGAAATTCCGGCTGATCGTTAGCGCGAGGGTGGTGTTGAATCAGTTGGCAGTACAGGGCATCTTTACGGACGCGCAGCAATACCATGATTTGTTCCAAGATGATGCTGGCAAAGGTTTCCAGTTGCGTGGATTCAAACATTTCGCTGGTCGTGTTGATCAAGCGCAGCAGACCTTGCCGGTGCTCATCGATTTGGCAAATATCGCGGTACGAACGAATGGATGAGATACACAGCGTGCGCAATTTCTGCGTGGTCAGCTCGGTTTTTTCTTTGTAGTCGTTGATGTCATAGCGCACCACCACATCGGCTTCTGGCGCTTGGCCGGGTTGTCCGGTACGCAACACAATTCGGGTAAAGTGGTTGTTCAGATCTTCCCGAATGTAACGTGCGAGCTGTAAGCCACTGTCGTCGGTTTCCATCACGACATCCAGAATGGCCAACGCAATATCGGAGTTTTCCTGCAATAATCGGCGCGCCGTAGGCATATCGCGCGCATTGAGTAGCTCTAAAGGCTGGCCTTCAACCGTAAAATGGCTGAGTACTAAGCGGGTTACTTGATGGACGTCTTCATCGTCGTCTACGACCAATACATACCATGGTTTAGTTAGGGGGTCAGCGGGTTGTTCTGGGGGCGTATTTTCATCCGCGAAAGCAAGTAAATCATCCGACATAGCGTGTCTCAGGTTTATTCAACATGCGCTAAGGATAGATGAAAGTTGGAAAAAATCGGAATGAATAAGAGAAAAAGACGTATTGCCGATGTAAATGGTGCCTAGAAGAGGACTTGAACCTCCACGACCGTAAGGTCACTAGCACCTGAAGCTAGCGTGTCTACCAATTCCACCACCTAGGCACTTCAGATTGGTTTGAGCAGGGCTCAAACGTGCGCGTACTTTAGCGACAAGGTATTGCACTGTCAATACGTTTTTTGTATTCAAAACAAGGCGTTAAAAGCCTTGCGATTTTATATGAGCATAAAAAAACGCGGGCGTTTGACGGCCCGCGTTAGAAAAAGTCTAGTGCGAAAGGTAGTCTGCTGCTGATGCGGCTTAAAAACCTAATGCGTGCATGGTAAGAGAATGCGTTAAGCGCCACAAACGAAGCATTTTCACCTCATGGGTGAGATATATTCATCTGTGGTGTGTTAGCGGTTTCTTCATGTTGTACTGGCTGGGGCTGGAGGTGGGATTTTGGCGTCAATTTTATGGTCTTAGGTATTGCTAATTTAGATGTGAACAACTTTATGTGAAATTTGTCCGATTTCGCCTATTGACATCTTTTTAAAGACAAGAATAACCAGTATCCACGGGGCTTTCAGCGCATTGCGCACAATTTCGGCAAACTCACAGATTCTGTGGATAACTCTGTGCGTAACCTTGGTAGAATGGGCGCTAGGTAAAGCCCCGCGCGTGGTATGACAGATCTGTCAAATTTTGAGCAATTCAGGTCATTATGAGGGCGCAAAGGCCACCGCCTGAACGAGCAGGCGGTGGATTTTAGGTAGGGCGTTTAGCGTCATCGCGCAATCGCGCTAAAAATGCCTAGCGATTCATCCGGTGATCAATCAATTCGTCCACGACGCCGGGGTCAGCCAATGTTGAGGTATCACCCATTTCACCGTAATCATTCGCGGCAATTTTACGCAAGATGCGTCGCATGATTTTACCGGACCGGGTTTTCGGCAAGCCGGGCGTCCACTGAATCAAATCCGGTGAAGCAATCGGGCCAATCTCTTTCCGTACCCAGCTGACGATCTCTTTGGTCAGCACATCGGTCGGCTCTACACCCGCCATCGGGGTTAAGTATACATAAATCCCTTGGCCCTTCAGATCGTGCGGATAACCGACCACCGCTGCCTCGGCAACGGCAGGGTGGGCGACCAATGCGCTCTCGATTTCTGCTGTACCCAAACGGTGCCCGGAGACGTTCAGTACGTCATCCACGCGTCCGGTAATCCAGTAGTAGCCGTCTTCGTCGCGTCGTGCGCCGTCTCCGGTAAAATACATACCGGGGTAAGTACTGAAATAGGTTTCAATGAACCGCTGGTGGTCGCCATATACAGTACGCATTTGGCCGGGCCAGGAATCCTTAATGACTAAGTTGCCCGAAACGGCACCTTCCAGTTCTTTGCCTTCCGCATCTACCAGCGCAGGTTGAATGCCAAAAAACGGGTTGGTTGCGCTGCCGGGTTTCATGGCGGTAGCACCCGGCAGTGGGGTGATCATGTGTCCACCGGTTTCGGTTTGCCACCAAGTATCAACGATCTGGCAACGACCTTTACCAAATTTATGGTAGTACCAGTCCCAAGCTTCGGGATTGATAGGCTCGCCCACGCTGCCCAAGATGCGCAGGCTGTCACGTGTGGACGATGAAATGGCCTCTTCACCTTTACCCATCAAAGCGCGAATGGCGGTGGGAGCGGTATAGAGGATGTTTACGCAATGCTTGTCTACCACTTCACCCATACGGCCAGCGCTGGGGTAATTGGGCACACCTTCAAACATCAAGGTGGTCGCGCCATTGGCCAACGGGCCATAAACAATATAGCTGTGCCCGGTTACCCAGCCTACATCGGCGGCACACCAGTAGATGTCGCCTTCTTGGTAGTCAAATACGGTTTGGTGGGTCAAGGAGGCGTACACCAGATAGCCGCCGGTGGTGTGTAAAACGCCTTTTGGCGCGCCTGTAGAACCGGAAGTGTACAGTATGAAAAGCGGGTCTTCCGCATTCATCACGGCGGGTTCACAGGTGGCGGGTTGGCTTGCTGTGAGGTCGTGATACCATTTGTCGCGACCGTTGTCCCACGTTACGTTGCCGCCGGTGCGTTTTACCACCACAACATGCTGCACGATCTCGGTACCGGGGGTTTTTAGTGCGGCATCAACATTGGCTTTTAGCGGGACGGGTTTTGAACCACGCAACCCTTCGTCGGCCGTGATGATGACTTTGGAGTCGCAATTGACAATACGGCTGGCGAGGGCATCGGGTGAGAAACCGCCAAATACGATGGAATGCACGGCCCCGACGCGGGCGCACGCCAACATGGCGTAGGCAGCCTCAGGAATCATCGGCATGTAGAGGGTAACACGGTCGCCTTTTTCTACACCGAGATCACGTAATGCATTGGCTAACCGTGCCACATGGTCGTGCAGTTCTTGATAGGTGATGTGTAGGTCTTCGTTGGGGTTGTCACCTTCCCAGATGATCGCCGTCTGGTTGGCGCGGGTTGGCAGGTGGCGGTCAATACAGTTGTAGGCAACGTTCAATTCACCGTCGTGATACCAACGAATGTGCAGATCGTCTTTGTCGAAGCTGACATCCTTTACCTGTGTATAGGGTTTAAACCACGTTAGGCGCTGCCCTTGTTCGGCCCAAAAGCCCTCGTTGTTTTCCACTGACGCACGATACATGTCGGCGTAGGATTGGGCGTTGACGCGAGCGCGTTGAGCGACCGCATCGGGTACCGGATACACTGGGTTGTCCATGTTTCTCCCCCTGATTCTTGTTGTGGACACGCCAGCGAACCTGGCGTGTTTTCGATAGTTGGGGACAGCATAAAGACATCAGGTGGCGATGAAAACCACCCTATTTTTTGTCCCCCGGTTCCTCGTCATCATTCATCGCATCGTACATCTCACGCAATGCTACTTTGGTCTGATCGTGGATTTTCGCGGGTTCCAGCGCCAGTAAACGGCTCAGAACATCGTCGATGCCTTCCGCAGAGTAGATGTTGAACTGTCCCTTTTCAACCGCCTGGATGACCTCATCATTCAGCATTAAGTGGCGAATATTGTCGGCCGGAATGATTACGCCTTGCTCGCCGGTTAAACCACGTGATGCACAGACCTTAAAGAAACCTTCAATTTTTTCATTGATGCCACCGACCGCCTGCACCTCGCCGTGCTGGTTCATCGAGCCGGTAACGGCGAGTGATTGTTTAACCGGTAAGCGGGACACCGCAGAAATCAGTGCCACTAATTCGGCACAGGTGGCAGAATCGCCATCCACATGGCCGTAGGACTGTTCCATGGCAATGTGCGCGTTTAGTGTCAGCGGGAATTCGCGCCCGTACTGTTGGGCCAAATAACCGTTGAGAATCATCACGCCCTTGGAGTGCACGGCCTGCCCCAGTTCCGCTTCACGTTCGATGTCCATAATGCCTTGCGAGCCCAAGGAGGCAGTAGCGGTAATACGTGCCGGGGAACCAAAGATGGATTCGCCGATTTCCATCACCGTCAACCCATTTACGCAGCCAACGCGTTCGCCATGGGTGGCTATTTTGATGGTGCCCTCAGCGATTTCCAGAATCATCTGGTCGCTGATCCGGCCACTGCGGTATTCCGCAGCTTGCAGGGCGCGATCGACGTGCTGTGCCTCGATGATCTCATCGCCCATCTCTTGGCGCAGATAGTCGGCCTCGGCGACCATTTTGAACAAATGGATGATTTGCGCTGAAATGCGCTGTTGGTGTTCGCCTTGGCGCAATGAAAACTCGATCAATCGGGCCACGGCATCCCGATGTATCGGCTGATAGCCTTTTTCTTCGGCGTAATGCTTGATGCGTAAAATGAGCTGTTCGACGGATTGATTGTCGCGCGGGATGTAGCTGTCGAAATCCACTAAAATGCGAAACAGCTCATTGAACTCGGGATCGAGTGCCAGCAGTTGATAATAAATATCGCGCGAGCCAATCAGAATGATTTTGACTTGCAAGGGCACCACTTCAGGGCTCAGCGTCACCGCATGCATCAAGCTGGGGTCCACAAAGGGCGACTCCATTTTGATCTGCCGGGTTTTTAGGGCGAGTTTTAACGCATCCCATGCGAAGGGTTCCATCAACAGCTTTTCGGCATCCAAAATAAGATAACCACCGTTGGCTTTGTGCAAGCTGCCGGGCTGAATCAACTGAAAATTGGTGATCGACATGCCCTGTTGGGTGGCGTATTCGATGCGCCCGAAGAGGTTCTGGTAGGTAGGCAGCAATTCGTACACCACAGGTACGCCGGTGGCGGGGTCATTTTGTACCATTAAATTGGGCAGCAATTGGCCATTCAACAGGTGCTTGCGATCAATGTCGGTAACTCGTTCGAGCGGCAAGTCTTCAAGGAAAATATCGCCAATAATGCGCGGCATCTGCTTTTTGAGCTGACGCAAATAGCGCAGGACGGAAAGATCACCATCGTACTTATGTTCCAATTCGCGCAGCAACGGCTTTACCGCCTGATTAATGGTTTCTTCATCCAAGCTGCGTTGCTTTTCGCTGGTTTCCCGCCGCCACTGAGGCAGTTCTAGCAACGCTTCATTGAGCACTTCTTCCAGGTCTTGAATGCGCCGTTGAAATTCGGTGCGCGCACCCTCGGGCAGTTGGGCAAATTCCGTCTCATCCAGCACCTTGCCTTCCACAATGGGTGCCAGAATGATACTGCCCTGATCGGACATCAAGGCCACTTCCTGTTGTGAGGCTTGGCGGTCCACCATCATGATGGCTTGGTCGTATTTTTGATTGAACTCACGATCAATGCTCGCCCGACGACGCTGATAACTGGGGTTTTCGAAGGCGTCGGGAAAGGTGCTCAGCAATTCATCGACAAAGGCTTCCATATCTTCTTTGAAGACCTTTCCTTTGCCCGCGGGGAGTTGCAGCACAAAAGGGTCGCGCGTGCGTTCAAAATTGTTGATGTAACACAGGTCGTTGGGTGGTGTGCGGCGATTGGCCACCTCACGGACATAGCTCGATACTAACGATTGGCGGCCCGTGCCGGTTTCACCCATCACATACAGGTTGTAGCCGGTGGCCTGCATGTTAATGCCAAATTCCAGCGCCTCTTTGGCGCGCGGTTGGCCCAAGAACCCGGACGCCCCTTCCAAATCGGCGGTGGTGGTGAAATTCAAGTATGAAAGATCAACGCGGGCGCGCAGTTGATCGCTGGAAACGAGTTGGGTCATGAATGGGTGTCCAATATTGGTCGCGTGGGTGGTGCAAACATGCCGTGGCCGGTTACACGGCCACCGCGCCCTTTATGTGCGGGTGCGCTTGGTAGCCCACCAGTTCAAAATCTTCAAAACGATAGTCAAACAGACTGTCCGGTTTGCGTTTAATGTGCAAGCGTGGCAGTGGAAAGGGTTCACGCGTCAGTTGCAAATCGGTTTGTTCTTGGTGGTTGTTATAAATATGAACATCGCCGCCTGACCATACAAAGTCACCGACGTCCAAGCCCGCCTGTTGTGCCATCATATGCGTGAGCAGGGCATAACTGGCAATGTTAAACGGCAAGCCGAGAAATACATCACAACTGCGCTGATAGAGCTGGCAGCTCAGCTTCCCATCCGCGACGTAAAACTGAAACAGTGAATGGCAGGGGGGCAACGCCATTTGGTTGACGTCCGCCGGGTTGTAGGCCACCACCAGCATGCGTCGTGAATCCGGATTTTGCGTTATTTGCTGCATCACCTGACTGATTTGGTCAATAGTTTCACCCGATGGGGTAAGCCAAGAACGCCATTGCTTGCCATATACCGGCCCTAAATCACCGTTCTCATCAGCCCATTCATTCCAAATGGATACGCCGTTGTCCTGCAGGTACTTCACGTTGGTATCGCCGTTCAGAAACCACAGCAGTTCGTAGATGATTGAGCGTAAATGCACTTTCTTGGTGGTGATCACGGGAAAGCCATCTTGCAGATTAAACCGCATCTGATAACCGAAGACACTTTGCGTGCCGGTGCCGGTTCGGTCGGTTTTATGGTTGCCGTTGGCCTTAATGTGTCGAATCAGGTCTAGATATTGTTTCATGTCCGTGTTTTCCCAGACTTTTTGTTGGCTTTCGGTGTGGTTGGCGATTGGGTGTCATTAATCTTCTTTTGATAGGCCATCATTAAGAAGGCGACGCCCAGAACCAACATGGGTTGCGACAGCAATATACCCATGGTGAGCCAGTCGGTACCCAAGAGGTAACCGATGTGACCGTCCGGTTGGCGGAAAAACTCAGCCACCGAGCGGAAGAATCCATAGCCCGTTAGGAAAAAGCCAGTGACCGCAAAGCGAGGCCGTGGTGAATGGCTGAACCACCACAGTAAGATAAACAATAAAAGGCCTTCACCCGCAGCTTGATAGAGTTGCGACGGGTGGCGTGCTAACGCATCGGGGGCGTTTGGGAAAATCATCGCCCAGGCAACATCGGACGGACGGCCCCACAGTTCACCGTTCATAAAATTACCCATGCGCACAGCCGCAATACCCAGCGGCACCAGAGGTGCAATGAAGTCGGTCACCTGCCAATACGATTTGCCGTATTTGCGCGCAAAAAGTAGCAGCGCGGTGGAAACGCCAATAAACCCGCCGTGGAATGACATGCCGCCCTGCCAGATGCGCACCAACATGAGGGGGTCGTTCAGCCAGGCGTCGAATTGGTAGAACAAGATGTAGCCAAGGCGTCCACCCAGCAACGTGCCGATGATGACATAGGTCAGCATGTCGCTCACCATGTCCGGTGTCCAGCCACGCCATGTTTGGTGTTGGGCGCGCCAACGACCTAGATACAGGCCAGCAAAGAACGCCACCACATAACTCAGGCCATACCAATAAATGGAAATCGGGCCAAAGCTTAATAGAACAGGGTTGAGGTCATGCGTCCATGGCATCGGTTCAGGCTCCAGTGATGAACGGTTGAGTGAGGGCGTGATGCAGTTGTGCCGATAGCACATCCACGGCGCGCGGGTTGGGCAGCATGGCCGGAATAATGATGTCTGAAAACCCTTTACTGGGCTCAACGAAGGACTTATAGCCGGGGCGCACCGTTTTCAGGTATTGCGCCACAACGCTGTCAGGCGTCCGGCCGCGTTCATTGATGTCCCGCGTCAACCGGCGTGCCAAGCACATATCCAAGGGGGTGTCCACGTAGACTTTAAGATCCATCAAGTTAGCAATGTCACGACAATGCAGAATGAACAAGCCTTCCACTACGATCAAGTCTGCCGGGCCTAAATTCCGCATTTCCGGTTTCCGGTTGTGTACCGCATAGTCGTATTGCGGTACGTGCACGCTGCGTCGTTTGCGCAACGTTCGTAGATGCTCCAGCATCAAGCCATGCTCCAGAGCCGCCGGGTCATCGTAATTGGTTTGTTCACGGATCGCCATGGGCACATCCGTCTGATCCAAATAGTAATAATCTTCCCGCATAACCGCCACGCTGTGGTTGGGCAGTTCCTCGCGAATGCGGGTGACTAATTGATTGGTTAAGGTGGTTTTGCCGGAGCCTGAAGCGCCCGCAATGCCGATGAGTACTGGTTCCCGCATAGCGTGCCGTGCCCTTACCGAGGAAGTTGTCTGGAGGTTCAGGGCCATGTTATTGGCCGCTTGGAATGGGGCGATATTTAAGCACAAAACTGCCTTTGGGCGTAGTCGAATCTGCTATTTTCAGGCACAGAGTAAGAATGCGCTGCGCAAATAATTTCGTTATTCTTGTTGCAGAAGAATGCAGGAGCAGAGCAGGATGTTGCAGGCGTGGGTTAACGTAAAAGCCGTTAGCGGGTTAATGGTCGTAGGCAGCTTGCTGCTGTCGCCCTTGATACATGCCCAAACGTCCGTCAAAGGTCAAAAAGCCCTACCCGCCAATACCATGGTCGAGAGTGTGTTGCGTCTGGGTGGTCGGTCCAATGGCACGGAGCGTTATCGCGTTGCGTTGGCAGACGATATTCTGGCCTTTGAAGCCACACTGACGGCGCAGGATTTTGATATCGATCTGGCGTTGTACAATGCCCACGGTGAGCAGATCGCGTTGGCCGACAGCTACCGCGCGTCAGAAACCTTGCAGGTCATTAGACTGGATGTACCGGAGCTGACGGGTGGCACCTATTCGCTGGAGGTTTATTATCCGTTTGACGACGCCCCGGTGGGTTCAGATGGCAACCTGGTGACGACCATTCCCTTCACGTTAGAATGGCAACAAGCCACCCTTGGTGAACCGGATCGGCTACCTGCCAATGTACCTGCTCAGGGTCATCTGAAACGCCAAGCCGGGATGATTGCTTACTACCGTGTAGAGGTTCCCGCCGCCGCTGAGGCATTACGGATAGATGTGGTGGATACCTTCAGCGACCTCGATCTGTTTGTTTTTGCCGACCAGCCCTCCGCAGACATCGAGCGGAGTCAATGGCACGCTGATACGATGCGCGCACAAGAAAAGTTGATCATCACTCAGGACAGCTCGCCGCCTTTACGGGCGGGTACCTATTATGTGGCCGTGGCGGACTTATTAGAGCGTCAGCGCGACATTGAGTTTGGCTTATGGCTCAGTTGGGATGCCGAACCACCACAGGCCTTGGATCCGCAAATATCGTTGCCGGTTACCGAGCCGGGGTTACCGACGAGTCTATTGGCAACGGTGGAAGTTCGTGCCGGATACTCCGTGGGTTCTGGTACATTGGTGTCGCCGGACGGATACGTGTTAACCAACCATCATGTGATCGAAGAGTATATGGAAGAAGGCGGGGATATTTTGTTGGGGATGAGTCTGGATCATCGTTTGCCAACGCGCGAGCTGTTTTATGCCGACCTTGTAGATGCTGCGCCCGAGCGCGACATGGCGCTGCTCAAAGTTCGCGCTACCTTATATAGCGAACCCTTGGCGCGCTATTTACCGCTACCTTTTATTCCTATTGGCGACGACTCGGCACTGCGTATTGGTGATGACCTCATCACCATCGGTTACCCATGGGTAGGTGGCCGCTGGGCGCGTGGCACGGTGAGCTTTACGCGCGGCTATGTGTCGGGGTTTGAAGCGGACGAATACGGTGCCGTGATTAAAACCGACGCCGAGTTTTCGGCCGGTAACTCCGGCGGCGCAGCGTTGAATACCGATTTCGAATTAGTGGGTATTCCTACGGAAACCGTCGGAACGGACAGCGGCAAGTTAGGCTATGTGTACCCTATCTCGGCGCTGCCAGCGAGTTGGCGAGCACTGATCGCACAGTGAATACCCTCCGATAAATGACGTATTAGCTGCCTTAGCACTGCGACTGCAAATAATTCTCCAAGCCTATAGCTTTGATCAACCCAAGTTGTTGTTCCAGCCAGTGCGCATGGTCGCGTTCGGTGTCATCCAGCAGTTTTAGCAGAATGTCGCGGGTAACATAGTCTTGCTCGCGTTCGCACAGCGCGATGCTGGTTTTCAGCGCGGCGGCAACGTCATACTCGGTTTGCAGGTCGGCGGCGAGCATGGTGGGCACGGTGTCACCTAAACGCAGGGGTGCGCGCTGCACCACGTTCGGGGTACCTTCCAGAAACAAGATGCGCGCAATCAAAAGCGTGGCATGACCCGTTTCGTCCTGGCGTTCATGGTCTATGCGCTCGAACAGCTTATGGTAGCCCCAGTTGTCGTACATCTGGCTGTGGATGAAGTATTGATCGATGGATGCCAACTCAAAAGCCAGCAAGTCATTCAGGGTTTGGATGATATTTGAATTACCTTGCATGGGTGGCTCCTATGAAAATGCCATGGACTGGAGATAGTTTTCTTGCCCGAGGGATTGCACTAAGTCTTGCTGGGTTTCTAACCAATCGAGGTATTCTTCTTCGGCTTCAAGCAGCTCAGTCAGTTCGTCTCGGCTTACGTAATCTTGTTTGCTTTCGCAAGTCGCAATGGCCTGACGAAGCTCGGACAACATGCCGCTGTAAAGTTGATGATCGCACTGCAGCATTTCCACTGGGTTTTCACCGATGCGTAAGCGACCCAAGTGCTGCACGTTGGGTAAGCCTTCGAGAAACAGAATGCGTTCCATTAACTTGTCGGCGCGCTTCATGGCATGGATCGACTCATGATAAAAGCGGTCGTTCAATACAGTGAAGCCTGAATTGCGGCACATACGGGCGTGCAAGAAGGTTTGATTGATGGCCACTAATTCGTTGGCCAGTACAGCGTTTAGGGCAGTGATAATGTGGCTATCGGCTTTCACGGCACGTCCTCGAAGGTAAAAAACCAAGAGAACTATAGAAGATCATGGGTGGTTTGGCGAATGACTGTGCGTAAAGATGCCCAGCTCGGGCGCGGCGCTTTACGCGGCATTGGGCGTCCAAAAGCCGATTTTCTGGTGTGTTTCTTGAACGACAGCGCGCGCGTGGCAAGCACATTTTCCACATACGGTGGCTACACCCAATACGTTGCGAACATCACGCAGATCATGTGCCGCGCCGGAGACAATGGTCTCTTCTATTTGGCGTTCGGTAATGCCTTTGCAAATGCAGACGTACATGTAGTGGCTCCCATCAGGCTGATAATGCGAATTATTCCTAAATAGTAACGATTGTCAAAGGTTTTTAGGGTCGCATTACGAAACCTTGAATATTTTGTAATAAACCTTCAGAAATGGTCCATGCGGCCTAATCATATGGCTGGTTTGATATGTTTATTGGGAAAAAATGAAAGATTACTACAAAATGGATGCGATTTTATCTTTCACCACGTAGAATACATCGCAGTTTTCACCATGACCGAGGGAAATCTGCATGTCCGTAATCAAAATGAGCGATCTGGACTTGGCCGGTAAGCGTGTGCTGATCCGTCAAGATCTGAATGTCCCTTTCGATGATAAGGGTAACATTACCTCCGACCAACGCATTACCGCTTCCGTTCCCACCATTAAACTGGCGTTAGAAAAAGGCGCCAAGGTCATGGTGACCTCACATCTTGGCCGCCCGGAAGAAGGTGTGTTCGATGAAAAGTCTTCACTGGCACCTGTAGCGGCGCACTTGAGCAAATTGTTGGGTTTTGATGTACCGTTGATCCGTGATTGGGTCGATGGCGTGGATATGGGGTCACATAACCTCGTGCTGCTCGATAACGTGCGGTTCAATAAAGGCGAAGGTAAAAACGACGACGCTTTGGCGCAGAAAATGGCTAAATTGTGCGATGTGTTCGTGATGGATGCCTTTGGTACTGCGCACCGCGCGCAAGCGTCAACGCATGGTGTAGCGAAATATGCCCCCATAGCTGCCGCAGGCCCATTGTTGGCCGCCGAACTGGAAGCGTTAGCAAAAGCCTTGAAAGAGCCCGCCCGCCCGATGGTGGCTATTGTCGGCGGTTCTAAAGTTTCCACCAAGTTGACCGTACTCGAAGCGCTGTCTGAGAAGTGCGACATCTTGGTGGTCGGTGGTGGTATTTCCAACACCTTTGTGGCGGCTTCCGGTCACAACGTTGGCCAGTCATTGCACGAGCCAGACTTGATCGGTGAAGCCAACCGCATTCGCGCCAAAACCGAAGTGATTTCTGTCGAAGACTGCCGCACCACCACGCTGCGCTTCAATGAATGGCGTCATGATGCGCCCGTGTTGGAGAAAGAGTTGGATCAGGTGGCCGACAATGAAGAAATCATTGACTACGGCCCACGCACTGCCGCGAAAGTGGCCGAAATTCTGAAGAATGCCAAAACCATCATCTGGAATGGCCCGGTGGGTGTGTTCGAGTTTGATGCCTTTGGCAAAGGCACCGAAACCATTGCACGGGCTATTGCAGCAAGTGATGCCTTTTCCATTGCCGGTGGCGGTGACACCTTGGCGGCGATTGACAAATACGATCTGGCCGATCAAATTTCGTACATTTCCACCGGTGGTGGAGCGTTCCTGGAATTTGTGGAAGGCAAAACATTGCCCGCCGTAGCCATTCTGGAAGAGCGCGCCAAGGCGCAATAAAACCGAAACAGGCCTGTGCTATACTGCGCTTCGCAACACAGGCCGCTAAGCCCTGCCATGCAGGCTCCGACAATCGCGCAAAACGCAGAGAGAACAGGACATAATCATGACGCAATTATTAGAAGTCGTTAAACCCGGCGTAATCACCGGTGATGACGTACAGAAAGTTTTCGAAATCGCCAAACAACAGAAATTCGCCTTGCCCGCCGTTAACGTGGTGGGCACAGACTCCATCAATGCGGTCTTGGAAGCGGCGGCCAATGTAAAAGCGCCCGTTGTTATCCAATTCTCTCACGGCGGTGCGGCGTTTGTGGCCGGTAAAGGCTTGAAAATGGACGGCCACGAAGCGCAAATCATTGGTGCTATTTCCGGTGCCAAACACGTTCATGCGGTAGCAGCAGCCTATGGCGTGCCAGTGATTTTACACACCGACCACGCCGCAAAAAAATTGCTGCCGTGGATTGATGGATTGTTGGCCGCCAGCGAAGAACATTTCGCGGCCACTGGTAAGCCGTTGTTCAGTTCGCACATGATCGACTTGTCCGAAGAAAGCCTCGAAGAAAATATCGCCATCTGTGCAGAATATTTAGCGCGCATGGACAAAATGGGCATGACGTTGGAAATTGAATTGGGCGTAACCGGCGGTGAAGAAGACGGCGTAGATAACACCGGCATCGACAGCTCCGAACTGTATACTCAACCGGAAGATGTGGCCTACGCTTACGAGCAGTTGATCAAAGTCAGTCCGCGTTTCACCATTGCTGCGTCGTTCGGTAACGTGCACGGCGTGTACAAGCCTGGCAATGTGAAATTGACACCGGTGATTTTGGACAACTCGCAAAAATACGTGTCAGAAAAATTCGATCTACCGGCCAAGTCGCTGAACTTTGTGTTCCACGGTGGTTCAGGTTCTACTGCCGCCGAAATCAAAGAATCCATCAGCTACGGTGTGATTAAAATGAACATCGACACCGACACCCAATGGGCAACGTGGGATGGTGTGCGTTCCTACTACGAAAGCAAGAAAGCGTACTTGCAAGGTCAGATCGGTAACCCGGAAGGCGACGACAAGCCGAACAAGAAATACTACGACCCACGGGTATGGTTGCGCGAGGGCCAAACTGGCATGATCAAACGGTTGGAACAGGCATTCACTGAACTCAACAACGTGAACACCCTCTAAGGGTTCATCCTGCGTGCTCAGTGTGACCCACGCCATGCATCAACGCCGCTCTACGCGGCGTTTTTTGCCTATGCCTATCGCGCAAGAAACGGTGGAAACGTTGTTGCAAGCGGCGCGTCGGGCGCCAAGTGGGGCGAATCTGCAGCCGGGTTTTGTGCATGTGCTTTCCGGTGCGCCATTGGCGAACCTGTGTGAACAGGTGTGTGCGGCATTTGATGCCGGTGACCGGCGGCCTGAAGCCTATACTTACTTTCCCGATCCCATGCCAGAGGTGCTCAAAGCACGCCAGCGAACCGTCGGATATGCCCTGTACAACAGTTTGGGCATTGCGCGTCGTGATCTGGTGGGCCGAAAAGCGCAACATCGGCGCAACTTCACTTTTTTCGATGCACCTGTGGGGTTGGTGGTGACCATTGACCGCGCGATGGGTGCAGGCTGTTATATGGATCTGGGGATGTTTCTCCAATCCATTTTTCTGCTCGCCGAAGAGGCAGGGTTGGCTACTTGCGGCATTGGCGCGCTGGCCAGTTACTCGCATGTGTTGCAGAGAGCCTTGAACCTGCCCGAAGACCAGACTGTGGTATGTGGTATCGCATTGGGTTACGCCGACACGACAGCGCCGGAAAATCAGTTTCCTACCGAGCGTGCAGGGTTGGCTGAATTTGCCCGGTTTTCCGGTTTTTAGGTATTCTCAAAAACGGCTACGCTGGCCAACCCACCGGCTCCAGCAATTGCCATTAACGCTTGACTACCCTTCGTTTGCTGCTGCAACTCATGCCAAGCGCGCACCGCTAGAATTGCCCCTGAAGCGCCAATCGGATGCCCTCGTGCCAACGCGCCGCCCAAGCGATTGATGCGCTCCGGTGGCAACGCTAACAAGCGGCTATTGTGTATGGCCTGTACGGCATAAGCCTCCATCAATTCGATAACGGCAAAGTCCTCCGCTTGCCAACGGTGTTGCTCCCATAGCCGTTGTACGACCGGCACTATGGCTGCGGGTGGTTGGTCTGCCGCAGCACCACCGGCCAGCCCTGTTACCCAGCGCACGGCTTTATCAGCGTTGGACAACTCAGACAAAACCGCTTCGCTGACCAGTAAAGCAAAGGCAGCGGCATCGGCTTGTAAGGCGGTTCCGGCCACATCAATCAGCCCCAATTCATTGCTCTCGTTTAGTTGCGCCAAGAGCGGTGTGCGTTTTGCTATTGCTGGCGTCAAAGACCGGGCCGCCACATCGTCCTGTTGTCCCGCCACGGGCACAATTTCGGCCGATAGCGCCGCACGCCCGGCCAGAGTCTTACGATGACTCTCGATTGCCCAGTCATGTTGTTCGTCGCGAGTAATGCCGTGCGCAAACGCCAAGCCAGCCGCCGCATCGGCCATGTCGGGGTCGCGTTCTGGCCAGGGGGTAAAGGGTGGCCGTTCGTAGGCTTCCGCCGGATGTCCTCTGTGCAAGGGTCGATGTAGCCTTATGGCCCGCCGACTGGTGCTCTCCACACCGCCCACCAGCACGATGTCGGCTTGCCCGGTGGCAATAGATTGTGCACCTAAACGAAAACTGTCCAAGCCCGCGCAGCATTGGGTGTCTAGGGTCATGGCCGGTCGGTGTTCAGGTATTCCGGCCGCCAAGGCGATTAAACGCGCGGGGTTACCGCCTCCGTATAATGCGTTGCCCAGAAGCACTTGTTCAATTTCGGTCACTCTTAAGCCGGTATCGGCGCACAGGCGATGAATCACCGGCGTGGCTAAATCGGTAACGGACAACGCTTTAAACGCGCCATTTACAGGCACCACGGCGGTGCGTAAGGCCGCCGCAACATACACTGGGCGCATCAGCGGGTCTCCTTGTGGGCCATGGTTTCTACAAGCCATGTTTGAATTGCCATAAAATCGGTTTTGCCACTGGGGGTCAGTGGCCAGTGATCCAACCATAACCAGTCTCGCGGAACCTGTGCAATAGGAAGCCGCTGTGCGCTGTAGCGCTTCAAGGCATCTGGGGTTAAGGCATTTGCATCACCGTGCAATACGCCAACGATACGTTGCCCGCGCAGTGCGTCTGGCAAGCCGAGCACGGCGGCCTGTTGAATTTGCGGGTGCTGGGTTAGCCAGCTTTCCAGTTCCTCCGGGTAGAGATTCTGTCCGCCACTGACCAACATCCGCTTTTCACGGCCGACTAAAAACAGGTGTCCGCCAGCGTCCAGGTACCCGTGATCACCCACCGTCAGCCACTCACCATGGCGCGCAATTTCATCGCCACCCCCGCATTCGTAGCCGTCGAACAGCAATGCACTGCGTACCCAGATACGCGCGCGCTGGCCAGTGGGTACCGGGTTATCCGGGGTATGACCGATGCACACATCCACCCCGGGCACCGGTTTGCCAACCGAGCCGGACGGCGCGCGTCGCGTGTCATTGTGCACCGCGACAAAACTCATTTCCGAGGTGCCATAAAATTCCGTTAACTGGGCCTGCGGGAAGAATCGATGAATCGCTGCGCGGGTATCATCCGGCCATTTCGCGCCACTGATGATCAGGTGGCGCAGTGAGGTGTTTGGAGCCTGTCGCTCATGGGTTGCCATCTGCAAGAGCAATTGCACTTGGGTGGGCGTGCCGTAGAGCGCGGTTACCTTTCCTGTCAGCAGTGTTTGCCATACGGTGCGCGGGCGAAACTTAGACACTAAGGTGACAGGAATGCTGCGTTGCAAAGCGTGGATAACACCATATAAATGCAAAGACGTCGCCAGGCTGCCCGGCGCCATCACTCTATCGTCCGGCCCAAGGTCGAATAATTGATCGCTGATGGCGAAACTGGCGAGCCATGAATCATGATTACGCCGGTAGCCCTTGGGCAGGCCGGTAGAGCCCGAGGTGAAACCCACATAAAAAGGCCAGTCTGCTTCCGGCTCAGGCAGGTGTGCGGGTAAATGTTCCGGCGGATAACTCGCATCGTGGTTGCCATTGAGCCGATCGACATCGGTATCTTGCAGCAGCGCCGTCATGTTCAACTGTTGAACGATTCGCTGGCGTTGATCGGGCGTCCACTGCGGGTCAAACACCAATGCCCGATGGCCCGCCCGAACCACCGCCAAAAAAGCTTGCACCAGCAGCAAAGGGTCGATGATATCAAGACCGATCGCCTGCTGTGTGCCATGGCGGCTATACAGGGTTTGCGCAAGAGCCATAACACGCTGCTGTAACACAGCCCAACTCAGGCGCTGAACACCGCATGAAAGTCCAATTTCAGCACCTCTTTTGGTCGCTTGAGTGGCTAATGCTGAGCCTATATAGCCGGCTGAACGGGTTAATAAAGGCATATTCATGGTCTGTTTACAAAGTGAATGCACTATAGCAAAGGCGTACCGCAGAGCGTAGCATCGGCGTACATAGGCAGTATTATGAGGAAAGCAGCATGCATATGGTGACCTTACCCAATGGCGACGTTGTACCGGCTTTAGGACAGGGAACTTGGATGATGGCCGAACAGGCGAGCCAGCGCAGCGCCGAAATAGCCGCGTTGCAACACGGCATCGACTTGGGCATGACACTGTTAGACACCGCCGAAATGTACGGCGAAGGCTTGGTTGAAGAATTGGTTGGCGAAGCCCTGCAAGGGCGGCGCGATGAGGTGTATCTGGTCAGCAAAGTCTACCCCTGGAATGCCAGCCGACAAGGTACGGTAGAGGCCTGCGAGCGCAGCTTGAAACGGTTGCGTACCGATCGGTTGGATCTGTTTTTGCTGCACTGGCGCGGCGAACACCCGTTGGCGGATACCGTAGCGGCCATGGAACAGTTACAACAGGCAGGAAAAATTCGTGCATGGGGCGTCAGCAATTTAGACACTGACGACATGGAGGAGCTCTTGGCCGTACCGGGCGGCGTGGGTTGTCAAACCAACCAGGTGCTTTATAACTTATCCAGACGTGGCATTGAGTTCGACCTCTTGCCGTGGTCGCGCGCCCGGCAAATCCCCATCATGGCCTACAGCCCCATCGAACAAGGGCAGCTTAATACGCAAGGCGTACTGAGCACCTTAGCCACCCAGCATGGCGTAACGCCGATGCAAATTGCCTTAGCCTGGGTGCTGCACCAGCCTGACGTGATCGCCATTCCCAAAGCAGGGCGAGTCGCGCATGTGGCTTTGAATCATGCCGCGCTGTCCATTCGTTTATCCCCGCAAGACTTGGCTGCCTTAGATCGGGAATTCTTGCCGCCTACGGCGAAACGCCCGTTGGAGTCGATTTAAGTTCAATTCATGAACCTGATTCATGAAGCCGTGAAAAACTCGACGATGTGGAAGCGATTATTCTTGTGGTAAACTGCGCGCCGCCAAGACGTCCTCAGGCTTAGCCTACAAAGGACGCGCACCTCCACCAAGCTGCCTTGTGCGGCGGCGAAAACATGGGAATGACAGCAAGCATGGCCAAAACATCGCTCGATAAAGCTAAAATCCGCATTCTGTTGTTGGAAGGCATTCACCCGTCTGCGGTTGAAGCCTTTGAACGCTCGGGCTATACCGAAATTGAAGTGTTGCCGTCGTCACTGCCGGAAGCGCAGTTGAAAGAAAAAATCCGTGATGTGCATTTCATTGGTATTCGTTCGCGTACGCAACTTACGCGCGATGTGTTGGAGCATGCCGAGAAGCTGGTCGCCATTGGCTGTTTCTGCATCGGCACGAATCAGGTTGATTTGCGCGCCGCCACCGAAAAAGGTGTGGTGGTGTTCAACGCGCCTTTTTCGAATACCCGCTCGGTGGCCGAATTGGTGTTGGCGGAAGCCATTTTGTTGTTGCGTGGTATTCCTGAGAAAAACGCGGTATGCCATCGCGGTGGCTGGCTGAAATCCGCCGTGAATTCCTATGAAATTCGTGGCAAGACTTTGGGTATTGTTGGCTACGGCAATATTGGTACTCAGTTGGGTGTGTTGGCCGAAGGCTTGGGCATGAACGTGATTTTCCACGACATCGTCAACAAGTTACCGTTGGGCAATGCTTCTCAAGTGGGCAGCTTGCGTCAGTTGCTGGCCTCGTCTGATGTGGTATCACTGCATGTTCCTGAAACGGCCTCTACCAAGTGGATGATGGGCGCGGCGGAATTTGAAGCCATCAAGCCCGGAGCCGTCTTTATCAATGCGGCGCGTGGCACCGTAGTCGATATTGATGCCTTGGCGGCGGCCTTAGAAAGCAAGAAATTGCTTGGCGCGGCCATTGATGTATTTCCGGTTGAACCGCGCGGCAATGACGATGAATTCCAAAGCCCCTTGCGCGCCTTCGACAACGTGATCCTGACCCCGCACGTAGGCGGCAGCACCATGGAAGCGCAAAAGAACATTGGCTCGGAAGTGGCGGAAAAACTCGCCATGTTCTCCGATAACGGCACTTCCATTTCAGCCGTGAACTTCCCTGAAGTGGCCTTGCCGACGTTGGAAGGCAAACACCGTATTTTGCACATTCACCAGAACGTTCCGGGTGTTTTGTCGTTGATCAACAGCATCTTGTCGGACAACAACATCAACATCAGCGCGCAGTATTTGCAAACCAATGAAACGGTGGGCTATGTGGTGATTGATGTTGACCAAGCCTTTGGCGCGTTGGCGTTGGAGAAGCTGAGCCAGGTGAAGGGCACCATTAAGGCGCGTATACTGTTCTAAGACGGTAGGAACATTTTGCTCAGGAAGGGTCGGTGGTATGCTAGCCGCATGAAAAATCAATTCGTGGTTAAGCAATCCATGCGTCTGGGGCGGCTAGGTCTAACGGTCTGGCTCGCCCTGTGGTGTTTTCCGGTCGGGGCGCAAGCCAATCCCGAGTTCAGAACCTGGTTGCTCGAACAGCAACGCAGTTTTTCGTCCTTTCGTGATCAGCAAGATGCCGACTTTGCGCGTTTTCTGGCCGAGCGTTGGGTCGCGTTTGATCTGTTCGTACAACAGCCTCCAGCAACGGAACCCAAGCCGCAAGTTTTGCCAGAGTGGACGGAGCCGCAAGTAGAGGTTCCTGAACCGCGGATTCCCCCGGCTGACGCTCAGCCCCCCGTCGATATTGCCGCACCCTTGGTCACCAACCCTCTGCCGGAGCCTGTATTGCCAACGCCACAGGCCAGCGCTGGAAACGTTCGCTATGCCTTGCAATATGAGGGGCTCCGGGCCGAGTTTCGAGCCCGCCAACGGTTAAACACGACGCTACCGGTTCGTCCGGGGCAGCGTTGGACCCAGCAACACATCACCACCTTTTGGAATCGGTTATCGGGTTGGCAAGATGCCGATGAACTGAACCGTCTCATTGCAGAATTGGCCCGAAGACATGCGTTGAATTCCTACGATCGTTTGTTGGTTACGCACGCTTTTGCCGGCCAAATTGCGCCGGAGCCTGATGCACAAACCCTGCTGACCTGGTATCTCATGTTGCGGCAGGGTGCGCAGGTCCGGGTGGCCTTTGATGCGCAAGGTCTGTATTTATTGGCCGCCACCCGCCAAGCGCAATACAACGTGCCTTACATTTCCTATGATGGCGTTCGGTTTTACGTGGTCGGTGCCGACAATGATGGCCCATTCGGACCATTGACCAGCTACCCGACGCAGCATCAGCGGGCCAGCAGCTTTTTGGAATTAACACCGCATGAATCGTTATTGATTGCCGATGATTGGACGGAGCGCCGGGTATCCATTCCCTGGAACGGCAGTGCAATCAACTTAGCACTGCCCGTGAGCCCGGCCTTAGTGCGCCATGTGCAGCAATATCCGCAAATGGCGTTGCAGGATTACTTCACGTTACCCATGCCCCGGGTGATGAGGGAATCCTTGCGGCGCCAATTAGCACCATATTTGGTGAACCGTTCCCCGCAGGCACAAGCGGAATTGTTGCTGCGAGTCAGTCAGTGGATAACCGGTTATCAAACCGACCAAGCGCAGTTCGGGCGTGAATATTATCAACACCCGGTCGAGTCATTCAGTAACGGACTGAATGACTGCGAAGACCGGACATTGATCTTGGTGCAACTGTTGCGTCATTTCACTGAGCTGGATGTGGTTGTCCTGTATTTTCCGGGGCATGTTGCCGCCGCCGTGCGCTTGCCACCCACCGACTTGTCGGGTATTGACGTCGGTAATGCCTCGTTCTACTTCGCTGATCCGTCTTACCTTAACGCGCCACTCGGCAAGCTCATTCCTCAGGCGGAAGGTCTTCGGCCGCGTTTGATTGGAGTGCCATAACGGATGCGGCGCTGGGTGCAAGCAGGATGCATGGTGGCTGTGATGAGCGGGTTAACCGGCTGCGCCACCTATGGCGACCAACAACAAGCCGCACTCATCGCCATTGAGCAGGGAGACTACGCCACCGCAGAAAGCCAGTTTACGGTCGCGTTGGAAACGCAGGCCCGAAACGAACTGCTCTATTTTCTTGAAGTCGGCATGGTGCGCCATTTGGCAGGCGACTATGCGGGCAGCAATGCCATGCTGCAACGTGCCGATGAATTGCGCGATACGCTAGGGTTCAATAGTCTCGGTGTGCAATTTCAGAATTTCATGAGTAGCCCGGCCATGGGCACCTACCATGGCGCGACCTATGAATTTGCCTATGTGAACTATTTCAAAGCACTTAATTATTTGGCTTTAGCGCAGCAAACCGGCGATAACCAATGGCTGGACGCGGCACGGGTCGAGGCGCGGCGGTTAGAAATCATCCTAAATGAATTTGCCGCCAACGAAGGCGATTACCTAACGGTCGCCACGTCAGAAGATGAACAAGCCGCCGGGTTCTTACAGGTTTTGCGGGTCTTGAATGGTCAATATGTGGATCCCAACAGCTTAATTTACCGCGACGATGCCTGGGCCCGTTTCTTAGCCGGGATTGCGTACGAAAATTTGCGCGAATGGGACAGTGCACGTGTGGCCTATCAAGCGGCAGCGAATGCCTATGAACAAGGCTATGCCGAACAGTATCAACTGGGTGCCGAGGCCACCCGTTTGGCGTGGACATCGACGGTTCGGATGATGCGTACCGGGGGCGGTTGGGCCGATGAATGGCCGCGTTTGGTGGAAGCAAAAGGGCTTTCAGAAGAAGAAACTCGACCTTTAGCGGCCGATGAGGCCATGTTATTGGTGGTAGAGCACACCGGGTTTATACCCCCGATCGGTGAATTGAACCTCTTTTTGAGCAAGCGTGAAGCCGCTAAATCGCTCGTGCTGGAGCCGGTCATTACCGGCGATGAGGCGCAGCAATTAGAACAACTGGGGTGGTTCACACTGCATTATGCGGACACCGGGATCATCGACCTGCTGGCGCGTTATCAAGCCGGTGGCCTGTGGCAGGTCTTGGATGATCCTTTGCGCAGCAAACAGGTACAACTAGGCCCCTTGTGGGATGTGGCGGATGAAGTGGGCTTGCTGAATGGCATCGGGCCGCTCGGCGTGCGTGTATCCGTGCCTTATTACCCGCCCGCCTATGACGAACCCACCGCTTCCGAGCTAAGGTTGAATGGCGCGTCACACGGTACTGTGGTTGCTATGGCGAACATCGAACAACTGGCGCGTCAGGAGCGTTTGCGTTTGGCGCAAGATGAAATGATGGCAGCCCTGTTGCGCGAAACGATCAAAAATGCGGCAAATCAGTGGGTCAGTGAGGTCGCTAGCAGCGGCGACGACGGTTTGGCGTTGTTGTTTAATCTTGCTGGCCGTGCGGCCGCCACCGCCACGGCACGAGCTGAAACCCGGCACTGGGTAACCTTGCCGAGCTGGGCGCGAGCTAACGCGGTACGTTATAAAAGCGTCGCCGGCGAGCCCATTGCATTGAGCTTGCACGCCGACGAGCAAACCTTATGGGCGCAAGATGTTGTACTGCAGCCCGGTAAGGTCAATATTTTTTACGCGCGTACCTTTGGTCATTGATGCCAAGGCGCATTATCATGGTGGCCTGTGCTACCCATCTGCAATGAGGAAAGGAACATGAAATCGATTCACGGTGCGTTATTCGCCTTAACAATAGTGGCTCTTGCGGCTTGCGGCGGGCCATCGGTAACCGTAACGCGGGAAGACCCGAATCAAGAAATTGCCCTGACCGACCGTTGGAACGCCACGGATTCTCGCCTTGTTTCAGAAACCATGATCAACGATATGGTGGCGTTTCCATGGTACAACCAATTTGTGCAAGCCAATAACCAGCGCCCGGTGGTCATTGTACAGAGCATTCGCAACCGCTCGCACGAACATATCCCCGTCAATACGTTCATCAACGACATTCGCCGAGCCATGCTGATGACCGGACAACTGGAATTTGTAGCCGGTGGAGAAGAACGTGATGAAATTCGTGAAGAGCGTTTGGATCAAGAATTGAACGCGCGCGAAGATACCGTGAACGCCATGGGTCAGGAGATCGGTGCCGACTTCGCCTTAACCGGTGAGATCAATTCTTTTGTCGATTCGTTAGACGGCCAACGCGTCACTTATTACCAAGTAGACATGAAATTGGTGAACCTGCTCGACAACCGCGAAGTTTGGTTAGGCACCGAGCGCATTCAAAAATTGCAGCAACGTCGCTAAAGGGACGGTCGAATAGAACGGGTCATCCGCCAAATCAACCCCGCTGAATGTTCGTTCAGTGGGGTTTTTTTATGCCTGCACGAATTCCATTGGAGAGGAAACTACACCGTCAAACCATCCGCCTCCACCAGTGGGGTGGGAGGGTGGAGTAGGGGTGCAGATGCTCAGGTGGAAAAGATGTGCAAACGGACAAATTTACTTGTGACGAGCGCTAGCGCAGGAGTAATTTAGGCCGCGTTACGAGGTCTGTACCCCGCACACTGACAAAAAGAAATGATGCGTGCATTGAACGCTAGAACAACAAAAATGAACACAACAGGAAGGCATACCATGAAAAAATTATTAGTTACCGCTGTGGCCTCGGCAACGGCCGCATTGGCGATGAATGCCGCGGCAATGAATGAAGGCGAAATTTTGATCTGGATCGGTGGCGATAAGGCCTATACCGGTCTGCAAGCGGTGGGTGATCGTTTCACTGAAGAAACCGGCATTCCTGTGCGGGTGGAAATTCCGGATGACGTACAAGCGCGGTTCCGTCAGGAAGCGTCTTTGGGCCGTGGCCCAGATGTGATGATTTGGGCACACGATTGGTTGGGTGAATTGGTTGAAGGTGGTTTGGTGCAGCCGATTAACCCGGCAGACGATGTTAAGGCTCGCTTCGATGACTTTGCTTGGTCAGCCAACAGCTACCAAGGCCAAGTATATGGTTATCCCCTGGCAGTAGAAGCGGTTGGCCTGATCTACAACAAAGCGTTAGTACCTACCCCGCCAAAGACCTTTGAAGAAGTGTTTGCCATTGATCGCCAATTAAAGCAAAACGGTCGTTCAGCGATTTTGTGGGACTACAATAACGCCTTCTTCTCATACCCGGTATTGTCAGCCTCCGGTGGCTATGTATTCGGTGACGACGCAAACGGTGTACCCAGCGCGCGCGATGTCGGTATGGCCAATGGTGGAGCCATTCGTGGTGCAGAAATGATCGATCGTCTGATCAAAGAAGGTGTTATGCCTTCAGGTGCGGCCTACGGTGAAATGGATTCCGGTTTCGCACAAGGCCAAGTTGGCATGATCATCAACGGACCTTGGGCGTGGAACGGTTATCAATCAGCGGGTATCGACATCGGTATCGCACCAGTGCCTGCGGTGCAGGGCAACAGCATGGGTAAATCGTTCGTGGGCGTTTTATCGGCCAACATCAATGCCGCATCGCCGAATGCGGATTTGGTTGATTTGTTCATGAGTGAGTACTTGCTGACCACTGATGGCATGCGCCAGATGGATACATCGGATCCTTCGCGTGGCTTGGGTGTATCGGCGCACTTGGAATACGTGGAAGAGCAAATCCGCAATTCTGACCAGGGTGAACTGATTGGTGCTACCTACGCCATTGCTGAAGCGGGCACCAACATGCCAAACATTCCTGAAATGGCGCGTTTTTGGTCGAACGTTGGTCCGGCGTTAGAGGCCATCACGACCGGTCGTCAAGCGCCGACAGAAGCGATGACGGCAGCCGTTGAGCGCATGTTGCGCTAAGCTTAAACGCGTGCTTACCAGCAAGGGTTAGGGTGAACGGTACTCCCGCCGTTTACCCAACCCATGCGCACTCCCACAACCCGCCGAATGGCGGGTTCTTGTTCACTGTTCAGTTGAGAGTTTGACATGGCGAACCCCAATGCCATCCCTATGGCACCGGAAGCCCACAACGTTCCCGCATGGCAAAAAGCCGTGCAGTGGGTGGTCATATTGGTGCTGTCAGGCAGTTTATTGTTTTTAGCGACCCTGATGTACAGTTCGGGTGATGTCCTGTTCGCCAGCGCGATGATCGCCTTGGCCGGTGTTATCGGGTTCGTGTATTTAAACCCCCGTATTTATGTCGCACGGTATCTCTTGCCGGGCCTCGCACTGATTGGCCTGTTTTCGATCTTTCCCTTGTCTTACACCGTGTTATTGAGCTTCACCAATTACAGTTCAAGTAACTTGATCAGCTTCGACCGTGCCAAGACGACCTTGTTACGGCAAACCTATACCGATGAAGGTGGCACGGTACCGTTTGAGTTATATCCTGCCGCCAACGGGCAGTTTCGTTTAGTCATACATTATCCCGAACAGTCCTACGCCAGCGCCCCCCTTACCCTAGCCGCAGGGCCGGACGCGACACCGCAAGCCATATCTCTACAGCCCATCAGTACGCCTTTGGCGGAAGCACCGGCCACACTGCGCGATGTGTTGGCGAATCGCGCGGGTTTACAGGCCCTGAGTGCTGAAATACCCGATGTAGGTGTGCTGACCTACAGTGGACCGCGTGCTTTTGGTGCTGTGCGCGCGTTGTATCAAGAAGATACAGAAGACCCCAACCGCCTATTAAACCAGCAGACGGGCGAAGCCTTAGTGCCTGACTTTACGCGCGGCTTCTTTTACCGCGACACCCCACAGCGCCAAGCCATTTTGGCGGATGTTGATCTGTTGACGGAGATCCGTGACGGTTCGGCGTCGGTGCTCGACTTACAAACATTGAACAACCTTAACCGCACCCAAGTACAGGCAGAGTTTCGCAATTTGCAGGCCGATCTCGAACGCGCCTTGCGCGAATACCGCGTAGTACCGGGCTTTCAGGTCAATACCGGGTTGGCTAACTACCGCCGTATTTTTGTCGAAGAAGGTATGTTAGCGCCCTTTGTGAAAATTTTTACCTGGACGGTCATCTTTGCCAGCTTCACCGTGGCGGCGACCTATCTGTTGGGGTTGGTATTGGCCTGTTTGTTAAACTGGAAGCTGGTCAAGGGCTCGGTGATATACCGGGTGTTGATGATCCTGCCCTATGCCGTACCGGCGTTCATCTCTATTCAAATTTTCAAGGGCTTATTTAACCAAAACTTCGGTGAAATAAACCTGATTTTAGAGTTCTTCTTTGGTGTAAAACCGGCGTGGTTTACGGACCCGACGCTGGCTAAGGTGATGATCTTGATCACCAATCTCTGGCTCGGCTACCCCTATATGATGATTTTGGGCCTGGGCATGTTGCAGTCCATCTCAGACGATCTCTATGAAGCGGCCTATTTGGAAGGCTCCGGCATCATCAATAACTTCTTTCGCATCACCTTGCCGCTGGTCAGCAAACCCATGATCCCGCTGTTGATCTCCACCTTCGCCTTCAACTTCAACAATTTCCTGTTGATCTATCTGCTGACCAAAGGTGGCCCCAACATACTGGGTGCTAATCCATTGGCTGGTGAAACCGATTTGTTGATCAGCTACGCCTTCCGCTTGGCCTTTGGTGACAGCACCAATGAATACGCTTTAGGGGCGGCCATTGGTGGTCTGATCTTTCTGCTGATCGTGGCGTTATCGCTGTTTTATATCCGTTACGCCCGTGTCGACGTGGCACGCTGAGGAGCAACATTATGGTCATTACTCAGGGTACAAAAGTTCGCGTTTGGTTAACGCATGCATTCCTCATCGGCTTTGTCGCTATCATTCTGTTTCCGTTACTGATGGTGGTATCGATCTCGTTTCGGGAAGGCAATTTTTCACGCGGTGATTTGATTCCACGCAATTTTACGTTGGAACACTGGACCTTAGCGTTCGGCAAAACCTATGTGGGCATGAACAACAACGGTTCCATGCTGGACAGCGGTGTTGGGCGCCCTAATCTGGGTATCGGGCGCTTGGAAATCAGCACCGATGGCGCATGGTCGCTGGATGTTAACAGTGAAATCCCCGCACAATATTTTCCATTGCGCAGTTATATCCGGCTCTTGACCATCGACGCAGCCGCGAACCCGGTCTTGCAGTCGAATCAGGTTGATTTTTTGCTGGTCGACAACGATGAGCAAGCCGCCAATACAGCGGAAGGTGTTCAGGTGGTACGATTAGGCGATCAGCTGGCAGGGCAGTTGCGATTGCCTGAAGGCTTCCAAGGCTCGGGTCGACCGCGCTTGGAATTTGGCTCGGCGTATTACACCTTGCCGCCGTTCCCAGTGCTGACCTGGTTGCAGAACTCCATCAAGATATCGCTGATTACGGCCTTCTTGCTGTTGTCATTGTCCGTTACGGCGGCGTATGCCTTCGCTCGATTGCGCTTTAAGGGCAAAATGCACCTGTTACGATCCATGTTGCTGTTGCAAATGTTCCCAGCGGTGCTGGGCGTGATTGCCTTATATGAAATGTTTGATCGCTTAGGCTTCTATCTGCCCGCCTTCGGATTGGACACCCATGCGGCCTACATTTTGGCGATGCTGGCCGGGGTTACTATGAATATCTGGATCATCATGGGCTATTTCAGCTCCATTGATTCCGCGCTGGAAGAATCGGCCTATATCGACGGCGCAACCCCATGGCAAACCTTCTATAAAATATTACTGCCCTTGAGTGTGCCCATATTGGCGGTGGTGTTCATTCTGGCGTTTATCACCACCATCAATGAATTTGTGTTGGCGAGCGTGCTGCTGCGCAGTCAGGACAACCTGACCTTGGCGGTGGGTTCCACCTATTACTTCCAACCGCAAAATACCCTGTGGGGTAATTATGCAGCGGCGGCTGTGTTGTCGGGTGTGCCTATTACCGTGGTGTTTTTGATCGCGCAGCGGTTTTTGGTGAGTGGGTTGACCGCCGGTGGCGTCAAGGGTTAAAAAAGGCCTGCTTGTGTTAAGCGCCAGAATCAGTAAACTACGCGGTTCGCCAAACTTGGCTGGGCTATCACAATAGCCCTAACCGTAAACGCTAGAGGAAGAAAGCATGGCACGTGTGACCGTTGAAGATTGTTTGCAGCACGTTGATAACCGGTTTGAATTGATCATGGTCGCTTCCAAGCGCGCCCGTCAAATCGCCAACCAGGGTGCTGAACCGCGCGTTTCGGTTGATAAAGATAAACCGACGGTATTGGCGCTGCGTGAATTGGCAGAAAACAAAATTTCTGTTGATGAAATCATGAGTACGCCAGAGCGCGACTGATCTCGTCAATGCGTGAAGAGAACGCCGAAGTCACGGATGTGCCTTCGGCGTTTTTGTTTTTATTGAACAATAAAGCCTAATAGTAAACGTTAATCACCACGATACGGTTGTATTCGTTGTGTACCTTTCACTAGAATCTATACAAACACCCTCATTACTGGATGTGCCGCGTGCCCACCATAGACGCTTTGGCCAATCGCCTTCAAAGTTACCTGTCACCGGAAAAAATCAATCGGGTGAAGCGGGCGTATTATTTTGCCGAGCAAGCGCACCAGGGCCAGAAGCGCGCCAGCGATGAACCCTATATCATTCACCCCCTGGCCGTAGCCAATGTGCTGGCCAAAATGCACATGGACCATCAAAGTTTGATGGCCGCCATGTTGCACGACGTGTTAGAAGACACCCCGATGACCCGTGAAGCCATGGCGCGGCAGTTCGGGGATGGTGTGGCCGATTTGGTGGACGGGGTCAGTAAGCTCACGCACTTGGAATTTGAAGATAAGCGCCATGAAATGGCGGAAAACTTTCAGAAAATGGCCATGGCCATGGCGAAAGACTTGCGGGTCATTCTGGTTAAACTTGCTGACCGCTTACATAACATGCGCACCTTGGGGCCGTTACGGCCCGATAAAAAGCGCCGCATTGCGCAAGAAACGCTTGATATCTATGCCCCCATCGCCCAGCGCTTAGGTATTAATGACATTCGCGTGGAATTAGAAAACCTCTCCTTTGCCGCCATATACCCCATGCGCGCGCGCAGTATTTCTGCGGCCATTACCAAGGTGCGTGGTAATCGCCGGGAGGTGGTGGAGCAAATTCAAGCTGCGCTGCATAAGCGGTTAGAAGAATTTACCCTATCGGGAGCTCAGGTCTACGGGCGTGAAAAACACCTGTACAGCATCTATCAGAAGATGAAGGAGCAGCATAAGCCCTTTAAAGACATCATGGACGTGTACGCTTTCCGCATCGTCACCGACTCTGTAGAAGACTGTTACAAAGCCTTGGGTGCGGTACACAGCCTGTTTAACCCCGTGTTCAAACGCTTCAAAGACTACATCGCCGTGCCCAAGGTAAACGGCTATCAGAGTTTGCACACCACCGTGATTGGGTACAACGGCATGCACATAGAGGTGCAGATTCGGACGCATGACATGGATGCCATGGCGAACCATGGTATCGCCGCGCACTGGCTGTACAAAGAAAATGATTCCGATAACCCCACTCCGGCCCAAGCGCGCGCGCGACGTTGGATTAACGGGCTATTAGAGATTCAACAGCAAGCCAACAGCAGCATTGAATTCATCGAGCATGTGAAGATCGACCTGTTCCCCGACGAAATCTACGTGTTCACGCCCAAAGGCCGCATTATGGAGTTGCCGAAAGGGGCGACGCCGGTGGACTTTGCCTACGCCGTGCATACCGATGTAGGCAATAGCTGTGTTGGGTGCTTGGTAAACCGAAAATACTGGCCGCTGAGCCAACCGCTGGAAAGTGGCGACTCGGTGAAAATCATCACCGCCAAATCCGCCCACCCGAACACCGCTTGGTTAAATTTCGTAGTAACCGGCAAAGCCAAAAGCGCCATTCGGCATTATTTGAAAACCATCCATCAGGCCGAATCGGAAGACATCGGGCGCAAGCTCCTAGCCAAAGCCATGGGGCAGTTTGAACTGGATATCAACGCGATCAGCGATGAGCAATGGCAAGCCTTATTGGACGATCTGGCCGTCCCCACGCTGACCGACTTGTTCAGTGATGTGGGCATGGGTATTCGACTCGGTTTTGTGGTGGCGCAGCGCTTGGCCCAGCAAGTCCGGCACGATGAAAACGTCACTGCCAGTGGCAAAGCTTCCGCCGTGGCCCTGCGCGGCACGGAAAAACTGATTCTGAATTACGCCAAATGCTGCGCGCCGATACCGGGCGACCCTATTGTGGGCGTGATCAGCAAAGGCAAGGGGCTGGTCATTCACCGCGAAACCTGTAAAAACATTGCTGACATTCGGGACGATCAACAACGCTGCGTGCATCTGGAATGGGACGATGACATGGGCGGCGACTTCCATGCCGAACTGCGCATCATCGTGCACAGCCAGCGCGGCGTGCTCGCTAATGTCGCCTCCGCGATTGCCAACGCCGCTTCAAACATCGACTCCGTGCACATGGAGGAGAAAGATGCCTCCGTCAGCCAGATTTTGGTCAGTGTCAGTGTCAATAACCGCGTGCACCTCGCTAACGTGATGCGCCGCGTGCGCCGCTTACCGGAAGTGGTGCGGGTATATCGGGTGTTGCGGTAGGATAATGTTTCAGGGAATTACGTAGCGGTCTATGAGTACACGCGGCTTTGCAGCCGCGCTTTTTATCCCATCAACCGTTGCTTACAGCGCATCCTCGTCGGTTTCGCCAGTACGAATTCGCACCACTTGTTCCAATTGGCTAACCCAAATCTTTCCGTCGCCAATCTTACCCGTGTTCGCCGCCTTGGTGATGGCTTCCAATACGGAATCCAATACGGCATCACTGACGGCGATTTCTACTTTCACTTTCGGCAGAAAATCGACTACGTATTCCGCGCCCCGGTAAAGTTCGGTGTGGCCTTTCTGGCGACCAAAGCCTTTTACTTCGGTAACGGTAATGCCTTGCACACCCATATCGGACAGTGATTCACGAACGTCGTCCAGTTTAAAAGGTTTGATGATGGCGGTGACCAGTTTCATAGCGTACTCCTGCGAAGAACAATAATGACGAGTTGATTGAACAATAGCACTTGGGCTTAGCTTAGCCAACGTTGCAATGTGCTGACGAACTGCGTTATGTCAATGGGATGGGTAATCCAAGCATCGATTCCGGCCGCGATACCCGCCGGTATATCGATATCATCCGCGTGGGCGGCCAACGCGATGATGGCGTGTTCGTACTGATGACGTTCGCGCATCCGTTGGGCGGTGACGATACCGCCTTGGGCGGGAATGTTTTGGCTCAACAGGATGGCGTCTGGTTGGTCGCCTGCACCCAGCAATGCCAGAGCCGCTTCGCCGGTGGCAACACTGTGGCTGCGGTGCCCCATCATGTGTAGCTGTTCGGCAATGAATTCAACGGTTAACGCATGGTCGTCGACGATGAGGACGGTGGCCACGAAATACTCCTAGCAACGGATAAGCGGCGCCAAATTAGCCTGAAAGGCAATGAACGCCCGCTTGGAGAGTGTAGCAGGAACCGAACGGCAGGCCACAAAAAAGGCACCCGAAGGTGCCTTTTGATCACACGTATACACGTGATTATTTGTTGGTGAACTCAGGATAAGCGTGCAAGCCGCATTCCGCCATGTCGACGCCATCGTACTCTTCTTCTTCAGTGACCCGAATACCCATGATGGCTTTCAGGATGAACCAGACGATCAAGGATGTTACGAAGACCCAAACGAAGATGGTCAACAGGCCGCCCAACTGGCCCATGAAGCTGGCACCGCTGAAGCAAACCGCCATCACACCCCAGATACCGACGACGCCGTGTACAGAGATGGCACCGACCGGATCGTCGATTTTCAGTTTGTCTAAGGTCAGGATAGAGAAGACCACCAATACACCGCCTACCGCACCGATCAGGGTAGCAACCAAGGCAGAAGACCATTGTGGGCCTGCGGTAATGGCAACCAAACCAGCCAATGCACCGTTCAGCAACATCGTCAAATCCGCTTTCTTGAACAGGAGCTTGGAAACGATCAGCGCTGCAATGGCACCACCGGAAGCGGCCATGTTGGTGTTCACGAATACGTTAGCGACTTCGTTCGCCACGTCGATGCCACCCAGCTTCAGGGTAGAACCACCGTTGAAACCGAACCAACCCATCCACAGGATGAAGGTACCCAGTGTTGCCAACGGCAGGTTTGCACCAGGAATCGCGTTGATTTCACCTTTGGCGCCGTATTTGCCTTTACGAGGACCCAGTACCAATACACCCGCCAAAGCTGCAGCAGCACCGGCCATGTGTACAATGCCTGAACCCGCGTAGTCGGAATAGTTCAGTTCGAACATACCGAATACAGAGTTACCATTCCAAGTCCACCCACCCTGCATGGGGTAGATGACGCCAGTCATGACAACGGCGAAGGCTAAGAAAGCCCACAACTTCATACGCTCAGCAACAGCACCTGACACGATGGACATGGCCGTGGCAACGAACACCACTTGGAAGAAGAAGTCGGAAGCGCCTGAGTATTCACCCATGTCCGCAAAACCGGATTCTGCAGAGGCGGCCAATACGGCTGCAGCGTCGGCAGGGCCAACGGTGCCGTTCAGGAACCAGCCGCCGCCGTACATGATGTCATAACCGACGATCATGTACATGACGCTGGCGATGGCGAACAGCGAAAAGTTCTTGGTCAGAATTTCGGTGGTGTTTTTCGACCGAACCAGACCCGATTCCAGCATGGCAAAGCCTGCTGCCATCCACATAACCAGAGCGCCACACACCAAGAAGTAGAAGGTGTCCATGGCGTACTGGAGTTCAAAAATATAATTCATCATTTCCATGGTAAGTACTCCTGACCCTTAAATGGCGTCGTTGCCGGTTTCACCGGTACGAATACGAATGGTTTGTTCAAGCGCCGACACAAAGATCTTGCCGTCGCCGATTTTGCCGGTATTGGCAGCCTTGGTAATGGCTTCCAGCACCTGATCCAGTGATTCGCTGGCAACAGCGATTTCTACTTTCACTTTCGGCAGGAAGTCGACTACGTATTCAGCACCCCGATACAGTTCAGTGTGCCCTTTCTGGCGGCCAAAACCCTTCACTTCTGTCACGGTGATGCCTTGCACACCGATGTCAGACAGGGCTTCACGTACATCGTCAAGCTTGAATGGCTTGATAATCGCAGTGACAAGTTTCATAGGACCCTTCTCCGTTTCACTGTTTGATTGCATACTCGGTTGAGCATGGTGTTCTAAAATGCTCCAAGCGATTGGGTTGAGGTCGGCGTGGCTGATACACTGATCGAACGCGGACCCCAGTCCGGACATGTGAGCATGTCTCAGGGTGTCTAAAGCACCGGCTGTGCCAACTTTGTCAAAGTGCCGTAAAATCAGGGCGCGTGAGGCTAAAAGGGGTGCGGGCAGGGGTTTTGCGCACCTATATGGTGCGCAAAGTTTGATCAGTGCGCGATGATGGTGCTTTATTTGTGAATGCTGTGCATCTGCGATCTACCATGGCGTGCTTTGGTGCGTCTTGTGGGTTGGCAGGTTCATTATCGGTGCGTGGCTCGGAGTCCGCACTAACTGAGGAGGGTGTAATGATGGGCCGGAATGATTTTAAGTCGCACTTGATGGCGGGTTTAACACAAGCGTTAAATCAAGGGCAGGTTTTGCGGGAAGGTGTCGAAGACAATGTTCAGGCATTGCTGCAAGCGCAGTTGGCGAAAATGGACGTGGTCACACGTGAAGAGTTTGAAACACAGCAAGTCATGCTGCGCAAAGCACAAGCGCAGTTAGAGGCACTGCAGGCACAAGTGGACGATTTGCTGAACGCTGACCGTGCTTAGAGCGTATGTTCTAAGGTGGTTGGAGCGTCGATGTTTTCTAAATAACGTTCCAGCTCGTGGCGCAGGGCGTGGGCTCTGAGGGGTTTGGTCAGGTAGCGGTGCATGCCGGCAGCAAGCGCGCGATCAATATGTTCGCGCATGGCGTGTGCGCTCAACCCGATGATCCAAGGTGTTCTTCCCTGGCGTGCCACCAATTGTCGCGTCGCTTCGTAGCCATCCATTAGTGGCATTTCACAATCCATAAAAACAAGGTCATAAGCTGTCTCTGTGCATTGGCTGAGGGCATCAAGACCATTCTCGGCCCAGTCAGGCCGAATGTTATAACGCGCTAACATGCCGTGTAGAACGCGATGATTGACCTGGTTATCTTCGACAATCAACACCTTTAGGTGTGCCAAATCCAAGGCGGGCAGGGTGTCTGTGTTGGATACCGGTAATTTTGGCGCGACCTGCTGCGTCACCAGGGCATCGGTCAGCTCATTTAAGGTAAATGGTTTGTGTAGGTAGGATAGGCGCTGAAATAAGGACTCCGATAAGTCAACGGGCAAATGCCGGGCGTGACCGCTGAGCACGACATGTAAGTCTGGATAGCGTGCCACCGCCCAAAGGGCAAGGTCGTGCCCCGCTTCGCCGGGCAGGCGTTCATCCACCACCAAGGCATCAAAACGTTGCTCCAGTGCGGCGCGCGTTTCAAGGCTGTTATGGGTGTGGGTGATGGTCCAGCCATAGCGTGTTGTCAATTCAGGTGTAATGTCGGCAAAGCCGGTAAAACGCGAAGCCACAAGCACGCGCAAGGTACTTTTTTCCGGACCGGGCAGCGCCTGCGGAGTGGCATCCGGTAGGGTAAATACGAATTCACTGCCGTCGCCCAATACACTGTGAAATGAAATTTCGCCACCCCACAGGGCAACCAGCCGCTTGACAATGGCGAGGCCCAGCCCAGTGCCGCCGTAGCGCCGGGTGATGGATGCGTCGGCTTGCTGAAAGGCATTAAATAAACCCGCGCGCTTGTCCGGTGCGATGCCGATGCCAGTATCTTTCACCCGAAACCGCAAGGTTAAACCCTGCTGATTGGCGGTGTTGGCAACCGGTTCCACAAACACCATAACGTAGCCATGGGTGGTGAATTTACAGGCATTACCCAGCAAGTTAATTAATACTTGGCGCAGCCGTGTTGGGTCGGCATGAATCCGTGCTGGTACGCGTGGATCTCGCCAGGCAGATAGGAAATAAGCTTTGTCTTGCGCGGTTTTATTAAACAGCTTAAGGCACTGATCTAGCAGCGGGTCTAATTCGACGGTCGTCGGCTCCAAGGCCACGCGGTCTGCTTCGAGCTTGGAGTAATCCAATATTTCATTCAATAAGGTCGTTAACAGTTCACCACTGTCGCGCAGCACTTTGAGGTGTTCGCGTTGTGCTGGGTTTAGCGGTGTCTCCTCCAATAAGTCGGCCATGCCGATGATGCCATTCATGGGGGTGCGGATTTCGTGGCTCATATTCGCCAGGAATTCCGTTTTCGTTTGCGCGGCATGCTCGGCGCTTTGGCGGGCTTGAATGAGAGCGCTTTCGTGTTCTTTTTGTTCTGTGATGTCGAAAAATAAACCGGAAAACCGCACCGGCCCGGCGGTTCCTTGAACCACATAACCCACTTGCTGAATGGTGCGTACGGAATTGTCCGTACGGCAAATCCGGTATTCCAAATCCAGTGTTTGGTCTTGGCTGACGGCGGCTTGGATCTGCTCTAGGGCGCTGGCTCGGTCATCCGGGTGCACCAATGCCTCCCATTGTTCTGCTTCAATCCATCGGCCTTCATGGCCTAGCCCGAACAGGCGCATGGTTTGTGCGTCCCAATAGGTGCGCCGCTCCAGCAGGAGTTGGTCAAACGTACCCGCCCCCGCTGCTTGAATGGTCAGTTGCAGCTTGTGCTCCTGTTCGCGCAGAATTTCGACGGTCTTTTCTAACGTGCGAGTTTTGCGCAGGTAGCGTTGCTTGAACCGCTGCAGGTTGTTTTCTTGTACGTTGGCGTGCTGCTCAGTTGTACGCACCTGTTGGCGCGCGGCGCGCCACTGACCGGCGAAATACAAAGCAACGCCCAACGTGGTTAGCCAGAGTATGCCCAGTGTGATGAGTACGGTAGTCATGCAAATTAACCGTCATTCCTTGGTATGCGTTTCCTATGCCGTGTTGCCTACGCGACCATGCTGCTATACTGGCCGACCGTTTAGCATTGACAGAGACTGGCCAACATTATGCAACAACAATCGCCCAGAGACGACCAGCAATCGGTTCGACCGTCATTTTTTTTCGCCCCGTTTTTTGCCTTCGTTGCGAGTGCGGTTTCTGCGCAGCGGGCAAAGCGTGCAGCGGTTGTTCTGTGTGTTGGGTTGGGCGTTGGTGTGTGGGGCCTGGCAACGGGAAGCCTGGCGCAAGAGCTTGCGCCTGAGCGCGGGGTCGACCGACCGATTCGCATTGCTTTACTGGATGATCAGGACCCGGTATTCCGGGAATATACTGCAGAGCAAAATCTCGGCTTTCGTTTAGGTATCGAATTTCTCACGGAAGGCGATATGACGTGGCAGGGTCGCGCTGTTGAATTGTCGGCGGTTCCGGTGGACGAATGGTTGCGTGACGACGACCGATTGCCGTACGCGGATGAGCTGCCTGAGCAAGCGTTTTGGATCGCGCCGGTGCAGGGCCGAAGTGCACATAGGGCGCTGCAATACGGCGCGGCCTATGACCGGGTGGTGCTGGTGCCGGGCAGCCCCGCCAACGAATTGCCCATTGCGGACAGCCCGCTGGCGTTTCGTACCTTTTACCGTTGGCAAGATGTAGACTTTGCGCTGTTCAACTGGGGCAGTGAGCAGGATGAGCTGATTTGGGTGAGTGCGGTAGAGAGTCCTGTAACCCCCGATTTCTTTTCCGTAGCAACCTTAAATGTGTCACCACGGGCCAGTGGTGCGACTGTGGTCGAAGAGATTCAGGCGGTTGCAGAAACCATGGCGGAGCCGGTTTTGGCCAGCAGTTGGCCAGTGTTGTTGGATTGGCTGCCCTTGTTGAATGCCGATGTGGGATTTGACCCGGCGAATATGTATTTCTGGCTTCCTGACCTGGCCGCGCTGGTGCCGCTGCGTGATTCACCAGGGCTGAAGGGCCTGACTTATTATTATTATGACCTGCCTGCCAATGAGATGAACGACTGGCTGGTGCGCACCATGTTGGCAGAGCATGACCGCCTGCCCAGTCATCACGTAGTGGCCGGTATGACGGCAGCCCTGGCGTTGTTGCAGGGTATTGCGATGGCTGATTCCGTTGACCCTAATGCGGTGGCGGAATTCATGACAACCCTGCGCTGGCAAACGCCGCGTGGTGAATTGTCATTCACGGTTGACGGGGAAACACGGCAACCGTTTTATCGCACCCAATTACGGCAACAGCCACAACTGGAATGGGCGCGCCCCATACTGTTCGACGATGCCTTGCCCGTTTGGACGCAGCCATAAAAGCACCGGATGGGACGGTTGTTAACAGCACCCTACCCCTAGGGTGTATTGCCACGCTGACTTGCATCCTTTAGTCTGCGCGCTAGTCACAGCTTGTTACGGACAGACTGTGGCCGCTGTTAATCTTGGCAACACAAGGATGATGAAGTGTCTCTGGCAACCCTGTATACACGTGCCGTTATTGGCGTCGAAGCGCCGCTGGTCACCGTGGAAGTCCATTTGTCGGGTGGTCTACCACAGATGGCTATCGTTGGCATGGCGGAAACCGCGGTGAAAGAAAGCAAGGATCGCGTGCGTTCGGCGCTGATCAATGCACAATTCGATTTTCCCGCCAGTCGTATCACCATCAATTTAGCACCTGCTGACTTACCCAAAGGGGGTGGCCGTTATGATCTGGCCATTGCCTTGGGCATTTTGGTGGCCAGCGGGCAGATTCCCGCCGCTGCCTTGCGTGATACGGAAGTGATGGGTGAATTGTCGTTGTCGGGAGAATTACGGCCGGTACAGGGCGTTCTACCGGCGGCCATGGCAGCGCAAAATGCCGGACGAACCCTGTTACTTCCCAGTGCGAATGCAGAAGAAATCGGGTTATTAACCGAGTGTCAGGCGTTTGCTGCCGATCACTTACTGACGTTGTGTGGCCATTTACGTGGACAGGCCCCTTTGTTGCCCGTGCCCACACAGCGGCCGGAGGCGATACATATCGCGGCCGATATGGCCGACATCAAAGGTCAGCCACAGGCCCGAAAAGCGTTGGAAGTGGCCGCCGCCGGAGGCCACAATTTGTTGTTCTTTGGCCCGCCAGGAACTGGCAAGACGCTTTTGGCCAGTCGTCTGCCCGGTATTCTACCCGCGTTATCGACCGCCGAAGCCTTAGATGTGGCCGCTATCAAATCCATCACCGGGCAAGCCATTCAGTGGGGGCAAAGGCCATTCCGTGCACCACATCACACATGCTCTGGTGCGGCCCTGGTGGGTGGCGGCTCAGTACCTCGTCCGGGTGAAATAACCCTAGCCCACCATGGCGTGTTGTTTTTGGATGAGCTGACCGAGTTCAACCGCTCTACCTTGGACGTGCTGCGCGAGCCACTGGAGTCCGGCGAAATCGTCATTTCCCGCGCGGCGCGCAAAACGACTTTCCCTGCCCGTTTTCAGTTGGTTGCGGCCATGAACCCAACGCCGGGTGGTTATGGCGCGAATGATCAGCGTTCACGGGGCTATACCCCAGATCAGTTGCAACGTTATTTGAGTCGTCTGAGTGGGCCATTTTTGGATCGTATCGACCTCTACGTAGAGGTGCCAACCGTTCCGCCACAGGTATTGCAAGGCAGGACGGCGGGAGAAGGCTCCGCCGCCGTGCGCGAACGCGTGCAGCGCGCATGGGAGCGTCAGCAAGCACGCCAACAAAAGCAAAACCGGGATTTGACGTCAACCGAGTTGTACGAGTTGGGCATGCTCGCTCCCGAGCAGAGACAGCTTATTATTGATCTGGCTGAACGTTTTCGGCTCAGTGCACGGGCCCAACATCGCATCGAAAAAGTGGCTTTAACCCTAGCTGATTTGGAAGGCGCGACCAGCATCACGAAAGCGCATCTGATCGAGGCGCTTAATTTACGCCAATTGGACCGCTTAGGCGTAGCGACATAACCAGCCAGCGGCTCACTGGCCGGTATGAACGCCACTGAGATTAACGGGTAGAAGTATTTTGTCGATCAGTTGCAGTACTTCCCACATGGGGCGAGGTTCACTGAACAAATAGCCCTGAACCTGATCGCAACCATTACCCAGTAGGAAATTAAGTTGCGTATCATCCTCTACGCCCTCAGCCACCACCTGCATGTTCAGGTCGTGCGCCAGATTAATGATGGAGCGCACAATGGAATCCGCTTCGTGGTCCAAGGACACCCGCTGAGTAAAACTGCGGTCGATCTTGATCGTACTGATGGGGTATTGGCGAATATGCGCCAGTGATGAATAGCCTGTACCGAAGTCGTCCAGCGATATGGTCACGCCCAAAGCGGTGACTTGATTCAGGGTATCTAAGGCGCTTTCCGGTTCCGTCAGCATGGTGGTTTCGGTCAGCTCGAACTCAAGGCAGTTGAGATTGACGTTAGCTTCCTGTAATAACCGGGGTAAGGCTTTACAAAAGGGTTCATCCTGCAATTGTCGGAACGACAGATTGGTGGCAATAGAGACATCGAACAAACCATGGTCTACTAAGGTTTGCATGTCTTTGCAGACCTGTTCGATGATCCAATAGCCGATGGGTACGATGACGCCACTGCTTTCCGCTGCAGTGATAAAATGTTGCGGAGACAGTAAGCCTTGGGTGGGATGCCGCCAGCGTATCAGTGCCTCCATGCCCAAAATGTTGCGTTGGCGCAAGCATACCTTGGGCTGGTAAAACAGCTCGAATTCGCCGCGCCGTAACGCCAGTCGAAGCGCTTGCTCCATGTTTTCCGACCAATCATCCACGGCGCCTTGTTCATAGCGATAAATGCTGATATCGCGCCCTTTGGCGGTGTGCATGGCAGCGTGGGCGTGGCGCATCAACTCTTCCGCACTGCCCATGGTTTCCGGGTAAATCACCATGCCGATGTCGGCGGAAATTCGCACACTTTCATTGTGTACCCGAAAGGGGTCGTCAAACACGGCGCGAATGCGCGTGGCGACCCGTTGCGCGGCATCGATGCTGGACAATTGTTCCAGCAACACAAAAAATTCATCGCCCCCAAGGCGGGCGATTTTGGCTAACGGGCCAAGGGTACTTTTGAGGCGCAAAGAAACAAAGGACAGCAATTGGTCCGCAAAGCTAAACCCATAGTGCTGGTTGATGTCGTTAAAGCCGCGCAGGTCGAGCGCCAATAGCGCTACCATGCGGCCATTGACACCGACATTAAATAACGCCTGATCCGTGGCCTCTAAAAAGCCACGGTTGCTCAGCAGTCCGGTCAGACCGTCGTAGTGGCTTTGGCGCTGCAACATGTGTTGCTGTTTAATGGCGCGGTCGACGCTACGTTGCAGGCGATGCGGGGCTAATTCATCGGCGTAAAGCACTTCCCGGATGCCTTGTGCGGCATAGGATTCCAAGGACTGGTGCTGAACACTGGGGTCAATGTAGGCAATCCACGCTTTGCGTGAACCGTATTGCATCAAGTAGTGGGAACTGCGGGTGGACGGCTGGAAAATGACGACGGTGGTGTCGTCAATAACGCCCGGGTCTTGTATATTGCCGAGCACAGTGAAGCCTGCCCCACTCAACGCGCGTGAGAGAGTTTCTGTAACTACGCTGTGCTCTATGCACAGACAAACAGCAATCTCTATGGTGTTCTGCATTCGTAAATATCTTAAATCTGCCAAGCAGATAAATGGCAATCAACAGCACAAGGCCGGTCATTGTGTGTTCAGTGGCACACATTTTTTGAGCAGCTGTCCATGCCAACGTCAGCGAACATCTCATAAGTTGATCGAAAAATCCACTGCAATACGTAACCGGTTAGGTAGAATTGGCATCCGATTAGATAAAAGTTGTATGAGGTAGTCGCGTTTTGACGCAATTGAACGATCGCCAAGCGGAGTCCGTGCGCTACATCGATGGTCCGTTACTGGTATTGGCCGGGGCGGGCAGTGGTAAAACCAGCGTGATCACGCAAAAAATCGCCTATTTGATCGAGCACTGCAATTACGCGGCACGGCACATTGTGGCCGTTACTTTCACCAATAAAGCCGCGCGTGAGATGAAGGCGCGGGTCGGTCAGTTGATCAACGGGCCCGCGGCACGGGGCTTAACGGTGTCGACGTTTCATAATTTAGGTTTGAACATCTTACGCCGCGAAGCAGCGGTGGCAGGATTGAAAGCCAACTTTACCTTGTTTGATCAGGCCGATGCCTTTGCGTTAATCAAAGATATTCTGAGCCGTGACTTCCCCGATGAGTTAGACCAAGCCGGACATATCCAGCACGTCATCTCGAATTGGAAAAATGATATGGTCAGTGCCGAACGCGCGTTGAGTTTTGCCAAAGACGACGATGCCGTGATTGCCGCACAGGTCTATGCTCAATATGCCCGCTTATTGCGCGCCTATAATGCGGTGGATTTCGATGATCTTATCCGGTTGCCGACGGAATTGTTCCAACAGCACCCGGAGGTGTTGGCACGTTGGCAGAAAAAAGTACGTTATTTGCTGGTGGATGAATATCAAGACACCAACATCAGTCAATACATCTTGGTAAAGCTGCTGGTCGCGGGCAGTAACCGCTTTACCGTGGTAGGTGACGATGATCAGTCCATTTATTCCTGGCGCGGTGCGCGACCGGAAAACCTAGCCAAACTGCAAGACGACTTCCCCGGCCTAAAGGTGGTGAAGCTGGAGCAAAATTATCGTTCTACCCGACGCATTCTGAAAGCCGCCAACCAGGTCATCGATAACAATCCGCATGTATTCACCAAGACCCTGTGGAGCGATATGGGTGAAGGGAAGATGATTCGGGTTATCCGGACAGCGAATGAAGAAGCCGAAGTGGAGCGCATCGCTAACGACATTTTAAGCACCAAATTGCAGGGCAAAAAAGAATACAAGGATTTCGCCGTGCTTTATCGCGGTAACCACCAAGCGCGCCTGTTGGAAATCAAGTTGCAGCAAAGCCGGATTCCCTATCAGATCAGTGGTGGTACGTCGTTCTTTGCCCGCGCTGAAGTCAAAGACATGATGGCCTATCTACGGTTGTTGATTAACCCGGATGACGATGCGGCTTTCTTGCGTGTCATCAATACGCCACGCCGCGAAATCGGGGCGGCTACTCTGGAAAAGCTGGGGCTGTATTGCGGCGCGCACAATCTCAGCTTGTTTCAAGGTTCGGGCGAGGCTGGCTTGCAACAGCATTTGCAAGGTAAGGCGTTGCAGCGCTTGCATTCGTTCTCGGAATGGCTCGACCACAAACGACAGCAATTAATGAGTGCTGAGCAACCGATCGCCGTCATCAAGGAGCTGATTTATGACATGGATTATGAAAGTTGGCTGCGGCAAGACAGTACCTCCAGTGGTGTTGCGGAAAAGCGGATGGCGAACGTTTGGCATTTGATGGATGGTCTGCAATCGATACTCGAGCGTCAGGACGATGAATCAGATGAGCCGGAAGTCGCCGTAGAAGACGCCATCGCCCGCTTGGTGCTGCGGGATATGTTAGACCGGCAGGAAGAGGACGAACAAACCAATGCCGTGCAATTAATGACGCTGCATGCCTCAAAAGGTTTGGAGTTTCCTTGTGTGTTTATGATGGGGCTGGAAGAAGAGTTATTGCCCCACCGCAACAGCATCGAGTCGGACGACATCGAAGAGGAACGACGATTGATGTATGTAGGCATCACGCGGGCGCGCGAACAGCTCGTACTGACCTACGCAGCGCGGCGCCGACAGTTTGGTGAAGTGGTGGATGTCATGCCGAGTCGGTTTTTGGACGAAATGCCGCAAGATGACTTGGAATGGGAGGGGTTGCAGGCGCCGAGTAAAGAACAGAATCAAGCGCAAGGACGACGCACGCTGGATTCTCTGTTTGCGATGTTAGACGACTAAACCGTCAGCAAATTCAGGACTTGTTGACGTTGTTGGTCGTCAACCGCATTGGATGATCGGACCAAAGGCTCGGTTTCCGCTTCAACAATCCGCGCGACCAAGGCTTCTGCCTGATCCGGCGTGCGCAAAGGTTCGCTGTTGGGGCTTAAGCGCGCGTCTTGTTGGGCATTAAACGTGGCTTCGAGACGTTCTTCCTGCGTTGCTAAATCGTCCTGCACGCTGCCGATCGCCGCCAGTCCCGCATCCAGATCTTCCTCGGTCGCCAGGTTGGCTTGATCTGTCGTGCGCTCTAAGGTGCTAATAAACTCGGAGCGTAGGCTCTGGTCAACCAGTAAATCACGTTCCGGGGCGCTGAAGATCGTGCCTTCGCGCTGGGACAATTGGGCGCGTTCATCTTGCAAATTTCGCTGAACCGCGGTGGTGTCCGAGCCGGTTTCGCGGTCAATACGCACCAAATCTCGTTGTTCAACCAAGCTGCTTTCTACCTGATTCAGCGCTTCACGCGCGATCTGGGTGGCCGCCACACGATCCAGCAGTTGCTGGCGCTCACCCTGTTGTGGGGCAAATGCCGCGACCTGCACATCGGCATTGGCCGCGACGGCGTCCGTGCGCGGCGTAGCTTGCTCGCGCGCCAAGGCTGGGTTATCGTCCCGACGCACCGCGCCGGTTAACGATGGTAAATTTACGGCGCTGGCTAAATTGGTTGCTTCAACGGTCATGTGGCACTCCTGACTAAGATACTGACTAGGATTGCGCTTAATCCACACATTCAGGGTCAGATGCTTTGGCTTACGAGTATAGTCTATTTTTTGCGCAATTCTGTAACAGAATGTATAAACTGACGCCTATGAACCCTAACTTTACATCGTCCTTTCGTTATCTGAGCCGTAGTCTGCGAAAGGCACTGGGTGGCGCGTGGATCGCCTTGCTTTTGTCCAATCTCGGTTGGGCGTCTGCTTATCAGTTGCAGCCGATTTGGTCACAGCTTCCGCAGTTGACCTCAGCGGTCTACTTGCCACATCGGCCGCACCAGTGGTTGGGCGGATTAAAGACCGGCGAAATGTATTGGCTGCACGATGTGAGTGGTCGCTCAGAAATCATCCATCGCTTCGCCGTAAACACCGCCTCTGAAATGGGCTTGCTGGCGATCCAGCTACACCCCGATTTTCCTGTCGACCCAAGGGTCTTCGTTTTAGTTAACCCCGCCGGAAATGCCCTGAGTACTGAACTGCAACAATGGCGCTGGCAGCACGCGCCAGGGCAGATGCCAACATTGACCCAGCCTGAAGTGCTTTTGACGGTTCCGCAGCCTAATGTGGATCACAAAGGGGGCGGCTTGATGTTTGGCGCCGACGGTTACCTTTACATTGGCTTGGGTGATGGTGGGTCGCTCAACAACGGTTTAAATGTCGCGCAAAATGGTCGAAGTTGGCTCGGCAAGGTGCTGCGCATTGACATTAATCAGCGACGCTTAGGCATTCCCTACAGTATTCCGGCTGATAATCCATTTATGAATACGCCAGGTTATTTGCCTGAAATATGGGCGCTTGGGGTGCGCAATCCAACGCATTTCGCCTTGGACGCCAGTGCGCAGCTTTGGGTAGTGGATGCAGGGCCGGAAGGGACCAATGAAATCAATCGCCTCTCAATAGGTAGCAATTTGGGTTGGCGCTGCATGGATGGTGAGCGGCGCTTATTCAGTCATGCTGAGTGCGCGCCAGGTGAGTTTCAGGCGCCCCTATATGCCTTTCAAGGAAATGGGATGCGACGCATGACGGGCGGTGTCTGGTATCGCGGCGAGTCCATGCCCGAGCTGGAGCAGCGCTTTTTGTTCGCTGATTTCAATGAAGGTGCTTTACAGGCAATGTCCGCAACCGGGGAGGTGCAAACGTTTTTGCGTGCCGATCTCAATCCGTCGGCCTTTATTGAGCGCCCTGATGGTGCCGTGTTACTGGCCGATTTCTTGAGCGGAAAAATCTATCAACTCGTGCATGCTTCACAAACTGCTGACCACGACCAACAGCTTGGTGAGCATGAGGCTGATCATTTGCAGCCAGCGCAGCCGTAAATACCAAGGTTGCATGTACTGAGAAATTTGCCCCCAACTTTCTTGCCACACCAAAAGGCCTAGGGCGAGCAGCAAGGGAAAGACAGACCACATAGGCCACAAGAGCGCCAGGATGCCCAAGACGAGCGTAGAAATAGCGGTATAGATCGACGCTGGCCAGTGCCGGTCGTCGCAGAGTTCATCTTGCCACTGTGCCATTGCCCAATGATACGCCCCAAGTTGAATGACCACGGCGGTGGCGAAGATGTGATAAAAACGGCTGATCAGCGCCTGGCCGGCCCAAGGGTCAAGCAACAGCAAAACGGCTGAGCCCCATAACGCCAGATGAGACAGCAAATGAATAACAACGGTGAGGCGGATGAGCCGCATAAAAGTGTGTCCGCATTGAACGAAAGGGTGAATAAGGGTTTCTGTGCAAGTCTTTACGAAGCAACAGCACTTCTGGTTTTGCCGTACGCCCAATCAATTCGATAAAAAATACGAGAAACAGCCATGGCCCTCAAAAATACCACTGCCCCGGTTCGCTGGGGCGTACTCGGTTCCTCTGGCATCGTAGATGCCTTTATGGCGGATTTGCCGTATACCCAAAACATGCGTGTCGATGCCGTGTGTTCACGCACGACAGAGGGCGCGCAGCGGTTTGCGCAGAAATACGGTACGCCTCACACCTTTACGGATGTGTCAGCAATGGTCCAGAGTGGTCGTATCGATGCCCTATACATCGCCGTGCCACACAGCCACCACAAGGCCGCTGCATGCACAGCTTTACGCGCCGGAGTGGCCGTACTGGTGGAAAAGCCTGCGACCATAACGGTGGCAGAGTGGGATGAACTGGTAGCCTTGGCCCAGCAAAACAACACCTTTCTGATGGAAGCCCTGTGGACCGATTTTGTACCGGGTATGGCGGCGGCACAACAGGCCGTAGCCGAGGGGAAAATTGGTACCTTGCGTTCGCTTGAGGTGAGCTTTGGGTTTACTGCGCCGGATGACCCGAAAGGTCGTCTTTTGAATCCCGATTTGGCCGGTGGGGCGCTGTGGGATATCGGTATTTACGGCCTGTACCATGCGTGGCGCTGGCTGGGCGAACCGGAAACATGGTCGGTTCAACGTGTGCTCGCCAGCACCGGTGTTGATCTGCGCGACACTGTGGATTTGGCCTATACGGACGGGCGCGTTGCCCGCATGCATTTCGCATTGGATCGTGAAATGCCCAAAGAGGTCGTTTTGCATGGCACGCGCGGCTGGTTGCGCATCAGTGACATCTATAACGCGGCACGGGTCGTGTTGGGCGGTAGTTCCGGCCCGGAGGAGGTCATCTATGAGCGTCTGGATGCTGCTGGAGGTTGGTGCTATGAAATGCAGCATGTCACCGACTGTTTACAGCAAGGGCTGGTAGAAAGTCCGCGTTGGCGCTGGTCTGACACCCGACAAATGCAATTATGGGTGGCGAACGTGCAGGCGCTTTGGGGTAAAGAGCACGCTTGATGCTTGGAATCTGTTTATTCGCCCATACAATACGCCTTACGGTTACCGCCTGCACGTCAAGCGTGCGCAGAGGACAGTATGAGTGATACCCAGGTGCGGCTCGATAAATGGTTGTGGGCTGCCCGTTTTTTTAAAACCCGTAGTTTGGCCAAAACCGCTGTCGAAGGCGGCAAGGTTCATTACGATGGCGCGCGTGCAAAACCCAGCCGCACGGTAGAGTTGGGCGCGACCTTACGGTTGCGCCAGGGTTGGGATGAAAAAACGGTGGTGGTGCGTGGGCTCAGTGAGCAACGTGGGCCTGCCAGCGTCGCCCAAACGCTTTATGAAGAAACTGCAGACAGCATCGCCCGCCGAACCGCCAGTGCGGAGTTGCGCCGCCAAGCCCAAGCCGCCACTGCTGCACCGGAACAGCGCCCGAACAAAAAGCAGCGCCGCGACATCATGCGGTTCAAAGATCAGCATTCAGACAGTTAACGAGATCCTTATGAGCAATCCCGATACGCGTCAACGCTTCATGTTTGACGACTTGGCCATTCGCGGTGAGTTGGTCGGCTTGGTAAAAACCTATCAAGATGTCCTAACCCAGCATACCTATCCTGCCCCCTTACAGCGCCTGCTGGGTGAATTCATGGCGGCCGTCACCTTGCTAAGCAACACGTTGAAGTTTGATGGCATTTTGAGCCTGCAAGCGCGCGGAAACGGGCAGGCCCGTCTGGTGATGGCGGAGTGCCAGAATCAGTCGCAATTAAGGGCGATTGCGCAATATAACGATGACTTCATCGACAGCGGCGCCATCCTGGGTGAAGGCACTTTGGCGATCACCATCGACCCGAAAGACGGCAAACGATATCAGGGCATTGTCGAACTACGTGACCATGGCTTGGCCGATGCGTTGGAAGCCTATTTTCAGCAATCGGAACAAATTCGCACGCGCATTTGGCTCGCTGCCGATGGTCATCGAGCGGCTGGTATGCTCTTACAGGCCTTACCCGGTAGCGCGTCAGAAAGCTCGTTGATACGCGATGCCGACGGCTGGGACCGCGTAACGATGCTGGCCAATACCGTTACCGACGAGGAGTTATTGCAGGTCTCCAATACCGATTTATTGTATCGCCTGTTCAATGAAGAACGCGTGCAAACCTATCCGGCCGGTGAATTACATTTTGCCTGTACCTGCTCGCAGGAGCGCAGTGCCAATGCGGTAGCATCATTGGGTTATGACAGCGCATTGGAATTGATAGAGCAGCAGGGCGTAATTCAGGTAGATTGTCAGTTCTGCCGAGCCCACTATCGTTTTACGCGTGCTGATGTTGAACAGTTGTTTGCTGACCAAAAATCAGCGTTGAATTAAGGATACCCACTATGGATTCGCCAACCCTTGCCCGTATCAGTCATCAAATTGCCCGCGAACTGAGCGTCGCGCAACCGCAGGTCGTCGCCACCATGGGGTTATTGAAGGAGGGCTCGACCGTGCCCTTCATTGCCCGGTATCGGAAGGAAGTAACAGGCGGCTTGGATGACACCCAGTTGCGCAATCTGGAAGATCGGTTGCGGTATTTAACTGAATTGGAAGAGCGCCGCGCGACCATCCTGAAGTCTGTCGCCGAGCAAGGCAAGTTAACGGCGGAATTGGCCGCGCAGTTCAACGATGCCGCGACCAAAAATGAATTAGAAGATTTGTATTTGCCTTACAAGCCGAAGCGCCGTACTAAAGGGCAAATGGCGATAGAGGCAGGGCTAGAGCCTTTAGCGGATTCACTACTGAGCAACCCTGACCAAAACCCGGAAGCGGTGGCGGGCGATTATCTGAACGTGGATATGGGCATTCCAGACAATAAAGCCGCATTGGATGGTGCGAAATACATATTGTTGGAACGTTTTGCCGAACAGCCCGCCTTGGTGGGTGAGTTGCGCCAGTTCTTGCAGCAACAAGGGCAGGTGCACGCCACCGTGGTGCCGGGCAAAGAAAACGAAGGGGCAAAATTTGCCGATTACTTTGATCATCGTGAAGCCTGGAAAAGCATGCCGTCGCACCGCGCGCTGGCGGTATTTCGCGGGCGCAACGAAGGTGTCTTACAGTTGAATCTGGTGTTGGATCCGGACCAGTACGCAGCTGACTATCCTGAAGGTATGATTGCCCATCATTTGAATGTCCCCGTCAGTGGCCGTGCGGCCAGTCCTTGGTTGAAAGAAGTGGTGCGCTGGACCTGGCGTGTGAAGCTGCTGCCGCATTTGGAAACCGATTTGTTTGGCACTTTGCGGGAAAAAGCCGAAGAAGATGCCATTCGCGTCTTTGGTCGTAACCTGAAAGACTTGTTGCTGGCCGCGCCGGCCGGGCCGCGTGTAACCTTGGGAATGGACCCGGCCTACCGTACCGGAGTGAAGCTTGCCGTGGTCGACAAAACCGGCAAGGTTCTCGATCATGGGGTTATTTACCCGCATCAACCGCAAAACCGGTGGGAGGAAGCCAAGCGCTTGGTCGTCGCAATCTGCGAAAAATATCAGGTGGAATTGATCGCCATTGGCAACGGCACCGCGTCACGTGAAACCGATAAACTGGCCACTGAGATTGCGCGTGAATACCCCGCACTGAAATTGAACACACTTATGGTGTCTGAGGCTGGCGCGTCGGTGTATTCGGCGTCGGATCTGGCTGCGCGTGAATTTCCAGACCTCGATGTTACCATCCGCGGTGCAATCTCAATTGCCCGGCGCTTGCAGGATCCACTGGCCGAGCTGGTCAAAGTTGACCCCAAAGCCATTGGGGTCGGACAGTATCAGCACGATGTGTCACAAGTTGCCTTGGCGCGCTCGCTTGAGGCGGTCGTAGAGGACTGTGTAAACACCGTGGGGGTTGACCTCAATACGGCCTCAGCGCCCTTGTTGAGCCGTGTTTCGGGATTGAACGCCACCATCGCCAGCAATATTGTGGCCTTCCGCGATGAACACGGTCGGTTTGATGCGCGTACTCAATTGAAGAATGTGCCGCGTTTGGGCCCGAAAGCCTTTGAGCAGTGTGCCGGTTTCTTAAAGGTAGTGCAGGGCAAAAACCCGCTGGATGCCTCAGCGGTGCACCCGGAATCCTATGCGGTCGTGGAGCGTATTGTGCAGGCAACGCAACGTTCCGTATCGAGCTTGATCGGCGACAGTGCCTTTCTGCGTACGCTCGATGCGAAGGCGTTTGCTAATGAACAATTCGGCTTGCCGACCGTCAAAGACATTATCGCTGAATTGGAAAAGCCGGGCCGTGATCCGCGGCCAGAGTTCAAAACCGCTACCTTTAGAGAAGGTGTTGAGAAGGTCAGTGATTTGCGTCCCGGCATGGTGCTGGAAGGCGTGGTGACCAACGTAACGAATTTTGGCGCCTTTGTGGATGTGGGGGTGCATCAGGACGGCTTGGTGCATATCTCCGCGCTGAGTCACCAGTTCATAAAAGACCCCTCTGACTTTGTAAAAGCCGGAGATGTGGTGCAGGTCAAAGTCATGGATGTGGATGTACAACGTCAGCGCATTGCGTTAAGTATGCGGTTGGATGATGAACCCGGCCAAGATGAGCGTACGACTGCGGGCAATCGCTCGGCACGCGGACGCCAAGATGCCGGCCGGTCAGACACCAAACGACCAGCCCCGAGTCGTGAAACCGCAGGTGCGGGGCAAAGCGCTATGGCCGCTGCGTTGCAGCAAGCCTTGCAGGGCAAGCGAAAGTAAAAGCAGCGCGCGAGCGGGCAATCATATTGAGTACACACAGGATTTCCACTATGTCCAATACGGCATTGTTAGACTGGCTAAAAACACAACCCGCTGAGGTTTTCCAATTCCGTCATGGCGTTGAAAAGGAAGGTCTCCGGGTCGATGCCTCGGGGCGTATCAGCCAGCGGAACCATCCTGTGGCGTTGGGTTCCGCGTTAACGCACCCGCTGATCACCACCGACTATTCGGAAGCGCTGTTGGAGTTCATTTCGCCCGCCTTAACGTCGCCCGAAGAAACCTTAGCCTGCTTGCGTGAATTGCATCAATTTGCCCTGCAAGAGAACCCTGATGAATACATCTGGCCGGGCAGTATGCCGTCGGTGTTGGATGGTGAACTCAGCGTGCGCATAGCTGAATACGGTAATTCGCACATCGGTCTTTTGAAACATATCTACCGCCATGGTTTGTGGCATCGCTACGGACGCATCATGCAAACCATCGCGGGGCTGCATTTCAATTATTCTATGCCAGATGCTTTCTGGCCTGCGTGGCAGGCGCATCTGGGCGATACGGATACCCTAACCAATTTTCGTTCACGTCGGTATTTCGGCCTGATCCGTCATTTTCGCCGGCACTCGTGGTTGCTGTTGTATTTGTTCGGTGCCTCACCGGCGTTGGATCGCAGCTTTTTGCGTGAGAATACCGCGCGCTTGCGGGAGCAAGGCGACCATACCCTGTCCTCACCCTTCGCGACCACGTTACGCATGAGTGATATGGGTTATACCAATTCGGCGCAACAAAGCCTTAAAGTGTGTTTCAACAGCTTGCCGACGTACATTGATACGCTGCGCCAAGCCTTGCACACGCCTTATCCCGCCTATGAAGCCATGGGGTTGAAGCAGGATGGCCAGTATCTGCAACTCAACGACAGCATTCTGCAAATTGAAAACGAATACTATTCGGACATTCGCCCCAAACGCACCACCGCGTCCGGTGAAAAACCGCTGCAAGCGCTGGAACGGCGTGGCGTAGAATACATTGAGGTGCGTTGTTTGGACTTGAACCCCTTCTTGCCGTTGGGGGTCGATGTCGATCAACTGCACTTTATGAACTGGTTTTTATTTTGGTGTTTAACGGCGCAAGCCCCGGAAATTTCCAACATTGAGTGTGAACGGGTCGATTTCAATAAACGGCTGACCGTACTGTACGGGCGTGATCCGGAACTATTGCTGGTGGATCAAACGGCCGTGCGACCCTTGCGCGAATGGGGCACGCAGATTTTAGCGGAAATGACCACCTTGTTGGATGCGGTGCAGCCGGATAATGCGGACGCCGTGCGTCGTGCCATCGAGAAATACAAGCACCTATTGCATGCCCCTGAGCAAACGCCGTCCGGGCAAATGATGCAGTTGCTGAACGAACAACGCGGTGATTATCGTACCTTAATCACGCAATTGGCGGCTGAGCATCGGAGTACATTACTGGCTGAGCCTCTGCACGCCGAGCGTCATGCGGAACTGGCAGCGATCGCCAAGCAGTCGCTGGCGGACCAGAGTACGCTGGAGGCCAGCAATCAGGGTTGTTTTGACGCATTCTTGCAGGCGTATGTCGCGCAATAAAAGGATGGCTGCGTACAACAGATGTCGTCAATTTCCTACCCCTAGGCATAGGTAGTTGTTCTATAGTAACGCTATCTAAAAGGATGTTCTAAGGAGCAGCTTATGCAACACGATGGACAGGCCGACAATTTGAATGCGGCCTATCAACGCGGGTACTTTGTCGGTTTGACGGGCAAAGGCTTGGATCAATGTCCCCATCCTGAGGCCGATATCTTGTCGGCGGCTTGGGAAGCGGGTTGGCACGATGGTTTCGAGGCGGTGCAAGCGCGAAGCCGACCCATAGCGCGGCAGCGCGCCAGTTGAAAGGACCCAACAGGAATTAACGAAGATGATGGGGGCTTGTCGGCCTCTGTCCTCCCGCTATTGCAGTATCAAGTTGCTGAACAGCACATCTTCAATGTAATTGAATCCCGTTTCTTGCATTAAATACTCTTGCATAGCAATCTTTATGCGTTCGCGCAGCGCGTCGCGCAGGCCAATGTCAGTCAAGTCGGCACGGGTCGAAGCCGAAACATGCATGACCACTTGGTGGCGCAAACCCGCCGAGTGAATGGTTGCCGCATCTACCCCAGCCTGGTCCGCCACCACTAAGGTAACCACCAAGCGTAAAAAACGAATACGGCCATCTTGGCCATAGTTCAATACAAATTCAGGCTGCAGTTCATAATATTGGGCGGTGGCGGGTGAGAACGCGCCAGGTTCCATGGGAGGGAGCGACGGGTCGGCCGGTGCCACTTCCTGAGCCAATAAGAGGCCGCTTAGCCCCAGGCTCAGTACCAATACGCCCCATTGCCACATGATCTTCATGACTCACTACACCTCATCTATTCCCGAACTTTACACCATTGTACGCTGTACACATCGAACGCACTTGTTAAAAATAGCCTACTCTTCTCTAAGGATCGATACTATGTTTCTCTTGACCTCGCGCTGGCTCAATTTTTTGCTGGCGCTCAGTGCCTTCTCCCTCATCTTAACAGGCATCCTCTACTTTCAAAATCACCTTGGCATGCTGCCTTGTCCGCTTTGTGTATTTCAGCGTATCGCGTTTATGGGGATTATCCTGTTCAGTCTGCTGGCGGCATTGGTAAAGCCAAACGGGAAAGCACTGCGCGTGTTATCGGCTCTCGGGTTCATCGTGGCCACCATAGGAGCGGGTATTGCTGCCCGGCATACATGGTTGCAAGGTAACCCGGCCGAGTACATGCCATCGTGCGGACCGGATTTGTCCTACATGATGCGTAATTTCCCCATGCAAGACGTAATCAGCACAGTGTTTCAAGGCAGCGGTGATTGCGCCGATCTGCATTGGTCGTTTTTGGGCCTGACAATTCCCGGTTGGGCGCTGGTATGGTTCGTGTTTTTCATGGTCGTATTGGGGTTGCAAGCGTGGAAAGGTGATCTCATGGCGCTCGTTCGTCGTCGTATCCAGGGTTAAGACCGCTTTTCAGTTGCAATTTTATTGTGCTGGTGGTTTTCTAAGCAGTATCGTTCGTCTAGGAAGAATCGTTATGCTTGAGAAGTGCACTAACGCGAAAGAACTCTGGGGTGGCGTCCATGACCTGATTGACCGTTGGCTCAATGAACGCCGCGACCTTATCGTGCGCATGTTTGCCCTCACGCAGCCGCAGGAATCAAACAGCAAAGAGATTCCGCTGGCCCATCGCGTGGAGACCTTCTGTGAAATCTTGGTGGATTATGTATCGGCAGGCCATTTCGAAATCTACGAACAGTTGATGCGTGAAGCGCGTGAATTCAATGACGGTAGCGAGGCCTTAGCCGAAGCTATATTCCCGAAAATTCAAGCCACGACAGAAGCCATTCTGGATTTCAATGATGCCTACCAAGGCGCCGAGCAAGTCAGCGCGCGCCAAACGCAATTAAATGCTGATTTGTCGGCGTTAGCCGAAACATTGGAAGAGCGCTTTGAGTTGGAAGACCAATTGATTCAAAGCCTGCATGAAGTCCACCGCGAAAAGGCGCTGACGACGGCTGCGGAATAAAGAACGTGAAGCAGGCTTTTGGTGTGCTGAAACGCATTCAGCGGTTGCTTTGGGTAGCTTTGTGCGGCGTGGCCTTGTTGGGTTGTGATCGTGGACCGGAGCGCATACTCGAACTGGCCGAGGGTGGTATTTACGCCGGGGCGTTGTCGCCCGACGCGCAAACCGCCACCATTGGCTCGGTATTGCATGGCGGCAGTCTGTGGAATGTACCCGACCACGCCCGTTTGTTTAATTGGAATCTGGACAGTGATATTGATGCCGGCCAGTTTTCCATCTTCACCACCGTCGCGTATTCCAGCAACGGTCAGCGCGTACTCACCGCCCAAGGGCGTACCTTTGTCGTGTGGTCCAGTACAACGGGCCAAGCCATCTTTTTTTACGAAGCACCCGACAACATCCGCAGTGCTGCGCTCGATGATGAAGGCTTAAACGTCTTGCTGGGCCTCGAAGATGGCTCTGCGGCGCTGTTCAGTTTGGTGACCGGGCAAATCATTGTTCGCCTGCGCGGGCACCAGGGGCCTATCTACAGCCTGGCGTTAGCGGCAGACGGTCGGCGAGCCGTTACCGGCAGTGATGACAATACGGCCATTCTTTGGGACTTACCCAGTGGCATGCCGCTGCATCGCATCACTCATGATAATCAGGTGCGCACGGTCGCACTGTCAGCCTCTGGGGTGTATGCTTTTTCGGTCGGTCAGCGCAGTGAAGGGTTGGTGTGGAACACCACCAGTGGGCAAATTGTGCGGCGCTTGCCCATGAATCGGGATTCCATGACCGTCGCCCGCTTTGTCGACAACGACGCCATGTTATTGACAGGTGATCGGGTGCGAAAGGTGATTTTGTGGCAATTGACCGACAGTTCAAAACAGCGCCAGTGGCGTTTGAAGGGTGAGGGACTGTACACCCGTTCCAGTGGAGAAATTATGGATATCCGCCGTGTGGCGGGCGGTGCGCTGGTGTTGGGTGCCGATGGACGCATCTCTTTGTTGCAGTGATGGCAATTGTGGCTCATAAATTGCTTCTATCCTGTGAGTATGTTGTGAGTCAGTAAACCGTAACCATAAGAATTACCCAAAGTAGCATTGACCATGAGTATGGATGTCCTTCAAAACACGATCAGCGAGACCCGCGTCAGTCGACATGAAGCGCCGGTGCGTATCGTGCTGGCCAATTCAAAAGGCGGTTGCGGTAAAACCACCTTGGCGACGAATTTAGCCGCTCATTTTGCCGCCAGCGGCAAGTCTACGGCGTTGATTGATTTTGATCCGCAAGGATCATCCATGCAGTGGTTGCAAGCCCGACATCGTGGTTTGGGGGGTATTCACGGTGTTGCGGCCTACAGTCAGTTGGCGAACTCAACGCGTACCTATGTGATGCGTAAGTTGCCGGAAGAAACAGATCGCGTGATCATTGATACGCCCGCCGGGCTAAAGGGCAATGCGTTAAGCGATATGATCCGGGATACGGATATTATGATCATCCCGGTTACACCCTCACCGATTGATATTCGTGCTACCACCAGTTTTATCAAAGAAGTGTTGCTGTCGCCCGCCTTTCGGGCACGCCCCATCTTGGTCGGTGCGGTGGCGAACCGGGTGCGTCGCAATACCCTTGTATATTCCAAATTGGAATTGTTCCTGCGCAGTTTGAAAATCCCGTTTGTGACCAGCCTGCGTGATACCCAGTTCTATGTGCGTGCCTCAGAACATGGGCTCGGACTGACCGACATGCAAAACCGGCACGATACTGACACCCAAGAGTGGCAGTTTTTATTGGATTGGATTGATACGGCCATCGTAAAAGTGCTGGATAGACGGCGGCAGGATCAGGAAGAAAAAAGCCGTGAAGTGGCCGCCGACAACAATTCAGCGCTGGATTCTACCACCGCTTGGTCCAACTCTACTGACAGGCGTTGAAGGCTGGTCACAATCAAGACGGTCAGATCCGACGGCGGAGCGAGTTCACTGAGCTTTCCCTGCCGAGCGTATAAATACGCCTGATCTGCCTGTTCCAGTCGTAATTCTGTTTCCAGCGTGCGTTGATGCAAGCCTTCCAGGCCAGGCTCACGCAGTGCCATGCGGAGGCTTCGCCATGGCATAACCGCGGCTTCCCGCCATGCCTGCCATGTCTCCATGTGCAACGCAAAATCATCGTGAATGATTCGCTGCTGTTGCGCCAACCATACCGCAAATAGCCAGTCGTTTACCCAAATGTGGTATGCTTCCTGCCGCTCCAGCACGTGTGCGGCAACGCCCGGTTGGTTGTACAGCGCCAGCGAGAACGTCCAGAGCGGATGTTCGAGCGGGGCATTTCGACAAACGATTTCAGATGACAAATGATACAACTCACCGATATTCAGTTACTGCGTGGCGGCAAGGTGCTGCTTGAGCAGGCTTCCGCGCGCATCGCCCCTGGCGAAAAGGTTGCCCTAATCGGCCCCAATGGTGCCGGAAAATCATCCTTGTTCCAAATGTTGCTTGGCGGTTTGGCGGCGGATCAAGGTACGTTAGACCTACCCGCGCGCTGGCACATTGCCCATATGCAACAAGAAACGCCCGGCCTGCAACGTTCGGCAGTGGATCATGTGTTGGATGGCCTGCACGCTTGGCGGGCGCTACAAGCAGAAATTCAAACGGCGGAAAATGCTGGTGACACAGCGCGCTTGGCGGAATTGCATGGTCGAATGGACGATATGCAAGGCTATCAGGTGCAGCATGAGGCGGAACGCATTCTGCTGGGCTTAGGCTTTTCCGTCGACCAGCTATCGTCGCCAGTGGCTGCTTTTTCGGGTGGCTGGCGGGTCCGCTTGAATTTAGCGCAAACGCTCATTCAGCGCAGTGATCTCTTGTTGTTGGATGAGCCAACCAACCACTTGGATCTGGAGACCGTACACTGGCTGCAAGAGTGGTTGCGGCAGTATGACGGCACGCTATTGTTGATCTCTCACGATCGCGATTTCATGGACGCTGTGGTGGATCACATCATCAGCGTAGAAAACCAGCAACTGTTCAGCTATCGCGGTAACTACAGCGCCTATGAACGGCAAAAAGCCGAGCGGCAGGCGCAGCAACAAGCGGCTTTTGAAAAGCAACAAGAACGCCGAGCAGAAATGGAGCGCTTCGTTGCCCGGTTTAAGGCCAAGGCCTCTAAAGCCAAGCAAGCACAAAGTCGCCTGAAAGCCCTGGAACGCATGGCGGACTTGGCCCCGGCGCAGGTCGACAGTCCGTTTCGATTTCAATTTCATGCGGGTAACAAAGTCTCCAGCCCGTTGCTAGCACTGACGGATGCAGCCCTAGGGTATAACGGCACGCCGGTACTGTCCCGACTGAACATGAATCTCTATCCCGGTATGCGGATTGGTTTGCTGGGGAAGAATGGGGCCGGTAAGTCCACGTTGATCAAGCATTTGGCACGCAGTTTACCCATCATACAAGGTGAGAGTGTGCCCGGAGCGCATTATTATCCGGGGTATTTTGCCCAGCACCAAGTGGATGCGTTGGATCATGCGGCCACGCCCTTACAGCACGTGATGCGGGTGTCTCCGGACACGCGTGAACAAGAAATTCGTGATTTTCTTGGTGGCTTCAATTTTCGCGGCAGCATGGCTGATGCACAAGTAGGCCCTCTGTCGGGTGGTGAGAAGGCACGTCTGGCTTTAGCACTAATCGCGTGGCGCTCGCCCAATGTGTTGTTGCTGGATGAGCCTACCAACCACTTGGATCTGGCCATGCGGGCAGCGTTGGTCAATGCCCTTCAGGCCTATGAAGGCGTCGTCATTGTGGTGTCGCACGATCGTTTTTTACTCGAAGCCACGGTCGATGAATTTTGGTTGGTGCGCGATGGCACGGTGGCACCTTATGCCGGTGATCTCAACGCGTATCTGCAAGAGCTGCAAGCACCGGTTGAGAAAACCGTAGCGGCGGGCGTAGCGTTGTCTTCCAGTGTTGATCGAAAGGTTATCAAACGACAAGAAGCTGAACATCGGAAGCGTTTGGCGCCGCTTAAACGTGCGGTTGAGAAAAGTATGGCGGAGGTCGAACGGCTGCAAAGCCAACTCAAGGACGTCAACCATTTACTGGCTGACGCCGACCTGTACAACGGCGAACAACAGAATCGCCTACAGCAATTGTTAAAACAGCAAGGCGATTTGACACGTCAAGTCGAGGCTGCAGAACACGCCTGGCTGGAAGCAGAAGAAGCTTTGGAAGCCGCGGCTAACGCAGACTTAAGCGAATAACCTCAAACAGGGTGCGGCCATTTTTCCAGCGTAGACAGGCGATATCGGCATCGCCGCTGGGAATTTGACTGGCATAGTTGCGCGAAGCGATCATTACCGAGCCATAGGCTTTAGCCGGGTAGTGACCCGCTTCGATAAAACGCCAAATTTCCCGATCCAAGCGTTCCGCAATGGCCGCTCGGCCTTCTTGACGATAGGTTTGGTTGATGCAGGCCAAATAACCGAAATCGTACAGGTCATCATAGGCATAGTACTGTTCAAGGCTGCTGTATTGCGGTTGATTGACGCAGCCAGTCACCGCTCCCAGAACAAGAGTAAACAAGACCATGTTAATCCACGCGCTGCGCGGACGACGATAGGAGTGTGGGGCTGTCATGTTAATGAGTATGGGCTGCCTCGGTTTATGGATTGCCACATACAGTATCGGCCAGGCAGGGCAATTCTGCAGTCTTTTGCGAGCAGCGCACTTTTGGTTGAGTCCATGGGGCCACCTGCGGTATCGTCAAACTCTTTAATTTTCATAGGCTAATATAATGTTTCAGCAATATCCGGCCAGTCGTCCACGTCGCATGCGCAAAGATGCCTTCAGCCGTTCGTTGATGCGCGAAAACAGTTTGTCTGCAGCGGATCTGATCTACCCGATGTTTGTTATTGAAGGCCAAGGCCAACGTGAAGCGGTCGCCTCCATGCCGGGTGTTGAGCGTTTGTCCATTGATCTCTTGGTTGAGGAAGCCAAAGTGATTCATCAACTGGGTATACCCGTGCTGGCCTTATTTCCGGTGGTCTCACCAGCACAGAAATCGCTGTTAGCGGAAGAAGCCTACAATCCGGACGGTTTAGCCCAACGAGCGGTGCGCGCCATCAAAGCGGCCGTCCCCGAGTTAGGCGTCATGACCGACGTGGCACTCGATCCGTTCACCGCGCACGGGCAAGACGGCATTCTCGACGCGACAGGGTATGTAGATAACGATGTCACACTGGAGGTGTTGGTAAAACAGGCTATGTCGCACGCCGCCGCTGGTGCGGACATTGTTGCGCCCTCGGATATGATGGATGGCCGAGTTGGTGCTTTACGAGAAGCGTTGGAAGACGAAGATTATGTAAACACCCGCATCATGGCGTATTCCGCAAAATACGCTTCCGCCTTTTACGGGCCGTTCCGTGATGCCGTCGGTTCGGCCGGAAATTTGGCCGGTGGAAACAAATACACCTATCAAATGGATCCGGCCAACAGCAACGAAGCGTTGCATGAAGTCGCATTGGACATTGCCGAAGGCGCCGATATGGTCATGATCAAACCCGGCATGCCCTATCTCGATATCGTGCGGCGGGTAAAAGATCAATTTCACATGCCGACCATGGTGTACCAAGTCAGCGGCGAGTACGCCATGTTACAAGCCGCTATTGCCAATGGTTGGCTTACCGAAGAGGCCATCATGGAAGCGTTGGTGGGTTTCAAGCGTGCCGGTGCCGATGGCATTCTGACTTATTACGCCAAGTGGGCAGCACAAAAACTATTGGCTCAATAGTTGAATTTAGCGCCTCAAAGGCGACGAATGTTTTGAAATCGACCGGCAAAAGTCTTATCGTTGCCGGGTTCACACAATCTCTGACTGGAACAAATTTATGAGTGACCAAATCGTAAACGTATCGGACGACTCATTTGGCAGTGCTGTGCTGGAGTCTGACAAGCCAGTATTGGTCGATTATTGGGCGGAATGGTGCGGTCCTTGCAAAATGATTGCCCCCGTACTGGAAGAGGTGGCCGAAGAATACGCCGATAAATTGATCGTGGCGAAATTGAACATCGATGAAAACCAAGCCACACCACCAAAATATGGCATTCGTGGTATTCCAACATTGATGATCTTCAAAAATGGCAATGTCGCGGCGACCAAAGTCGGTGCCTTGTCGAAGTCACAATTGATCGAGTTTATTGATAGCAGTCTGTAAAGATATTGCGCCTGTGATCATCACCGTCGTGAACCCTTCGAGTTTGCGGCGGTGCACGTTTTATACTACCAACGTTGTTTCTAAGGTTTTTAAAATTTCGCTATAGACAGCTTTATGCTTTGTCTCTATAGTTGTCCGAGGATCCCGCCGATCCTGCGTCTCCCATCTGAGAACAACTTCCTTACTTCATAATCTTTTTTATCAACATACAAACGTCTTTCCTATGAATCTGAGTGATCTTAAAACCAAACCGGTTCCCGAGTTACTAGAAATCGCCCAAGGCATGGGTCTTGAAAATGTAACGCGCACGCGCAAGCAAGACCTGATTTTTACCATTCTAAAGCGGCATGCGAAAAGCGGCGAAGATATCTACGGTGAAGGGGTTTTAGAGATCCTGCAAGATGGCTTTGGCTTCTTGCGCTCAGCCACCAGTTCTTATTTAGCTGGGCCAGACGACATATATGTCTCGCCTAGCCAAATTCGGCGCTTTAACTTGCGTACCGGCGACACCATCGCTGGAAAAATACGCCCGCCGAAAGAAGGTGAGCGTTATTTTGCGTTATTAAAAATAGACACCATCAACGGTGAAGATAACGAAACCTCACGCAACAAAATTCTCTTTGAAAACCTCACGCCTTTATTCCCCGATGAGCGCCTCACGTTAGAAGCCGGTAACGGCTCAACAGAAGATTTGACCGGCCGTATATTGGATCTGGTATCGCCTATCGGTAAAGGCCAACGCGGTTTGATCGTCGCGCCGCCGAAAGCCGGTAAGACCTTAATGCTGCAGCACATCGCACAGGCCATTGTTAAGAATTCTCCAGAAGTCGATTTGATTGTTTTACTGATCGACGAACGTCCAGAAGAAGTGACCGAAATGCAGCGCTCGGTGCGCGGTGAAGTGGTTGCCTCTACGTTCGATGAACCGCCATCGCGGCACGTTCAGGTGGCTGAAATGGTCATCGAAAAAGCCAAACGCTTGACCGAACACAAGCGTGATGTGGTGATCCTGCTGGACTCCATTACCCGTTTAGCGCGTGCTTATAACACCGTCGTGCCTTCATCCGGCAAGGTATTAACCGGTGGTGTGGATGCACATGCATTGGAACGCCCTAAGCGTTTCTTCGGTGCTGCTCGTAATCTTGAAGAAGGTGGCTCGCTGACCATTATTGCCACGGCCTTGGTGGATACCGGCTCTAAAATGGACGAAGTGATTTACGAAGAATTCAAAGGCACGGGCAACATGGAAGTGCATTTGGATCGTAAGATTGCTGAAAAACGTACCTTCCCGGCGATCAATATTCGGCGCAGCGGCACACGCCGTGAAGAGCGCTTGGTTAAACCGGCTGATTTGCAGCGTTTGTGGATATTGCGCAAGTTGTTGTCGGAAATGGACGACAACCAAGCGGTTGAGTTCTTGTTGGATAAGCTGAAAGGCTCAAAAACCAACAACGAGTTCTTCGACTCAATGAAGGGGTAAATCGCGGTGGCCCAAGGGGCCATGCGAAGCATGCTTCGCAAGCGATTTACGGGTGCACACGGAAGTGCGCCCTGGAAGCCCCCGCAGGGATGCCATGCAAGACTCTTTCCCGCGCTGGCCCAAAGGGCCATGCGAAGCATGCTTCGCAAGCGATTTACGGGTGCACACGGAAGTGCACCCTGGAAGCCCCCGCAGGGATGCCATGCAAGACTCTTTCCCGCGCTGGCCCAACGGGCCATGCGAAGCATGCTTCGGAAGCGATTTACGGGTGCACACGGAAGTGCACCCTGGAAGCGTCATCTACAGGGCTTTCGGGGTGTGCCTCCGGCGCTCCACGGCAGGCCGAAAGTCGCGCCTTGAGGCACACGCCCTACGCCCTGTTGATCATCATTCCACAACGAGTAAACTTACTGCGAACTGCTCCAGTGGACATCCTCTTGTGATCAGTCAGCTCAGGTCATAATGATCATTGTTTGATTTAAACGCCCTCTCTACTCGCTGTCACCTCATCCACCAAATACAAGATTGATTGATAGTCCAGTCCCGAGTGCTCACTCAGGCCAATTTCGCACGTCCTGCTATTAGAAAACCCGCGTGTGCAGCCTTTCACTTCCGCTTTCAAGTCCTGCAATGCTGAGGCATTAAGCTCGGGTGTACTGAAGCCTTTGTCGCCCGCGAAACCGCAGCAGGTAATAGAGGCGGGTATGATGACGTCGTCGGCGCAGGCTTGGGCGAGGGCGAGCATGTCATCAGCGAGCCCCATGCGGGTGGCAGAGCAGGTGATGTGCAGGGCAATCCGCTCACTCTTTTGGGTGATGTTTAAGCGCGGCAGCACGTGTTGGCGCACAAAGCTGACCGGCTCTAGAATGTTCAACGCGCAGCCTTGGGCGGTTTCACGCAAAAACTGGGTGCAAGGGCTGGTGTCACACACAATAGGGTAACGTCCGTGGTCGCTGGCGGTGTTCAGAGCCTCCAGCAGCTCGTTACGTTTTTGTGTGGCAGCGTCAAACAGGCCTTTGGAGTTGAACGGCATGCCACAACACAGCCCGTCTATGCCGCTTGGAATAATGACGCTAAAACCGGCTTTGTGCAGCAGGTCGAGCATAACATCCGGCACACTGCGCACGTCGGCGGCGCTGAGTGAAGCGCCCAAACTGCGGGTAACACAGGCGGGCAGGTACACCACGCTGTCGGCATCGGCAGTGGATATGTTTGCCGTGCTGTGGCGCGTAATCCGTTCATGCGTGGCACTGCCGACGGCACGCGGCATGTTGGGTGACCAATGCGCGACCATGCCGCCACTGAGTGGTTTGGCGACACGAGTGAGCGCCTGCATCGCGGGTGTGCCCAAGGCCGATTGGACGAAATGTGCGGTACGCAGGCTGACTCGTACGGCTCGCGTTGTACCGGCGAAGTGCAAGGCAAGCTGCTTGCTCATGGCTTTCGGCATGCCGCCTTGATGCTCGGCGCGCAAGTGGCGTACTAACTCGCCGGTGTTGATGCCGACCGGACACTGCGTAGCACATAAGCCGTCGCCCGCGCAGGTGTCGAGTCCTGCGTACGCAAACTCTTTGCGCAGCGTGCGCAAGCGTTCCGGTTGGCTGCCGGTGCTGGCTAAGCGCTGGATTTCACGCCACAGGACAATGCGTTGGCGCGGCGTAAGGGTAAGTCGACGCGACGGGCAAACGGATTCGCAAAAGCCACATTCAATACACTTGTCCACCAAGTCGTGCGCGGGCGGCAACGGCTTCAGATTTTCGACGTGCAGCTTGGGGTTGTCGGACAGAATCACGTCGGGGTTCAGCAAATTCAGTGGGTCGAAGGCGTGCTTAATCGCCTTCATCAGGCCGTACGCTTCCGATCCCCATTCGAGTTCCACGAAGGGGGCCATATTACGCCCGGTGCCGTGCTCGGCCTTCAACGAACCACCGTATTCCACCGCCACCAGTTGCGCCACATCGCCCATAAAGGCTTCGTAGCGTTGCACTTCGGCGGGGTCGTCGAAGCCTTGGGTGAACACAAAATGCAGATTGCCTTCGAGCGCGTGGCCAAAAAGAATGGCTTCGTCGTAATGGTATTTTTGCAACAAGGCTTGCAGCGCCAGCACGCCATCGGCCAAGCGTTCAATCGGGAAGGCCACGTCTTCGATGATTACTGTGGTGCCAATCACCCGCTCGGCACCGACGGCTGGAAACGTGCCTTTGCGTACCTTCCAATACAGGTCGTAAGTTTTGCGCTCGCGGGTGAATTCAGCGGGTTGCAGCACTGGAATGTGGGCCATGGCGGCGAGCACCTGTTGCACGTTGGCGGCCAGTGCATCGGGGTCGGTGCCGCGTACGTCGATCAGCAGCGCGGTTGCACCATCGGGCAGTTCGCGCAGCTCAGCGGGCATGCCGGGCATGGTTTCGACAGAACGCAACGCCGCGCGGTCGAGTAATTCCACGGCAGAGACCGGCGTAGGTTTCAGCGCCATGGTCGCTTCACACGCGGTTTGAATGTTGGCGAAGTACACCATCGCGGCGGCTTTGTGGGCCGGGTCCGGCACCGTGTGGTAGGTGATGTGGCTGATAAAGCCAAGGGTGCCTTCAGAGCCGATCATCAGGTGTTTCAGAATGTCGATGGGGTCAGTGAAGTCAACCAAAGCGTTCAGGCTGTAGCCGGTGGTGTTTTTCAGCCGATATTTATGGCGAATCCGCTCCGCCAGTTCGGTGTTGGCGCGGGTCTGTACGCCTAACTCGGTAAGCCGCTGCAAGAGATCGGCATGGCTGGCTCGAAAGGCGTTGACGGAATGTGGATCGGCGGTGTCGAGGCGGGTGCCGTCAGCAAAAATCACGCACAGGTCCTGTACCGTGTGGTAACTGTTTTGCGCCGTTCCACAGCACATACCGGAGGCATTGTTAGCAGCGATACCACCGATCATGCAACTGTTAATGGACGCCGGGTCAGGGCCGATCTTGCGCCCGAATGGTGCCAGCACCGCGTTCGCACGTGCGCCGATCACCCCAGGCTGCAAGCGGATCGCCGCGCCGTCATCCAACAGGGCATGACCGTTCCAGCCATTGCCGAGTTGAATAAGCACGGAATCGGTGACGGCTTGGCCGGACAGCGAGGTACCCGCTGCCCGAAACGTGACGGGTAGGCCGTGGCGGCGGCAGGTGTTCAACACCAAAATGACTTCGGAGTCGCTTTCTACGCGGACCACGAGTTGTGGAATGAGGCGGTAGAAGCTGGCATCTGTACCATAAGCCAAGGTGCGTAATTCATCGCTGATTAGCCGGTCAGCGGGAATCAGTGGCCGCAAGTCATTCAGTAACTGTTGGTAAGCCGGTTTCATATCGATTTCTACCTCAAAACTTGAAAGATCCGGTAGCGGATTGAGTTTTCGGGTTATTCCGGGCTTTCGGGGTATGTCTCCGCCACTCCACGGCAGGCCGAAAGTCGTGGCTTGAGACATACACCCTACGCCCTTGAACCCGGAACTGTGTCCTGCTTTTCTCATTAGCCTGAGCTGTCCGAGAGCAGTAGCTGGACTAATCATTTTAAGTTATATGTGCGCATAGCAACTGGTGTTGTAGAGCATGAACGTAGCGGTTGTGCCTCGAGGCGCGACTCCCGGCCTGCCGTGGAGCGCCGGAGGCACACCGCGAAAGTTCATGCTGGTAGCATGCCAATTAGCTTCGAATTAGGATCAGCAACCGCGCTGGGCCATGCACTCCGTAGGCTAGGGTTTGCTCGATGTCGGCAGTTTTAGATGGACCGGAGATCAATAAGGCATTGGTTGGCAAACCGGCCTGCCATTGTGGGCTGCGCAAAACATCCAAGAACGTCGAATGCAACTGTTCGGCATCCAGCACGGCGATGTGAATGGGCGGCACCAAACTCATCAGTCGAGGCTCTTGCGGTGTCGGCCACAGAATCAAACTGCCCGTTTCCGCGATGCCGCCCAGTGTAGAGGTAATGGACGCATCGACCGCATTGAACAACTCCGTTTGCCACGTCTCGATGGGCTGGTCGTAGCTGACCAGTTTTGGACCGTCGCTCGACCAGTCGGCGCGCAACTCGTCGCCCAGTGGCGTACCCGCAGGTGCGAGTAGGCTGCCAATGCCAGCGTCGCGGAGCCAATCTTGCAGAGTCGCCAGCCAGTTCGCTTTGGTGGTACGGCGCACTTCGCCATGTACGGATTCAATTATGCGTTGAAACAGCTCGACCTTTTCATCGGCGTTCCATTGGCGGCGTTCGAGTACGGCGAAATCCGGGGGCTCAACGGGCAGTGTCGGTGTGGCTTGGCGCAGGCGTTCTAAAATAGCGGTGCGAGCATTCATTGTTGCCTACCTTGTTTTGTTGCTTGCTGATGCGCGGCGACCCGCGCGTGCAAATTCTTGGCCGCCAGCTTGGGCGCGGTGCGGTAACGTGTCCAGGCACCGATACGGCGCGGTTGTAAGGCGCGGAACCGATTACCCAGCCCGATGGCGAGGCGATACAGGGCGGGGCGAGCGTGCAGCCATGCCCAAGCCGACCAAATTAGCGCTTCTGTCTTGCGTCGTTTGGCCCCATGCCCTGCAACGACACCAGGGTGCAGGCGGTCGCCGTCTACCGCTTCGCGTCGTAAACGCACCAGCAGTTGTGGAATAGGAATTTTCACCGGGCAGACTTCACCACAAGCGCCGCAGAGGGTCGAGGCGCTGGGCAAGTCTTGTGTGGCGGTTAAGCCTTGCAAGTGCGGCATAACGATCTTGCCAATCGGCCCGGGGTAGGTCGTGCCGTAAGCGTGGCCGCCGACGCGCGTATACACCGGGCAGTGATTCATGCACGCACCGCAGCGAATGCATTGCAGGGTTTGGCGCAGTTCGGGGTCTTGGTACATGCGCGAGCGGCCGTTATCGACCAATACCAAATGCACCGCTTGCGGACCGTCGCGTTCGTCGGGCTTACGCGGGCCGGTGATCATGTTGAAATAGGTGGTGATGTGCTGGCCGGTGGCCGAGCGAGTTAACAGCGCCAGCAAGGCACTAACGTCTTCCAGTTTTTCGACCACTTTCTCAATGCCGGTGACCGCGATGTGCACCGGCGGTACGGTAGTGGTCATGCGGCCATTGCCTTCGTTCTCCACCAAGCACAGGGTGCCGGTTTCCGCCACGGCGAAGTTCACGCCGGAAATTCCTACGTCGGCCTGCATGAATTTTTCACGCAGTTGCTGGCGTGCGGCGGCGGTCAAATAGTCCACATCATGCGTGCGTTCAGTACCGGTTTTCTCGTGCATCAGCTCCGAGATTTCATGGGTATTTTTATGGATGGCGGGCATGATGATGTGCGAGGGCGTTTCGTCGGCCAGTTGCACAATGTATTCGCCAAGGTCGGATTCCAGCGCTGCGATGCCGTGTTCCGCCAGATGGTGGTTCAGCTCCATTTCCTCCGACACCATGGACTTACCCTTGATCACCGAGCGCGCGCCTTGGGCCAGGCAAATATCAGTGATGATGCGGCAGGCCTCGGCACCGTCTTCCGCCCAATGCACCTGAATGCCGTTACGCTGGCAGTTGGCTTCTAACTGTTCTAATAAATCGGGCAGGCGGCTCAGTGCGCGCTGGCGAATGTGTTCACCCAAGTCCCGCAGTTGCTCTAATTCCCAGTCGGCAAAGGCCGCGCTGCGTTTGCTCATCAGGCCGTCCATCGCCTTGCGGAAATTCGCGCGGATTTGCGGGTCGTCAATGGCATGGCGGGCGCGCTGGTGGAAGTCGCCTACGGGCGTGAAGTGCTGAACCTTTTTCAGTGAATCCGCTGCGGTGCTCATGACTGCGCCTCCTGCGACTCGCCTGATTGTGTGCGCTGCCAAATAAACTCAGCCAGATGCGCGCCGGTTAGCGGCTTCTGTACTTTTTCGGCGTGGCCGACGATGTTCATCAAACAACCACAATCGGTGGACATCACCTGTTGTGCGCCTGCGTGCAGAATGTGCTCGACTTTGTCGCTGACCATAGCGCCGGAAATCTCCGGGTTACGCACGGCAAAGGTGCCGCCAAAGCCACAGCATTCTTTCACCTGCACCGGCTCCACGATGGTGACGTTCGCCAACTGGCTCAACAGTGCCGGTGCAGCTTCGCCAATACCCATTTCCCGCCGCGCTGAACAGGCTGTGTGTACCGCAATGGTGAGCGGCTCGCCATGGTCATGCAGTTGAATCTGGCATACGTGTAACAAGAATTCGGTCAGTTCATAGGTACGTTCGGCGATGGCTTCGGCCTGCTTCGCCTGCTCAGTGCCCGCAAACAAGGTGGGGTAATGATGACGCAACATACTACCGCACGAACCGGACGGCACCACGATGGGCCACGGCTCTTGGAATAGGTCGAGCTGCGCAGCGGCCACTTGGCGCGCCTGATCATGGTAGCCCGAGGTATAAGCCGGTTGACCACAGCAGGTTTGGCCCTGCGGGAATATCACCTCTATGCCCTCACGCTCCAGCAATTGAATACCGGCCATGCCCGCTTCCGGGTAGAACATGTCCATCAGGCAGGTGCCGAAGTAATAGACCTTTTGCGGTTTGCTGGGGTAGAGCTTCGTGGTCATGGGTGTCGTCGTCATGGTTGTTATCATTAAGTAGAATTAAATTGGTATTACCAATTTACAACTTATCTTGCGCAAGAGTATTATGCAGCGAAATCACTGTCAATCTTGCTGCCTGTTATTTGTGCAGTTTGATGATGTTATGAATGCAGAGGGCGTCCAAATGAAACCCATTCAAGCACCGCGCGTGGCCGATGTGGTGCGCCAACAGTTGGAAACCATGATTCTCGAAGGGGTGTTGAAGGCGGGGCATAAATTGCCAACTGAACGCGCTCTGGCCGAGCAGTTTGGCGTGTCGCGGCCCACGGTGCGGGCGGCTATTCAGGCCTTGGCAGCGCGTGGCATGCTGACCAGCCGCCAAGGCGGTGGTACCTATGTGAACGCTGACCCTAGCGGTACACTCGCCAATTCCATGCTGGATTTGTTTGGCTCGCATCCGGAGTTTCAGTATGACCTGCTGGAATTTCGGCACGCCTTGGAGGGCTTGTCGGCCTATTACGCTGCTTTGCGTTCGACTGAAACTGATCGCGCCGCGTTGCAGCAACGCTTTGATGCGCTCATTGCCACCTACGATGCTCAAGACCCGGTGAAAGAAGCCGAAGCCGACGCGGCCTTTCACCTCGCCATTGCCGCGGCCGCGCATAATGTGGTGTTGTTGCATTCCATGCGGGCGTTGTTCTCTATGCTGGAGCGCAGCATTGTGGACAATTTACGCAGTTTGTTTGAACGCAAAGAATCCCGCGAGACACTGTACAAACAACATAAAGCATTGCTGGAGGCGATTCTGGCAGGCGACGCCGAGCAGGCGCAGAAAATGTCGCATGAGCATTTGGTGTATGTGGAGGAGGGGTTGTTGGAATTGTCTAAGACGCAAACTCGCGTGCAGCGGGCGTTGCGTAGGGCGATGACGCCGCATTCCTAAAGCAACGGTCGAGCAAAAGGGTGGCATGGCCCGAAGACCATGCCCCGGGTCAGGTGTTATAGCTTGTCGTTCAAAAAGCCTAACAAGGCATTCCATGAGCCGGTGTCAGCCGCCAAGTCATAATCACGGCTGCCATACACGGTGAAGGAGTGCCGCGCGCCGCCAAAAATCTGCGCGTTGTGCTCTACGCCTGCTGCTTGTAACCCATTCAACAGCGCTGCTACATCCGTCAGGCCCGATACGGGGTCGGCTGAACCGTGTAATACCAGTACGGGTGCGGCAACATCGTCGTAATTTTGGCCTTCAGGAAGGTCGAGACCGCCATGGAAGGAGACAAAACCGTTCACCTCAGCACCGGCGCGAGCCATTTCCAAAACGGCAGCACCACCAAAGCAGTAGCCCAGCACCACGATGTTATCGGTGGCACCGGGAATGTTGCCCGCAGCCGCCAAAGCACCCATTAGGCGGGTGCGAAACTCGTCCCGATCAGCATAGAGTTCCCCGGTACGTTGCTGGTTTTCCTGCATCGAAGTGGGTTGGCGGTCACGGCCGAAGAGATCAATCGCAAACGCGGTATAGCCCTGGGCGGCGAGCATTTCGGCCCGGCGGTGTTCGTAATCGTTTACGCCATCCCAGTCATGAATGATCAATACCGTGCCCTTGGATTCTGGCAACGCACTGTTGTGGGCGACATAGCCACGATAGTCCATACCATCTACCCGGTAATCATAATGTTCGCCAACAATGTTGGCGTGGGCGGCACTGAACAGCAAGGTAGCGCTGGTGAGGCTGGCGGTAATTATATGAGTCAGTTTCATGCGGTGTCCTCTATGTCTAAGTTGGATAGGGATTGCCACACGATTACGAGGTTGGTCCAATAATGGATCCCAATAGGATCAGAAGAGAAAACGGTGATTGGGCAAGGGGCCGCCCAATCACCGTTTGAATATTAACCCACCAGTGGCACGTGCCACGTTCCTTGGTACCAGCGCGCGAAGCCCCGGTCGAGATCCCAGTGAAACAGGTAGAGCTGGTCATTGTCCACGAGGTCACGCACCACCGCTTCGCGTTGCGCAATTTCTGCAATCCGCTCGCGCGGTGCGGCGATATAAACCGCAAGCCGCTGTGCCATGTGTTGCCACTGGGTGCCATCATGGATGGATTGCATGGACAGGCCAATCCGCAAGTCTCCGCCATTGCCTTCGAACACACCGATATTGCCGCCTACGGCGTTATGCAGCACCTTGTTGCCGCTGCCATATTTCAGATTATCGGTCACCGACGCGTTGTACTGCATGTTGATCCAATTGGTGACCACCATGGGTGCCGTCATCAACTGAGTGAGCAGTTGCCCTTCAGGGTCTTGTGCCGCATGGTAGTCGTGCAAAAACACCCGACCTTGCAGATCGGCATTTCGCGTCCACGCGCGTGGTGCCATGATAAACGCTGAGTTATTGGCTAAACCCCATTCTGGGCGGACTTGTGACCAGTCATTGGCTCGTTTGTGCAAGGCTTTCTCCAAGTCCTCATCCGAACGCTGGGCCAGTTTTGGATCCAGCCGCGCGGCTCGTTCCCGGCGAGCGAGCCGAGATGCATCATCAAGCCACGTGCGCACCGTCGCGGGAACGTCATCGAAACACTGGATGCCGTCTGTGGTGGTATTGTGCAGCGCTGCAATGAACTGTGTCTCCGCCGGGATGTTTAGGCCGCGTTCTGTTAGCACGGCGCGAACCTCGGTGTTGTTCAACAGTTGCGCCAGCACGCGCACATTGATCTCGCCACTTTGCCCGCCACAGGCTCCGCAATCCAGGCTCGCTGCATGCAGGTTATTGGTGGAATGACTGCCGTGACCCACCAACAAAACGTGTGGCGCGAACGTTGTCATGCCCATGGCGTGCAGTATGCCCTGTGCCAGATCGGCTTGCTCGGCAATGGAAAGCGATACTTCACCGCGCTGCAATGTCCATTGCTCGGTCTGCATGAGCTGATTCACCGGGTGCGGTGTCTGACCCGGAAACAACGCGTTTTTCAGCATCTTGAAGGCATACCACCAGCCTGCCGCTTCCACCATCGAAAAGGATGACGGTGCGCCACGGCTCCAGTCTTGCCAGCGCGCGCTGGTTTGGAGGCGTTCTTTGCGGTCGCCAGCCGAACCGGTTGTGTCCTTGGTCGTGGCGACGACGCTGATCACCGGACGCAGCAGTCCGGGCAGTTGTGGCCGGGAAAGCGGCGTAGATGCCGGTTCGTAAGCGATAGGAAGGCCAAAGAAACCGGCAAAGCCCAGCGTGTGAATGTGCGCATCTTGGGCTTCCAGCGCACGGCGATACACTTCGGAACGCACATCAATACAGAACACCGCTTGCAACGTGGGGGCAGTCTCCGGCGCGGGCACAGCCTTGGTTAAGGTCAACTGCAGGCGACGTTGCTCAGTGAGTTCCAGGGCCGTTGCCCACACCCAAAGGGCAGCTTGTTGTGCTTTGTGCTCAGCCAACAAGGCGGGTAAATGACGCTGCGCATGCTGCCACGCTGCCTTGAGGTGTTGGAATTTCGCCGGGTACTGATCCCGCAGATGGCGCCAGATGGTCAACTCCCATGCCATGCGAATGGCCAGCAAGTCCAGGCTGTCGTTCTGTGTTTCTTGATAGAGCTGAGCCTGCCAGCTTAAATAAGCGGTGTAGGAAGCCCAGCCATTGATGTCCAGCAATAAGGCGTGGCAGTAGTCTGCTAGGGTCTCATCACGAATGCCCATTTCTTCTATGGCGGTTTGGATCAAGGCCGCTGGTGAGTCTGGTAGGGCGCGCAGCGTGCGGTTGATCTCCGGCTCGGCTAATAGAATGCCGATGCCGAGGTCGCGCTGGGTGACATCCAGCCAGTGCGCATACAGTTCAAGTTGGTCGGATATCCGGCCGCGACCCAACAACGGGCGCTGGGTCTGATAGTGGGCGGCACAAAACTGGCTGATCTGATGCACGACTTCGTCTTGCCACAGCATGCGAAAGGGACTGCGTTCCTGGTCGGCGCGCGCCGCAATGCTCAGCCACGCGGTCTGGGCAGCCGTATCGGTGGAGTCGACCAGCACAGCTTCCAGCTCCGCCAAGGTCCCATCCCACTGCAACAGACTCGCGGCTTCCGATACCGCCGACAGATCAATACGTTTGTCGGCGCGTAAGCGTGCGTACTCTGCGGCTGGGAGCAAACACTGTACACCGCCCAGCGCGGACAACCGGGCCGAAACGTCACGTAGTGGAAGATCACGCTGCATCCAGTAGGGATTGACGGCAATCATTTGGTCGAGTGGCCATGTAGGCGCTATGCGGCCGGTGGCATCTTGCACCGCAGCCCATTGCGCTGCCATCATTTGGTTAGGGTTTGACGCTAATTGAGTGCTCATACAACCTCCTTCACGGGGTGCGCAGGGCGCGAAATAGATGGTGTATCGTGCGGTACGGTTTCCAACGGCCAGATCAACAGCGTTAGGCGAGAGAACCATTCATCAAGGTAGAAACCGGCAAACAGCCATACCGACAATTTCTGCATCGCCGGCGTGTGTGCGCGGTAGCGCAGCAGGCCACTCAACAGGAACAAGACGATGATCAGGGCCGACACCCAAAGATCCGCGTACAGTGAAACCGTATGTGGTAGCGCCACCCACTGCCCAAGCAAGGACTTTAAGGTGCCGTAACTCACGGCCAAGCCGAGGACCACCAGTACGGTGGAACGGATGCCTGAAAAACCGCGTTGGCGGCCGTTTTCGGCCAACAGCAGAGCCAGGGCGAGGGTCAGCAGTAACCAGGGGCTTACTGGGCCGTGATACTGCGTAGCGAACACCACACCCAGTACAATCAATAGGGCGATGGGCAGTGCGGTCGCCCAGTCACGTTTACGCGGTGTGGTGCGAGGGGCCAAACGATGCTGCACGTCTTCCCATACTGCATGGCCGGAATTCAGAAAAGCATAGGCTTTGTAGGCGGAGTGCGACAGCAAGTGCAGCAGGGCCAGTTCGTACAAGCCCAGTGCGCATTCCACCAGCATCAAACCCATTTGCGCACTGGTAGACCAAGCCAGCCGCACTTTTTGACTGATGCGGGTGGTCATCACCAAGGCACTGACCAAGGTGGTTAGGCCCGCAACGATAAGGATCAGCCATTGCGCGGCGGGCACCATAGCAATCAAGGGTGCAAACACCAACAACAGGAAACCGCCGAGGTTTATGATGCCGGCGTGCAACAGAGCACTGACCGGGGTGGGTGCTTCAACAACCTGCATCAACCAGCCATGCACGGGCAATTGTGCACATTTGATCAGCGCTGCCACGGCAATACCCACCGCCGCTACCTGTTCCGCGACGGACAACGTGCCGTTGATTTCACCACTGAGCAGGGCGCGATAATGCGCGACGATTTCGCTGATGTAAGGGGTTTGCTGTTGCGACAAAATCAACAAGAAGCTGGTTAACAGGGTGAGCTCTGCCACCCGCGCGAGCAGAAATTTTTTGTGCGACGCCAGTTGCGCCCGCCGACGCTCCGGGTAGTGGGTCAGCAAACGGTGCAACGCCAAGCTGATCGCTACCCAGCCTGCGAGCAATAAGAAAAGATGGTTTGCGGTGACGGTAACGGCGACGGCTACGAGGGTAAGAACCATCCAGCGGTAGTAGCGGCCCACCTGAGCATCCCCCGCCAAATAGGCGCGCGAAAAATGCAACACCACCCCGCCGATGACGGTCACTAAGCCCAGCATAATCAAATTCAATGGCCCAAAAGCCCATAACGACGGTTCCATAACACCTCCCCTTGTTGATGGGGCGAATTATGGGCGGTGAATGTTGTTAATAAAAATACATAATAATTGATAAAACGTTCTGTTTAGGTTAATTAAGAGCCATGCATCGACTGAACTATCACCATCTTTATTATTTTTGGCGAGTCGCCGTCTTGGGTAACCTCACCCAAGCGGCGCATGAGCTTCATGTCTCGCAATCGGCACTATCGGCACAAATCAAACAGTTAGAACATGCCGCCAACACCACGTTGTTTGATCGTGTGGGGCGACGATTGGTGCTCACTGATGCGGGCCGACGGGTGCTGGCGTACGCGGAAGATATTTTCGCCACGGGAGAAGAGTTGGAGTCATTTTTGCGTCAGGGCGGGCATGCAGAGATACAGCGCGTGTCCATTGGTGTTCTGACACACTTATCGCGGAATTTTGTCGATAGTTTTCTTGGCCCTTTGTTGCAGCGTTCAGACGTGCAATTCAGCCTGAAAACCCAAGGCATGACGGAATTGCTGCAAGGTTTGAGTAGCCATGAATTTGATCTGGTGCTGACCAACCGTGCGGTAACCACCGAAGGGCAAGGGCAGGCATGGCATACTCAACTGGTGGATCGCCAGCCGGTGGCAATTGTGGGGCCCGCAGAAAAAACGATACGCCAACCGTTTCCAACCGGTTATGCCGATCATGAATGGATTTTACCGAGCCGCCATACTGAGATACGTTCCGCCTTTGATGCCTTATGCGCGACCCATCAGTTCACCCCAAAGGTGAAGGCGGAAGTGGATGACATGGCGATGATGCGTCTGATCGTGCGCGACAGCGGCGCCATCGCCGTGCTGCCCCCCGTGGTGGTAAAAGACGAAATTAACCAAGGTCTGTTGGCCGAATACCAACGCTTATCTAACACCTTCGAGCACTTCTATGCCATTCGTTTACCGCGTAAGTTTTCGGCCGCTGTTATTGCCGAACTGCTTAAAGCGATGCCGGTTCACCGAGACTAGAGATGTCGAAGCTCAGGCGGTATAGGCTCGCAGTCCCGTTTCATTGAGTACATAACGCAGCACCATGTCAGTGACGTGATTTTTCAGACTTTGTTGGGTTTCGGCATCACCTTGATCCCAGCGGAAGATGTGCGAAAACGTGTAGCGGTTCGAGACATTGAAAAACGACAACGCGCTGATCTGCCAGTGCAGTTCGATCGGTTCCAAGTCGGGGCGAAAAATACCTTCCGCCAAGCCGCGTTCATACACCTTCGTTAATTCGTTCACTGCGCCAGCGTTCATCGACTGGATCAACTCCGACTGTTCAACGAAGCGGCCATGATGAATGTTTTCAATCATGACCATGCGAATAAAATCCGGATTGCGAATATGGTGTTCAAACGTGAAGCGCACTAACGTAATTAAGGCTTCCATCGGGGCCAAGTGGTCTAAGTCGAGTTGGGATTCTTGTTGTCTCACCTCATGGTAGGAGCGTTCCAACGCCTTTAAGTAGAGCGTTTCTTTGTCTTGAAAATAGTAATAAATCATCCGTTTGGACGTTTTTGTCTTCTCGGCGATTTCATCGATACGCGCCCCCGATAGGCCCTTCTCAGAGAATTCCTGTGTGGCAACCCGCATGATATCTGCCTGCACGCGAACCGGGTCGTTTTTTCTAGAGCGCTCTCGGGTGCGGCGGGGCGTACTCTCGGTGGTCATGAATGAATCCTGATGCTGATAAATGAGGAGCCACAATACGCTCATTGACTGAACGTACTATTTCGTACATTATGTCATTCCGGTTAGTATTTAACCACTGTCATGATGCTCAAACACCATGACGCGCGCCATGATAACAGGTCTACTTCCATGCACGGAACGGCCCAAGGTATAACGACAAAAATAAGAGGATACACTCATGATTCGCAACACTCTGATAGCATCTAGCTTAGCGGTAGCCATGTTGGCTGCCACCTCTACTGTATCTGCGGAAACATTCCGCTTTGCCCATGTAGATCCCGCCGATTGGACGTCCTCGAAGAAGGGTGCGGCCGCTTTGGTGTTCAAAAACCTGATCGAAGCGGAAACTGAACATTCCGTAGAGTTGTTTCCGGCCGGTTCATTAGGCAATGAAGACGATCTGATCAATGGAGCCATAGACGGCACCATCAATATTGTGATGGTGTCCGGTGCTTATGCCAACTTCTGTGCCGCCGCTGCGGTCACGGATATCCCCTACGCCTTCCCGACATCCACCATCGCGTGGGATGTTATGGACGGTGAGTTTGGCACCGCACTGGCCGAGCATTGTTTAGACGAAACCGGCTTACGCACCTTGGCTTACGGTGAAACCGGATATCGCCATTTCACCAACTCGGTGCGCCCTGTCGCGTCGCCTGCCGACATGCGTGGCTTGTCCTTCCGGGTGCAAACCATACCGCTGTACCTCGAAATGGTGCGTGGTTTAGGCGCGGAGCCACAGGGTATTGCTTGGGGTGAAGTGCCTACCGCATTGGCTACCGGTGTGGTGGACGGGCAGGAGAATCCTATTTCCGTGATTTACGGCAATAACTTCTACGAGTTCCAAAAATACCTGACCCTGGACGGACACGTGTACGGCGTTGACCATATTTTGATCAATGACGATCAATTCCAGAGTCTCTCCGCCAGCGACCAAGCGGCCTTCCGCCGTGCCGCGCGCATTGCCGGAACTGTTGGGCGCGCCATCCAGCAGTTCGGCTCCGCTGATGGTGTATCCAAGCTGGCCGAGCGTGGTATGCAAGTGACTCAGCCTACACCCGAGCAATTGGCAGAGTTCCGTGCGGCTGCCCAGCCTGCCGTGGTGACCTACCTGCGAAATGAATTAGGACGTGATGCGGCGTGGATCGATCGCCTGTTAGCGTCTGTGGACGCTGCAGCCGCAGCGCAGTAATTCAACCTGCTTGGCGTCAGTGGGTCAAACCCGCTGGCGCTGCTTTCCCTCCACATATTTTCAGGATGTAGCGGATGAGTGCGTTAATTCTCAGAGTGCATCGGTATTTGCTGGGCGTGAGTGTCTTCGGTGCCGGACTGGCGATGGCGGCCGTATTTGTGTTGGTTTTTCTGAACGCAGTCGGGCGCTATGGCTTGGGCCGAGGTATTACCTGGGCCTCAGATATGGCTGTGTTCATGATGATTTTTGGCGTGATGTTGGGCACCGCTGCAGCGTATTTACAGGAACGCCATGTCAGTTTTTCCGTGTTTACCTCGTTGATCCCGAAACGCTGGCAGGTTTGGCATGTGGTGTTGATTGACTTGGTCGTGTTTTTGGTGGGCGTTGGGTTGGCTTATTCCGGCTGGGAATTCATCGAATCCCGGGGTCGGATGCGCAGCGCCAGTACCGGCTTACGCCTGTGGGTATTCCAGTCCTCCATGGTACTGGGTGGTGTCTTACTGGCCTTATCCGGTTTGATCATGGCGGCAAAACATCGCTGGACCTCTGACGACAAGGAGACGCCGGCATGATGTATGGTCTGTTTATTTTACTTCTGCTGTTGGGCGTGCCCTTTGCCTTTGTGATCTTAGGGGGCCTATTGGTTTTTATGCTGCAAGGCGATATGCCCTACCACATTCGTATTGTGGCGCAGCAAATGTTCGGTGGTTTGAATTCCTTTCCGCTGCTGGCCATTCCGTTGTTTATTCTGGCGGGTGAGGTGATGAATGAGGCGGGCATCACCAAGCGTATTATCGACTTGGCGAACGCCTTAGTGGGGCGTATGCGCGCCGGTTTGGCGCAAGTTAATATTTGGGCTTCGGTGTTGTTTGCCGGGTTGTCCGGTTCCGCGATTGCGGATACCTCTACCTTGGGTCGTGTGTTCATTCCCGAGATGGAGAAAGAAGGCTACCCACGGGATTTCGCAGCCGCACTGACCGCCGCCTCATCGGTGATTGGGCCGATCATTCCGCCCAGCATTCCGGTCATCATTTATGCCCTCACGGTGACTGGCGTATCCGTACCAGCGCTGTTCTTGGCCGGGGTGATTCCTGGCTTGTTGATTGCTTTGGCGTTGTCCATTTATGTGTGGTTTGCCGCCGCGCACTATGCCTCGCGGGAGCGGCGCACAGGCTCCCGGCGCAAAGCGGTATTGAATGGCCTGCTGCCGGTTGCCATGCCGTTTGCCGTGATCGGCTCCATTCTGGCGGGCATTGTGACACCTACGGAAGCGGCCGCCTTTGCCGTCGCCTATGCCCTCATTGTTGGCGTGGGGGTGTATCGCTCCATTCCGCTGCGCCGTCTGCCCCGTATTTTCAGCCGCGCCATGGTCGATAGCGCGGTCATCATGATCATTATGGGGGCTGTGGCGGCGGCCAACTGGTTGCTCACGTATAACCGGATTCCCAACATCATCACCGAATGGGCGCTCGCCACGGTGGACTCACAAATCATCTTCTTGCTGGTCATCTTGGTGCTGTTGTTGGTGGTGGGACTGATGTTGGAAGGTATCGCCGCCATTCTTGTTTTGGTGCCCATTCTGCACCCCATTGCCGTTGGTTTGGGTATTGACCCACTGCACTTCGCGATTGTGGTGATCTTTAACCTCATGCTGGGGTTAATCACGCCACCCGTTGGGCTTTGTCTGTTCGTTGCCGATTCGGTGGCACGTACCGGTCTAGCGCCGATCGTACGGCGCATCATGCCGATGTTAGCCATTCAGATTATGGTGCTTTTATTGATCACCTTCGTTCCAAGCTTGGTGACTTTCCTGCCTCGCTTGGCCGGATATTGAGGAGGTTGCCATGTATTCATCCATCGCCACCGTCGGGTTGAGCGGCACGCTCGAAGAGAAGATCACCGCGATTGCGCAAGCCGGTTTTGCCGGGGTTGAGCTGTTCGAGAATGATCTGACCGTGTTTCCTGGTTCCGCCCGAGAAGCGGGTGAGTTAATCCGTGCCCACGGCCTCACTTTGGTGACATTGCAGCCCTTCAGAGATTTGGAAGGACTGACCGGCACCGCCCGGCAACAGGCATTCGACCGGGCGGAACAGAAGTTTGATTTGATGGCCGAACTGGGAACCGACTTGTTGATGTGTTGCAGTACGTTGCATCCCGATGCTTTGCCGGGCTTGGATCGCGCCGCCGCGGATTATGCCGAACTGGGCGAGCGGGCGGCACGCCGTGGCATGCGCGTTGCCTTTGAGGCGTTGGCCTGGGGCAAGCACATTCATGATTATCGTGACAGTTGGGAAGTGGTACGGCGAGCCAATCACCCTGCGGTAGGGCTGGTGCTGGACACCTTCCACATTTTTTCGCGGCAGACGGAATTAACCAGCATGGCGAATATTCCCGGCGAGCGCATTTTCCTCGTGCAAACCGCCGATGCGCCCCGGTTGTCGATGGATCATTTGTCTTGGAGTCGCCATTATCGTTGCTTCCCCGGCCAGGGTGAGTTGAACCTTGACGAGTTCATGCAGCGCTTGGTGGCGACGACGTATCAAGGCCCGTTGTCGCACGAGATATTTAATGACGTCTTTCGTATGGGCCACAGTGCGCAAACCGCGCGTGATGGATTGCGGTCTTATCATCTGCTGCGCAGCATGGCGCAACCGGAAACGGTGCCCGCCGCACAGCCGATCGACGGCGTAGCCTTTGTTGAAATCAATATCCGGCCTGAGCGTGCCGACGTTCTACGGCAAGATCTGCGCGCCCTGGGGTTGTCCTGCGTCGGCAGGCACCGCACATTGTCCGCCGAGCGTTGGGCAGTCAATCAATTGAATATTGTGGTCAATATGGAGGCGGACTTTGCCGGTCGTCCGGCGGGGCGTCAGCATACCCATGTGGGTGCCTTTGGCGTTCTGGTTGAACATGCGGAAGGTGCCGTTAAGCGTGCAGCAGCATTGGGTTTTGACCTGTTAAAACCCGAAGCGGTCGGGGCCACGCATGGCATGACGGCGTTGCGCAATGCGGATGGATCCTTGGGTTATATCGTCGACGCTGCACAGCTTGCTCAGGTATGGGCGCAGGAATTTGTGGCGCTTGATGCGGTGCCAGAAGGCCACTTGGTGGAGGTAGACCATCTCAGTCTGTCAATGAACTATCACGACTATCTCTCGCTCATGTTGCAATACCGGGCGGTGTTTGATGTGGTGCCTTCGGCTTCCTTCGACGTGACTGACCCGCGCGGCCTCATTCAAAGCCAGGTGCTGCAGAACCGACAACACCCAGGACCGTTCCGTTTGGCCTTGAACGCCAGTATGTCGCCCGACACCAGCAGCAACCGATTCCTGCATACCGTGGGCGGGTCCAGCGTTCAGCATATTGCCTTGCGCACGACCGATATGGCCACAACCGTCGCTGCTCTGGACGCGGCAGAGGTGCCTTGCCTGAGTATTCCGCAGAACTATTACCGCGATGTACAGGCTCGGTTCGGGCTAAACCCCGCCGTGACGGAATGGATGCGTTCGCACGATGTGCTGTACGACGCAGACGAAGGCGGAGAGTTTCACCAACGGTATATCAGGCCAGAACAACAATCCTTTTTCTTTGAAGTGGTGCAGCGCGACGGTTATTTAGGCCTCGGTGCGCCGAATGCATTTGTTCGCGCGGCAGCCCAACAACAGGCGCTTGAATTAAGTACGGCAGGAGGCAACGCCACATGAAGTTAGCGTTAGTGGGTGAAGGCATCGCACAGTCGAAATCGCCGGATTTACATCGCCGTTTGGGCGCATGGTTGAACGTACCCACCGAGTACGACTTGGTGGATGCGCTGCAACAGCCTGATTTTGATTTCGCGCAAGCGGTGCATCATCTGAAAGACCAGGGCTATCGTGGCACGAACGTGACCTTTCCCTTTAAAGAGAAGGCCATGGGTTTAGCGGATGACATCAGTGCGGGCGCACGGCTGGTCGGGTCATCCAATACCTTGGTGTTCACGCAACAGGGTATTCGTGCCGAAAACACGGACTACAGCGGCTTTATCCGCAGCTACCGTGCGGCCTTTGGTGCCGAAAAGCCCGGCAAAGTCCTGCTCCTGGGGGCAGGTGGTGTCGGCCGCGCGGTCGCCTTTGCATTGGGTGCCTTGCAGGTCACTGCCTTGGATATCGTAGAGCGAGACGCAACCCGTGGCCACGCTCTGTGTGCGGACTTGCAGGCGGAGGGCATCGTGGCCGAGCTACGTCCGCCAGAAGCGGCGGAAGCGGAACTGGCGGCGTACCAAGGGGTGGTGAATTGCACGCCGTTGGGCCACATCAACCACCCAGGCTGCCCGATCGCCACCGCAGCACTGCACAGTGGACAGTGGGTGTTTGATGCCGTGTACATACCCGCATGGACAGAATTACTGGTCGCCGCCGAGCGAGCGGGTGCGCGTTTGCTCTTCGGGGTCGATTTGTTTGTTTACCAAGGCGTGGATGCGTTTGCCATCTTTGCCGGCGAACGGATTCATTCCCCCGCCTTGGAAAATCGAGTACCGGATTTGCGCGCCCATTATTTTACCGAGCTGATTGGCGCGGCGACCAAACGTGCCTAATGGTGTTGCCATGATTTGTCGGTAGCGGCTTGATGACCTTCCGTGCCGCAAATACGGTTTCTGGTCATGCACCCTTTGTGGAGCTTGACCAGAAACCTATACATGGTTGGAACAATTTCACCGATAAAGACGAAACGTTGCTGCAATTGGAACAGTAGATTTTCTGCCTTAGCGGCGCATCAAATAGACAGCGTAATATCAACCGCTCAGCGGTTATCTGGGCGTCTGCATACCCTGCGTCATCCTTTCCTTATCCTTGAGTAAAGAGCCTAGAATGGGATCCAATACCTTATTTTTATTGACCTAAATCATTGCCATGGATAGCTTTGGATCCATAGAGCATAGTTTAACAAATCCTACTATAGTGAATGAGATTTACCTATCCGTGCGCGTGCTGACCACTTGCTCTACAACGATAACAATTGCAGGAGTTTGACCATGGCTATCTTATCCCGGAGCCGTTTTGCGGCGCTTTTCACGACGCTTGGTGTGGCCGTTACAATGGGCAGTGCACAGGCGCAAGAATTAAAACTGGCGCACTTTGTACCGCCCGCGCATGTCGTCACCTCTGCGGTGGTGGAACCCTTTAAACGTGCCGTCGAAGCCGATTCCAACGGAGAGCTTACCGTGCGTGTGTATCCCGGTGGTGAGCTGGGTGCTGGCCCGATGGAGCAGTATGTGCGCGCGTTGCAAGGCGTGGCTGACATCACTTGGGGGCTGGCCGGTTATACATCCTCGCAATTCCGTCGTTCGATGATTGTTGAATTGCCCGGTGCCATTCCAGAAGGCATGACCGGTTATGACATGATTTGGAACGCCTTTGATACCAGCTTACGCGGCGAGTTTCCCGGCACCAAGCCCTTGGCCTTGTGGGTCAGTGAACCCAACGTGTTTATCATGAAAGACCGCGAAGTGCGTAGCCCGGAAGATCTGCGTGGCTTGAAAATTCGCGTGTCCGGTGCCGTGGCGGGTGAATTCGTGCGCACCATGGGCGGTACGCCCGTACAAATGGCTGCGGGTGAAATGTACAACGCTCTGCAAACGGGCTTGATTGACGGCATCATTACCGGAGCCAGTGCCATCACCGACTTTAAACTGGATGAAGTAGCCAACAGTTACACCATCGGTGCCCCGTTGGGTAACATCTTGTTCTATTTGGTCATGAACCAACGGAAGTACGACAGCCTTTCAGCGGAACATCGCGCCATCATCGATCGCCATAGCGGCCGTGTACTGTCGCAAAGTGGTGAAGAAACGTGGAATGCGCTGGCCGATCGTACGCTTGAAATGGTACGTGCAGACAACCGCAACACGGTCATTGATTTGTCAGCAGCCGAAGTGGTGGTGTTCCAATCCGTGGCTGATGACTTCCTGACCAGTCAAACCGCCGACGCTGCAGCCCGTGCAGTGTTGAACGACATGCGTAACTGATAGGGTAGGCCCGCCATGTTCATGCTTCGACGTTGGCTCGACCGGCTCATCAACATCGCCGCCATCATGGCCAGTGTCGTGTTGGTGGCCATCGTCATGGCCATTCTTGCTGATGTGGCGGGCCGAAACTTGCTCAATGCGCCGCTGCGAGGTACGCAAGACCTCATGCAAGTGGCGCTCATCATCATTATTTTTGGCGCGGTCGCCATGGTTGACCGGCAAGATGCCAACATTGCCGTCGACCTGCTGGAGCCCAAATTTTCACTCCTGCTCAACCGTTCCCTGAATTTGATCGGGCGGTGGCTGGGCGCGTTAATCTTCTTCGGCATTGCCTGGGCAATGGTCGACAGTGCGTCTATTTCAAAACTGCTGAATTTAGGCACCAATATTTTGAACATTCCCAAAGCCCCGTTCCAATACCTTATCGCTGTGTGTTCACTGCTGACGGCGGTGTCGATGGTATTGCCTCGGCCACCGAAAGTGTCTGAAACTCTGGTCAACGAGGGCGCTGTACATGAGTAACGAATGGATCGGCACGCTGGGCGTGGTCGTACTTTTAGCGCTGTTGCTGCTGCGAATTCCGGTCGCCTTCGCCATTTTTGGCGTGGGCTTTGTCGGTGTTTCCATTCTCGCATCACCCATGAATGCGCTGAACCTTTTGGCCAGCGAAACCTACACCGTGGTGTCCAACGCTGAATTGGTGGTGATTCCGTTGTTCATTCTGATGGGTAATATCGCCACCGAAACCGGTATGAGCCGAAAACTATATGATGCGGCCTACGCCATGATCGGTTCCATCAAAGGCGGTCTAGCGTCCGCTACCGTGGTGGGCTGTGCCGGATTCTCTGCGTTGTGCGGGTCATCTGTTGCCTCGGCATTAACCATGGGGCGGGTGTCGATCGGTGAAATGGAGCGCTTCAAATACAGCGGTCGGTTATCCACCGGTGCGGTGGCCGCTGGTGGCACATTGGGAATATTGATTCCGCCCTCCACCGGCTTTGTGGTGTATGCGATCTTGACGCAACAGTCCATCGGCAAGCTCTTTCTGGCCGGTGTCATCCCCGGCTTGGTGCTGACCGCCCTGTTTGTGTTGATGATCACGGGGCTGACCTGGCTGAAACCTGAACTGGCCCCGCAAGGCCCAAAAACCACCTGGGCGGAAAAAGCCCGTGGCCTGACCGGCGCTATTCCGATAACGGTGGTAATACTGCTGACCATTGGTGGTATTTATTCCGGGATTTTTTCACCGGTTGAGGCGGCTGCCGTCGGTGCCGGACTGGTGGTGTTGTACGGTTTGTTTACCCGCTCGCTCACCCCCAGTGCGTTGTGGCGTTCTACCCGGGGTGCAGTTATTACGACCACAACGGTGATGTTGATTTTGATTGCCGCACACATGCTGAACCCCTTTCTAGCGCTCAGCCATATTCCTACCGCCGTGGGAGAATTTCTGACCGGTTTAAACGTCGGCCCGTACGGTATTTTGCTGCTGATCTTACTGACCTATTTGGTGTTAGGCTGCTTTTTGGAAGGTTTTGCCATGCTGGTACTGACCATGCCGATCTTCTTCCCGGTGATCGTTGGCTTAGGCTTTGACCCGATCTGGTTTGGTGTATTGGTGGTGTTGACCCTTGAAATGGGTTTGATCAGCCCGCCGGTAGGGATCAACGTGTTCATCGTTAAGTCCGTCGCGCCCAATGTTCCTTTAGGCGACATCTTCCTCGGCGTAGCGCCCTTCTGGTTGATGATGGTACTGGCGATCCTGCTGTTTGTGATGTTCCCGCAGTTGGTACTGTTCTTACCCAACACCATGATCACATAACACAACATAACCCCTTGAAATGCAGTGCTTTTGTAGACTTGCTTAGGCAAATCTGTATACTTCGCACCGTGTTTGCGCCCGTAGCTCAGCTGGATAGAGCGCTGCCCTCCGGAGGCAGAGGTCAGAGGTTCGAATCCTCTCGGGCGCGCCATTTAAAGAACCTGCCATGAGCAGGTTTTTTTATGCGCGTTTGAGAGGTAATGAGAACCTCTGCTAGGTTCGACAAAACGCCGGGAGCGTTTTGGACCGCCCAAGCGCCGCGCAGCGGGCGGGTACAGGAAGTACCCGAGTCCATCCTCGGGCGCGCCATTTAAAGAACCTGCCATGAGCAGGTTTTTTTATGCACGCTTGATAGTGAAAATGAATCTCGGCTGGGATGCCGTTAGTGCAACCCCTGCGAGAGGGAGATATAGTGTGTGATCTGAGATGAGTATAGTTGTATGGTCGACTTAACATCCGATCTAGTACACTTGGTATTGAAAGAGGGGCTTGCATAATGAGTGTTCATAGCCGTGTATATTAATTGCGGGCTTTCATTTTGATTACGATCAGCGAAGTCATAGGTTTAACTGATCAAGGTAAAAGCCACGTCTATCTATGTCGCGGGACCGACGATCGACTCTACTACGTCAAGGGTCTTTGCTGTGGCAGAGACAGCCAAGTTGCAGAATGGGTATGCGCGCACTTGGCACGAGAGCTTCAACTGCCTTTTCCCGAGTTTCATTTGGTCGACATTCCGGAAGAACTTTACGAAATGTTACCTGCACAGCAGAAAGAAATAGGCTGTGGCATTGCGTTTGCTACCGTTGAAGTTCGGTCCCCGCGATGGCTGGACAACCCGACAACTCATCAGGTTGACCCCAGTTTAGCCGCGAAGGTTTTACTCTTCGATTACTGGATCCAAAATATGGATCGTTCCACCGTGAACACGAATGTGCTGATCAAAGCAGAAGACCAGTCTATTGTACTGATTGACCATAACCTAGCTTTTGACTCAGAGTTTGATGCCGGAGTGTTTTTTTCGCTTCACATCTTTCATTCTCACCGTTCTTACTGGACACAGGACTTAGTGAATCGGACTGAACTGAGTGCACTACTGGATAGAGCTCAATCGAAACTTGATGACATACTTGAAGGAGTCCCAGAAGCTTGGAATTGGAAAAACATTGAAAGAGATTTGCCCGCCAATCTTGACACGGGTCGCCACTCTTCACCGGAATTTTGGAGGCACGAATGACAAAACAAGTTTGTCGCTACGCAGTCGTACGATTTGTGCCCTATGCTGAGAGCGAAGAGTTCGCTAATATTGGTATTGTGATGGCGGTACCAAAGTCCAACCTGTTTCTATTCCGGCTTGAAGCGAACGATGCACGTTATAGTCGTTTTTTAAAAATCTGCCCAAGGGTCTGTATAAGCAGCTCGCCAAGGATCTAGAACGGGAATATTCAGTAATCCAAGGTTTGGTGAGGACAAGTAATACCAGTGCCTTACAAGCCTTTGAGAGCCTAGTAGCGCCCCGTTCTAACATGGTAGCTTTCGGAGGGCAGCGTACACGTGTGTTACAAAGTGCCCCCGAGAAGGAGCTCAACCGGTTGTTCGATCATTATGTGCATCACGCCTTTACTCGAAAGGAAGGCCATGAAGCCAAGCTAAAACGTGATGTTCGAAAAGTGATTGACGAACTTCACCTAGAGATACCCTTTAAGCAGCACACCTTCAAGCTTTATGACGGAGAGCTACCGGTTCAGGTCGATTTGGCGCAAGTCGTTGATCGTCATGTAACCAAGGTCATTAAACCGTTCTATTTCGACTTGACCAGCAGAGAAGGGCTTTGGGACCATGCCGACAAATGGATTCCCAAACTTGTTCGACTAAAGCGTGCAGGTGAGCTGCCGGAACGTACTTTATTGCCAGTAGGTCACTCCACGGGTAGTGAACGTCAGATGGATGCCCTAGACGAGATTAAGAGGGAATTAGCCGAGCTAGGTACAGTTATTCGGGCGACAGAACACGATAAGGTTAGGAAATTTGCACTGGATAGTTGAAGGCTATTCAGTGCAGTATGTATGCTTGGATTAAAAACTATCGCTTGAATGTTCAGCAGTAGTAAGAGTTAGAAGAAGGATCAGGAGCTATTGCAGCCAATCACACTTCATTAACAATCCGATTGGGTCATACTCTCAGACGAGCCATTTAAAGAACCTGCCATGAGCAGGTTTTTTTGTGCCCCCTTGCCATTCACCCCTCGCTCAGTAACACTCCCCAGTCCAGCAAAAAAGGAGCGAAACATGAAGCGCGAAACCATTGCCTTGCACCACGGGTACGAAGCCGACAACCAAAAAGCTGTTGCGGTGCCTATTCACCAGACCACATCTTTCTCGTTCGACAACGCCCAACATGGCGCGGACCTCTTTGATTTGAAAGTCACCGGAAACATCTATTCGCGCATCATGAACCCGACGTGCGATGTGCTTGAACAGCGGGTCGCCGCGCTTGAAGGCGGTATTGCGGCTTTGGCGGTCGCTTCCGGCATGGCGGCCATCACCTACGCCATTCAGACCATTGCCGAAACCGGCGACAACATTATCTCCACCAGTGAGCTTTATGGCGGCACCTACAATCTGTTGGCGCATACGTTGCCGCGTCAGGGCATTGAAACGCGTTTTGTGGATAAAAACGACTTCGACCGCATGGCGAGCTTGATCGACGATAAAACCAAAGCACTGTACTGCGAATCGGTGGGCAACCCATCGGGCAGTGTGGTGGACATTAAGCGCTTGGCCGAGATCGCGCACGCGGCGGGCATTCCATTGATCGTCGACAACACCGTGCCGACGCCATTTTTGTGGCGGCCGATCGAGCAGGGAGCCGACATTGTTGTGCATTCGGCCACCAAATACATCGGTGGCCACGGCACTACCGTTGGCGGTGTGATTGTGGATTCCGGTAAGTTTCCTTGGGCCAAATACCCACAGCGTTTTGCGTTGCTGAATGACCCGGATGTGTCCTACCACGGTGTCAGCTACACCCGCGATGTGGGCGACGCTGCCTTTATTGCCCGGGCGCGGGTCGTGCCATTGCGCAATATGGGCGCTGCATTGTCCGCACAAGCCGCTTGGAACCTGCTGCAAGGTTTGGAGACTCTGGCTCTGCGCATTGAGCGTATCTGTGACAACACACAAAAAGTCGCCGAATTCCTGCAACAGCACCCAATGGTTAGTTGGGTCAATTACGCGGGCTTGAGCACACATAAAGACTACGCCCTAACGCAGGAATACATGGGTGGAAAGGCCTCCGGTATTCTGAGCTTCGGCATTAAAGGCGGCCGCGAAGCCGGGGCGCGCTTCTACGATGCACTGACGCTCATTCTGCGGTTGGTGAACATCGGTGACGCCAAAAGCTGTGCCGCGATTCCTGCATCAACCACGCACCGCCAGTTGAACGACGACGAGTTGAAAGCGGCGGCTGTAAGTGCCGACATGGTGCGGCTGTCCATTGGCATTGAGCACATCGATGACTTGATCGCGGATATTGATCAAGCCTTGGCGAAATCCGCTGGCTAGCGGTAGTCTCAAATGTACAACGCCTGCGTATTGGAAACACATTTTGAATGAGGTGCTACTGATATGCGGGCGATACTGAAATGTGCCATTGTATGTGCCTTGATGGCGCCGGCTTTTGCCATAGCCGAAGGTTATTTAGGCGACTGGGCGGTACAAACCGGTTCGGGTGATTCGTTAACTTTGCATGAGGCGCTTGGAAGCGCACCGGCCACCTTGGTTGCTATTGTTGCCAGCAACAACCAAGAAAATGGACAGACGCAGCAGAAAGACTTGTTGGACATGCATCAGCAATTGGCTGAAATCTCTGATGATCTGCCCCCTATCTTGCATCTCTCTATCATTGCGGGTGCCCCACGCTTGGTGCATGGTTTTATTCGACGCGGCATTGCTGGTGAATATGCTTCGCCCGTGCAGGAAGACGATGTACTGTTGATGTTCACGCGTGACTACAACGACTTCACGGCCGCGAGTGGATTAGCGGTGGATGATTATGGTACTTGGGTGCTGGTTGATGAGAAAGGGCAAATTTTATGGTCTGAGAAACAAACAGACGCTTTGAACTCCGATTTGGTGCTTCGCCAAATACAGGCGTTGGGTGGCTTATAAGGAGGCGTTCTTTCTTCTTGGACGCTAGGCGAATATCGTAAACGTGAAGCGCATTAAAAAGCATTCATGATTGCTTACGTTGACGTCAGCAATACAACACCGGCACCCCGACGCTTGATCGTTCCCGACTTCTCCAGCATCGCAAGGGTGCGATAGAGTACTTCATGGGTCAGCCCAATTTCCTCGGCAACGGTTTTCCAAGTCTGACTCATCGTAACCGTGGGCGTATTTCCATTGGCGTGCAACCGCAGCCATGCCATCACACGAGCTTCAGCAGAACGGATATTGCGTAATGTCAGCATGGACCGTAAATGACGAACTTGATGGGCAAGTACTTTTGTTAGGTAAAGGTTCAGCTCGGGTGATTCGGTCATCAATGTCAACAAAGGTTCCTTTCGAATGACCATGACTCGCGTCGGGGTAACCACCAATGCGTCGCAGTGGTAATGAGACGAAAACAAAGCGGCTTCGGCCAATGTCTCTCCGCTACGCGCAACATGCAGAATGACCACAGAGCCGTCTTCTAGATGCCTCATTAAGCGAACTTGGCCTTCCAGTAGTAAGAAAATGGCATCAGCGCTGTCTTGTTGGCGAAACAAAAATGCAGCAGGTGGATAGGAGGTGATGGTCCGACAAGCTTGGGGAATCGCTCGTTCCCAGTCATCCAGTGTGTAAGGCATCGTACTGTCCGTATGAATCAATATGATTCAAATCATATCAGGCAATGTATAACCCGCCTACACTGATGCTTCATTTCTCAACCAGAGCACACAATATGCTTCGCTACAGTATTTCTCGCCTTATCTTTGCCGGCACCCTGTTTATGGCCTTAATTCCCGTGGCGCTTTCCCAGCCAGCCAAACATAGCCATAGCGAAATGCAGCATCTTGGTGCGCCTGCCGTCATGGATACTCAGCAAGTCGATCCGATGCCGCTGCTGAACGGTCAGGATGCATTCGCCGCCGTACAGGAAATTGTTACCCTGTTACAACAAGATTCGAGCACCGATTGGTCCCGGGTGGACATCGATGCTTTGCGTGACCATTTGATCGATATGCATCTTGTGACGTTGGATGCCGACGTCGACACCGAATATGTTGCGAGCGGCGCTCGATATGTCATCCGTAGTGACGCGCCACGAACCGCTGCGGCTATTCAGCGTATGGTTACTGCTCATGCTCTGTGGATGCAGGCCAACTCGCCTTGGTCGGCAGAAACAACACGTCGAGAAGATGGTGTTGTGCTACGGGTCACAGCCGAAGATTCAGCGTCCGTGCTCCAAATACGTGGCCTTGGGTTCATGGGGTTTATGACCTATGGTAATCATCATCAGCCACACCATTGGGCGATGGCACGCGGCGAAGAGATACATGAGCATTGATAGAGGTGTATTTCAATGGCGGGGTAAACTAGGTATTGCCACGTTATGGGATGTCTTAATTGATATGAACACACTGTCCTGACGCATCTTCAAAGGGCAGTGCTACACTGCCCTTACCGCTCATCACGCAGAGAACCTAGGGGCCATGACCCTCACCACCACACCACTGCGCCACCGCATCGCCGGCACCTTGCTGCTGGTAGGCTTGGTGCTGCAAATTCTCAGTTTTACGCCGTTGTTCAGTCTGACGCGCAGCGCCAGCTATGTGCTATGGGGCAGTGTGTTGCTGTTGTGGTTAGACATTCCGGCCCGTACCCGTTGGCAAGCGGGGGCGCTGGCGGGGGTTGGGCTGGGTTTAACCGCATGGGCTAGATTCGGGTTTGGCGCACAAGTGGATTGGTCACGTATCTTGACGGGCAATCTCTATGTGGTTGCCATGTTGTTAGGGGTCAGTTTTATCAGCCTGATCGGGCGGGACGCGGGCGGTCGGGCCGCAGCGTTGGGGCGCACAGGTTTTCTTGGCATGTGGCAAACCTGGGCCGGGGTGCACTTTTTGGGCATTGTGCTGAATTTGTCCACCATGTTTCTGGTGGGCGACCGGCTGGCGAAGCAGAGCGAGTTGAAAATGCCGCAGTTGCTGGCGATCAACCGTGGGCTGTCGAGTGCGGCGCTGTGGTCACCCTTTTTCGCCTCCATGGCAGTGGTGCTGACCCTGGTTCCGGACATGGCCTACCCCACCATCGTGGTATGGGGTTTCCCCATGGCTATGTTGGCGGGTTTGGTGTCATCGTTGGATCTACGGCAGCGGTTTGCGCTGCATGATGTGGCCGGATTTTCACTGGCCCCACGCAGTTTGTTGATGCCGGTGGTGATGGCATTTTGGGTGTTACTGTTTCATTGGGTGATTACGCCGTCGCTCAACATCGTCAGCATTATTACCTTTTTGATGCCCTTGGCCGCGGCGGTAACACGGGTCAGCGGGCGGCTGCGCAGCGGCACGCGCGAATTACAACAACATGTGCTGGTGCGTATGCCATTGATGCGCGGCGAGGTAAGTCTATTTCTGGCCGCCGGATTGTTGACCATCGGGCTTTCCACCTTCATTGCCGCTTGGATGGGTGAGAGCTGGACGTTGTTTGCGCAGTTTCGTGCGCCGCAGGCCATTGCCTGTTTCGCTATCATTGTGGGGACCGCCACCTTGGGCTTGCACCCGATCATCGGCATTTCTGTTTTGGCGTCTATGTTGCAATTGGCGGGCAGTGAGCAAACCCTGTTTGCTTTTACGGCACTGGGAGGATGGGCGGTCGGCACCAGTGTCGGACCGTTGTCGGGCATTAATTTGTCGCTGCAAGGGCGTTATGGGGTCAGTGGCTATCAGTTGATGCGGCAAAATATTCCCTACGGTTTGATCATGTTCATTCTCATGGTTGGTGCACTGTGGGGCATGGACGCATGGCTTTTCTGACGCCGATTGTTCGGTACATCATCCGGTTGGTTAAATTTTCCTCACGCTGACGAAAACCTGTACTACACTCTCAGCATAAGAAAAATGCGATGTTCCGGATATGAACCTCGATCAATAACATGGGCATAGGGTTTCAGGATGAAGACGTTGCTGCTTTATTGTATGAGAGATGCTCAATGAACCGTCTAAAAGATTGGTCTATTCGCAATAAAATCCGGATTCCCCTCATCATTATTGCCGTGCTCATTGTGTGGATGGCCACCATGTCGTATCGGGCGATGTTGGCGATTGACGATGAGGTGAGTCAATTTGATAACCGCTATTTTCCCGCCATATCGGCTGCATTGAATGCCGACCGTGATCTCTACCAAGCGCTGGTAGCCATGCGTGCCTATGTTGAATTGGGACCACAAGGCAATGCCGAGACACGAGAAGCCCTGAATGCCGAGCGGCTGGAGAATTACCAGCAGGCGATGGATCGGGGGTTATTGGCGATCGATTTGGTGGCCGCCGAGTTACCGGCCAATACGGCGGCACAATACCGACAACAGATGGAGCGCTGGTTAGCGCACAGTGATCAGGTCATTGCGCAGAACAATGTGAACGATGACGAAGCCCTGTTTAATGCGCCACGCGAGTACCTGAATACGTTAGGCGAACGGCTGGATGAACTGGCAGAAGCGTCAGCCGTGAATGCGGCACAAACGGTACGGGGGCAAACTACCTTTCAATTGATTCAATTACTGGTACTTATCGGTTTATTTGTTGCCATGGGCATTTTGGCACCCATTGTGTTGGTGCGCCCTATCGACCTACTGCGTGAACGGATGCGCGAAATAGCCGAGGGTGAGGGCGACTTAACCGCCCGCTTGAACGTGCATTCAAACGATGAGTTGGGTCAGTTGGCCGCTACCTTTAACCAAGTGATCGAAAAGTTACAGCAATCCATTTGTGTGGTCAAAAACGTCAATGTGGAACTGGAGCAAGCGGTGGAATCTTTGCGTTCGGTTGCCCACAGCAATACCGGTTTGGCGGAACAGCAACATCTCACCATTGATCAGGTGGTGACCGCGGTAGAAGAAATGCATGGGTCGGCGATGGAAATTTCCGGGAATTCCAACGCCGGGGCGGATGCAGCCGGACGCGCCCAGACTTCGGTGTCTAGCGGTGCAGATGTGTCGCAACAAGCTAACGAGCGGGTGGCGCAATTATCGGATCGTCTGAACCTGTCTTCCGATGCCATCAAGCGTTTGGCTGAAGAAGCCCAGCGCATCGCGTCGGTGATTGATGTTATTCGTGGCATTGCCGAACAAACAAATTTGTTGGCATTGAACGCCGCCATAGAGGCTGCACGGGCGGGTGAACAGGGTCGTGGCTTTGCCGTAGTGGCTGATGAGGTGCGTGCCCTAGCAAGCAAAACCCAACAATCGACCACCGACATAAGAGGTCGCATTGAGAACTTGCAGACTGGTGTTAATGATGCCGTTGCCTCCATGGAACGGGGTATTGAAGTGCTCGGCGATACGGTAACCGATGTGGGCAGTGCTGCTGAGGCGTTCAGCAGTATCGAGCAGTCCATCGACCAAATCACCAATATGTCGATACAAATAGCCGCGGCGACAGAAGAGCAGACGCATGTGGTCGAAGAGATCAATAGAAACCTGCAATTGATCTCTGACTATTCGTCGCAAAGCACCGAGCAAGCCCGCGATCTAAGTGGGTTGTCGGAAAACCTGAAAACCCGTACGAATGAATTAACGGAAGTGGTCGGGCGGTTTCGCGTTTAGCCAGTGATGGCCCGGCATTATTGCCGGGCTCATTGCACCCCCAAAGCGGACCTCGCTTGTGCCAGACTGCCTAGGTTTTGCACCCGTGTGTAACCCATATCCAGTAACGCCTTTTCGGCTACCCCGGCACGACGCCCGCTGCGGCAATACAGCAGAATAGGGGTGTTTTTGTCCGGTGCTACTGTGTGAATGCGGGCTGGGACCTCGTCGTAGGGCATCAATACAGAGATACCGACATGGTCGGCCTGATATTCTGCTAGGGTACGGGTGTCCAAAACGATGCCGCCATCATCCAGCCACGCCTGATAGTTCTCGCTTCCACTGCTGCATCCTACCAGCGTGCAAAGTCCAACCAATAACGCCGTTATGGGTTTAAAGAGAGTCCGCCACATACATCACCTCCTAATATTTAGATAAATCTAATATAAAGATGTCAACTTAACTTGGCAAGCTAGGCCGTACAAAAATAATAGATAGGTAGCTATCTATATACTGCTTTGTTAAGGTTTTGGCATGAAAAAAGATACCGAATGTGTGTCCTCTGCAGACACCGATCAACGCCATCAGTTTGGCCACAGCATTGGTCTGGTGGGGCGTCTTTGGCGCTTGGAAATCGACCGTCGCTTGGCACCCTTTGGTTTGACGGAAGCGCGATGGCGCATTTTGCTAACCTTAGCTCGCGCAGCAGAGCCTTTGCAGCAAAAAACACTGGCCGAATACGTCGGCGTGCAAGGCCCTACCTTGGTGCGCACCTTGGATGCACTGGCCCATGAAGGGTTGTTGGAGCGCCGCGCGGATACGGAGGACAAGCGTGCACGCAGCATTCACCTGACACCGTTGGCAGAGCCCATATTGGCCCACATTGATGCTGCTCTGCGCGCGGTGCGGGAAGACATCTTTGTGGATATACCGCCGGAAGATGTTGGCACCTGTTTACGTGTTTTCGACCAGCTATTAACGAATTTAAGCCCTAACACCGGGCGCTAACATCCATTGCCGCTGGCGCTGTTTCTTGTTTACGCCAGCGTAGATCCGAGAACCTATACCATGACCACACTGTCTACCAAGGTTGCTGCCGAACGAGCACCCGATGCAGCGCTCAATACAGAGCCCAATTTTAACCGCACCGTTATCGTGGTGATTCTGATCGCTGGTGCTTTCGTGTCGGTGCTGAATCAAACGCTCATGTTGGTCGCTATTCCTGCCATCATGAACGATTTTGTCATCACCGCGAGTTTAGCGCAGTGGGTCACCACGGCCTTTATGCTGGCCAGTGGTATTGCCATTCCGGTGACCGCCGCGTTACTTGATAAATACTCCAGTCGTACGCTGTATTTGCTGGCGTTAACGGTATTTACTCTGGGCACCGCCCTAGGGGCATTGGCCAACAGCTTCACCGTCTTGTTGGTTGCGCGCATCATTCAAGGCTTAGCGGCCGGGTTGATCATGCCGATGATCCAAACGTTGATGATGACCATGTACCCCATCCATCGCCGTGGGGCGGCTATGGGCTTGGTCGGTTTGGTGGTGTCCTTTGCCCCGGCCATTGGCCCCGCGCTGTCCGGCTGGATCGTGAATCAGTGGTCATGGCGCTATTTGTTTGTGCTGATCCTGCCCATCGCCACCTTAGTGTGGCTGGCGGGTATCTTGTTCATGAAGAATGTGACCACGCAACGCAGTAACAAGATAGACCAACTCTCGGTTGTGCTGTCGAGTTTTGGTTGGGGCGGATTGTTATACGGTTTCAGCATGGCCGGTGCAGCGGGTTGGACCAGCCTTAATGTGGTGTTGTCGCTCGTGGTTGGTGTGGTATCGCTGGCGTGGTTTGTCCGTCGTCAGCGGCGCTTGGAGAACCCATTGTTGGACATGGCGGTTTTCGCCTCACCGGTATTTACCGTATCAGCGGTTATGTCCGTGTTGGTGTTTGTGATCTTAGTGGCCACACAAACCATGATCCCTATTTACGTTCAGAGCGTGCGTGGTTTAACGGCGCTGGATGCCGGTTTGATATTGTTGCCGGGCGCTATGATGATGGGGCTGATGTCACCCCTGGCGGGTAAATTGTTTGACCGCTTCGGCATTCAAACCTTGGGCATTGTGGGCTTCGTATTATTGGCGCTTGCCATGCTGTGGTTGGCCATTATGCCGAACAGTTTAGCCGCACCATGGGTTATGCTGGGCTCTATCCTACAAATGGTGGGTGGTACGCTGTTGATGATGCCTTTGGTGACCGCCGGGATTAATGCATTGCCGCGTGAACTGATTGCCCATGCCTCGGCGATGAACACCACCTTGCGCATGGTCGGTGCGGCTATTGGGACCGCCCTGTTGATCACCGTACTGAGTGCGCGGGCCGGACGTCCGGTGACCGATGCACCCAATGGCAGTGCCTTGGCGCACTTGGAAGCGGGTATTCACTTGGCGTTTTGGGCCGCTTTCGGTTTGAGCCTGTTCGGCTTGGCATTGGCCGTGTGGTTGCGCAGCCACGTTAGAAAGTGATGCGGTCTGCACAAACAACAAAAAGGGCCGTACTGGCCCTTTTTGTTGTCGTTTAGAACCGGCCTTGGAAGCCAATGGATACGGCCCATTGCTCAATCGGGCTGGTTTTCTTGTTGTAGGTGACGCTGTTGTCATTGCCATCTACAACCACTGAGCCTGAACTCATGTACTCAGCTTCGGCACCGGAAAAGTAACGCACCGAAAACAGCACATAGCCTTCACTTAACTCCATTTCTTCGGAAGAGCGGTTTGGCGCATCATTGCTGAATACACGATATAGGGCGCCAGCACCTGCCCCGTAGGTCCAAGCTGAGGCACTATGAGTTTCGTCATCGGTTGCAATGGCGTCGCCATCACTGCGGTCGCTCACCACCGTTGTTGAGTTAAAAAAGTTTCCACCACCCATTAACTCAACATACGGACGGAACGTACCCGATGGAGCAATCAGACGGCTTACCGCAAGAAATTGACCCATCACATGAGTGGTGTCGACATCCACGTTCACGTTGACGGTGTTGCTGAGTGGCACTGTACGGCTATCAACCCCCATAATGGCCACGTTGAACTCAGCACCCAGATACAACGGCGTATTGCCAAAGCGATAGCCGCCCTGTAACCCGAAACCGCCGCTGATGTCGCTGGTGTTCTCTTGGAATTCGTTCACGGGCAACATGGCCTGCAAGGTGGCCGAACCACTCCATTCTTGCGCCCAACTGCTGGCGGCGAGTACGGTCAACATCAAGGTACCGGTCGCCATAGGGAAGATCAGTTTCATGGTTACATCCTCACATAATATTGTGCTTAGTATTCCGCGTTATGGTAAACGTGCTGTACGTCATCACAGAAATTCAACAGGTCGACCAGTTTTTCCAGTTGTTCAACATCTTCCCCGCTGATGGGATTCATCATTTGTGGAATGAATTGAATTTCTTCTACTTCGAAATCAATGTTAGGGAAGGCTGATTTCAGCGCATTGCGGGTGTTGCCAAACTCGGTATTGGGTGCGAATACGGTGATCTTGCCGTCGGCGACTTCAATGTCGCTGACATCCACATCGGCTTCCATCAAGGCTTCCAGTACGGGTTCTTCATCCTCACCTGCAAACACAAAGATGGCATCGTGGTCGAACAAGTGGCTGACCGCACCGGAAGCGCCCAGCTTAGCTTTCACCTTGTTGAAGCAGGTGCGCACATCACCATAGGTACGGTTCGGGTTGTCGGTTAAACAATCGACAATGATCATGGTATTGCCGGGGCCGAAACCTTCATATCGTGCTACGGCGAAGTCTTCACCGCCACCACCGGCCGCTTTGGTAAGTGCTTTTTCGATCACATGCGCCGGCACTTGTTCTTTTTTGGCCCGCTCCAGCAGGGAGGCCAAGGCCAGGTTGCCAGTAGGTTCAGTACCACCGGATTTGGCACACATATAAATTTCACGGCTGTAACGGCTATAAACCTTGGCCTTCATGTCAGAGGTCTTAGCCATGGATTCTTTACGGTTTTGGTAGGCGCGGCCCATCTCGATACACCATTAATTGTTCAAAATTGCTGCGAATTCTAGTCGGTATTGCCCATCGGCACTAGCGCGGCGATGCATTTCTATGCATTCTTGTGCCTGTATTCATCGCATTGAGGCATAAAGGTGTCTGATCCCTTCGTTCAATTGCATAAGGCGATGCAGCAATTTGCCGCCGCGCGGGACTGGGAGCAATTCCACTCGCCGAAAAATCTCGCGATGGCGCTCACCGTCGAAGCGGCGGAGTTGCAGGAATGTTTCCAGTGGTTAACCGAAGCACAGTCACAGGCGTTGACCGCCGAGCAGTTGACGGCGGTGCGCGACGAAATTGCCGATGTGCAGCTCTATTTGATCCGGCTGGCCGGACAAGTTGGCGTAGACATTGAGCAAGCCTGTTGGGACAAAATGAAGAAAAACGACGCCAAATACCCGGCGGATCGGGTACAAGGCAGTGCACAAAAATACACCGCCTATGAAGACCCCGAAACATGACCGACCGGTATCTGTTCTTGGGCGATTCCGTTACCGACTGCGACCGCCAACGCAGTGTCAAACAACCGAATCGAGCCGAGGCTCTCGGTTATGGCTGGGTAAATCGGGTGGCGACCGAGCTGCTAGCAAAAGAACCCACCACCAAAGTATGGAACCGGGGTTTTGGCGGGTGTCGGGTGAATGAACTGCTGACGCATGATTGGTGCCCGTTGAAACAAACGCGGGGTAGCGACTTCACTTGCATCACTTTGATGCTGGGGATTAATGATATTTGGTACCCCATGTCCGACCACGAATACCCGGACATAAAGCGCATACTGGCTGAGTTCGATCACCTACTCGATCGGTTGCAACCCTTGGCTGAGCGATTGCTGATTATGGAACCCTTCGCTATTCCCGGCACCGCGACAATGGAACAATGGTGGCCGCCCTTACAAGAGATGCAAACCGGAATGGGTGCATTAGTGGCCGAACGTAAATTGGCATGGTTGCCGTTACAAGCTGGATTCAGTACCCAGAGCAGTGAGCAGCCCGCACTATGGGCTTACGATGGCGTACATCCGGAAGTGCTGGGGCATCAATGGCTGGCGGAGCAGTGGCTGCAATGCAATGGCTAGCCGCACAGACATAACGCAGTTAGGCATGCTTGATTCTGGTTAACATGGTGATGAGACATACCCCCTAAAGCCCAGTGCTGCAATCAATCCCTACAGCCCGCTGCTGCGAGTAACCCCCTACAACCCCCGCTGCAACCATTTCTCCACATACCAACAAGACGCCGAAACCGATAGCTCCTCAGCCCGCGCCCACGCCAAGCCGGTGCGCACCAGCGTTTCCGCAACCCCTTGGCCGCGGCCGCTTTCGGGCACAAAGGTCCGTACAAAATCTACCATACCGCCTTGCCGTAGATACTCCAACACCGCCTCATCATCACCCAGCGCGATAACGAATCGATGACGTTCAGGTTGATGCTGGCAATTTAGCGTTGTGGTCATCGTTCACTCCTTACCGTATTTGGCGAGTATATTGCGCTAACACGACACATTGGCTGACTATACCATGGTCATTCAGCGCATACGGGATTTTCTTCGGGATACACAATATGCATCGAATAAACCGATGAATGATTAAAATATATACGATTATTTGAGCTTTAGGGTTGCGCTAGACTGCGAGCACATCCATAACAAGAGTGAACGCAGTCATGGCAAATCAGCGCGTAGACGTATTGTTGATTGGCGGCGGTATCATGAGTACCACCTTAGCAACCCTGCTGAACCAGTTGGATAATGGTCGTACCATTACGGTGGTGGAAAAACATGCTGCTCTTGGTACGGAAAGTTCCGACAGTCTGCACAATGCTGGCACCGGCCATGCGGCTTACTGCGAATTGAACTACACGCCAGATTCCCCTAATGGCGAGATTAACATAGACCGCGCGGTAGACATCAATCAACGCTTTGAGACCTCGTTGACCTTTTGGGCCTCGGCGGTAGAGCGCGGCTTGCTTCCTCAGGCAGAAAACTTTATCCGTCGCGTACCTCATCTCAGTTGGGTGGTGGGTAAAAATGGGGTCGATTTTCTGTCGCGTCGGCATCGTGCCTTACAAAAACACCATTTGTTCGCCGATATGGCTTGGTCGTCCGAACCAACAGAATTGGCCCGTTGGATGCCGATCATGGATCCGTTCGCCGCCGAGCATACGGCCGCCACGCGGGTCAATCATGGTACGGATGTGAACTTTGGTGCCCTCACGCGCGGTTTGGGTGATACCTTGCATGCGCAGTCATCGGTGACCATGCGGTTTAATACACAGGTCACCCAGTTGCGTCGCCATGACAAAGGCTGGCGCGTTACCTTGCGCGGCCCTGAGGGCGACAGCACGTTAGACGCTGGTTTCGTGTTTGTCGGGGCCGGAGGTGCAGCATTGCCTTTGCTGCAACAGGCGAAGGTTGAAGAGGTTAACGGCTATGCTGCTTTCCCGGTGTCCGGGCTATGGTTGATGAACCCGGATGCGGACTTGGCGCTCAGCCATCAGGCGAAGGTATACGGTCAAGCACCCGTCGGCGCGCCGCCGATGTCAGTGCCACACCTAGACACGCGGTATATTGACGGCCAGCCTTGCCTGTTGTTTGGCCCATTTGCCGGGTTTACCACCAAATTACTGCGCCAAGGACGGGCGTTTGAATGGTTGTCTTCTGTGAAGCCGGGTAACTTACGTGCTGCCACCACCGCCGGTTGGGATAATCGGCACCTTGTACGTTATTTGGTCAGTGAAGGCTTGGCGACGAAAAGCGACCGAATGCACAGTTTACAAACCTTTCTCCCGCATGCGGATGATGCCGACTGGACGCTCTACACCGCTGGTCAGCGTGTACAAATCATCAAGCCAACGGCCGCGGGTCGCGGCAAACTGGAGTTCGGAACGGAAGTCATCACCACGCGTGACCGCACGTTAAGTGCGTTATTGGGTGCATCGCCGGGCGCCTCTACCAGTGTTGATGCCATGCTGCAGGTGGTAAAAACCTGTTTCCCGGAACTGATGCAAGGCATGGCAAGGCAGCGTCTGTTAGGTTGGTTGCCAAACCTAGAGCTGGATTTGGCGCAAGACGCACAAGCCGCCAGTGCGCTTCGTCAACGCAACCAGCGTCGTTTAGGGCTTTTGCCGCCGAAGCGTTCAGGTGCGACGGAAGATCCCCGGCTGCAAGGCGCTGCTTAACCTTTGCCAACAATTGCTGCACACTGGACGCCTATCGCAGGTCAGGGTGCACTATGGAGCGGTTGAATTTTCGGCATTTGCATTATTTTTGGATGGTGGTGAAAGAGGGGTCAATGGCCAGAGCCAGCGAGCAGTTGGCCTTGGCCCCGCAAACGCTCAGCGGACAAATTGCTACCTTTGAGCAGACCATTGGGCGACGTCTGTTTCATCGTCGTGGACGTCAGCTACAACTCACCGACCATGGTCATCAGGTGTTCCGCTACGCCGATGATATGTTCAAGACCGCCGATCAACTGAGCGAATTTTTAGCCGATGCGGACACCAAGCCGATGGCACGCCTGTGTGTCGGCATCTCGGCATCCATTCATAAATTATTGGCCTACCGAACCATTGCACCGGTGTTGGAAAGCCATGCCGGTATTCAATTGAAATGCCATACCGGCGGGCCGCAAGATTTGCTAAAAGGTTTGCGGCGGCGCGAACTGCATGTGGTCATCACGGATTGGTTGCCGGTGGCCGAACCGGACTTCAAGTGGCAAGTTTATAACTTGGGGGCCACCCCGATTTCCTTATTTGCAGAAGAGGTTTTGGCGCAACGGCTTATGCCTGGCTTTCCCGAAAGTTTGGATGAGCAGCCATTTCTGGCCAGCACCCTGGATGCCCCGTACCACCATGCCCTAATGGAATGGTTCCGTGCTCAACGCATTCGGTTGCGTGAGGTCGCTGAGATTGACGACAGCGCGTTATTAAAGGTGTTTGGTCATGCCGGGCTGGGTGTATTTGCCGCGCCTTCGGTCATTGCGGAAGAAGTCTGTCGGCAGTATCGCGTGCGTGCGGTAGGTGAAGTGGCGGCGGTGCAAGACCAGCTGTACGCCATTACGCATGCCGGTGCGCTGCATCACCCCGGCGTGGAAACGATATGTCAGCAACAGATTTCCTGAGCGGCAGCAAATTGACAGATAACGCATCCATGACTATGATTTGATCAAAATATAGTCAGTCTATTCAGTGTTCATGTGTTTCCATCAGTGCATGGGTAGGTCATCGACATGGTAGGGGTCACCGCAGGTGCCGGGTTCACCAATAACTTAACGCTTACGCGCAATGCTGAACGTTCAGCCGAGCAGGCGGAGCAGCGTGCGGAGGCGTTACAGCGGGAAAGTCAGCGGCTGAAGCAGGAAGCTGACCGCACCCAGCAAACAGCCGACGTACTCTACACCCGCTCCGATGAGTCACGACAAGAAGCGCGCAGCCTACTGTCGGAAGCTGACAGTTCGCAAGCCAGCGTTGATCCGCGTCGTGCTTTTGACATTCCGAACCCCTTGCGTGTGACCCGTGCGGAAACCACCGAAAGCGATGAACGACAAGTTCCGGTGCGGGTGGTGTCGGATGCGTCTTCCGATACTACTACAGCCGGTTCGCCAAACCCGTACGCGACCACGGCAGGTACGGAGCCGGGCACGTTGATCAGCGAGCGCGTGTAACGGCAGATGTTTGTCGCTGTTCGACGAAAGTCCTAGGGCCATCCTTGTCAGCTTGACGGATAAGTCAATTTTTCCTGATCCACATCAAAAAACCCTTCACATTCCGCAGCAATTAGGCCGGAAATCTTTATTATGGCCGGCGTTGTGCTGCCCTGCGGGGCGCGTTCTTTTCAGCAGGATTGTATCCATGACGCCCGTGACCTTGTCCGTCACCACCGATGCGTGGTTGTCGTTTACCCATCACCTTATGCAAACCTTGGTTGACCATGCCGAATTCACGGATGCCATGTTCAATAACATGGTCGATGGCCTCATTATTATTGATGATCAGGGTAATATCATGCGCCTCAATCCGGCCGCTGAAGCCATTTTTGGGTACAAGGCGCGCGAAGTGCTGGACAAGAACATTCATGTGTTAATGCCTTCGCCGTATCGCATGGCGCATGACAGCTACATTAAAAATTATCAGGATACGGGCGAAGCGCGCATCATCGGGATCGGTCGTGAAGTCGAAGGGTTGCGCCGGGATGGCAGTACCTTTCCTATGGAATTGGCGGTGTCGGAGCTGTCCAACGCGGGAAAACCGTATTATTTGGGCATGGTGCGCGATATTTCGCGGCGCCGCCAAGCGGAAGACGAAATCAATCAATTGGCGTTTTACGATTCGCTCACCGGCCTAGCCAATCGGCGTTTGTTGCGTGACCGCTTGGACCATGCGATCAGTACCGCGCATCGGGCGGGGGATGTCGGTGCTGTCTTATTCATTGACCTTGATAACTTCAAGCACCTCAACGATACCGCCGGGCACGATGTAGGCGATAGCTTGCTCCGTCATGTTGCGCGCCGCTTGTTGGGCGCGGTGCGGGAAGGCGATACCGTGGCCCGCTTGGGTGGCGACGAATTCGTCATCATTTTAGAGGCGGTGGGAACCGGCGATCTGGACGAAGCCGCCCGCCATGCCGAAGGCGTTGCCGATGTGGTGCGTGAAGCGTTGAATCAACCGTATCGATTGCGCACACTGTTGCACCGGTGTAGCCCCAGCATTGGGGTCACCTTGTTTTATTGCGGCAAAGAGTCCACCGACATACTGCTCAAACAGGCCGACATGGCCATGTATGAAGCCAAGGCCGCTGGGCGCAATGCCATACGGTTTTTTGACCCTGATATGCAACGGGCGGTGAACGAGCGCGCGCATCTTGAACAGGATTTGCGCACCGCGATCCGCGATGGACAATTGCGGCTCTATCTGCAAAGCCAGGTCGATACCCATTGTCAGGTCATCGGGGCTGAAGCACTGATCCGTTGGCAACACCATGAACGTGGTTTGCTTTCGCCAGCGGCTTTTATTCCATTGGCCGAAGATACTGGGTTGATCATTCCGATTGGGCAATGGGTTTTGGAGCAGTCATGCCAATTGTTGGCCCATTGGGCAACGCAGCCCGACAAAGAACACCTAACCCTATCCGTTAACGTCAGCGTGCGTCAGTTTATGGAGCCGGACTTCGTCACCTCGATTTTGGCCGCCTTGGACGCCACCGGAGCACCGCCTAATCGGTTAAAGCTTGAGCTGACGGAATCGTTGTTGGCGAAGGACCTCGCCACCGTGGTCGCTAAAATGAATGATGTGAAGCGGTGGGGCGTGCGCCTGTCGATGGATGACTTCGGCACCGGCTATTCCTCGTTAAGCTATCTGCGCCAACTGCCCTTAAACCAGTTGAAAATCGACCAAAGCTTTGTGCGGCATATCGTTTCGAGCGACCATGACGCGGCCATAGCCGATATGATTCTCTCGCTGGCCTCGCACCTTGACCTCAGCGTGGTGGCCGAAGGGGTGGAAACCCATGACCAGCGCAATCGGCTGGAAGAGCTGGGCTGTCGGCAATTTCAAGGCTATTTGTTCGGCCGACCGGTGCCGGTGGCGGAGTGGTAATCTTGCCTTATCTTGCAATCAGGTGCAGCAGGCAATGGAAGGGGCGTAAACGCCCTTTTTTATTGTCCAGTGTCTCGGTAGAGTGGGGTGCTTTACGGTCGTAAACCCGTTATAGTATGCAAATTCTGACAATGTTCGAAAAATGCTGGCTTGGCGTTGATAACATAATGTTACATACTGGGCCGCAGGCTGATAATAACGCGATCAACATAAACAGCCAATGAGACTCGTTGCATGTTAAAACCCAAAATACGCCGCGCTGCGCAGGTCGGCTGCTACCGTTTGGATCAGCATGTTTTTCTGGCCAGCGGTAGTCTGAAGCAACGCTATACGCTGCAGGCGTTGCACCAGCACGTCGCGCCAGCACATGACTGGCGTGCCCTGCAGGCTATGGCGGTGGAATTGGGTTTAACCGATGCCGATTGGCATTGGGTGTTACCGCCTGAGCAATATCAAATCCGTCTGCTCGATGTACCTAATGTTCCGGAAGAAGAAATGAAGGATGCACTAGCCTTCAGGGTCCGCGACATGATCTCCATGCCGCTGGAAGAAGCGGTGGTGGATACCTGCCTGTTACCCGCTGATGCCTTTAAAGGGCGTGAGCGTAAAGCCTTTGCCATCGTCGCGCATCGCGAACCCGTGGAGCGGTTAGTGCAACAATTCGGTCGTGCCGGGTTGCGTCTGGCGTCCATTGATGTCGCCGACATGGCATTGCGCAACCTGTTGGTGCTGGCTGCACAGTCGTCCAGCAGTGCGTTATTGCGCATGCGAGAAAATGATTCAACTTTGAATATGGTGTATGAAACGGATCTGTGCCTGAATCGTGCCTTGTCACAGGGCACTCGGATGTTTGATGTCGACGAACCCGCCACGCAAGGTCTGTCTTTGGTCGGGGATGATGATTTGGAGCGCGAAGCGCTGGCGCTTGAATTGCAGCGCTCATTGGATTATTTCGACAACCAATTGGGCTTAGGCAGCGTAAGAGAACTCTTTGTCGTGCCCGACAGCGAGTTGGACCCCGCCTTGTACACCTACCTCTCGCAACGCTTTGGTGTGCGGGTCACGGCGTTTCAATGGCACGATGGTATGGACATTGACGATGCTCTGGCGGAGTTGCCGCTGGATGCGTTCGCAGAGGCCATCGGCGGCACCTTGCGTTGGTTGCGGGGCTGATATGCAGTACATCAATTTAATTCCGCGACAACAACGGCATCGGTACACCCTGACCCCACGCGCGCTGATGGGCGTCTTGGTGTTGGCGCTGCTGGGCGTGGCGGTGATGACGTATTTAGGGTGGCAGCGCCAACAAGATGCCGAATCCGTATTATTGTCGGAAACGATGCGGCTACAAACCCTGCAGCAGGATATTGCTCGCCTACAGCAAGTGTTGCCACCACCCGTTGATTTGGATGCCCTGCAACAACAGGTGAACCAACAGCAGCAGGAACGGACCGCACAGCAAGCCCGCTTAAACGATTTGCAGTCCATCGGCGTGTTAAGTTCACCGTCGTATTATGATTTCCTGCGGTCGCTGTCGCGGCAACGGATCAACGGCGTTTGGTTGACCCAATTCAGTTTGGATACCCGCACCGTGCCTTATCAGGTTGAACTGACCGGTGCTGCGGAACGCACGGATCTGTTGCCCGTCTATTTAGAAGGTTTGGCCAGCGAGGAGCGCCAGATAGCGTTGCGTTTTCGTGGCCTGCAATTGGCGCAATTGCAAGAAAATGCCGAATATTATCGTTTTGCGTTAAGCACTCAGGCGATTGTGCCAGAAGCCGAAGCGGGCGCGGGACTACCAGGATTACCGGCCAATCAAACCCCTAGGTTGCCCGGTACTCTGGGCTTGATTCAGGGGTTTATTCAATGATGCTTCGTTGGCGCGCATTTTGGTTTGAAGCCCAGCAGCGGTTGATTATTTGGCCCTTTTGGGTGTCGTGGCTGCTTGCTTTGGCGCTGGTATTGCTGGTGGCGAGCGTCTATTGGGGCGCGAGTGTGGCGTTTGGCTGGCAGGAAACAACGGGTACGGTGGCTGAGGTTGCACAAACGCGCCGCCAAATCAGTGCACGGGAAGCTGAGTTTACGGTATTGCAAAGCCGCATGGATAACCCCGAACAGCGCGCTTTAGAGGCCCAGTTAGACGCTCTGCAACAAGACATTCAACGCCTCAATGCCGACATCCAAGGCATTACCTCCGGGTTGGTATTGCCTGAGGATATGGGTCGGTTACTGCGTGGCTTGCTGGCACGGCAGTCGGAAGTGAACATGGTGTCGCTCACGACCTTGCCGGTAGAGAATATTGGTACGACAGAGGTGGCCGCACTGTATCGGCATGGCATGGAAGTCGAGCTACAAGGTACCTTCAACGGCCTAGCCGCTTACGTGCGAGCCATTGAAGGGCTGCCACAAAAGGTCATTATCGGCACCTTGGACTTCACCATAGAACAATATCCTAATGGCCGAGCGGTGTTACGCTTGTACACCTTAAGCGACCGGGAGGATTGGTTGAATGTTTAACCGCGCGCACGTTCGCCTGCCTGCCATCGTTGTACTTTTAGGTCTGACTGCGGTCGTTAATGGCCAAGTGTTGGATGATCCAATGCGTCCATCTACTGCGCGGCCTGCCACGCCAGTGAGTGCTGTTCGCGTGGAACCCGAGCCAGAAAGATTCGATCCGGCACGGTATGAAGTACAAAGTCTGTACGTGATGGACCAGGTTCGTCGAGCCGAGATTTCCGGGCGCACCTACCACATCGGAGATGACCTCGGTGCGGCTGAAATTATCGCCATCGACGCTACCCAGGTCGTGGTGCAAGCGCATGGCACAAGATTCCGGTTGCCCCTGGCACAGTCTGGGGCGACCTTCCGCATAATGGAGAAGGGTGAATGAGGATAGGTAACAAGCTTTGGCGGGGTCTAGGGCTGACACTGGGCGCAATGCTGTTCCTGATAGGGTGTGCAACGTCGCCACAGCAGTTGAGTGATGAGCCTTTGTTCACACCCGAGGCCTCCGCTCGCATGGCCGAAACGCTCACGGCACAAGCACCGGAAACCCAAGTGGATGTTGCGCCCCCGGCACCACCGGCCGAATTGCCAGCGTTATTGCTGAACCGTGAACCACCCACGGCGCAACGTCGTTTTGATGTGCGCGCCGATGCGGTGGAAATTCGCCAGTTCCTGCGCGATCTCAGCGAGGTATCGGCGACCAACATACTTTGGGATAACGATGTCACCGGCACGGTATCGTTGAATTTGCGTCAGGTACGCATTACGGATGTGATGGTGGCCCTGCAAGACAGTCTGGGCATTGCCTTCACTGAAACCGAGTATGGCTATCGGGTGCTCGGTAATCAGTTACGTACCGAAATGTTCCGGGTCAATTATTTGGATGTGGTGCGTTCCGGAAACTCCGAATCCGGCGTGCTGACCGGGCAAAGCGGCGGTACCCAGTCCAGTCAGATCAGCACCACCAATCGAACCGATTTCTGGGGCACGCTGCGCGATACCATTGGGCTAATGATGGCCGACGGCGACGGTCGGCAAGTGGTGGTTAATCCGCAAACCGGCTTGGTGGTGGTGCGGGCATTACCAGGGGAACTGAAAAACATCGCCCAGTTTTTGTACGAAGCCGAGTTGGCGCTGCAACAGCAAGTGGTGATTGAAGCGCGGATTTTGGAAGTGCGCCTGTCCGAGAATTTTGAATCGGGCATCGATTGGCGCATTCTCGGATCGGATATTGTGACGGTTGGCAATAATGCCATCTCGGTGGGGGGTAATGTTGGCGTTAATGGCAATACGATCAATACACCGGCAGACGAAAATTTGGGTGGGTTGTTTAACCTGAGCTTAAACGTAGGGGATTTCAGTTCGGTCATCCGCGCACTGCGCTCGCAGGGCGAAGTTGAGGTGTTGTCCAGCCCGCGTATTTCAACGCTCAATAATCAAAAAGCCGTCATCAAGGTGGGGGGCGAGGAGCGCTTTGTCACCGTCACCTCGGTCAGTAGTGCCGGTGAAGATGGTACGACCACGTCAGCCCCCAGCTTTTCGCTGGAACCGTTCTTTTCCGGTATCGCGCTGGACGTTACACCGCAAATTGCTGACAACAACCAAATCATCCTGCACGTCAACCCGTCCATTGTGCAGGTCACCCCGGAAATCCGACAGTTCACCATTCAAGGTGAGTCCTACAGTTTGCCGGTAGCCAGCAGCACGGTGCGTCAAACCGACAGCATCATTCGGGCCCAAAATGGTCAGCTCGTGGTGATCGGCGGTTTGATGCAAACCACCACCAGCCGCGCGCAAAGTGGGTTACCTAACCAAGGTAATGGCCTCATGGGGTGGTTGTTCGGGCAACGACGTGACAGCACAGACCGCACCGAACTGGTGATTTTGTTGCGCCCTGTGGTGGTGGATCAAGCCACCTTTGGTGAAGACGTGAACAGCACCATCGAACGATTGCAGCGGTAGCCAATATGTACGAAGCGTATTTTGGCCTCCGCCACTCACCCTTTTTACTGACCCCGGACACCGACCGTTTTGTCGATTTGCCGGGGCATCGGGCGGCGTTCGAGTTGTTAACCTATGCGCTGGATTCGAACGAAGGTTTTGTGAAGGTAACCGGTGATGTCGGCACCGGAAAAACCATGTTGTGCCGGATGTTCGTGAATTACCTGCAAGCGCCTGAACGCAGTGCGCAATTTCACCTGTTGTACATCCCCAATCCATTGTTGAGTGCCCTTGGTTTGCTGCGGGCTATGGCGGCCAGCCTGGGTGTGCATGAGGCGGATGCTATGGCGCAGCCCGATCTCTTTGCGGCGGTGCAACAGCGCATCAGCGCTTTGGCCAACGAAGGGCGTACCACGTTAATTCTGATCGACGAAGCACAAGCGCTGCCCACCGACACCCTAGAAGCGTTGCGTTTGATGAGCAACTTGGAAACCGAAACACAAAAGCTGGTGCAGATATTCTTGTTCGGACAAGTTGAACTCGACAGCACCCTAAATGAATTCCGCTTTCGCCAACTCAAACAACGCATCACGCACAGCTATCATCTGCCTACGTTAGAGCCCGAACGGGTGCAGCTTTACTTGAATCAACGCCTTCAACTGGCGGGGCGGGAAGGGGCGGCGCTGTTCAATGCCAGTCTGGCCAGTGCGCTGTACCGGTTGTCGCGTGGTGTCCCACGGTTGCTCAATATTTTGGCCCATAAAGTCTTGCTGTCGGCCTATGCTTCGGCACGGCCGATGCCAGTGCTGGCCGATGTCCAGGCCGCTCAGCGCGACAGTGGGTTGAAGCCACTGCGTACACCCACGGTATGGCCCCTGGCCCTCAGTGGGGGCCTTATGTTGGCAGCGGCTTTGTGGTTGGCACAGCAGAATGCCTGGGTGTGGTGGTTATGAGCGCCTTGATGCAGCGGCTGTTTCAGCGCACCGGGCGCTTGGCTGAACAGGATGTGTGGACATCGAGTAGCCCAGTGCAGTCGGTCGCAGGGTCAGGGTTGCATCGTGCGCTTTGGGTATTGAACGCGGTGGCGGCGGGTCTGTTGGTGTGGCAAGGTGCTGTGTGGTGGCTCTTACAAACATCGGTCGTGGAACCTTCTTCGAAGATTATAGAGGGGGTGGTGGTTGATCTGCCGGCGCTAGACGATACCCCCATTCGCGTGTTGGCGATGCCCGATCTATCGCCTTTGCACGGCGGTTTGCGTGCTGATACTGCCGACAGTGAACCTATGGCAGAGCCAGAACAGCCGGTGACCACGGCGCCAGTCTTGGAAACCGCACCCATCCAAGCCGCCAGCACACAAGAGGCCAGCCAGCAAGCACCGTCGGCGGAGTCCGCATCGCCATCCATCGAGCAGCCTGCCGCATCGAACACCCCTCAAGTGGCGACGGCAAGGGTCGCCGAACCGGTGGCCGATGGGGCGACACAATGGACCGAACTGGCGACCGATGATGTCATTCTCGGCATTCGCCGGGCGGAAGGTTTGCACCGCAGTGGCGATGAAGCCACGGCGTACTTCATTTTGCGGCAATTGAACACCAACGCCCCGAACGATCTCGATGTACGCCAAGCCTATGCGCGCTTGCTGATTCAAGATGAAGACTTCAACACCGCCACCGACTTACTGGCCGCACCTCAATCGGTTGATGAGCTGGAGTTACTGGCCTTCGGCTATTATCAGCAGGGCCAGTTTGCGCAAGCCGTTCAAGCCTATCGTGGCTTATTGGCCGAAAGCACCGTACCCAAACCGGAGTGGGTGCTGTGGTTGGCCATCGCCTTAGAACAAGTGCGCCAACCGACCCAAGCGCGCGAACATTACCAACAATATTTAGGTGCTGCTGCCGGTCAACCAGCCAGTTTGGTGCAATTTGCCCAGGAACGCATGAGGGTACTCGCGCCATGACGCTAGAAATGAGCACCCAAAAGAAAGTCCGTTTGGGCGATGTTCTGGTTGACTCCGGGGTAATAACCGCCGGGCAGCTCGACATGGCCCTCCGTGAGCAAAAGAACACCGGCAAAAAGCTCGGTCGTCTGTTGGTCGATATGGGTATCATTCCGGAACAGCGCATGTTGCAAACGCTGTCCGAACACTTGAATTATCCCTTCGTAGAATTGCGCCGTTTCCAATTTAACCGGGAGCTGGTGCAAAAGCTGCCCGAAGCATTGGCGCGGCGTCATCGTGCGGTATTGTTGAGCGAAGACGATAAAGCCTACCAGCTTGCCATGTCGGACCCGCTCGACCTCGTGGCCTTGGATGATATCGGCCGCGCGCTCGATAAACCGTTGAAACCGGTGATTGTGCGTGAAAGCGAGCTGATGGCCGCACTCGACCAGCTGTATCGCCGCACCGGGGAAATTGCCTCGATCGCTGGGGAGCTAGAAACCGAACTGCGCGATAGCGACTTCGACCTCGCCGAACTGGCCACCGGCACTGATGTACAAGATGCACCCGTCGTGCGGCTGTTGCAAAGTATTATGGAAGACGCAGTGCAGTCGAAAGCGTCCGACGTACACATCGAACCGGGTGAGTCGTCTCTGTTTGTGCGGCTGCGCATTGATGGTCAGTTGCAAGAACAGGTGGTGAAAGAACGCCGTATTGCCAATGCCTTGGTTTTGCGCTTGAAGATCATGTCGAACCTCGACATATCGGAGAAGCGAATGCCCCAAGACGGGCGCTTCAATATACGGGTGTTGAATCGCAGCATCGATGTGCGTCTATCCACCTTACCGACCCAGCACGGCGAATCCGTGGTCATGCGTTTGCTGGACCAGTCGTCGGGTGTACTGGCAATGGAAGACCTTGGCATGCCGCCCGCGGTGTTGGAGCGGTTTAAACTGCAAATTGAACGCCCGCATGGACTCATCTTGGTAACCGGGCCCACCGGTAGTGGTAAAACAACCACTCTCTACGCCGCCGTACATGAACTGAACACGCCGCACCGCAAAATCATCACCGCCGAAGATCCGGTGGAATACCGCTTGCCGCGGGTGCAGCAGGTGCAGGTGAATCCCAAAATCAACTTCGACTTTTCGGCCATTTTGCGCTCCGCCCTACGGCAAGACCCGGACGTGATTCTGGTGGGTGAAATGCGTGACCAGGAAACCGTCTCTGTGGGCATTCGGGCGGCGTTAACGGGCCACCTCGTACTGTCCACCTTGCACACTAACGACGCTATTTCCAGCGCCATACGCTTGGCCGATATGGGCGTAGCCCCGTACTTGGTGGCTTCCGCATTGCGTGCGGTCATTGCGCAACGTTTGATCCGTCGCGTGTGTGACAATTGCAAAGTGCCGCACGAAATTGAACCGCGCGAGCGCATCTGGATGGAATATCTGTTGGGTAAAGAACACCCATGGATAGCACAAGATGAGTGGCCCATGTTTTATCACGGCACCGGTTGCTATGAATGCAATAACACCGGTTATCGTGGCCGCATGGGCGTTTATGAAATGCTGGAAATGAGTGAAAGCATGCTCATGGCATTGCGTGACCAGGACCCTAATGCCTTTGTGGATGCGGCACGGCAAGACCCGCACTTTGTCCCCATGGCCCGCACCGCCTTGCAATACGCCAGTGAAGGGCTGACCGACTTGGACGAAGTCTTCCGCATCACCGCCGACCTGGGGGGTTAAGCATGCCGCATTTTGCGATAAAAGGGCGGGACGATAACGGGCACATGGTCAACAGTGTGTTAGAAGCCCGCAGCATGGACGCCGTGCTGGATGAACTCAAGCGCCAGCGCATTATTCCGGTGTCGATCACGCCAACCAAACAGGGTAAACGGAGCGCCTCGGTCAGTAACAATGTAAGTACCGGTGATGCCCGTGCCGGGTTCAGTTGGCTGGCGTTGTTCAAGCGACTGAATCAAAAGCCGATCACCGCGGATGACCTCATCCTGTTTTGTCGACAAATGTACGCCCTGACCCGATCCGGTATTCCGTTGCTGCGTGCCATTGGTGGGTTGGCTGAAGCCACCCAGAACCCGCGTTTGGCCGGAGTATTAAAAGACGTTGGCCGCACCCTTACTGCCGGTAACCCGCTGGCCACGGCGCTGGCCCAGCACCCGAAGATATTTCCGCCCATCTTTTTGGCCTTGGTCAGCATGGGCGAGAGCACCGGCCGCTTGGACACCTCGTTCAAACAGCTTATTACGCACCTGGAACTGGAAAAAAACACCAAGCGACAAATGAAGTCGGCGACTCGTTACCCGACCTTCGTGGTCATTGCGCTGGTGGTGGCGGTGTCCGTTATCAACGTATTTGTGGTGCCCAATTTCGCCAATGTGTTTGATCGCCTCGGAGAAGATCTGCCCATCTTTACGCGTATCCTGTTGGAGTCCTCGAACTTCACCGTGCAAAATGGCCCCTTTATTTTGGCCGGTGCGGTCGCGGCCTTTTTGGGTTGGCGGCAGTACAGCCATACCGAACAAGGCGCGCTCAAACGCGACCAGTGGAAACTCTATTTGCCCTTGGTCGGCTCCGTGTTTCGCCGTGTTGCCATGAGCCGCTTTACCCGTTCGTTTGCCATGATGATGGATGCCGGGGTACCGATCTTGCAGGCGCTGAGCGTATCGGCCCGCACCACGGACAACGCCTACATTGGCAGCAAAATAGAAGCCATGGCGGCCTCCATTGAACGCGGTGAAAGCCTGTTGGCCGTGGCCAAGGGCAGTGGTCTGTTTAATGCGTTGTTGCTGCAAATGATCGGAGTAGGGGAAGAGACCGGAAATCTGGCCGAATTGCTGCGTGATATAGCGGATTTTTACGGTCAGGAAGTCGAGCACGACCTGAAAAATATGTCGCAAGCCATCGAGCCTATTTTGATTTTCGCCATGGGTGGGCTGGTGCTGATTTTGGCCTTGGGAATCTTTTTGCCGATGTGGGATCTTTCGGCGGGTGCGGGTGGTTTGTAAAAGAGACCTTTTAAGCCTCCTTTCTCAATGTGGCGTTGTTAAAAAAGTTCTCAAAATGCTCATTTACAATAAGTAAACGGCGCTTTTTCGAACCTTTTTGCCTAGCCACATTTTCGCCTTAGAGGCTTGAAATGTCTCTTTAGAAACTGGATTTGGCCTTAAATTTGCTGGAAATGTGACAGCGATCAACGGACGACAAGAAATTGTCAGGTAAGGTTCCTTGCCAGAAATGGCGGGTTCGCGGTATAAATAACAGTGTTCAAAATCTAAACAAAGACGTCATAGAGGCGCAGGAGACTCATCATGGATAAAATGAATAAAGCACGCGGGTTCACACTTATTGAACTGATCATGGTGATCGTGATCTTGGGCGTGCTGTCGGCGTTTGCGTTGCCAAGGTTTGTTGATTTTGGCGATGATGCGTTAACAGCTTCGCAAGCGGGTATGTCAGGAGCAGTAAAAAGTACCCATGGTATATTGGTAGCTCAAGAAAGGGTGAGTGGTAGTATAGATTTCCCAACGGTCACCGAGTTGGCTGCTGGCGTAGACGGTGATGGAATCACTGCGGTTGCTACCGGTGTTCAGGTCACCATTAATGGTGATACTTACATAGTGCCGACATTCACTGACGCAACGTGTGATACTGCCACAGCGGCGGTAGGCGACGCTGTTGAATGTGTTGGTGAAATCTAACATCAATAAAGGCTTCACCCTTATTGAGTTGATTATGGTGATCATCTTGCTAGGGGTGCTGTCCGCCGTCGCGATACCCCGGTTCTTTGACCGGGATACCTTCGACAATGCCTTTAATCAGCGCCAAGTGCGCGCCGCCCTTGCGGAAGCCCGCGCCCATGCCATTCATACCCAGTGCTATACCGTGGCGAATTTTTCCAGTGATACGCTCAGCCTACGCACCAACACCACCGACTGCGCAAACTTTCCTATGACCCTGACCGCAGCGTTCAGTGCCAGCGGTGATCTTGGTGAAACCGGGGTTACACCGGATCAGTCCATAGTGTTTACCCCCATGGGTGAAGCGCGTTTATTGAGTGATCCGGCGTTGTTAGCCGCAGGCTTCAATTTGGCCAATTTATCGGACTTCTCGGCCAGTAACGGCACCCGCACCCTGACGCACCTCAGTGGTACTGACATTCTTATTGATGACCAAACCGGCTATGTGCGTTAAATCTCGATGGACATTCAGCCCCACGGTCAATAGCCAACGCGGTGTCACGCTGATTGAGTTGATCATCGCCATCGTGGTGTTGAGCATCGCTGTGGTGGGTATATTGAATGCGTTGGGCGGCAATGCGCTGCGTAATGTGGACCCGCAAATTCGCTTGCAGGCGCTCGCCATTGCTGAATCCTATTTGGACGAAGCGCTCAGTAAGTCGTTCTTTCCGCCGGATGCTTCCTCGACTGACGCCTGTGCCGCACCACCGGTCAACAGCAACCGCGCGAGCTGGCAAAAAATCTGTGACTACAACGGCTACAATTCCACTACCGATGATGGCGGTATTCTCATTGCTGCCGATACGGACGACCCCGGCGCTACACCCTTCGCCGAATTGGCGGGCTATGTGGTGAATATTTCAGTTTCGGCGGGCGACGGAACAGCCATCAGCTTTGGTGGCATTACGTCAACCGGCAGCGACTGCGCAACCTTGTTGCGGGTACAGGTGAATGTGTCCGACCCGCTTGGTAGTACGACCCAACTGGTAGGCTATCGTGCCGGATATCCAGAGCCGGAGCCTTGCTGATGATTCCTTTTAGCTTGCACCAGCGCCCGCAACGGGGCTTTACCCTGATTGAATTGATCATGGTGATTGTATTGGTGGGCATTATTGCCACCGTAGTCGGGCCCATTGTCGGTAATCAGTTTCAGGCGTATAGCCAAAGCAGCGCGCGGGCCGAGCAGGTGGAAAATCTGCAAGGGGTCATGCAAAGAATTTTGCTCGATGTCGGTCGGGCAGTACCGAATTCTGTTGAAGTCAGTAATGGTGAGCAAACCCTTACTTTTTTGGTGCTGTCGCCAGCCGATCAAGGACGTCAACCCTTCGGCGTTTACAGCACACCTGTTGCAGCGGCCGTGTCTGAGTTAAACGTGTTGGACTGCTTGCCTAATAACCAAGGACATTTTGTGGTCTTGGGGCCGTTAGATGGTGACGATACACTGGGCTACTATGTGGAGGCACGAACAGATAATAGTTACGATCAAGGGCCGGTAACCGCCTTCGTCTCGTCGGCCAATATAATCGCACAAAACTGCGCGACGACGAATCCAATAACTACCTTAACCTTACCGCGGGCACACGCTTTCCCTGTGCCATCGCCCAGCCAGCGCTTGTATTTAACCACCGGTCGCGTGGAATATCGCTGCGTGGGCAATACCTTGCAGCGTGTGGTTGACACACCCTATGCGGGCATTAACGGCACGGTGCCGACTCAAACGCCGAGGTTGTTGTCGAATAACGTCAGTGCTTGTCGATTTAGTCTCGATGGTGGCAGCCTGTCGGTTACGCCCACCCTTACCTTGGCCTTGGCTTTAACGCAGAACGAGGAAACGGTACGCTTGGTGCAATTCAAAGGCTTGGTGAACGCGCCATGATACGACATAACGCTAAACCACAAGGCTTTGTGTTAGTCGCCGTCATCTTTTTGTTGGTGGTGCTGGGTGGTGCAGGCTTGGTGATCAGTCAGCTTACCGTGCGCAACAGCGCCACAGGCGTGCAATCCTTGCAAGCTACCCGAGCGCAGTGGCTGGTACAGGCGGGGTTGGATGCGGCCATTCTACGTGTACTTAGCAATGAACCCTGTGCCGCAGCCGCCACCACACATGCCGATTTTCCTGGCTTAACACTGACGGTTACCTGTGGTGCGGAACGAGAATATGTCACCGCAGGAATGACTCTTCAGGATATCGTCGCCACGGTGGAATCGACCGGTCTAACGCCCGCGTCCCGCGAATACGTCTGGTTGCGGCAGACCGCCGTGATGGAGGTGGTGAATGACTAAGTTTCGACGACAACTCAGTGCCATCGTTTTGCTGTTGTTGGCCATAAGCAGCTCGGCTGCCACCTTCACCTTACCTGGCGCTGTCGGTTCTGGGCCATTCAGCGCCTGTGTGTCCGGGCTTGGCGGCAGTGTGGTCAATTGTGCAGGCAATATCAATCTGTCTGGCGACAACCTCGCTATTTCGCAAGATGTGACCTTGAACATCAGCGGCAGTTTGTCGATGAACAACAATTCGGAAATTAATGCGGCGAATATCTACACGCTGACGCTGGTGATTGCGGGTAATTTTACCGCCAATAACGGTTTGGCGATCAATGCAGACGCCACGGTGAACGGGTTTGTGGATTTTAATAATAACGCCGAGATTTCGGGCAGCATTACGGCCACAGGTGACATCACGCTCAAAAACAATGCAATCATTGAGGGTAGCATAACGACCGATAGTGACATTGATATTGGTAACAACACCAACATAACCGGCGAGTTGTCGGCTGGCGGTGATATAAACATCGGTTCAGGCTCCGTGACAGGCAACTGTTCCGGCAGTGGCGGTAACTACCCCTCGATTTGTAGCAGTACTCTTTTGGCCATTGATGACTTTGAAGCCTATGGGGTGGGCAGCATATCGGGTAGCAGCGGTGGTATCGGCTGGTCGGGTGCTTGGTCTGGCGTTGCCGGGCGGCAGCAAGTCATCAGTACCGCTGGCTCCGTCATGGTGTATGAAGACAGCGCGGGTGATTTTGTGGTGGGGGGAGAGCGTGCGCTGCAATTGAACGGCAGTGATAACGAAGCCGCCGCACGGGATACAGCGGTTACCTTCGAGGGCAATACACTCTACGTTAGTATGCTGGTGCGGTTTAACGTTAACGCGAGTATTAACAATCAGTTCGCAGCATTATGGTTTGATCAACCAACCTTTGGTAACTATCCCAACATCGGCTTGAAATCCAATCAGGGAAATGGCGGCGGAGCGAATGACCTGTTCGCGCGCACGCGGTCAAATAACGAGGTCTACAATACGGCCATAACCAACGGTACAACCTATTTCATTGTCGGTCGGCTGCGCAAAACCACCACGGGGTCTGGCCAGCCTTTTGATGAATTTGCCCTATGGGTAAACCCGCCGACACTGGCTACCGAAACTGCGCCCAACGTGGTGGCATCGGGTGACAGCGCCATTGCGGCCTTTGATCGTATTGGTTTTCGTACCGTGAATCTTGGTAACAGCGATACCATGACACTGGACCGCTTGGCCATCGGTTTGGATTGGGATGATGTGGTTACCATCGCAGACCCCGAAGATGTGCCCGATACCGAACTGCTCAACATTGAACTGGTGTACAACGGTTCCGCTCTCACGTGCCAAGCCAGTAACGTCACCGTTAGAGCCTGTGCGGATGCGGCCTGCACAGAGCTCTATACGGACCCGGTGACCGTTAATGTTACACCGGCGGGTTGGACGGGTGGCACCAGCATTGCGCTGACCAATGGCACCGCCACCGTGGGCTTTCAGCGCACCACTGAAGGTGAGGTCAATCTTGGTGTGAGCGGTGTTACGCCTGCGATCACCGGATTCACGGCCCCCCGATGCGTGAACAGCGGGTCTGTTGACGCCAGTTGCACCATCGATTTTGCCGACACCGGCTTTGTGTTCGATGTTCCCGATGTACTGGCCAATCGCCCGGCAACCGGCATCACGGTCGCCGCGGTGAATACCGACGATGAGACGCAGGAATGTGTGCCGGCGTTTGCCAATGTCACACGTACGCTGAACTTTTGGTCGGATTATGTTTCGCCCAATGCAACCGGACGTCCGGTCAGTTGGCCGGTATCCGTCAACAGTACAGACGTTGGGCTGACCAGCGGTACCGCCACGGCGCTACCGTTGAGCTTCAATGCGTCGGGTGTTGCCGAAATCAGCGTGCAGTATGCCGATGCGGGCAGTATGCAATTGAACGCGCGCTATACCGGTAGTGTTGCGAACGGCGATGACGGCTTGGTAATGCTGAGCAGTGATCCGTTTGTCAGTCGCCCAGTGGGCATCACCCTGGAAGCCGCCAATGGTTGCGGTGCTATTGAGGACGTCAGTTGTAACAATACGGTAGTAGCCGGTGCGGACTATACCCTGACCGCAACAGCGCGCGCGTGGCAGGTGGATGGCGATACCGACTTAAGTGATAACCCTGTAACGCCGAACTTTCAGCTCAGTAATATCGCCTTGAGTCATCAATTGGTTGCGCCCTCCGGTGGGCAGCTTGGTACGTTAGGTCGAACCACCTATAACCATGTTCCGGCGGCGAATGGGGTGACCACCATTGCGGATCAAAGCGTGTCGGAAGTGGGTATATTTGAGTTTTCCGCAGCGTTGCCCAACTACTTCGGTGCCGCCGTTGAACATGCCACCGCCACGACGGGCAATAGCGCACGCTTTATTCCGGCCAGTATTGATTACGATGTGCAGGCAGTGGCATTAGCTGCGCACCCTTATTTTATTGGTGCGCGGGATTTCGTGTATCAGGGCCAAAATTTCGGCCTAAACCTGCCCTCTACATCGGCACCGGGGCCGGCGGTGATCGTGACGGCCAGAAATCTGTCAGGCCAGCGAACGGTGAATTATTTCGGCAGTTTTTTCCGCAGTCCTAACAATGTAGCTACAACGGTCGAGCACGATGCGGTCAATATGGATACTGAGCAGACCCGAGTCCTGCAATCAGGCGGTACGGTACTTGGGCACATGAACACCGGGTTTGATGCGGGCAAAAATTATTCGGGCTGGCTGGTGTTTAATTTTCCCTATCCGCAATGGCGCTATGAGCGCAGCGGTACGCCCGATGAATTGACCGCTAACGAAGCACCGCAAGAAATACGCGGTATTTGGACCATTCCACAAGCCAGTTTGGAAGACCCTGAAGCCTGCACGGGCAGCAATTGTGCCGATTCAGCGACCTTGACGCAGGCGCTGAGCGGCCCACAACTGGTGTATGGCCGTTTGCGCTTGCGTGATGTATCTGGCCCTGTACAGGTGCCTTTGGATATGCCGGTACAGTATGAAGTGTGGGATGGCACGCGGTTTAGCCTGTATGCGGCAGAAACCGGGGGTGATCAAACACCGCTGCATGTCTCGAATTTTACGCGTACCATCGTCCCTGGTGTCGGTAATCTATTGGAAAATGACGCCAGTCTGAGTTGGAACTCGGCGGTAGCAGGTGAAGGTAGTATCCGGTTGACCGTATCGGCGGTCGCGCAAGCAGCCGGGCGGAATGAGGGGGTTTATCGCGCAACGGCACAGGGTATACCGGCTCATTTACGTTTTGACTGGAATGCCGACGGCACCGCTGAACCGCCTTCCGCCACCGCCAGTTTTGGCTTCTATACGGGACGCGCTCCGCTCTTGTTTCGTATGCCAATCGGGCGGTAAGGCCATGCACAAAAACCGCATTTAGTCGTTAGCGAGCCAGCGCTCCAGCCGATACACCCACTGACCAAGATATTCATGGATGGCTTCGGCGCTGTTCAACAGCCGTTCGGCGCGCGGTATCCAACTGGCGATGCCTTGGGGTTTATCGGTTGGTGTGCCGATGGGCACAGGAATCGTCTGAATACCCTCATGCGCAAAGGCTTCAACCGAGCGTGGCTGATGCGCGGCGTGCGTGACCAGTAATACCGTATCCATGCCGCGGCTGCGCAACAGCTCGGCGGTGAATCGAGCGTTATCGGCCGTTGTTCGGCTTTGGTCTTCTTGCCATACATCTTCAAGCAAAAACACCTCCCGCAATACCCGCGCCATTAACTCGGCTTCCGCTTCTTCTTCTGAACCCAGTACACGGCCGCCGGTCACGATCAGCGGTAAGCCGGTCTGGTGGTGCCAACGCACGCCTTCGGCCAAGCGCCGCAGCGCACCCTGGCTTACGGTGTCGCGCCCTTGCCATTCAATGGCTTGCGTGATGCGACCACCCCCTAACACCACAATCGCTTGCGCGCGGGATGCGTCGGTCAACGTTGGGTAGGGATACTGCACGAGTCCTTCTTCCAGCCACCAGTGTGTCACGGGAAGTGATAGCACCAGCAACAGCAGCGTATTGGTGGCCGTGACGGCAAAGGCCAAGCGCGGAAAGCGCCGCCACAAGAGGAGTCCTAACAAGCCGATCATGATGTTGAGCAAGGGCGGCAAAACGAAATACTTCAATAAACGCACAGAACACCTAAATGCATTGAGACGGACGCATTCTAACGCGAAACATCCCACAGGCTGCACTGTCGGTTATTTTTACACACAAATCTTCGAACAATGGACGATTGGTACGCGTTCATCGAATCTACGCTGTCTTTGCTGTCGAAAAATTTTACATTTCTAACTTTCGACCGGCGTTAAATAGTCGCAAGCCTTTGAAATACCGGGCTTTTCCTTTGGTGGCACAATACCTGCTTCGTCACCACCGCGATCATGGGTTTTCCTTTTTATTCAAGCAGTAGGTAGTTGTCATGTACGCAAAAGTCGCTGGGGCCATCATTGGATGGCTGGTTGTTGCGGGTTTGCTCTTAGGGTCTCAAGTGAGTGCGTCAATTGTCTTGACGCCGGATGAGATGCCGCAAATTGCCCATGTGTTTGAAAATTCCGCATTCGATTCAGCCGACATGGAAGCCATTACCGGCGTCGCCATGTTGGACATGTTGTTTAAACATGACCGCGATACCAACAGTCTTAGCGGAACTTACGCTGGTTCGTACTCCTCGGTATTGGGTGCTAATGATGGTGTCATCACCCACAACGGCGGCGTGGACTACATCACCTGTCCTACCTGCTTTTTAGTGGTGAAGAACGGTAAGTTTGGCGGGCAGTATATTTTTGATATGAACGCTTGGGATGGCTTGGAAACGCTCGAGTTGAATGGTTTCTTCGCCAGTACCAATGGTTCGATTTCGCATGTGGCGATTTGGGGCGTAGTTACCGCCGTGGCGGTATCCGAACCCGGCGCAGCATTCTTGTTGTTATCTGGCTTGGCGGGTTTGTTCGCCAGTCGCCGGCAAATGAAAAAAGGGTCGTCTAGTCACGTATAGAAAATTTATCTGACCACTTGTTTATGAACAGTCCAGAACGCGACACTCATAAGAGTGTCGTGTTTTTCTTTTGCCTGTTATTTTGTAAAAATAAAAAAGTCAACAAAATTTACACTTATTGAGGCGGTATAGCGTATAATTTTTCGACAATAGAGACGTATGATACGACTAAGTTGGTTTGGTGAGGAGAGTCGGTAGTCAGATGTCCACTGATGGCGTAACGAAGAAAAATATAGGTGATCAACGCGTCATGCACGCTTTGAGCATTGATGTGGAAGATTATTTTCATGTGGCTGCTCTGGCCAAAGTCATTCGTCCAGAGCAGTGGGATGATCTCCCATCGCGGGTGGTGGCCAATACCCAGCGCCTGTTGGCGTTGTTTGCCCGCCATGAGGTACATGCAACGTTTTTTGTCTTGGGTTGGGTTGCCGAACGTTTTCCGGAGTTAGTGCAGCAAATTCACGCCGAGGGGCATGAAATTGCTTCGCACGGCTACAGCCATCAACTGATTTACCGTCAAAGCCCTGACGTGTTTCGCCGGGAAACCCAATTATCAAAAGATATCCTAGAAAACATTATCCAAGCACCGGTCACCGGCTACCGAGCGGCCAGCTATTCCATTACCCGGCAGTCTTTGTGGGCACTCGACATTCTGGCCGACTTGGGCTTTACCTGGGACTCCAGCATCTTCCCCATTCGGCATGACAATTACGGAATACCTGACACACCACGTGCGCCCTACGATATTGCCACGGCGTCTGGCCGTGCGCTGCATGAGTTCCCGTTAACCACCGCGTCGTTCGGACGGTTAACAGTACCGGTGGCGGGAGGCGGTTATTTTCGCCAGTTTCCTTACCCGGTCTTTAAAGCCCTTTTTGCCCGTGCCGCCCGCCAAGGTAACGGCCCGCAGATGTTCTATTTGCACCCGTGGGAAGTGGACCCCGAGCAGCCCCGGTTTGACAACGCCAGTTGGTTTTCACGGTTTCGTCATTACACCAATTTAGCGGTGTGCGAAGCGCGGTTGGCGCAGTTGCTGACCGACTTCCGCTTCGGCACGGTGAGCGAAAGCTACCGGCATTATACCGGTGCGCAACCGCTACTTTCGCAGATGCAGTTGGCGTAATTATGTATCTGGATCATTTTTCGCTTACCCAACACCCCTTCCGGATGGCTCCGGAGGAATCCTTTGTCTACATGAGTCAGCAACACTCCCGGGCTTATGTGTATATGGATTCCACCACTTGGAGCCCGGAGAGTTTTGTGGTGATCAGTGGTGAAGTCGGTTCGGGGAAAACCACCCTGTTAAAGAAGCTGATTCGAGGTATGAAGCGCGAATTGCAGCTGATCCATCTGGCGTACACCAATTTGCAGTCGGATGACTTGTTCCACTTGTTGGCGCGTGAAGCCGGGTTAGAGGTGACCGACACCAATAAAATCGCCATGTTGTTTGCCATCAAAGACCATTTGGTGCGCATGTCGAATCGCAACATTCCGGTTATCCTGGCGGTAGATGAAGCGCAAAACCTAAGTGCCGAAAACCTTGAAGACATCCGTATGCTGGCCGGTTTGGAGGGTGAAAGTGGGCCAATGATGCGGGTCATCTTGCTCGGGCAGCCTGAATTACGGCAGAGCATCAACGCCATTCCGCAGTTGGCGCAGCGGGTAAAACTGCATTTCCATCTTGGCGGTCTGTCGGAAAGCGAAACTAAGGGCTACATCAATCATCGTTTGTACGTTGCCGGTTATCGGGGTGCGCCCTTGTTTACGGGCGAACTGGTGACGCGCATTCAAGACGTCAGCCGGGGTATCCCACGACTGATCAACAAATTATGCGATGGGTTGATGTTGTGCGCCTACGCCGATGAGCGTTGCCACATTGAAATGGACGATCTGGATGAAATTCGCCGTGATGTGATGGCGGAAGATTTGTTTGCCACAGCGCTAGGCACAGCACCAGAAAGAGCGCCGTCACACGGCGATGCCGGGGTAGACCATAACACCTTATTGCGGATCGCTATCGCGCTCGAGTCGATTGCCGCGTCGTTGGAAGCGGCTGCCCCTACCGTTGAGACTTCCGTGACCCCATCCAGCGGCCCGGCAGCGACGACACCGTTAAAGGCAGCGCAGAAATGAAGCAGTGTTTGTTAACCATTGAACCGAGGGGCGTTTGACGTGTCGTACTTACGCTTTGGTAAGCATTATATTCACACGGCCTACGTTGCCTTGGGTGCCGTCGAGTTTGTGCTGTTGTGTTTAACACCGTATATCCAACAAAGTCTGGCGTTGTATTTGGGAGGCGAAGCGCTTCCAGTACACCCTTTGCAAGCGATGTTATTTGCGCTGGTATTAAGTTGCGGCACTTTGTCGATGGGCGTTTATATGTCCTTGTTGCAAGACGGCTTTTTAGCCATGTTTTTCCGCACCTTGGTCGCCTTCTGCTTCGTCAGTGTTCTGGCGTTGACCCTTTTGTATTGGCTGATTCCGGCCGCCGACACCGAGGGAACTCTGGTCGGACGCGTGGTGGTGGCGATTGTGTTGGTGTTGTTGTCACGATGGTGCTTTCGCCGGGTGGTTGACTCCGAGCAAATGAAACGCCGTGTGGTCATATTTGGTGCCGGTGAATTCGCCCAAGGTATCCTCAACAATTTACAGGCCGACCCTATGGCCATGGGTATTACGGTAGTGGGCTGTGTGCCGGACAATGCGAGCCCGATGGTTGCCAGTGAGCGTTTGTTGAGTGTGCCGAAGCATTGGTATACCTTCTGTCGTGGCTTGGGTGTTTCGGAAATCATCATCGCACCCGAAGAACGCCGCAATCAACAAGGGGAGTTACATGCCGACCTGATGGAATGCAAATTACGCGGGATCGACGTGACCGCTGCCGTCGATTTTTTGGAGCGCACCACAAAAAAAGCGCATCTGGAACTGGTGCATCCATCGTGGATTCTCTACTCCGAGGGGTTCAAGGCTTCGCGCAGTCGGGATGTTGCCAAGCGGTTGGTTGACCTCAGCATCAGCTTGGTATTGTTGGTGGTGATGTTGCCCTTTATTGCCTTAACCGCGTTGGCTGTGTATGCCGAAAGCGGTGGTCCGGTGCTGTACAGCCAGGAGCGCGTTGGCATGTTGGGTAAAACTTTCCGCATCTACAAATTCCGCAGCATGCGCCAAGATGCCGAAAAAGAAGGGAAGGCCGTATGGGCCTCGCAGAACGACAGTCGCGTTACCCGAGTAGGTGCCTTCATCCGCAATACCCGGCTCGACGAACTGCCTCAGATCTACAACGTCATCGTAGGCGAAATGAGTATTGTCGGTCCGCGCCCGGAACGGCCGGAGTTTGTTGCTCAACTGAAGCAACAAATACCCTTTTATGATACCCGGCATTATGTGAAGCCCGGTTTAATGGGGTGGGCGCAACTGAATTACCCCTATGGCGCTTCGGTCGACGATGCGCGCGGCAAGCTTGAATATGATCTCTATTATTCAAAGAACCACAGTTTTTTGATTGATCTGTTGATCATGATTCAAACGGTCGAGGTGGTGTTGTTGGGCAAGGGAGTACGCTGATATGAACGACAAAATAGCCGGTTTTTTGTTCGCATTACTGGGCTCGTTGTCATTCAGCGGTTGTGCCGTCAAACCGTTACCCAATGCGGGTTTGACCACAGCTCCACCCGCGACGGAGCCGAGTGTGGCGCCTTATCGCATTGGTGTAGGCGATGTGATTACCATCAATGTATGGCGCAACCCGGAATTGAGCCCCACGGCCGTAGTCCGTCCTGATGGCTATATTTCAATACCGTTAATGGGCGACTTGTTGGCGGCCGGCGAGCGGCCGGAGGATTTGGCTGAGCGGATCGATACCGCCATCAGTACCGTGGTACGAAATCCCGAAGTCACCGTGATTGTGGCCAATCCGGTGAGCAGCGAATATCGCCAGCGCGTGCGTGTGACTGGGCAAGTCAACGGACCGACGTCGTTGCCATTTCGTCCGGGCATGACCGTGCTCGATTTGGTGCTGCTGGCGGGCGGTGTTACCGACTTTGGTGCGGGGCAACGTGCCCTGTTACAGCGTGAAACCGACGCCGAAACTGTACGCTACGCCATCGATTTGCAAGCCATTCTCGACAACGGCGATCTACGCACCAACTACCCGTTACAACCAGGTGACGTCATCAGCGTGCCGCGCAAGCAAGTTCTGCGGGGTGAGTTTTAATGGATCTGCGCCTGATTTTTGACCTGCTGAACGGGGTCAAGCGTGAGTTATTCAATCATCGTTTTCTGGCCGCTGGTCTGTTTATGCTGATCAGTGCGGCGATTTTTGCCATCGGTTATGTCACGCCAAAAACCTACACCGCCAACGCCATGCTGCAAGCGGACGTAACCAATATCCTGCAACCTTTACTCCGTGGTGCGGCCGAAGTCACCAGCGTTAACCGGGTGAATGAAGCGCGCGAAATCATTTACAGCCGCAGTATGTTGGAGCGCGTGGCGCGCAGTTCGGGGTTATTGGTCGGCTTGGAGTCGGATGAGCGGGTCAATACGGTATTGGCGGAATTGCGCGACAACCTCAGTATGCGGGTCAGTGGTGGAAGTTATCTGGCCATGAGCTACAGCAGTGACAGTCCAGGCAAGTCGTTTCGCGTGCTCAGCGAAGTGTTGAATCATTTTGTGGAAGAATCGAGCCGCACAAAGCGCGCTGAAAGTCGCAATGCGTTTGATTTCATTGAATCGCAAGTTAACTCCTACAAACGCCAACTTGAAACCGCCGAAGAAGCCTTGAAGCAATTCCGTGCGTCCAATCGGGACGGCACCGAAGCCAACGTGCAAGCCCGCATCCAAACCTTGCGTGGCAATATTGAAGACCTGCGGTTGCGAATTTTAGAAAGCGAAGGGCAGGTGCGCATTACCGAACAGCAACTGGCGCAAGAAGAGCCCTTTACGGAGGTAGTGGTTGGTCGCGCTGAATCGGATGTTGAACGCCGCCTCGCGGCCTTGCGTCAGCAATTGGATGCGCAGCGCCGACTGTACCTGGATTCGCACCCGGATGTTGTGGCTTTACGGGAACAAATTGCCGACTTGGAAGCCCAGCAAGCCGAAGCCGGAACCGATGCGTCGCGCAACTTGACGGAGGTGATCGAAAACCCGGTCTATGCCAGCCTTCGGTTACGCCTCAATACCGCGCAAAGTGATCTGCAAACACAACAAAACCGGTTGCTGTCCATGGAGCGTTTGTTGCAGGAAGAGTTTGATCGGGCCGAACGGATAGCGGGTAATCAAGCCGAAGAAACCGAATTATTGCGCGACTATAACGTCACCCGCGGGGTGTACGAGGAAATGTTACAGCGCCGCGAAAGTGCCCGCCTTTCTATGACCTTGGACGTGGAAGGCCAAGGCGTCAATTATCGCATTCAGGAGCCGGCGTCCTACCCCACCCAGTGGGATGGCCTACAACTGTTTCATTTTGGCTTAGCTGGGCCAGTGATGGGCGTTGGCTTAGTGCTGGGGCTGCTCGGCATGTTGGTGCTGTTTGATGGCAAAGTCCGTTCAGGGCGCGCCCTGTTGCAACAATTGCCAGAGGATATTCGCCTATTGGCGTCGGTGCCACATTACGACAGCACATGGTGGGCACGCCTCCTGCGGGTAGACGTTATGATGTTAGGTGCCGTTGTTGGTGTCTTTATGCTGGGCTATATGGCGGTGCTGGTGTTCAGCGTTTTGGGCATCCAGCCGAGCAGCATAATGGAACGTCTCATCGGTGTAGGGGGCTGAGCATGGATCAAGGTAAGCTCTACAGCGCCCTATTGAAAACCCAGGCGAAGGCAGCGCATGAGGCGGAACAATCACTGGACGATGTGCGGCAACAGGAATACGCGGGTGAGCCCGCGCGTGACGATGACCCCATCTACCCCGACATGCCCGACGAACATCGCATCGAACGACCTTTTAATCATCAGCGCCCGGCAACGCCGATCCATGGCACCGAGAAAGAGCGCCAAGCGCCGACGGTGTTTGACTCTGCGGTGTCCCTAGATCTGATCAATAACCCAAAACCTTGGACCAACGACGAACGCCGCAAGCGCAAGATCATCTACCCCGGCATGGTCAATAAAGCCATTTTGGATGCCTACCGCGAAATCCGTATCAAGTTGCGCAACCTCAGCGGAGCGAAGAATTTTTCGGTCATGCTGTCGTCTTTAAGCCGTAAGCCCGGCTCGGCCATCACGGCGTTTAATCTGGCCACGTCCTTCTCTTTGGATGCGCAAAGTTCCGCCTTGTTGATTGACTGCGACCCGTATTATTCCGACATGCAAAAGCTGGTGTCGACGTCCATGGTGTTGGGGGTGACGGACTTCATCGCTGATCGCAGCCTGACCGTGCGCGACATCATGTATCCGAGCGGTATCGACCGCCTAACGGTCATTCCGGCCGGTAATTTGTCGATGTCGGCCACCGAGCTATTTTCGTCCCAACGTATGCGCGATTTGATGAGTGAACTGCAAGGTCGCTACGCCGATCGTTATATCGTGGTCAACGCGCCCGCCTTACCTCTAAGCACAGAAGCACGAATCTTGGTGCGTTACGTGGAGCATGCCGTGTTGTCGGTGCCGTTCGGGGAAGTGGGTGCTGAAGAAGTGATGGAAGCGGTGGAATCGTTAGATCCCGGAAAGTTTGCCGGATTGGTTTTCCAGGAGTAACGGCATGCAGCCTGAACCCAGCGGGTGGCTGCCTGTACTGCAGCGCCGGACACCTGAGCCGACGGCCCTGTGGTGGGTTGTTGTCGGGTGGCTATTGCTGGCGCTGAGCAGCACGCCAGTGGTGGCGCAGGGCAGTAGTGGCCAGTGGGGGTTGGACGCGCAATTGGACATGAGCCATGCCATCGCGGGCGATGCGCCCTATGCCTTTGACGTCGGGGCAGGGCTTGGTACGGACTGGCGCTACCGCCACGGCAGACAGGCACTGCAAGGCGACTATGATGTGCGCTGGCAGGAAGGTTATGACGCTGGCTGGCAGGGCAGTCTGACGGCCTTGGGGAGCAGTGCCTATGCCGTTGATACAGGGAGTGGACGGTGGGATGCGCAAGTCGCGCATCGGGCGCAGGTTGTCTCCACCTATGAAGACCGATGGTGGGAAGATCGTGCCCCAAACGTGGTGCACAGCTTGACACTGGGCGGTGGCGTGAATCAACGGTTAAGTTCGCAAATGGGTTTGCGGATTTCCAGTCAGGGCGGAGCTAGCGTCAGTGTGTTGGATGAATTTTCGGGTTACAGCGTCACCACGCAAGCCCGGCTAGATCGCCGCTGGACAGCACGCAGTGCCGCGTCTTGGACGGTTAACCGGCAAGACAGCCTGGGTGCGGATGGCCGGGTGGACAACACGCTGTACCGTGCCGAATGGCAGCATCGGCGCACCACGCAGGCTGGACATTGGGCGGTGCAGGTAGGTGTTACGCGTTTTGACTTAGGGCGTACCCAGAAGTCGGTGTTGACCGGAGCGCTGGATGGTCGCCACGTTTGGTCAGGTGGACAAACACATTGGGCACTGGCGCGCACGGTGACCAGTGCACTGTTGCAATTCCGGTTGGCTGACGTGGCACCGGAACAGGCACAAGCGCTGACTGAGGCCGGGCTGGATACAACAGCACAGTTGCTCCGGGCGCCCGGAGTAACCTTAGTGGACCGCCTTGCGATAGGGCACGAGGTGGTGACGACCTGTTCGATCTGTACGTGGAACCTCGGTCTGACGGCGGTGCACCAACAGCCGCAAAGTGAAGACCCGGCGCAACAGCAGGTCGATGCACACGCTGGCCTTGGGTTAGCGCTAAGTGCGCGCCAGCAATGGCAAGCGGGCTATCGCCTGGGTTTGCAAGGTGAAGTATCGGCTGGCTGGCCGGATGATCGGATACACAGCTGGGATCTGGGTTGGTCTCAGCAGTGGGCTCCCGTGACCCGTAGCCAACTGACGGCCACCTTCCAGCGTCAGTCTGGAGAACCTGAACGCTGGCGTGTGGGGGTGGCGCTTTCCCTCGTTCAACAGGTGTTTTAGACGTGCGTGTTAATAACCAGACAACCGCAGGAGCGACCAGTAAGGAAATTAAATGATGTTCAGCCAACGGAAACCTATTGCACTGCCTGCCGATGCGCCGCCGCAATTGTTGGTCGTGGTAGACACGGAAGAAGATTTTGACTGGCACGCACCGCCCGATCGGGCAAATAACGGTGTAGCCAGCATGTTGCACATCGATCGTGTGCAGACGATTTGTAATGACTACGGGTTGGCACCCTGTTATGTGGTGGACTATCCGGTGGCGTCACAACCGGACGGCTATCGGCTACTGAAACAGTATTTTAGCGCCGGGCAGTGTGAGATTGGTGCGCACCTGCACCCATGGGTTAACCCACCGTTTGATGAGCCAGTCACGGTGGCGAATACCTATCCGGGAAATTTGCCCATGGCGTTGGAGCGCGAAAAATTGCGCATCTTGCGTGATCAAATTGCTGAGGTGTTTGGTGCCGTACCGACCACCTACAAAGCCGGACGTTACGGGTTTGGACCGCACACCGAGGAAACACTGGCAGCGTTAGGGTTTGAGATCGATGTCTCTGTATGTCCGCCCTTTGACCACCGCGGTGATGGCGGCCCGGACTATCGGGCTTTTTCGGCGGATCCCTTTTGGTTTGGCGCATCACGTTGCTTGGAAATTCCACTGACCGGTGCCTTGGTGGGGCGCGCCGGGCAATATGCCCGACCACTGTATGACGCCGCACAGCGCGCCAAACGCTTCAAGGCACCGGGAATCTTGGCGCGCTTGGGCTTGGTGGATAGGTTGGTGTTGTCGCCGGAAGGGTTTGCGTTTAACGACCACAAACGCCTTACCGAATTTTTGTTAAAGCAGGGTGTGCGTACCTTCACTTGGAGCTTTCATAGCCCCAGTGTGTTACCGGGCTGTACGCCCTATGTGCGTAATGAGCGTGATCTACAGCAGTTTTTAGAGCGGTTTAAACGGTTTTTTGATTATTTTTTCAACGAACTCGGCGGACAGGCCACCACGCCCACCCGACTGAAGGCGCAATGGGAGAGCTTACAATGAAGGTACTAGGAATATCGCCGTTGGATAAAGATGCTACGGTATCGGTGGTTGTGGATGGTGAGGTTTTGTTTGCGGCAGGTGAGGAACGTTTTTCGCGGGTAAAGCAACAAGACGGTTTTCCCCGGTTAGCGCTACAAGCCGCATTGGAATACACCGGTCTGAACATGAGTGATTTCGATCAGGTCGCCTACCCCTTCCTAACCGCTGACAACGAAGAAAAAGTTTTTCGCAAAAATCTGGCCGACGAGAAAGCGTTTATCAAGCGTTTTCAACCGAAAGACCTTGGTGCCCAAGTAAAAGAGGCACTGACGCGCGTACAGGATCGGAACGAACCCATTCATGGCTTAACCCATCCGAATGCGATGATGGAAAAAGGGGCGTTGCACAGTTCCTATTACAGTGTGGCAGGTACGCAACGTTTGGCGTCAAATCGTGCGGCCTTAGCGGGGTCACGCAAATGGGCCGAGCAGGCGCGCGCATCCTTTGTGCATTGGGAACAGGAGCTGGCCAGCGGGTTAGAGGAATTTGGCTGGAACGAACCGGTTAAGCGCATGGATCATCACCTGACCCATGCCGCGAACAGCTTTTATGCGAGCGGTTATGACCGCGCCCTCTGCATCACGCTGGATGGTTATGGTACCGGTTTGGCCGGCTCTGTGAGCATTGGGCAGAACGGCAAGATTCACCGTTTGCATGGCATCAGTTACCCCAATTCATTGGGTACCCTGTATGAGCATGTGACCTCCAGTCTGGGCTTCAAACCCAGTCGCCACGAAGGGAAGATTGTCGGCTTGGCGTCCTATGGCGATCCGACGATTTTAGGTGGTATCTTACTCAGTCGCATTGAGCAGCGGCCCGGTGACTTCAGCATTTATGAAGCGAACAACGTGTATTTTTCACGCTACCTGGCCACCCGCTTTCCAAAAATTGATGTCGCGGCGGCGTATCAGTATGTCCTTGAGGTCGTGGCTACCGACTTTGTACGACATTGGGTAGAGCAAACGGGCATCGACACTGTGGTGCTGTCAGGCGGCGTTACCGCCAACGTTAAATTAAACCAACGCATTTTTGAAATCGACACGGTAAAACACATCTTCGTCTATCCCAACATGGGTGATGGTGGCTGCGGCACCGGCGCTGCCCTGTATCAAAGCTGGCCCGGTGGCGCAAAAAGCAGCATCAGCAATGCCTATTTGGGCCCCGATTACTCCACCGCACAGATGGTCGCGGCGCTTCAAGATGCCGGACTGGCTTACCGTGAACCCGAGCACCTGGCGGCTGAAGTGGCCGCCTTGATTCATGCCGGACAGGTGGTAGCGCGGTTTGATGGCCGGATGGAATACGGCCCGCGTGCCCTGGGTAACCGGACCATTATGTACCACGCTCGGGAACCCGAGGTGAATCAATGGCTGAATAAACGTCTCGGCCGTACCGAGTTCATGCCCTTCGCGCCCGTTACCCTCTATGAAGCTCGGGAAAAGTGCTATCACAACATACGTGGAGCGGAACACACCGCTGAATTCATGACCGTGACCTTTGACTGCACGGACTTTATGCGAGAGCACTGCCCGGCAGCGGTGCACGTCGATGGGACCGCGCGCCCGCAGTTGATTCAGCGGCATGTTAACCCCGGTTACTACGACATCTTGCAGGAATACGAAAAACTCAGCGGTATTCCCAGCCTGATTAACACCAGCTTTAACATGCATGAGGAACCCATCGTGAACAGTCCGGCCGACGCCGTACGTGCGTTTTTGGAGGGTAATCTGGATTACTTGATCTTGGGGCCGTACTTGGTGAAGCACCCGGCAATGGAGCACTCTCCCAACGAGCAGCACAAAACCCATGATTAAACCCTTTGTTACACACTATTCGCTGATCGATAGGGATACCCTAGCGCGCGACTGGCAGGCCTTGGAAGGCCGCGCTGATTGCCCGGTATTCTTATCCTGGCAGTGGATAGGTGTGTGGCTAAAAGTTTACCAACCCGCCGTCACGGTGATTAAGGTAACCGTTGGGGACACCATCGTTGGCTTAGGCTTGCTGGTGGAAAAACGGGATCGTCGGCATGGTGTTTTGACCTCGCGCTGTTTGCGCTTACACCAAACAGGGGATCCCGAAGAAGATCAGATTTGGATCGAATACAACGGCTTTCTGGTTGACCGGGCGCATGTCGATGCCGTGGATTCCGCCGTTGTGCGTTATATGCAAATGGGTTTAAACGACTGGGATGAATGGCAGGTTGGCGCCATTGATGCGGAGCGAGCGGCGGCATTTTTGGCAGCAGGGCAACTAAAGCCTTTGGTGCGATGGGAAGCACCATGTTATGCGGTCAATCTGGCCGCGTTGCGACGTACCGCCACCCCATACTTGAATACGTTGTCTACCAACACGCGCGCACAGATTGTGCGCGCGCAACGAATTTATGAACAGCGCGGCGCGGTGCGGGTAATTCGCCCAAGTTCGCTCGATGAGGCGTTGCAATGGTTCAGTGAGATTGGGCCACAGCACATGGCGCGTTGGGGCGCCGGGCCTTCACAAAGCGGTTTTGCCAATCCGCACTTTGTGCGCTTTCATGAGGCGTTTATTCGTGCGCATTGGGCACAAGGTGGCGTGGATCTGGTCGCTGTCGCTGTCGGTGATACGCGAATAGCTACTTTTTATAACTTTATTTACCGCAACCGTGTGTATTTCTATTTAGGTGGTTTGCAAGTGGAGCAGGATAACAAGCTCAAGCCGGGTTTGCTGGGCCATAGTCTGTGCTTGCAGGCATATTTAAGTGATGGACGCGATCTCTATGATTTTATGGGCGGGGACGAACGTTACAAACGCCAATTGGGTCAGTGGCATGCCCGGTTGATTCAGGTGGTGATGCAGCGTGATCGCCTGAAATTTCGTTGGGAGCAAGCCGCCCGCGAGGTCAAACATCGTTGGTTAGGTCGACGTACAAACCCGGCGGATAGGGAGGTAGATGCTAATGACTGAGCATGGGGTTGTTCGCTGGCTAAGTGATGCAGACCTGCAGTCCGCTGTCGGAGCGCTGGACGCTTACGTGGTGCAACATCCACAGGGCTCGCCCTATCACCTGAGCGCGTGGCGTAACGCCGTGGCGGAGGGATACGGACATGATCAGGGCTGTTTGGTGGCCTACGGTCAGGGCGGGCAAATTTCCGGTTTATTGCCCATGTGCTATGTGCGCCGCCCGTTGGTGCGGCCGCAATGGGTATCGTTGCCCTTTGCTGACTTGGGTGGTCCATTGGCCGACGATAAAGCGACCGAGCAGGCATTGATTCGCGCTGCGCAGCGTGAATTAGCCGCATCGAGTGCAGAACACTTGGAATTACGTTGTCGAACGGCGGCGTCGACTGAGTACAACGAGCAGAACCCGGATACCGCCTATCTGACCGGACGCAAAGTGCGCATGCTGTGCACGCTACCCGAGAGTTCAGCCTCGTTGCTGGCCAGTTACAAACCCAAGTTGCGCAGTCAAATTAAGAAGGCTGAGAAAAACGGCTTAAAGGCGGAAATTCGCACCGATGCAGCGGCGGTTGCTGAGTTTTATCGGGTTTACGCCGCCAATATGCGACGTTTAGGGTCGCCCGCGCACAGCAAACGTTGGTTCGAGGCCATTCAACGGCAATATCAGAAAGGTCAGTCGTACTTTATTGTGCTGGTGCGGTTTGGCGACCGCGTGGTAGGCGCGGGCTGGGTGTTGCGATGCGCGGAACGTGCGGTGATTCCGTGGGCGTCAACCTTGGCCGACTTCAACCATCTCGCCCCGAACATGTTGTTGTATTGGACAATTCAGGCGCACTTGGCCGACAGCGGCGGACGTGAATTTGATTTTGGTCGTTCGACCTATGGCGAAGGTACCTATCGGTTCAAACAACAATGGGGTGCAGTGCCCAATCTGTTGGACTGGCAGACGTACACCGCCGATGCCCTGTTGCCCGTGCCTGCACTCAAGCAAGGCGGTTTAGGCCAGCGGTTACGGCCTTTTATTGAACGCGTATGGCAGCGCCTACCCCAGCCGGTCGCTAACCGCTTGGGCGGGCATTTACGACGGTATATCACCTTATGATCGGTTTAGTTGTGTTGACGCTAGGTTGCTTGCTGGTGCCGGTGTATGTGTACGCCGGGTACCCTCTGTTGTTGTGGTTGTTGACCCGCTTTTGGCGGCAACCTACCGCATCGGCCGTCAGCGAAACCCCAAATGAGTCATTGCCGAGTGTGACCTTGGTGGTGTCATGTTACAACGAAGCCAAGGTCATTACCGCCAAGCTCGATAACTGTTTAGCCTTGGATTATCCCCGTGAATTATTGGATATCCTCGTCGTGTCAGACGGTTCTGATGATGGTACAGACGATTTGGTGCAAGCCTTCACGGAACGTTACCCGGAACTACGGGTACAGCTCATCCGCCAGGAAGGTCGTCTTGGAAAAACACTGGGCTTGAATTTGGCGCTGGCCGCGACCGACGCGGATGTGGTGGTATTTTCGGACGCCAATGCCATGTACGCCGTGGATGCGGTGCGCCAGTTGGTGCGCCATTTCGCCTTGCCACAGGTGGGATATGTGGTGGGTGCTGCGCTCTATACGGACGGTGCTGACAATGCCTCCGCCGCCAATGAAGACCTATACTGGCGCTACGAACTCGCGATCAAACAATGGGAAAGCCAGCTCCATTCGGTGGTGGGCGGCGACGGTGCCATTTATGCCATTCGACGCAGCCTTTGGGAGCCATTACAAGCGCGTGATATCAACGACTTTGTGAATCCGCTGCAAATCGTTGCCAAAGGCTATCGCGGTGTATTTGATCCACAAGCTCGTTGTTTTGAGGAAACCGCCGGTGAATTCGGGAAAGAAGCGGCGCGGAAAGAACGCATCGTAAACCGCAGTGTGCGCGGTTTATTGCGGGTTAGAGAGGTAATGAACCCCTTCCGTACCGGCTGGTTCAGTGTGCAGGTCATTTCACATAAATTGCTGCGGTGGCTAATCCCGTACTTCGCAGTGCTCGGTGTCATCGGAAGCGCCCTGTTGGCGGCACAAGGCTTATGGGTATTTCAGTTGGTGGTGCTCGGTGCAGTGGCCTTGGTGGGCACGGCTGCTTTGGGTTATGCGTTGCAAATGCGCCCCCGCTTACCCATGGTAATCGCCATACCCTTTTATTTCGTGATGGTGAATCTGTACGCCATGCGGGGCATTGCGCGTGCTGTCCAGGGCCAAACCCAAGTCACCTGGAGCAGCGCCCGGCCATCGGCAACAGGGTCGGCCGCGAGCCCGGTAACGGTGCGCGGCATTCTGGGTTTTGCCATCACCTTGTTGCTGCTGTTGCTGGCCATAGGGTGGCCTTATGTCTAAGTTTGCGCTGTTGTTTCTCACCTTTTTCTTCGGTGGCATTTTGGCCGCCTTGTTTGTTGTGCCCACCGCCGCCTTCGTGGTGTACCAAATGGTGTACTTCTTAAATCCCGATAACCGTTGGTGGGCGGCCAGCATTCCCGGCCTGCGTTACTCGTTCATTACCGTGCTGTTAATGATGCTGGTGCTGGGCATGAAATACAAAGAGTTGAGCGCGCGCAGCCCATGGAGCAAACAACCCGTGTTTAAGTGGTTGGTGGCCTTGGTGGTGCTGTACCTTTTTATGTATCAACACGCCATTGTGCCGGGCTATCACCGGTCCTTTATGATCGATTTCATCAAAATCGTCATCATCATGGCGTTGGCATACAAACTCATTCCCACGCAAAAAGCGCTCGATGCCGTGCTTTGGACCTATGTGATTGGCGCTACCTACATTGGCTATGTAGCAACCGTGACCGGCCGCAACGCCGATGGTCGAGTGGAAGGTATCGGCATGATAGATACCGGTGGCGACAGTAATTACACCTCGGCAGCATTGGTGCCTGCGTTGGTGCTGCTGATGTATTACGCCTGGTTGGGCAACAAAAAGATGAAACTGTTCAGCGCGCTCTGCGGTGCCTTTATTGCCAACGGTTTGGTGCTGATCAACAGCCGCGGCGCGTTCTTGGGCGCGGTGGTCGGCGTTGGTTTTTTCCTCTGTTATATGTTGTTTTCCAAATATCAGCGCCAAGGTCAGCGCGGTATGGCGATTCTGATTATTTTGGCCGGGTTAGGCGGCGGTTGGTACGTCACCGATGAAACCTTCTGGGCGCGCATGAGCACACTGACCAATGTGGAAGACGGCAGTGAAAGTGGCTCCCACCGGATCGAATTTTGGCTGGCTACCTTCGATGTCATGCGTGATCACCCGTTAGGTGTGGGTATCGGCGGCTATCAAGCCTTAAGTCGTAATTACTTGCCAGAGGAATATTTTGAGCATGCCGACAGTAAAGTCGTGCATTCCACCTGGTTTCAGTCACTCGGCGAACTCGGCTGGCCCGGGCCGGTTGTGCTGCTGTGTTTGATTGGTAGCGCGCTCCGGTTGTCGCACAAAACCAAAAAATACCTGCTCGAACAAGACAGTGACCATTTCAACCCCGAAGCCTATTTTAAGATGTTGGCGCTGGAAGGCGGGTTACTCGCCTATCTGGTCGCCGCCACCTTTATCGACCGTCTGCGCGCTGAAGTCCTTTATTGGATGATCATGTTCATCGCCGCGGCCGCCAATGTGTATTACCTGCAATATATCCAAGCGAAAGACGCCTCGGTGCGCCGAAAAACGCGAGGTCGATTAATGCATAGATCGTCAATCAAGGAACCCTTACCCGAATGAAACCGTTGCAGCCCTTGCGGCCCTTAAACGTCTTGCAGTTTATTACGCCTTCCGGATTCTACGGTGCCGAACGTTGGGTGCTGGCCATGGCGAACAACTGTGATTCGGCACGCATGGTGTGCGATCTCGTGGTTACCCGAGAGAGCCCCACGCAAGACCTCACGGTGGCCGAACTTTACCCACGCGAAAAGGGAGCGGTGCATTACTTGGACATGCGTGGCCGGTTTGATTTGCGCGCCATCCAACAACTGTGCCGCATCATTCGGGAACGTGATATCGACGTTATTCACACGCATGGGTATAAGTCCGATTTGTTGGGCTTGATGGCCGCACGGCGTACCGGCATTACCGCCGTCAGCACGCCACATGGTTTTTCCGGGAATGTGGGCCTCAAGTTACGCACCTTCATCAAGTTGGGCACTATGGCATTGCGCTATTTTGACGCCGTTGCGCCGTTGTCAACGCAACTATTGGACGACATGCGGCGCTTTGGTGTGCCTGATCAGCGCGTCCAGTTTATCGAAAATGGTGTAGACCTGACCGAATTGGAAGCACTGCGCCGTGATTTAGCGTCCGCCCCCGCCCGATCGGACAGCTTTCATCTGGGCTATGTGGGGCAGATCATCCCGCGTAAAGGCATCCGCGACCTGTTGCAAGCGTTCAATGCCCTATGGCAGCAGGTTCCGCATGCGCGCCTGAGTTTGGTGGGTGATGGCGCGCAACGCGCCGACATGGAAGCCTTTGCAGCGACCTTGCCCGCTGCCGCACACATTGAGTTTTTAGGCTTTCGCAGTGACCGATTGGAACTCGTACGCAGCTTTGATGCGTTCGCATTGACCTCATCATTGGAAGGCATTCCCCGCTGTTTGATGGAAGCCATGGCCATTGGCACGCCCGTGGTTGCCTATGACATTCCCGGTGTCGATCAACTGATTCGCCATGAACAAACCGGGTTATTGGCGCCATTGGGTGACTGGCAGACATTAGCCAACCAGTTACGACGATTGGCGCAAGATGCAACCTTGGCGCAACAGTTAGCGCAACAGGGCAGAGCCTTGGTTGACCAACGGTTTTCCGCGCAGCGCATGGCCACCGAATACGACCAATTGTTTCGCCGTTTACTGGGCCACGAGGAAACACCATGTGTGGCATAGGCGGGTATCTGCGCAACCCTGACGAGCGCCCCCAATACACTGAACAACGCTTGGCCGCCATGGGGCAAGCGTTGTATCACCGTGGGCCAGACGCCGGGGCGCAATGGCAGGATGATCGTATTGGCTTGGTACACCGTCGCCTTGCCATCATCGATTTATCCGACGCCGGTATTCAGCCGATGCATTCGGCCTGCGAGCGCTATGTCATGGTGTTCAACGGTGAGATCTACAATTTCAAAACCCTGCGTGCGGAGCTGAAAGCGGAAGGCGTGCTTTTTCGCACCCACACGGATTCCGAAGTAATCCTGATGTTGTATGAGCGTTTGGGTACCGCCTGCTTGCAGCGTTTGAACGGCATGTTCGCCGTAGCCATTTGGGACCGCCAGGCACACACCCTGTTTTTAGCGCGTGACCGCCTAGGCAAAAAGCCCTTGTATGTCTATGAACATGGCGGACAGGTGGCGTTTGCCTCTGAAATCAAAGCCCTGTTACGGCTGCCTTTTGTGCGCCGTGATCTACGTCCAGACGCCATTCAAGACTTCTTTTTTCATCAATACGTGCCCGACCCGAAAACCATTTTTGCTCATATTCACAAGCTCCCTCCGGCACATTTTTTATTGCTCGGCCCAAACGGTCACCGACAACAGGAAGAATATTGGCACTTATCATTTGCCGATACTTTGACCGCCAGCCCGGAACAGATCGCTGGTGAACTGCATGAATTGATTGACGACAGCGTACAGCTACGCCAACTCAGTGACGTGCCTCTGGGCGCATTTCTCAGTGGGGGCATTGATTCTAGCGCCGTGGTGGGCTTGATGGCCGGGAATAGTGACGTGCCGGTAACCACCTGCTCCATCGGCTTTGATGACGACAAGTTCGACGAAATCACTTACGCCCGACAGGTCGCCACGCAATTCAACACCGATCATCACGAATTCACCGTGCGACAAACCGTGCAAGATCATCTGGTCGAAATCGCCCGTTATTTTGACGAACCCTTTGCCGACCCCTCCTTTGTGCCCACCTATTTTGTCTCACAACTGGCGCGTCAGCGCGTCACCGTAGCGTTGGCGGGCGATGGTGGCGACGAAAATTTTGCCGGATACAGCAAATATCGTGTGGATGAAATTGAAAACACATTGCGTGGCTATGTACCCGGTGGCCTGCGGCGTAACCTGTTTCCTCCCATGGCGGGCCTGTTAGGCGCTTTGCCGGGCTCGGTAGCGCGGCGTGGCCGTTCGCTGCTGAGCACCTTAGCGCAAGAACCGGACCGCAGCTTTTTCATCACCAATGCGTTCTTTACCGAGGCGCTGTGGCAAGACGCTGTGCAACCCGATTTTCAGCGACAATTGAATGGCTATGACCCCGCCGAGGTCACGCTGCAGCATTACCGTGCGGCCGACGCGCCAGACCATTTAGGGCGTGTGCTCTACACCGACATCAAAACCTATTTGCCGGGCGATATTCTGGTCAAGGTCGACCGCATGAGTATGGCGAATTCTTTGGAAACCCGTGCGCCGTTATTGGATTACCGAGTAGTGGAATATGCGGCGCGCATACCCAGCGCACTAAAACTGCATCAGGGTGAAAAGAAACACATCTTAAAGCAGGCCATGACCCCCTTGCTCAGCAACGACATTCTGTACCGCCGCAAAATGGGTTTTTCTGTGCCTCTGGCGCAGTGGTTGCGGCACGAAATACGTGCTCTGGCTGAACGTACGCTACTGCAGGCCAACGCGGGCCTGAATGACTTTTTCAAGCCCAGTGTTATTGCGCGTTTATGGCACGAACACCAAGCGGGCAAAGCCGACCACGCGCAGGCCTTGTGGAGCTTTTTGGTGTTTGAACTCTGGTGGCAACAGTATGTGGTTGGGTTGACCGGTGAGGAGCAGGTCGCATGAAGGTGTTGCATCTCACCTTTGGCATGGGCATCGGCGGCACCGAACAGGTGATTCGTCAATTAGTCACCGCCTTGTCAAAAACACAGATTACTGCACGCATTCTTTGCATCGATGGGCATATCGGCCCAATGGGTGCTGCTTTACAAGAAGAAGGCATAGTCGTCGATGCCCTCCCACGTCAGCCGGGGTTGGACCGCGCACTGATCCGCCAAATTCGCGCCTATATTCAACGCCATGCCATTGAGGTGGTACATGCCCATCAATACACCCCGTACACCTATGGCTGGTTTGCCACTCGCGGCTTGGGTGTGCGTTTGGTGTTTACCGAACATGGGCGGTTTCATCCCGACCGTTTTCGCGGCAAAGCAGCGCTATTGAACGTTATCATGGCGCTCACCACACACGCCATTACCGCCATTTCCAGTGCCACGCGCGAGGCTTTACAGCGCTACGAGTGGATGCCCAAGGCCAAGGTTCAAGTGGTATACAACGGCATTAAACCCTTATCAACCAGCATTCCCATTGCCCCAGAACAGCGGTTGCTGACCACGGGTAATGTCCGTTGGATTGGCACCGTTTCGCGGTTGGATACGGTTAAAAATCACCCCATGTTGCTGCGCGCCATGCAACAGGTGTTGCGGCGCTTTCCGGATACCCGTTTGGTGATTGTGGGCGATGGCCCGGAGCGCGCTGCTTTGGAAGATTTAGCGACCGAATTGGGTATTGCCCAACAGACGTTGTTTACCGGGTTCTCCGCGCATGCGGGTGAATTTATGCGCCAAATGGACATTTTTTTACTGCCCTCATATACCGAAGGTACATCCATGACCCTGCTCGAAGCCATGAGCTTGGGCAAACCGATTGTCGCCACGGCCGTGGGTGGTACACCGGAAATTGTAATCGACGGCGAAACGGGGTATTTGGTGCCTTCGGATGACGTCATCGCACTGGCAGAGGCCATCGAACGCTTACTGGCTGACCCAGAACAGGCACAACGACTGGGTCAGGCGGGTGCCGTTCGTTTCGACGAGCGCTTCCATGTCGACGCGATGGCAGCCACCTATGCTCGGCTGTATGGCCTTGCCGACCCGTTGTTGGGAGAGGTGAAGCACCATGGCCTCTAAGCTGGTTAAGAGTTCTGCCCTGTTGGTGGTCATGCGGTTTTTTCAACGTACCTTGGGTTTGATCAGCACGCTGATTTTGGCGCGCATTCTGCTGCCTGCCGACTTTGGGATTATTGCCATCGCCGCCTTGGTGATTCATTTCGCCGATATTTTTTCTAACACCGGTATTCAGCAATATGTCGTGCAAAAAACCGCGCTGGATGACGAGGACGTCAATTCGGCGTGGACCCTGGATATCCTATTGAAGGGGGGGATGACCTTACTGTTGTTAGCCAGCGCCCCGCTGTTGGCGCATTGGTACGACAACCCGAGCATTGGACAGGCCGTAGCCGTGTTGTCATCCGCGATTCTACTGCGCGCGTTTATGAACCCCGGTTTGCATATTCTGCGGCGCAACTTGGAATACCGCGCCATTTTCTATCTGCAACTGAGCCAGAAGGCTTTGTCGTTTATCGCCGTGATTATGGTTGCGTTGCTGTATCAATCCTTCTGGGCCATTGTGGTGGGCGATTTGGTGTCCGCGTTGGTGGGCGTTGTTATGTCGTACGCTGTATCGCGCTATCGCCCTCGATTCTCGCGGCAACGCATGGCCACACAATGGCAGTTTTCTAAATGGATGCTCTCGCGCGGCTTTATTGGCTACGCGCGGGCGCAGGTGGATGTGTTCATCGTCTCGCGGCTGTTCCCCCTCGCCCTGTTAGGACAATACAACTTAAGCCGCGAACTCACGGTTATGCCCGCGAACGATGTCATTGTGCCCGCTGTTGAACCTTTGATTGCCGCCTTTGCACAGGTCAAGAACGACACCGTGGCGTTGTTATATCAGTTGCAGGTAGCGTTGCTGGCCATTGTGTTATTCATCGCCCCGGTGTGCGTGTTTATGTTCTTGTATGCGGACGCCATCGTTGCCCTGTTATTGGGACCGCAATGGGCGGCAGCGGCCGGGATTATGCGTTGGTTAACCATTCTGCTGTTCGGCTTTTCCCTGGGTGGCGTATTAAATAACTTTTGCTTTGCGCTGGGCCGGGTAAAGACCGTTTTCTACTACGATGTGGCTTCCTTGCTGGTCATTGCGGCAACCCTACTGCTCATGCCTATAGGCAGCATTGAAGATTTTGCCCTATTGCGGGGGGTGCTTGCGGTGCTCACCACAGGGGCTTTCCTAGGCTGGCTGTTGCATGTATTTCGAGCCCCGGTGTGGCCTGTGCTCGGCGGTATTTTTACTCCGTTAAGTGCTGCGGTACTGTCCGGGTTCGTGGCACAACAGCTCTATCAAGGCACTCATTGGCTGGGTGCCGGGATTGCTGGCGTTGCATTTGTGTTGGTGTACATGGCCTTGATCCTCGGTTGCGCACGGTTACTGGGCGGCAAGATACCGGCGTTTGCGTGGCTGAATACGGCCTTAGCCCAGCAGGTAAACCAACGGTTTCGGCGGGTTAAAAAGCAGGCGGAGGTGAGTGGATGAGTCGTCAGTCTGTTCGTGTCAGCGTGGTGATCCCGGCGCTCAACGAAGTCACACAACTGCCCGATACCTTGCGTGCCGTAGCGCGCGAATTACCCGATGCTGCCGTTGTGGTGGCCGACAATGGGTCTACCGATGGTACACAGGACATTGCTCGGGCCATGGGGGCTACCGTGTTGGACTTGCCAGGGCTGACGATCGCGGCTTTACGCAACCGGGGCGCGGCAGCGGTGGCCAGTGATGTGTTGGTGTTTATTGATGCTGACGTTTTGCTGGGCGAAGGTTGGGGACAGCCGTTTCAACACACCACATTGTCCTTGCAAGCAGAACCGATGCAGGTCACCGGGTCACGCTGCTTACCCGAGGATACGCAAAGCTATGTCGGGCGCTATTGGTATCCCTTATTGAATCGCGCTGCGCAGGTCAACTACATCAACTCCGGTCATCTGATTGTCCCCCGTACCTTGTTTGATCAAATTTCCGGTTTTGCTGAACACCTGAAAACGGGTGAGGACCATGATTTCTGCCAGCGGGCCATTGCCGTAGGCGGAGTACTCAAACCTGAGCCCGATTTGCGGGTGTTTCATCGCGGCTATCCTAACACCGTGGCCGGATTTATGCGCCGCGAGATGTGGCATGGCCGTTCTGATTTTGCCTCTTTGGGCGCGGTGCTGCGCTCGGCGGTGGCCATGGTCGCGCTGGGTTGCTTAGCCATGCTGTTGGCTGGCCTTGTGGGCACGGTAATTACCCTGTCCTTGTGGCCTATCGTGATGACTTGGCTGCTGAGTTACAGCCTGTGTATTGGGTTGGTGCGTCGCAAGTTTGGGCGCTTGGCGTGGCGCCCATGGCTGCATGCAGCCTGGTTGTTTTATCTGTACCTAATCGCGCGGTCGATGTCATGGAGTTACCGCGTACAACGCCCGAAAGAACGCTCAGGGTCATAACGATGCACACCTTAATTTCCAAATTGTCTGCACAACCAATGAGGGACCAACACATGAAATCCATATCGCTCTGTTTGCCGACTGGCACGCCTGCTTCACGCAGGGTTGTTCACGGCGTTCTCTTAGTGTTAGCACTGTTTGTGGGGGCAGTGCAAGCCAATGCTCAGGCGGGCAACCCATACTTAGCGTTTTCTGATTTAGTCAATGGCCCGAGTACCGGATTGGGCGATGGTGTCGGCAGTGGCGCGGTAGTGACCGTATGGGGGCAGTTTCTCGGCGATAACGACGACAGCGGCACAGTAACCATGGTGGACGTGAACGCCAACGAACATGAAGCGCATGTGTACTATTGGAAGTTCGCTGACGGCGAGTTGCCTTCTGGGCCTGCCAATTTGCACGCCAGCCACTATATGCATGAAATTGCATTCTCGGTGCCCAACATGCCCAACGGTGCGGCGGAAATCTATGTGACGGTGAATGGTCTTGAGTCGAATCGCCTACCGTTCTTGGTGCGTGAGGGTGAAATTCATCACATTAAATCCAGTGGGGATGATTCGGTGGGCAATGGCTTGTGGAACAACCCATGGTTAACTGTTAAAAAAGCATTGAATGAAGCCCCAGCGGGAAGCATTCTGTATCTACATGACATTGTTATTGAACACCTTGATGATCCAGACGGTAGAGGCATTTATTGGAACAAAAGTGGCTCCACCAGCAGTTTAGACGCCCAATTTGCAATCGTCGCCTTTCCGGGTTTCCGGCCCACCGTTTCGGCCAAAAAAGCCGTAGAGAATTTTAATACCGAAGCCATGGTGGTTTCTAAGCTGGATTTGTATGCCTCCAGTCATACCGAAGTCGATGCCAATGACCAGCCAGTTGAAGATAGTTTGTTGGCCGGTAATGGCGGTACCTATGGCATCCAAACCACCAAAAATGGCCGTGCTGTCGGGAACCGCATCACCGATTTACCCGGCGGTTGTGCGAGCGGACAGGCGGGTGCTATTAGCGGCAGTGCGCAAAATGAAATTGACCGGGTATCCAATGTACGAATCTTGGGCAATGAAATTTACGACTACGGTTGTCACGGTTCAAGTAAGCTTCACCACACCACCTATTTGACCATTCGCAGTGGCGGCAACTCAATTGAGTCGGGTCTGCGTGATTTGAATGTGGAGCCCTGGGAGTTTGGCTACAACTATTTGCACGGTAACGATGCCAAATTCGGTATTCACAACTACGATGAAGACTTCGGTGGTTCTCGTGATCGTTGCGGCAACCTGACCGGCCCATTGCGCATTCATAACAATGTGGTGGTCGACCAAGGCGGCGCGGGTATCAGCGTTGGGTCTTCTTGTGGTTGGTCGATGGATGTAGAGATCGAAAACAATGTATTGATCAATGTAGGCTTGGCGGCCGCATGGGATGGCGTGGACGTGACCATATCCGAGGGGGCTGAAGGGGGCGGCATTGCCATACGAGATGACACGCCCAAGGGCTTGCTCAGCGATATACGTATTCGCAATAACGTCATTGTAGGTTACAGCGCCGATGGCAGTAATGACGGTGGTTGTTTGGCACTTACTGGCGGTGGTAATGGCGGCGACAACGTGACCATTGATTGGTCGCGCAATATCTGTGTGACAGCCATTGCTCAGCCATACGTGAGTTTTTCTTTTAATGCCGGGGCGAAGTCCGACAACATCACCGGCGCGGATAATGTGTGGTATTTCTCCGGTGAGGGTGCTGCACCGACGTTGCCATCTTGGGATGGCAGTGCAGTGATCACTGATCCAATGTTGGAGTTGCAGGTGCCAAGAATTTTAATTAATGAAGATTCTCCGCTACGAGAAGGAAAAAAAGCAACGCCAGGTTTGGTTCGTGACATCTACGGCCTTACAAGAGCTGCAACGTCAGAAGTTGGTCCCTTAGTGTTTAATGGTAGACAGCCCGGTGTTCCAAGTAGTGTAGTTTGGTCAGATTGAACCTTCCCATACATACAACCATGCTTCAGCACTAAGGAGATTACATGATCAACGTCGGCCTTACCGAGATGCACGGCATAGCACAGGAATATTCACAATTTCCCCCTGATGGCGTGCGCTATTCGTCAGTCACCGGTAACGAGCGTTACACCAAACGCATTTTTAAGAGTCACGCCAAGGGTGTGTATACCTATATCCATTCCCGCGAGCACGACATTATTGAAGCGCCTTTGTTTCCGGTGCTTACCCAGCAACCATGGATCTATACGCCCGCGCGCTTTTCATCCGCTGGCACGTTCGATTTTTTAGGCTTGCCAACGCCGCGTAAAATAAAAATGTTGTTTGTGGAGCAACTGTTGGCGCGCCCCAACTTCAAAAAATTGCTGTTCAAAAGCGAACATGGGCGAGCGTCATTGCAAGAATATGGTGGCATTACGCGGCGCGATATCGTGGCAAAAACCGACGTGGTGTACCCCATCGTGCGACGGGTAGACGATAACCTTATTGAATACCGCAATGATCGTTTGAACCTGTTGTTTGTCGGCGAGTTTTTGCGCAAAGGAGGGGCGAATGTGGTCGATGCTTTCATCCGCATTGCGGAAAAATATTCGCATTTAACATTGACCATTTGTGCCAGTGATCAATTTCAAACCGCGAACGCCGACTTGAAAAACGAATACTTGAAAAAGATTGCTGAACACCCGGCCATCACCATGGCGTTTGTGAACCGCGAAGAACTGATGACCAAAATCCTGCCGGCCTGTGACATCTATTTATGTCCGACGTACCAAGAGGCCTGGGGTTTTTCGATTCAAGAGGCGATGGCCTTTGGGCGGCCCATTATTGCCACCAACATCAGTGCCATACCTGAAATGTTGGAACACAACAAAAGCGGTATCTTGCTCGACATTAAAGACCAGCCGTACATCAAGCATTCGAAGGGCTATGTGATTAACCAGATTGATCCGGACTTTATGGCCTATGTGACCGATGCCATTTATAAACAATTGGATCAATTGATTCCCGATGTGGCACGTCGGACGGCCCTAGGACAAGCTGCCTTAGAGGTGGCGCGTACAAAGTTCTCGGCTGATACACGAAATCAGAAAATGAAAGCGATTTACGAAGCGGCGCTCTCGTAGGGCGCTTTTACGTGCGCCCCCGCACCCACTTCGCGGGATTACCAGCATAAATACTCTGCGCTTCTTCTAGGGGTTTTACCACCACACTGCCAGCGGCCACGATGCACTGCGGCGCCACATCGGCCATGATTACGCTGGTATTGCCCAGCCAGCAGTCTTCACCAATTTGAATTTTGGTGTACACGCCTTGCTGTGCCTGCATGGGGGTGTTCAGGTCGTTGAAGCCGTGTTGTTTGTTGCCGCTGAGGATGTGTACACCGCTGCCCACCAAGGTATTTTTGCCCAGAGTGCATTTGCCAATATTGCATTGCGGGCCGATATACACGCCAGCTTCAATGGTGGTGTCGCGGTGCGATAGCAGGGTCAGGAAGCCTATGGAAATATCATCCGACGTATCAGGGCAAGCCAGGCGGTAGAACGCAGCGCGGCAATACACGCCCAGCTTGCCCGGTATCAAGCTGAGCGCTTGCGAGAAGCCTTGGAAGGTGCTGTCTTCACGGCCCAGTTTGGCGAGCAGGCAAAACAGCAGGAATACCGGCCACATGAGCACTAGAAACAGGGTTTTTATACTACGCTTGATGTGTTGCTTCATGATCGGTTCATTCTCGTGTTCCACCAGTGTCGTTCGCGCGTCGGTCGGAATTCCCGGATTCCTTGCCATAAACGGCCAATGATCAATCCCAGCAGTCGGAGCAAGGTAGCCTGAGGCGGCTTACCAAAGGTGAAGCCAGCAGTGGTGAGAGCCTGCGGTGGAAAGACTTCTCGGGCGGCATCCGGCCCATGGTTCTGCAGGAGAATTACTTGAATACGGGTAAAGCTGAGCGTACTGGATTGGGCAAGGTGCTGTGTTACATAGTCGAGCCACGCTTGGCCTTGTGCCCGGTAGTGCTCGGCGTGCTCCGGGTCTAGGTCGGCGGCTTGGAACATCAGCATGGCTTTGCGGACATCCTGTGCTACCCAGGTATCGTTAGGGAATTCCAGTTGTTTGGGGTCACTCAAAAACGGCTGTTCGTGCTGCCGCATCCAATCGGTATACGCCAGAAAAGCCGCGCGTGTTAACGTAAAGCTGTGGTCGTACTGACCCGCTTGCGCCTTGGTGCGTAGGAAGCGCGCCAGTGCTTGGACCAAAATAAGATACGACCAGCCGGTCTCTACCGTCATCAATTGACGAGCGTCTATGTCATCCTGTGGGTGCAGGGTATCTCGGATAATGGCCGCACAGCGGTCGAGGTAGCGTTGCTCGGCACTCACCTCATAGGCATCAATCAGAGCAACCAAATAATTGCCTGTACCTCGGGTGAACGGATAGCGATAACTGGAAACCTTGCGTCCACGCAATCGGGCAACGAGTTTTCCGGCGTAGTCGCGCTTTACGGCCCACAAGGCAGACAACAAACCCGGCCCGCCATCGTGGAGGGCGATCATCCATCCGGCAAGATCGAGCACCGCTTGTTTGCTGTGCGGGTTGCCAGTGAGGAAGTGGTGGTACGCCAACCCCGTGGTATAGCAATGCTCGGCGGCCGGGCCGCCACCGGTTTGGCCAGGAATGGAGCTGGTGCTGTTGTACTTGCTGTAGGTGCGATGGGTGGCCGTGCTCGCGGGTAAATAATGGTCGGTGTGCCAGAACAGGCCATGATTGTATTCGGCGCGATCAGCGTCGGTATGGTAGAGGTCAATGTCTACGACATGGCGGGCCAGGTCATCCATCAGTCGAAACCAACGAGTATCGCCGGTACGGACAAACTGGCGTGCGAAGCCATAGATCGCGTCGTATTGATTGTTGTAGTGCGAGATAAACGGCGGTTGGTCGGGCGTTTGATACAGGCTTTCATGGTCGGCGAACAGGTCGCCAAAGTGCCGCCAGCCGAATTCGTCAATGACTTCGCGTTTGATAAAAAAGTTGTCCGGGCCGGATAAACCCGTGGCTAACAATGGATCGATCGGGGAGGGTTGGTCGGCATGCGCGAACCAAGGCAATACCTCTGCGGTGGCGTAGGCTTGGGTGTCGACCACGGGCACCAACGGCGTCGCGAGCCACGCCAAAGCGTCGGTGGTGCCGTTAAAGGCCAAGGCCAGTTGCTGTGTTTTGCATTCACCGCCTTGGAGTTCATGGGTGTGTTCCGACGCGGCCGGAAATAGCGCCAGTTCAAGGTGTTGATTGGATGAACTCAGGGCCGATGGGAACTGCTGCCAGAACTCGCTGATTCCGCCGTACAGACTATGTTTAGCGTCGGCCCACCACGCCAAGGGTTGGGCACGCCCATGCGTGTGGGTTGTGTCGTTGGCTTGGGCAACACTATAGCCGGAATAACGCAGAGGTACGGTGCCACTGGCATCCATATGGTTCAGGCTATTCCAGTGGTCACCTCCGCTGGCGTGTTGCGTCACTCGCAATTGCTCTGCAGTGGTCGTCGTAAGGGGCACGGTGTCCGGCGTAACCTGTACATGGCCGATGCCGCTGTGACTGCACTGCACCCGCAGTGCCAGTGCTGAAAAATGTACTGAGCCAGGGTCGCCCAAGTCCCATAAGCCGCCGTTGTGCCGAGCGCGTTGCGGATTATGGACGCGGCTCGCCCACGTCATCAGCCCGCCTTCTGCATAGCAGCGCACGCGATGCTCTACTTGAATATGGCGTTGGCCGCTGTGATCTCGCCAGTGTCCATGTATTAAGAGTTCCACAAAAACTGGGTTGTCTTGCGCCAAGGGTTCAATGCGTTCGGTGACCCAAGTACCGGGGTGTTGTTGGGCATCGTTGAACTGCCAGTCCAAGGTGTGCGTGGGCGATGACGCACTAAGGGCTTTAATCTGCCATTGCCCGGTCTGCCCGTGCAGGGTGAAATTATGCTTGGGTGTGCTGATCTGCCACGCGTTATTGTGCTGCTCAACGCGCAAGTAGGTTCCGTGTTGTGGTGATGTACTTGAAGGCCTTTCGGGTTTTAGTGACAGTTGCTGAGACTGCATCGGCGCGAGCGTGATTTGGGTGGTGACACGCAGCCATTTTGGACTGCCGTTTGGCCATTCGGCGGCTGTTTCAATGCACGCGGGCAGAGGTTCGTGCTGCTCGTCGTACAGATGCCACGGTAGATCCGGCGACAGATCTTTAGGCAGTGCGACCCCAAATTGCACGGGTTCAGCGTATCGTCTGTAGGCGTTGGGGTTGTTCAGCGTAATAAGAACGGGTGCCGGATTCATTTCAGGACTACCTGTGCAAGCGCTTGATCCATGCGTTGGGCCTCGGCTTGGCAATCCAGCGTAAAGCAGCGTGCCTGTAAGCTCACCAGAACAAAACGCTCGTCGCCGACCAATAAAGCCGGAATCTGCAACAGTTTGGCGACTCGATAGTCGACTGTAGTGAAGGGTCCGATCTGATACCAATAGGTCCAGAGAACCTGTCGCGCGCTTTGGGTGTCGCGGTAGAGTCGAAGCGGTGCAATGGCTGTTTCTGTTGACGCCTGCGGTTGCCAATCACGACGCGCTTGCCAGCGTCGAGCGTCGTAGAGATTACCCATGAACGGTACCATTTTCTCTTGACGGGTTGGGCGTTGAAATTGTGCGAGGCTGGCCAAAACGGTGCCATTGGCCAGGCTATAGTGGGTTTCTGTAAGTTGGCTGGGCCAGTCCAGTGGGAGTGGCAGTGATCGTGCGGTTGTGCCGACGATGGGGTGTTCCAATGTCCAGGCGTTCAGTGGCGTACGCTCGCGTTGACCCAGCAATGACAACGCAAGGATCAAAACGCCAAGGCCGAGCGCTATGCAAATCCCGCGTAGACTCATGGTTGTCACCGGTGCGGAGGCGGTTGGGCGAAGGCGATAGGCCGGAGCAAAGTACAAAGCGGGCAAGCATACCGCAGCAAACAGTAGCCAGCCAAAGAGCTCATGATCGTGCATCAAGCTGCTGGTCATTTGCGACTGATAGCCAATCACCACTAACGCGGTAATGCGTATCCAGTTCATCAGGAGTGCCAGACCGGCGGCGACGGTCAGGGTAATCAGCCAAGATGGCCAGCGATAGCCGTTTAACATGGCAACCAGGGTGCCAAGCACCAGGGCAATGGCTAAATAACGAATGCCTGAGCAACCATCGGCAATAACCAGAGAACCCCATGGCAGATGAATGGTGCTGCCTTCAATCAGTGCCGTCATGCCGAACAGTCCAACCCAAAGATTGACCACCACGCTGGCCATGGCAATTAAAGGGTCTATAACGTCGGCCCAAAAGGGCAACGCCAAGGACAAGAGAAACAGGTGAGGCAAGGCGGTCCAAAGGGCACTCCAACCGGATAACACTGCAATAAGTGCGGCGAGGCCGACCGGCAGCATAAAGAAGGCAAGGGTATCGATCTGTACCCAGCGAAACAGCGTCCATACACTTAACGTTGCCGTCAACGCTACGACGGCCAACCAGAAATGTGTGTGCTGACGTGTTCCCGTTGCATTGGGTTGGCGTGTGGATGCGGCACCGGGGGGACGGATGACGAGCATGGCGCAGAACAATAAGAAACTGGGCAAGCCGTGTGAGAGCACCTGTTCAAAGCCAAGCCATTGTTGCCAGAGCGAACGCCAGGTCGGTGCCATAACCACAACGCAAAGCACCGTAGCCACAAAATAGGGGCCGTACAAAGGTATGTTGTGGAGCGCTTTCCTTACCGTCATGAGGGCTCTGTCTTCGTATCTTTAAAGCCGAATATGGCCGCTGCCTAGCTTACTGTGAATGTTGCCGGGCTGTGAACGCTTTTAAACACGAAAGGCCAGCGCGATGGCTGGCCTGTTGTGTCTGTTGCGATCGATTCAAGCCTGGTGCATGCGACGACGCACAGCGCCCAGGCCGATCAAGCCCACCAACAGTAGAGCAAAGGTACTGGGTTCGGGAACCATCACCAGATCGATCATGCCTTCGATGACATCATTGGCGCAGGTCATGCCCCAGTGAAACGCCATGGTCGAAGCAGAGGTTAACGAACTCAAGGATAAGTCGGCGGAGATACTCAACAAGGCATTGCTGACCGCCCATGTTCCCACATCACCCAACCATTGGGTTTGTGCAGAGGCAGTATCGACAATCACTTCCTGACCATCGCGCCATTGGGCGTTGCCTTGCATCAAGTCATCGCTCATTAACGCGGTTTGCGTGTTGCTGCCCGTGAGGGCAAACAACGAAACTGTGCCACCGTTGTTATTGTAGCGATCACTCAGTACTAAGCCATAGGTCCACTGGGTGCCGGTGGTGGCATCATCTTGGGTGAAGGGCGCTGACCCAAACGGCGTCCACTCGCTGGTCAAGAATAAGTCACCGTAGCCAATACCAGTGCCGCCAACGGTGTAGGCATTAAACAGTTGGCCGGATTTTTGTGCAAAATTCGTGGCGATATCGAAGGTGAATTGGCTGCCGGTCTGGGTGATGGTAGCGCTTTGGATGTCAAACTGGCTGTCTAAGCCGATCACATCGCCATGGCTGTGTTGCTTACTACCAATATAGGTGTCGGTAACCGTGATGGGTGATGCGAATACGGTACTGGTGAGGCTCGCGCTGATCAGGGCGATACCTAAAGAAAGTGTCCATTTCATACTACGAACCTCATAAAACTGGGTTGAGACAACGTTCAAGATCTGTCTATCGGTGTTCTAATGTGTAAAGCAGTTCGACAACTGACTCAGAGGCCTAGGAATAAGCACTCTGAGTCACGGTCATCGATCAGGCGGCGTTTTGGTTGCGACGGCGCGCCAACCCCAAGCCAGCCAAGCCTAGGCCCAACAGGGCCAAGGTGCCGGGTTCTGGTACGGGTATGAACGATTCAATCATCACTACCATGTCGGTGTAGTCACGGTCGGACGCTGACAACAACAAGTCTTCCCAAGCTAGGATGAAGTTGTTGTTAGTGAACAGGCCGTGGTTACCGTCGCCGTTGGCATCAACCATAAGGCTACTATCACCTTGGTAGGCGACCATATGGCTGTCATCTTCGCCATTGTTATCTAGGTCACCGTTCAGATGCGCTTGTGAGTAAAACGTATTGCCTTGCCCAGAGTTCAAGTAAAAACCAAAGTTCAGGCTATTGAACGTTTGCGAATTTTGTCCGAGAAACTGGTTTTGCGCATTGAAGTAGGTCGCTGTGAAGGTGTTGCCCCACAGAGCAAGAAGGGCGCGTGCGCCGGTCCCTGCGGCACCACCGAACAACTCGAGCGTTTGTCCGACGTTATTGACGTCGTAGATGCCTAAGGTGTTGTTGTTCGCATAAGCGGTCATTTCCAACATCATGACCGCGTTTCCAGCACCCACTGAATCTAAATTCCAGACAGATGATGGCGTATGTTGCGCGGTATGAACATCAAGGAAAGAACCGCCTTGAGTACGTGCGTCCAAGGAATCTTGGAGTGCTGTGCCATTGATCTGCGTGTAAGCACTGGCGGTGGTTGCCAGTGCCAACACGCCGAACGCAACGGCTACTTTTTTGAAATCCATGTTGTAAAACTCCGAGTCGTCATTGTCTTTGTTTTGCAACCAGGCATTCTCGGGGAGATCCTTGGCTTTCCGTCCCATCCTCGCGAATGGTTTGGCATGGCGTTGTGAACCGGTTGTAGAGGTCACTTCTGGTCTGATTTAAGCGAATATTGTGCCAATTATGTTCTGGCGAGATTCTATGGGCTTTTCAGGCGGGATTAAAAGGGTATTACACTGTTCAGTGTAAGAATAATCGACAGGGCAGGCGCTGCATGAGGGGATGGATGGCAATGCTGTGGTTAACACTGTAAAAAAATTCAACACCAGGCCGGACTGTGCCGGCCTGCCCGTGAGCGGCGCTTACTGTGCAGCACGCACTGCCGCTAAGTGTGCTTGTATTTCAGCGTCTTCCGGGGCCAGTGTCTGGGCACGCATCAATACGTCCATGGCTTCTATGCGCTGTCCGTCCAAGTGCAACACCCAGCCTAGCGTATCTAAAACGGCGGGATTTTCTGGCGCTAGCTCAGCCGCACGGCGCGCTAAGGCAATAGCCTCGTCGGTATTGGATTCGCGCACCAGCCATGCCAGATTATTAAGCACCAATGGATTATCTGCGTTGCGGCTTAAGGCTTCGCGATAGGCACGTGCGGCACCCAGTTCATTGCCAAACCGCAAACGCTGATTGCCCAAGGTTTGCCATGCAATGGGGTTATTGGGTTGACGTTGTGTCCAGGTTTCGGCCAACAGGTCGCTGCCGGGTTGATTGGTGAGATTGGCGAGCCGTATCAATTCAGGCAATACGGTGGGGTTGTCCGAGCTGAGCCAATAGTCGTTCAGGCTGGAGTAGGCAGAGTCGGGCCCCTGGTCTTGCAATGCCAACGTTGAGCGCGTCAGCGCCGTGCTGGGTAAAACGCCAAACTCGGCCTCAATGTCATCGAGCAGTTGATCGGCCTCGGCTGTCCGACCTTCGGCCGCCACAATGCGCACGAGAAACAAGCGGTGATCCGGGTTCTGGGGTTGTCGGCTTACAGCTTCTGCAACGCGCGCACGCGCTGTGCCCCAATCTTCCCGATTGGCGGCTTGCCGGGCTTCGGCGACCAGCCAGTCGGTATGTATGCGATTAACGGCTGGATTGTCTGCTTGTGCCGATGCTAAGAGCGCTTGTGCGTCCGCCAATCGACCCTGCTGAATATGAATTTGTGCCGCCAGTGCTTTGGCATGGTCTGCTAAGGCAGGGCGTTCGATGCCAGTTTCCAGCAACCAATCCACAACCTCTTCTGGCGTGCCTTGGCGTGCAATCAATTGTCCAGCTTCTTGTAAGCCACTGATGTCCGCCGGGTTGGCGTCAGCCGCACGTAGAAAAGTATCGATGGCGGCGCTGTTCTGTCCGGTACTGCGCTGCATACGAGCTAACGCGAGATAGGGCATGTGCCAGTTCGGACTGGTCTGGATAAGGGATTCCAAACGGTTCATGGCGCGAGTTGTGGCGCCGTACTGGAAATCGGTCAGCGAGGCTAAAAACAGACTGTAGGGTTCATTGCCATGGTCACGCAGCAAGCGGTCACGCACTTGCTCGGCTTCAGCTTGGGCATTGCTGGCCACCAATGTGGTGAGGTATTGCTCGGTAATCACCCAGTCGGTAGGTGACTGCGCAAAGGCGGCACGTAAATACCCCATGGCTTGTTCAGGCTCGTTTTGCGCTTGATGATACTGTGCTAAGGCAAGGCGTAAGCGGCTGCGCGACGGGTCCATCTGCAAGGCTTTCGCCAAATGGATTTTGCCTTGTTCAATGTTATTTGGATCACTGTCGGCGAGGGCCAGAATGCCATACATCGCCATTAGGTCGACGTCTGTCGGGCGGGCCATGAGGGCGCGTTGTAAGCTCGACATGGCTTGGTCGCGCATGCCTTGGTCGACCTGAGCCATGGCGGATAGGCGAATGAAGGGGATAGGCGCCAGTTCCACGTCCAAGTTGTCGGTTAACAGCGCGGTGCCTTCTTCGAGGTCGCCCTGTTGCAAGGAAACAGCACCCAACAGCAACGCGACCAACTGACTGTCCGGGTTTTGTTGAATTAGTGATTCCAGTGTCGTCCGGGCTGTTTCCAGGTCGCCCCGACCGATGGCTTCAACGGCGGATTCGGTATTGCGCGTAAATTCCACGTTGGTGTTTTCATTCAGAATTTGATTGTAGATCATGGCTTGCGTGGCATTGCCCTGTTCGGTCAGGGTGCGCGCCAACAAGCTGACCAGCTGCCGCCGGGTGGGCAGAAAGATGTCTGAGCTGGGCACTAAGGCCAAGCCTTCCGTCAATGTGCGTGTGGCGTCGTCCAGCTGGTTTTGTTGATACAGGCTGAGGCCGCGCAGATACTGCAAGTCTGCGGTGCTGTTGTGGGCTGCACTGAAACGATCAATCACCGCTAAGGCTTGGTCGTAGTTCAGTAGATCAATGTGCAAGCGGGCCAAGCCGGCGGCAATTTCAGCATTGTTCGGTTGACGCGTTTGGGCGGCTTCATATCCCGCCAGGGCTTGTTGGTTGTTACCGGCCAGACGGTCAGCGTCAGCCTGCAAGCGCAACAGCTCGGTTTGCTCCGCCTCGTTTGCCGCTGTGTAGCCGGTTAAGGTCTCCCGTACTGACAAGTGTTTGCCCTGTTCGGCATAGGCCTTGGCCAGTGTTAATGTCACGGCACGTTGCCCGTCGTTGTGCCAAGGTTCCAGCAGGGCGGCGGCTTGATGCGGCAGACCAAGAAATGTAAGCGTTTCGGCCAACGTCAGCGTTGCGGTGAGGTCGTTGGGGTTCTTTTGCAGCGCTGAGCGCAACTCGATCATCGCAGCGCGGTACTGGCCTTGGTCGGCGTACACATCAGCACGCTCCAAATGTTCTGCGGCGGCTGATCCGTCATCTGACCCACCACAAGCGGCTAGCATGAACGTCAGGCACAGCAGTAGCAGGGTGCGCGCGTATGAATTTTTGAACATGTTACATTCCCTCGTTCACGATGGATTGTCGGCGGATATATGGTATTTTTTGAGCAAGTCATACAGCGTGGGCCGGGTGACGCCCAGTGCTTTGGCGGCAGCGCTCACGTTGTTGTTGGATATCGATAAAGCCTGCATGATGGCCTTCCGTTCGGCCTCTTGGCGAACATCCCGCAAGTTCAATAAACGCATGGTATTGCTGGCGGGGTCTAGCCCTAGGTCATCACGTTCGATGACCTTACCGTCGGTGAGGATCACCGCCTTTTTGATTTTATTCTCCATTTCGCGCACATTGCCGGGCCAGTCGTAGTCTTCAATGGCGGCGACGGCATCTTGCGAGAAGCCGGTCACTCGGGCATAGCGGTCTACGGCGTATTTGGCCAAGAAATGCCGAGCCAGAACCGCCTTGTCGCCATCCCGTTCACGCAGGGGGGGAATGTCGATGACCATTTCAGCGATACGATAGTAAAGGTCTTCCCGAAAGGTGCCGGCGGCGACCATCTGTTCAATGTTCTTATTGGTGGCACAGGTAACGCGCACATCAATGGGCGTTGATTTACGTCCGCCAACGCGCTCGATGGTGCGTTCCTGCAAAAACCGCAATAGTTTGGCCTGCAAGGCCAGGGGCATGTCGCCAATTTCATCGAGAAACAGGGTGCCACCAGCGGCGGCTTCAATGAGGCCCGAGCGCGCCTTGTCGGCCCCGGTGAAAGCCCCCTTTTCATAGCCAAAGAGCTCGCTTTCCATTAGGTTTTCAGGAATGGCCGCGCAGTTGATGGCAATAAACGGCTGCTCGCTGCGTTCACTCAAGCGATGCAACATATTGGCGAGCACTTCTTTTCCGGTGCCACTTTCACCAATAAACGTACAGGTGACATCAGAGGGGGCTATTTTTTGCACCAAACGACACACTTTCAGCATGTCGGGGTGCCCGGTCACTAACCCACCCGTCGGGTTTTGCGGCGTCAGCAAACGGCGGTTTTCTAGTTCCAGTTCAGCAACATGAAAGGCGCGGCTGACCACATGATCCAGCTGCATTGGATCAACAGGCTTGGTGTAGAAATCGAACGCGCCCAGTTCAATGGCTTTCAAGGCATTTTCCCGGTCGCCCTTGCCGGTTAATACGATGATTTTGGTATGTCCGGCCAAGGACAGTATTTCCGACATGCAGCGAAAGCCTTGGCTCACGCCTTCCGGGTCGGGTGGTAGCCCTAAATCTTGAATAACCACCATGGGTTCATGTTGACGCACGGCAGCGAGTGCTGATTCACGGTCGCCTACCGTGAGAATGGTGGTGGACTCATCATCAAAGTGCCAGCGCAATTGGCTGCGTAGCCCTTCATCGTCCTCTATGATCAGAATAACGTTGTCTTGCATGACCATTTCAGTTCCCTTGCTCCATAACGTGAGGAAGGCGTGCGGTAAAGGACGTACCTTGCCCCGGTGTGCTGGTAACGTCGAGTGAGCCGCCCAGTTCTTCGATAAATGAGCGGGTTAAATACACCCCAATGCCCATGCCTTGCCCTTTTTTGGTCGTTTCAAAAGGCTTGAACAGGCGTTGCTGAATGAACGCGTCATTCATACCACAACCTGTATCCTGCACAGTAATCACCGTACTGGTTGGGCTGGTGGTGTCCAGATAGATGTCGACCAATCCGGTCGGTGGCGTCGCCTCCTGAGCGTTTTTCAATAGGTGTTTGAATGCTAGTATAAAGCGATCTCGGTCGGCTTGTATATCTCGGTCTGCGCCACGTAGATGCAACACGGGGTGAGGTGGGTTGGGGTCACAGGCATCAATGCTGGAAGCCAGTGCGGCACCGACAGAAAAGCGAGATAGGCCCGTGTCTTCGATGCGACCGAACTTTTGAATCAGCCTTTGCATGCGCGTGGCGGCGTTTGACACCGTCATGATCATGTCATCAATGAACGCTGCTTTGGCGCGATGGCGGGGTGCATTATTGCTGACCAAAGTGAGCTGGGCTGCCACGTTGTTCAAGTCATGCATGATGAATGCCGAGAGTTTGTTGTAGGTATCCAACTGGCGGGCTTCGGTTAATTGTTCTTTTTGCGACATGGTAAGAATGTGGTTGGCAAGCTGCCGGCCCATGGTTTTTAGGATGTCCAGATCTTCCCACGTTAAATCGGTGTCGATGCCCGGTTTGCCCAGCATCACGAACCCAATCAGTTGGTGTTGCGCAATTAAGGGTACGATCAATTGGATGTCGTTGTGCCGGGTAACCCAGTGTGGCAGCAGGCTGTTGTACTCGGCCAGTGGGCCTTCTTTGGCACGCGGCGCAAACACCCATTCGTGATCGGCCATGATACTAACGAAAGCATCGTCGACACCGACCGGTTGAGCCGTTTTCGTAGCCCATTCCGGCGTCACATACACACGCTGGTAACGCTGGCCTCGGAGCACGCGAACCTCGCCGTTCGTGGCTTGGAAAGGTCGCCCAATGGACTGATAGGCAATGCGATACAGTTCACTGGCATCGGTCACATCCGTCAGCGCATAGATGACGTTCAACCACTCGCGGCGATAGTCGTATTTGTGGTTAAAAAAGTGCTTGCTGATCCACACCTGCATGCGTGTACGCATGCGATTGGAAAGAAAAAGTGCCGCCAGGATGACAATAAACCCAAACTTCAACAGGGTTAGCAGGTAAATGCCCCATAGTCCGCCCCAAGACTGCACGTAGTACCCACCCAAGGCAAACAGGATAAGGCCGAAAGAACTGAGCAGAAGAGACGTGGTGTAAAAGGCTACCGGTCGAGAAAAGCCTAGGCTGCCTTTATGCGTGTCGGCGTTGCGAAACAATAATCCGGCCCCCACCACCAAGAAACTGGACGCCATCAATAAGGCCGCCCGAGCTTGCCACAATACCAGCTCAATTTCTTTGAAAAGGAGGTTTTGGGCGTAAAGTACGACATTGAAAATGAACACAATACCGAGACTTACGCCCAGTAATTTTAAAAAACGACTGCTTAGGGTATTGCGGATCAGTTGCTCAAGGCTGGTCAGTGCAATGATGGACAGCAACACAAAACTCAAGGCGATGGTACTGCGACCATGAGTTAGGTCCAGCCAGATATCGGCCAGACAAAAAAGATACACCAAAAGGCTGACCAGTGGCGTCAAGGTAAGTTTAAACGGCCATTCTTCGCGGCGCAGTTTGCGTAGGGTGTAGGATAACGCCAATATCCACGCCAACAGATACAGCCCTTCAAGTGACAGCGTCCACTCGGTGGACGTCGTGTTTTGCGTCAGTTGAACGGTAAAGACAAACAGCCAAAGCGTTTGCAGCAACGCTGCACCCGCCAGGGGGAGTTGCCATGTCGAACGCCAGCCCGCAAAGGCAAGGTAGATCGTTAGAATGAACGAAAGTGTGGTCGCACTGCCGTACGAAAACGCCGTAACCGCGTGAAAATCCATACGCCTCGGCCTATTCTTGAGTTGCCTTCACGAACGTACTGTAGATGCCATCGGTGTCGTAGGCCGCAATTTCCACTTCATATTCACCTTTGGGGATGTTGGTCAGGCGATAACTCGTGGGCTCCTTTTCGCCGAGTGTGATGCTCTGGAAGGTGGCTGCACCGACTTCACGGTAACGAATTTCATAACCCATAAGGCCGCCACCGAGCGGTTCGCCATTGATCCGGTGCGTAGGCGGGGTCCAACTCAGATTGATGGTCATGTTGTTGTCTTGTGCCGTGTTACCACCGTTGCTATTGCTGGCGGCTTCCGGCTGGCAACCCACCAACAGGAAAACACTGCTTATGAGGCATAAAGCGGCGAGGTTTTTCATGTCGAGTTCCATAGTGACATTAAGCGGTCAATGCCGCATCGGGAAAGACTATAGACACTTTTTAAGCGCTTACAAGCCCTGATTTAGAACCTGACTGATTGGTAAGCGAGGCGTGTAAAGGCGTTCGATGGCATCAAAACCGGCGTTTTCCTGACCCAGATCAAAGCAGTCGTCGGTCAGAGGGCTATCTTAAGTAGGTGACCCCAATGGTCATAAATTGAACGACAGGAGACGACCCATGACAACGACACAAACAAGCGTGATCTTGGTTCCCGTAGATGGTTCAGCGGGTTCACATAAAGCCTTGGCCCTGGCGGCCGAATTGGCAACCCGGATGGGTGTAGATTTGCAGTTGTTGTATGCATTTCCGGCCGATGCAATGGAAATCCTTGGGCCTTTAGGCGATGTGGTGTCTTCCGAGCAGTTGAAGCTGTTGAATCCGGACAACTTCAACAAGTTGCGTGATGACTCAGCGGCCAAAGTGTTTGCCGAGGCCCGCGCAAACCTGGATGCTGCAGCGCGTGACCGCACCACTGATGTATTGTTAGCGGGAGATCCTGCAGAGGCTATTTTGAAGCATGCCCGAGATCAAGCGCAGCCGTTGATCATTGTGGGCAGCCGTGGCATGTCGCGCGTGAAAGAAATGATGCTGGGCAGTGTGAGCCAACGTTTGGTGCACCGCGCCAATTGTCCGGTAACCGTTGTGCATTAATTGCTTACGCAGCGTCCCTTCAGTGGGGTGACGTACGCGCTCCACTGTCATCCCCTTTTTCCCGGCAATCGGGAAATAGATATATCGTTTTCGATATATTAGTTTTCGCAAAACTCATTTTACTTTGTGCCTCTAAAGCCCCAATTTTAGGCGTCGAATACCGTATGGCGTCATGCTGTACGCGGTATACAACAACAATAACATGAGGACGCGAACATGAAGAACGCTTTATCTTTCCGCTCGTTCGGTGTTTTAGCATTGTCTGGTTTAATGACGCTTGGTGCTACCAGTGCCGTAGCGCAAAACGCAGACCCGATTCGTATTGGTGCGGTAGCGCCGAAAACCGGTGCGTTGGCCGGTGGTGCAGCCGTTACCTTCTGGCCCAATGTCGCCCTATGGCAAGAAGAAGTGAACGCCAATGGTGGTTTGCGGATGGGAGATGGCACACGCCGTCCGATCGAAATCATCGAATACGATGATCGCACCGACCCGTCGGAAACCATTCGCTCGGTGCAGCGTTTGGCCTCGAACGACGATGCCGACTTTATTCTGGCCCCGTACAGCACTGGTTTGTCCTTAGCGGCCGCACCGTTGTTTGATCGCTTGGGTTACCCCATGATCAACGTGAGCGCGATCACTGACCAGACGGATACCTTAGCCGCGCGCTATCCTGGCGTCTTTTTCACCTTGGGTAAAACCAGTCCATTGGCGGAAGGTGTGGCGCAATTAATGGCCGATCTACGTGCTGAAGGTAAAGCTGGTAACCGGGTTGCACTGGTTAACGTTGGTGATGCGTTCGGTATCGAGTTGGCGCAGGCCGCACGTCGTGTGTTTGAAGCGGAAGGTTTTGAGCTGGTCTATACGACCTCTTACCCACCGACGATTCAAGACGTATCGCCGATCATCAATTCGGCCATTGCCGCTAATCCTGACATCTTCGTCGCGTTCTCCTACCCCGGTGATACCTTTGCGCTGACCGAACAAGCACAAATTCAAGGTATGGAGGTTGATGCCTTCTACACCGCAGTCGCTACGCCGTTCCCGTCTTATCAGGCGCGTTTCGGTGATTCCATCAACGGCGTGTTCGGTGTTGGTGGTGTTAACCCTGCGGACCCTAAGTTCCAAGCCTATGCTGAAGCGCACCGTGCGCTGACCAATACGGCACCAGACTACTGGGCCAGTGCGGTGACCTATGCCTCCTTTGAAGTTTTGGCGCAAGCCATTGAAGGTGTGGGTTCGGTGGATCGTGAAGCGGTCACGCAGTACATCAAAGACAACAGCTTCGACACCGTAATGGGTACTTGGACCTTCGAAAACCAGCAGATCACAGACTACTGGACAGTAGGGCAGTGGCAGAACGGTCAGTTCTACGGTATTGGCGGCACGGCTGAAAACATGCCCGGTGCGGTTGAGCCGATCGCTAGCCCAAGCTGGTAAGGCTGTAAAAGCCCTGAACCAAGGTGATCGTTCGCCTTGGTTCGGGCCTCTCCAACTCTTCTCGGTGTAACATTATGCAAATTCTTATCACGGGGCTACTCCTCGGTGGTGTCTATGCCATTGTGGCCATGGGGTTGTCCCTGCAGTATGGCGTCGCTCGGATAATGAACCTTGCCAGCGGTGAGATGCTTGTGGCGGGCGCATTTGTCGCCTTCTGGGTGGTCACTGCGCACAGTTTGAACCCTTATGTCTCACTTATTTTGGTGGTTCCCGGTGCCTTCGTGGTGAACTGGCTGATCTACCGTTACCTGCTTCTGCCCTTGGTAAAACGGGCGAAAAACCGAGGCCAGCTGGAAGTCGACAGTATCCTGACGACCTTTGGTTTGAGCTTTGTGTTTGTGGGTATTTTCCTGGCCGTGTTTGGCGGCACCTATTTTAACTATTCGTTTCAGTCGTCAGCCGTGGAAATTTTCGGCAGCCGCTACGGTCTGAACCGTGTAACGGCATTCCTGATTGCGGTACTGATCTGCGGTGCGCTGTGGTACTGGATCAACTACACCCGCAGTGGCATGGCCATTCGTGCGGTGTCTGTCGACCCTACGGCAGCGGGCTTAGTCGCCATTGACGTGCAACGGGTGTCGACCTTCGCCTTTGCCTTGGGTGGCGCGGTGGCCGCCGCTGGTGGTGTGTTGCTGAGTACCTTTCTTACCTTTGAAGCGTCCATTGGTATCGTCTTTACCATGAAGGCGTTGATTATCGTGATCATGGGTGGCGTGGGTGACATTCGTGGTGCCATCGTGGCCGCTGTGGTGTTGGGTATCACCGAAACCATCGTAGCGCGTTTGATTGATCCTGGCTTAACGCTGGCATCGGCTTACCTGCTGTTTATTCTCATCCTGTTGTTCCGTCCGCAGGGGCTGTTTGGGAGACGTAACACATGAATCGTCGTGAAATTACCATTGGACTGTTGGCGGTGGTGGCCTTCGTATTGTTGGCCATGGTGCCCGGCTTGCCGAACAGTGCTTCCCTGTTGTCGCTGATGGTGCCGATTGCCATGTACACGGTCCTTGCGACCTCGTGGGCTTTGTTCTCTGGGCCAACGCACTACATCTCTCTGGCGACGGCGGCGTTCTACGGCATTGGCGCGTACATTCTGGCGGCCGGTATTGATGTTGTGCCGTATCCCTTGCTGTTGGTGATTGCCGCGGTAGCAGGGGCGATCATGGCGGCAGCGGTCGGGGCGGCCACGTTGCGTTTATCGGGCGTGTACTTCGTTATCTTCACGCTGGGGCTGGCCGAGCTGACCCGCCAGTTGGTGACCTGGTGGCAAAGCAATTTCGGCGGTAGCCGGGGTAAGTATGTGTTCACCGACATCACCGAAGCGCAAATCTATTGGCAACTGCTCGCGCTGGCGGCGTTGGTTTATATCGTGGGTTGGTTGATTGGTCGCTCTCGGCTCGGCTTCGCTATTCGTATCATCGGCAACGATGAGCTGGTGGCCAAGCACAGTGGTATCAATACTGCCGGTTCGAAGATTTTGCTGTTTATGGTGTCCGGTGCGTTTGCTGCCGTCGTCGGGGCCGTGATGGCACCGCGTTTCGTCTACATTGAGCCAGCCATGGCCTTTAATCCGCAAGTGTCTTTCCTGGTGGTCATCATGGCCTTGCTGGGCGGTGTGCATCGCTTGTGGGGGCCGCTCATGGGGGCAATTCCCTTTGCCTTGGTGTGGGAATTGATCGCCTCGAATTTCCCAAATCAAACCGTGCTGGTGATGGGTTTAGCGTTCTTGGTGGTGGTGTTCTACATCCCCAACGGGGTGTCCGGCATTATTGAAAAAGGCTATCGAAAACTCCGCGAACAGGGAGGGAATCAACATGGATAACCGCCCAGTCGTCCTTGAAGTGCGCCATGTGACGAAACGATTTGGTGGCCTGATTGCGGTCAATGACCTGAGCTTCGATGTGCATCATAACGAAGTATTGGGATTGATTGGTCCTAACGGCTCCGGCAAGACCACCATGATGAACCTCATTTCCGGCGCGTTGTCGGTCAGTGGTGGCGACATCATGATGAACGACCTGCTCATTTCGGATTTACCGCCGCGCAAACGGGCGCGGGCCGGAGTGGCCCGTACCTTCCAGTTGGTGCGTATGCTGCCGTCCATGACGGCACTGGAAAACGTGATGGCCGGGGCCGTCTTCGGTCATAAGAAACTGTGGGGGCGTGGCTTGCAGGTGCACGCCCAACGTCAGTTAGAACGGGTTGGCATGGGTGATGTGGCGCAGCGCCCCACCTCGGCATTGACTTACATCGACCAGAAACGGGTTGAGTTGGCGCGGGCGTTGGCGTCGGACCCGTCTATCCTGCTGCTCGATGAGTGGCTGGCCGGTTTGAACCCGACCGAGTTGCAAGTCGGTATCGAGCTGATCACCAGTCTGCGCGACGAAGGCCGCACCATAATTTTGGTCGAACACGTCATGGATGCCATCCGCAGCCTGTGCGACCGCTGCGTAGTGATGAGCAGCGGCGTAAAGATTGCCGAAGGCACACCCACCGAGGTGTTGTCTGACAAGGGCGTAATTCAAGCCTATCTGGGGGATGATCATGTCTGAACATTCAGGACTCATCGTCAATGGTCTGTCGGTGCACTATGGCCAGCATCAGGCGCTGAATCAGGTCTCATTGAACATCAAGCCCGGTGAAATCGTGGTGATTCTGGGGGCCAACGGAGCGGGTAAGAGTACCCTGCTGCGTAGCATTGGTGGGCTGACGCCGCGTACCGGCGGCAGCTTACAAATGAATGGTCATCCACTTGCCACTTTAAAAGCGCATCAAATCGTAGAAACCGGATTGGCGCTCGTACCGGAAGGGCGCGGCATCTTCGGCGATCTCACCGTTGAAGAAAATCTGTTGCTGGGCGCCTATGCCAAACGTGCGCGGGCGGACCAACAACAAAATCTCGAGCGCATCTACAGTTTGTTTCCGCGCTTGGTGGAGCGGCGTCGGCAAATCGCCCGCACCATGAGTGGTGGCGAGCAACAAATGGTGGCCATTGGCCGGGCCATGATGTCGTCACCCAGCATTCTGATGTTGGATGAGCCGTCTCTGGGGTTATCACCATTGCTGTCGAGTGATGTGTTCAAAACCTGCAAGGCTGTGCGTGAAACCGGCTTGGGTATTTTGCTGGTTGAACAAAACGCGAAGCAGAGTTTGTCCATTGCCGACCGTGGCTACTTGCTGGAAAACGGCCAGATTGTCGCGGAAAACAGCGCGCGCAATTTGCTCAACGATCCGGCGGTACAAAAAGCCTATTTGGGTGGTTCGGGCGCCAGCTCCGGTGCTGCGTCGGCCTCCAGCGCGAAAGCCGCAACGAAACCATCCAAAGCCACAGCGGCGGCCGAAAAACCGGCTACTGTGCGAGAGGCGTTGGCCGCCGAGCGGACGATCCCGGACCGTTACGAAATGCCCCGGGTGAACGTGACGCAGGTATTGGGAATGTCGGTGAACGACGCCATTCGTTCAGCGGAAGCCCGTCAGCGTGCGGCTTGGGCACAGGGGGTGACACCGTCAAATTCGTCGGCCAGCCCTACCTCCGGTACGGGTGCGTTGGCCGATATGTTGCGTCGGATGGAGCAGTCTGCAGCCCAAGCGCAGCGGCCTTCGACACCACGCACAGCATCCACGGCAGCGCACAAGCCTGCAGCGACGCCACCAAAAGAGGCCGAGGTTAAACAGGCGGCAACTGAAATCTCATCTACTCCAGTGTTGGAAGTTTATCGTCGGGTCGTGGATGACCACGGACGCAGTGAACTGGCATTGGTCGACAAAAGAAAGGTGTAAGCATGCACAATTTCAAAGGGTTATACATTGGCGGTCAGTGGGTTCCTACGGACCGCACGTTCGACGACATGAACCCCTCCAATGGGGAAGTGTGGGGCAAGGCACCGGACGCGGGTGTGGCCGAAACGCGGGCCGCCATTCAAGCGGCAGCGGCGGCCCAACCGGCTTGGGCTGCACTACCGCATACGGTGCGGGCGCGCTACATGAATAAGGTGGCGGATCTGTTTGAAAAACGCCGAGACGACATCGTAAAAGCCAGCCGTGGCGAAGGCGGTGGCTGGTTTGGCAAAGGTATGTTTGAAACCGGCTATACCGCGGGAGTGTTCCGCGCGGCCGCCGCAGCGGCGTACAGCAATGTGGGTGAAATTCTGCCCTCGGAGCATGACAAAATATCACTCGCCATGCGCAAACCCTTGGGCGTGGTGACGGTCATCAGCCCATGGAACATGCCGTTGATTCTGACCAGCCGTGGTTTGGCTTTTCCCTGCGCCATTGGCAACACCATCGTCTTGAAGCCTTCGGAAGACACGCCGTACTTGGGTGGCATGCTGTTCGCAGAAATATTCGAGGAAGCGGGCATTCCCCCGGGCGTTTTAAACGTGGTTTCGTGCTCGCGTGAGAGTGTGCAGGCCGTGGGTGCCGAGCTGGTGGAAAACCCCATCGTGAAAGGTATTTCCTTCACCGGGTCTACCCCGGTTGGCCGCCATATCGCCGCCACTGCGGGCGCTCATTTGAAGAAAGCCTGCGTTGAGCTGGGCGGTAAGGATTCACTTTTGGTGCTGGAAGACGCTGACATGGACCGCGCCGTTAAAGCGGCGAACTTTGGTAGCTTCATGCACCAAGGGCAGATCTGTATGTCGGTTGAGAAGGTCCTGGTGCACGAAAACATCTGGGACGAATTCATGACGAAATTCGTTGAGCGCGCCAGCAAGCTGAAAATGGGCGATACGTCTTCTGACCCAGAAGCCGTGATCGGGCCATTGATCAATGACCGTCAGGCAGCGCGGGTGAAAGACCAAATCGAAGATGCGCGTGCCAAAGGTGCAACCATCTTGCTTGGCGGCGGGGTGCACGGGCGTTTTGTCGAGCCGACCATCATCACCAACGTAACGCCGGACATGAAAGTGTACGCTGATGAAACCTTTGGCCCGGTGGCGGTGTGCATTCCATTCCGCACCGATGCCGAAGCCATCGCTATCGCCAACGATACCGAATATGGCTTGTCGTCGGGCATCATCACTGCCGACGAAAACCGCGCGTTGGCGTTGGCAGCGCAGCTCGACACCGGCAGTTGCCATGTGAACTGTTCGTCGGTGAATGACGAACCGCATATCCCCTTCGGTGGCTCCAAAGCCTCTGGCTTGGGCAACCATGGTGGTCGCTGGTCGGTGGAAACCTTCTCCCAGACCCGCTGGGTAACCTTGGATCGGGGCGGTCGTCCGTTCCCGCCCGTTTTCTGAGGACGAGGTGACCATGAGCAAAGCCAAGAAAATTCTCAAAGATAAAACCATCGTGGTGACGGGCAGTTCGTCCGGTATCGGTTTGGCCACTGCCGCGCAGATAAAGCGGTTGGGCGGACGGGTACTGGGAGTCGACATCCATGCCCCGCACGGTGATGCCGCTGACGTGGTCGACGAGTTCTACAAAGCGGACCTGTCACAGCAAGCCATGATCGACGCGCTGGTATTTGCCTTGCCGCAGGGTATCGACGGTTTGGCCAACATTGCCGGGTTGCCGCCAACGGCACCGGCGGAAAAGGTATTGGCCGTGAATCTGGTGGGGTTGAAATATTTGACCGAAAAGCTGATTCCCAAGATGAATAATGGCGCGTCCATCGTGAACCTGGCATCACTGGCGGGCGGCGGCTGGGCGGATGCCATCAGCACCATCAAAGCCAGTGAAGGGCTCACGTTCGATGCCGTGGCGGACTTTGTGCGCCAGCATAACGTCAGCAGTGTTGGTGGTCGTTCGTATTTCTTTTCTAAAGAAGCCCTAATCGTGTGGACGCTACAAAACCGCTGGACGTGGCGCGAACGTGGCATTCGCATGAACGCCGTCAGCCCCGGCCCGGTCGATACGCCCATTCTGGGCGACTTTATCGAGACCTTGGGGGCGCGGGCCGAGAAGGACATGGCGACCATGGACCGCCCCGGTCACCCGGACGATATCGCTCCGGTGGTGGCGTTCTTGTTGTCCGACATGACGACCTGGATTCGCGGCACCAATATCCCTGTGGACGGCGGGATGGCCTCTCACCTCCTATGCGAAGGGTACGGACTATGAACTTAACAGCATCCTTTAAGAACAATACAAAGCTGGAGACGCAACATGGCTAACGCAGCAGTTTGGATAATTATTGGCCTCATCGTTCTGGCCGTGGTGATCGCCATTCTGGCGAAATTTTACGAACGCGGTACGCGCGAAGTCAGCCTGGTGCGCACCGGCGTGGGTGGTCGTAAGGTGGTGTTGGATGGCGGCGTGCTGGCCATTCCCTACTTTCATGACGTCGCACGCGTGAACATGCAGACCCTGCGTTTGGAAGTAAAACGCCATGGCAACGGGTCTTTGATCACGCAAGACCGCTTGCGCGTTGATGTGGGCGTCGAATTCTATGTTTCGGTGATTGCCACGCCCGATGGCGTTGCGCAAGCCGCGCAAACGCTGGGTAATCGTACCTTTCAAGCCGATAAATTGCGGGAGTTGATCGAAGGTAAGTTGATTGACGCGCTGCGTTCGGTGGCGGCTACCTTCACCATGGACGAGCTGCACGAAAAACGCGGTGAGTTTGTGAGCAAGGTGCGTGGTCATTTGCTGGAATCACTGGAGCGCAATGGCTTGGCCTTAGACTCGGTGTCGTTGACCGACATGGATCAGACACCCTTTAATGCGCTTGATGAAAATAACGCGTTCAACGCCGAGGGTATGCGTAAGTTGGCGGAAGTGATCGCCAAATCGAAAAAAGACCGGGCCAACATCGACGCCGATGCCGATGTCTCGGTACGCCGTTCCGCGTTGGAAGTGGCGAAGCGCAAGCTCGACCTCGACCTCGAAGAAGAGCAGGCCAAGATCGCGCAAATCCAGCAGATTGAAACGTTGAAAGCCGCGCAGATATCCGAAGTGGCAGCACGCAAAGCGGACAGCGAACGCGCCGCCGCACAAGCGCGCATCAACATGGAAAGCGCGATTCGCAGTGCCGATATCGAACGTGAGCAGCGTTTACGGCAGGCCGAAATCGAGCGCGACCGCATGCTGGAAGAAGCCGAAGTGAAACGCCAGTTGGCGTTGGAACTGTTGCAGCAAGAGCGCGACATTCAACTGTCGGCCAAATCGCAAGAAGAAAGCAAAGCGCAAGCGCTGGCCGATGAAGCCCGCGCGCTGGCGGTGCGTGCCGCCGAGCTGGTGGTGACAGAAAAAGCTCTGGCCGATGCCGACCGAGCGAAACGCATTGCCGAAGTCAAAGCCGAGCAAGAAGCCGCTGTCGCGGGTATTCGAGTGCGCATGGCGGCTGAGTCCGAGCGTATTGCTTCGGCAGACCGGGCGAAAGCACGTGTAGCGGAAGCCAATGCTGAAAAAGAAAGCCGTGCCTTGCGCACCGAAGCCAGCAAAGCTGAAATGCTGGCCGAAGCGGAAGGTCGTGCGGCCATGGTAGCGGCGGAAAACAACATCAATGAGCACATTGTGGCCATGAAGTTGGAGCAAGCGCGTTTGGAAGCCCTGCCGAAAATTGTGGCCGAAATGGTGAAGCCGGCAGAGAAGATTGATTCCATCAAGATTCACCAAATCACCGGCCTAGGTCAACGAGAGCCGGGGCCAGTGGGCAGTGCTGAAAAGCCGGTCGTCAATCAAGCGCTTGACAGCATTTTAGGTATGGCCGTGCAATTGCCCGCGTTGCGGAAGATCGGTGAAGAGTTGGGTCTAAGTGTGGATACCAGCTTGGAAACTGTGCGCCCGGAAAAAAGCGCCAAGAAATAGTTCGTGTGCTGCTACGGACGGCAGTTGTAGAGAGGCTTTCGGGCCTCTCTACCGTTTTAGACGTTTAAATCCCCGCAATTTGATCATCGGTTACGGTCGTCGATACCGCGCGAACGCATTCCGATAGAAACGCCAAGGCGTCGGAAATATCCGCGCCGACCCGTCGTGAGAATCCAACGGGCCCTAGAATGTCGCGGGTATCCACCGGCACTTCAATCAACGCACCTTCCTCAAAATCCCTGACCACCGCACCGCGTGAAATCAACCAAACGGCGTCAGTGTCCATGACATAGGCCCGCCCAAAGGCGTGCGAGTTGGTTTCCACCTGGTTTTTGTTCAAGGTAATGCCGTGGGCGATCAAAAATCGTTCTACGCTGTTGTGAATAATGGAATCCCCGGCGGGCATGATGACGGGATAGGTCGCCAGCAAGGCGAAGGGGTCTAAACCGCTGACCAGCGCCGCATGCCCAGGGCGTACGGCAATGGTGATGCGTTCGAGGTACAGTTGCTCGAACAGCAACCCCTGCATTTGATCGGGTTCGGCGAGTCGCCCGATGATCACATCCAGTTCCGATACTCGCAGACGGTCCAGCAAGACCGGCGTCGGCCCGGTAATAATATTGACGGAGGTATTCGGCATGCGTTGCTTGAAACATGCAATCGCCGCAGGCATGATGCGCGCCGCCACGGTCGGTAGTGCGCCGATGGAAATGGGTGGGTGGGCTTCGTTGCTGGCCCGCTCAACACTTAAGATGCCTTCATGCAGCGCACTGGTGCTGCTCAACGCATGGCGCAAAAATATTTCACCGTGCCGAGTCAACACCACGCCGCGCTTCTGGCGGTCTAACAGTTCCACGTTCAGCATGTCTTCCAGCTCACGGATTTTCTTTGATACCGCAGGCTGGGTCAGCGACAGATGAGAGGCGGCTTTCACCACACCACCCTGGCGGACGACTTCGATGAAACACTGCAAATGCCGAAATTTAATGCGGTTGTCGATCATGAGAGACTGCTCAGTATTCCTATTCTGTGCACAGAATGAGGGAGAAATCGATTCAAGACACTACTACCTTAGGTGCAATGGCTCTTGGGCGATAAAACATCACGATATTGCCCCCCAGAATCAGCAAGAGTCCGATCACTGAGGGTAATGTCCAAACGTACCCTTCAAATACGGTGGAAACCGCCAAAGCGACCAACGGGAACAACACCGTGGCGTAGGCCGCAGGACCCGCGCCAATCCGCCCAATGAGGGCGAAATATGTCCCGAAGCCGATCACTGAACCGAAAATCGCCAAATAAAACAGCGCTCCGAGGTAGCGGGTAGACATATCAATGGCGAACGGCGTACCGGACACAACAATCACCAATAGCATGGTTAACGCACCGTAACTCATGGCGTAGGCGTTGGTAGACAGTAAATCTAGGCCGCGCCGCTGGTGGCGCAAGCTGATCATATTGCCTAGCGAAAAACCGTAGGTACCGAGCAGTGCGCAGCCCATGCCAAACAACACGCTGGGGTCAAAGCCTCCGGCGCGCAAGTCCGGCCAGAACAGAAACACCATGCCGACCAACCCTATGGCGGCGGCCAACACCAAGCGACCGGTAATCGGGGAGCGGAAGAACAACACGCCATTGAGGGCGTTAAAAATAACCGCCATGGAGAAGATGACGGAATTCAAACCGCTGGTGATGGTTTGTGTCGCGGTGTAAAACAACAAGAAGTTAAAGCAGAACACACACATACCTTGCAGCACGCAGAACAGGTGGTCGCGTACACCGATACGGCGCAGCCGTCGGATGACGATCAAGAACAGCAGCAGCGAGCCCGCCGCCAAGGCAAAACGATAAAACACCGACACCGGGATGGGTACGTCACCCAACTGCAAGGCGATGGCGATCCATGTGGTGCCCCAGATCAAAACGGTTATGGCATACAGTGCAAAGTTCATAATGTTCCTTCGGCAATCGTTGAAAGCGGTCTGTACTGCCCCGCTCGACACGCATGAACCCTCCTTGGGGCTCCATTGCGGGATCCATCCCGCAAAGGGTCTCGCTTAGCAGTACAGACCGCTTTCAACGCACCCTATCAAGTCATAATGAGCAGCATCATATCCGGGCATAAGTTGGCAGGCTGTCAAGTTCTTGCGTAATGTGATTGGCACCGAGTGTGGGATGTCTTAAAGTTGAACGGCCTGAACACCAAGAAGGGTCTCTGCATGAAACCGTCTATCGCCTATCAACAGCATCGTACTGCCATACTGCAGATTGTGGAGCGGCATCATGCCAAGAATCCGCGTATTTTCGGTTCAGTGCTGCATGGCCAAGATACCGATGAAAGCGACTTAGACATTCTCATAGATACGACTCAAGAAACGTCACTCTTCGATGTGGGAGCGATTCGTTCAGAACTGATAGAGCTTTTAGGGGTGGAGGTTGATGTACTAACGCCCAATGCATTGCCCGATAGGTGGAAAAATACAGTACTCAAGGAGGCCCGTGCGGTATGAGTCGTCGGGATGAATTAGCCCTTAGAGATTACCTTGAGCATATTCAGCAGGCAGTTGGTCGTATTGAGCGTTATACCCAAGATATTGATTATTCGAGTTTTTTAGAAAACGAAGAAAAGCAGGATGCGATACTCCGGAATCTAGAAATCATCGGTGAGGCTGCGGGAAATATTCTGCGTCACTTTCCTGACTTCGCCACGAAACATCCTGAATTCCCACTCAAGGCTGCTTATGGCACGCGAAATGCGATAGCGCATGGCTATTTCAAAGTCGATCTAGCCGTGGTCTGGAACACAGTTGAAAGAGACCTGCCTGAGTTAGAAGCGCAAGTAGTCACTAGCCTCAAATCGCTCAGCTAATCGAGCCTCGACTCCTCTCCTAGTATGTGCCAACGCTAAAACCGCAAAGAATTGCATATTCTTGCGCTTTGTTAATTTGGGAACGCTGCGGTGCTTGGCAGCTCACCGTCGCCTGCGTAGTATCGACAGCATGAGTTAGCCTAGGGAAAAATCGCGTGCACCCCCAGTATCAAGTGTTCAACAGCCTTAACGATCACAACGCTACCTTGCGCGGTGCCGCGGCGCTGGGCAATGGTACGGGGCTGGCACGTTGGTACAACGAACAGGACTACATCGACTTAGACCGCGCTGAGCACCACACCCTGAGTTTATACGTTGCCGACGGATACGAGTGCTACCACAAGCAGGGCGCACAATGGCGTAACGGCGGCGCGCCTAATCGTTTTTGTTTAATGCCTGCGGCACACGAATCGACATGGGATGTGCGCGGACCGTTGGAATTCGTCCATCTGTATTTCACTGATGCTCATCTATCGACATTGGCGGAGCAAACGTGGGAACGCAAGCCCGGCAAAGTGATGTTAGATGAGCGCACGTTCGCTGATGATCCGCAAATTACAGCTCTGTATCGTGAATTTTTGCTGCAACTGAACTGGACGGAAACGAGCGACCGGCTGGCGCTAAGCAGCGCGATCACCCTGTTGTTGGTGCATGTGCTGGCCCAGCATACGCACGTAGATTGGCGCTTGCCGACCCCAAAAGGTGGCTTGGCGGCGCATAAATTACGGCGAGTGACCGAATACATACAAGCCAATCTCGACCAACCCTTGTTACTGAAAGATCTGGCCGCGCAAGCGAACCTCAGCGAATACCATTTCGCCCGCATGTTTAAGCAAAGTCAGGGCTTGGCACCGCACCAATATGTACTGTTGGCTCGCCTGCGCGAAGCGGAACGGTTGCTGCACACCACGCAACTGCCGCTGATAGATATTGCGCTGGCGTGTGGTTTCAGTTCTTCCAGCCATTTGGCACATCGCTTTCGTCAGGTGAAGGGTGTTCGCCCCTCAGCCTTACGGTCGGTAGTATCCTCGAGAAAATAAGCATGGATAAAACGGTAAAAAGTGGCGTAATTTATGCGCTGACGGCCTATGGCTTGTGGGCCGTTGCGCCCATGTACTTCAAGGTGATGCAAAATGTCGCGGCACCGGAAATCTTGGCGCATCGCGTACTGTGGTCATTCTTGTTGACGCTTGGGCTGATCATCCTTATGCGTAAACGTGCGGTATTATGGGCGACGGTAAAATCACCACGGGCGCGCTGGCTGCTGCTGTGTTCCACCACCATCATCGGCTTTAACTGGGGTTTGTTTATTTGGGCCGTACAGAGCGGATTTATGCTCAGTACCAGCCTTGGCTATTACATCAACCCACTGGTGAATATCCTGTTCGGCATGCTGTTTTTCGGCGAGCGGTTGGGCAAGGTAAAAACAGCGGCTGCCTTGATTTGCCTGGCTGCGGTGGCCTATGAAGTGATTCAGTTTGGTCGTTTGCCATGGATCGCACTCGCCTTGGGCGTGAGTTTTGCGCTTTATGGCTTGGTGCGCAAAAAGCTGGCGGTGGACAGCTTTACCGGTATGGCGATGGAAACCGGCCTACTGCTGCCTTTGGCGATTGGCTATCTATGGTTCACCACGAGTCCGACGTCGGATGTGCTGAATAATTCCGGCTGGACAAACTTCCTGCTGTTCGCTGCAGGCCCCGTCACCATGGTGCCGCTGATGTGCTTCGCCGCAGCGGCCAACCGTATCAGCATGACCGCCTTGGGCTTTTTCCAATACATCGCGCCCAGCGGGGTATTCTTGTTAGCGGTGTTTGTGTACGGCGAGGAATTGGTGCCCGAGAAGCTGGTCACCTTTGGCATGATCTGGTTTGCCCTGATTATGCTGTCGGTCGATACCCTGTATCGCTGGCGACGCGGACCTAGGATACCCGTGGTGCCGGCGGCTTAAGCTTAGTCGGCGAAGGATTTCCAGCGTGGTTGGTAGGGTATGCCTCCGGCGCTTCACGGCAGGCCGAAAGGCGCGCCTTGAGGCACAACCCACCAACCACGCGAACGCTAGCCACCAAGTTCCAATATGAATTGAGGTGTCACGCAGCTGGGTGCTTCATGACTGAGCCACAGCACGCCCTTCTCGACCCAATGCGGTTGCAATTGCTGCATGATCCACGTGGCGGTGGTGTCATCGACGCCGCGAAAGGGTTCATCCAGAATCACCCAGCGTACCGCTGGGTTCAAAGAGCGCAACACCACGCGCGCGAGCGCAATGCGCCGCTGCTCACCACCGGACAGCGCCAGGCCATTTTCGCCTATCCAGGTATCCAACCCCTGCGCGGACTGCTCAATGCGGTCGGCCAACGCGACCCATTCCAAAACCTGCCAGAGTTGTTCATCGCTGGCATTGGGGGCGCCCAACAGCAGGTTATTCGCTACGGTATCGTTAAACACCTTGGTGTCTTGGGTTAGCCATGCGGTATGCGCCAGCCGTGGCATCGCCAGTTGCGTGGCTAGGGTTGATTTGCCGCTGCCCGAAGCGCCGGTTACAACGCCGCATTGGCCGGGTACTAACTCGAATGATTGTCCGTTGGCGCTGACGGCTAAAGTGTCGGCATCCACGATGACGGATGAAGGCGGTTCCGCATCCGGCGCCATATGGTTTAAGCGCTGCGCGGCGGCAATGGTCTGTCCAAGATGGGCGAATGAGCGGGGCAGGTTAGCAAAGGCTTCGTTCAACGCCAGCAAGCCAAGCAATAGCATGACCAGCAGTGGCCCGGAGACGCTTTGGTCAATATACGCTTGAATACCCAGTATCAATACCGCGGTTATGACTAAGGCCAGTCCGGCATTCACTAGGCTCTGCACGAGGCCGATCACGCGCGCTAAGGCATTTTGCCGGGTGTGTAACGCGTCGGCGTAGGCTGAAATTTGCCGGGCATGGGTCGCTGCATGACCTGCGGCAGTCAATTCGGCGTGGCCGCGCAAGTGATCGACACTGTTTAAACGGACTTGTTCAGTCAATTCGGTCAGCGCGGCGCTGTGTTTTTTGCCCAGTAGCGCGGGCAACAGGGTCGCCAGCGCCAGTAAAACCCATAGGCCGATAAACACGCCCAAGGCAGCACTTGGATTGTCGTTTAAGAGCACCCACCAGAGCACGACGCTGACCCAGGTGAGGGTGAGCGCGGCGACCAAAGGCGGGGCGAGTAGGCGCAGGTACAAATTGTCGAGGGTGTCGAGGTCACTGGTTAGGCGGTTCAACCATTCACTGCTGCGCTGTCGGTTGAGTTGTAGCACGGGCAAACGGCTGACGCGTGCAAACAGCCGCACTCGCAGGTCGGCCAGTAGACGCAGCACGGTATCATGGTTGTACAGGCGCTCAAGATAGCGCGCTATCGTGCGCGTCAGGGCAAAGCCGCGAATACCGGCACCGGGTACATACACGTCCAAATACACCGCCACGCCTGAGGCCAATAACACAGAAGCAAGTCCTGCCGAGGTTATGAACCAGCCCGACAAACCCAGCAAGGCAACGCCTGCGGTGAGCGTCAACGCCAGCAATAAGCCGCCCACGAGCAGGCGCGTGCGTCGTAGCAGGATTATCGTTATCCATGGCCATAGACTTTTCATCGCAGCGTCCTCTGTTCAGCTTTATTTGGCGCTTCTGGATCGCCGACGCGAACAACGCGATGCGCGCGTTGCAGCAAGTCACCGTCGTGCGCACTGAGAACGATACCTCGGCCTTGTGCCGCCAGTCGGCCTAAACAATCCGCAATGACCTGTGTGCTTTCGGCGTCCAGTGCGGCGGTGGGTTCATCAAGCAGTATCCATGGCGCATCCGACAGCCAGATGCGCGCCAACGCCAAGCGCTGCGCTTCGCCACCGGACAAAAACCGACCATCTTCACCCACGGGACTGTCGAGGCCTTGTGGCAAGCTATTCAACAATGCTGTTAAGCCGACCTGTTCAACCGCGTCTAGCATGTCGCGCTGGCTGGCGTGTGGTGCCATCCAGCGCAGGTTGTCGGCCCAACTGCCAAACACCAAAAACGGCTTCTGGCTCATCCATGCCAAGGGCACCTGCCCGGTTGCCCGGCCATTGACCCGCACGCTGCCGCTCGTCGGGTTTAAGAAACCCGCAATCAAATTCAACAGGCTCGTTTTGCCGCTGCCGGTGGGTCCCGCCAAGCCGATGATTTCCCCGTGTTCAAACCGTGCATTGAAACCCTGAAACAATGTGCCACGCTCGGGAAAGGTCAGAGTGACTTGATCAAACACAATGGCATTGTCATCGTGGGCGTCGGTGTTCGTCTCGACCGATTCGATTGACGTTGGTTGCCCGGCGACATAGGCTTCTGAAGGCTCCTTTGACAGCGTTTCCGCCGCACCCAAGGCTGCCGCACGGTCATGGTAATGCTGCGCCAATGTTCGCAACGGCTGGAAAAACTCCGGTGCGAGCAGCAATATCAGTAGGCCACTGAACAAGGTCAGTTCAGGGCTTGGCCCCCAGTCAATGTATCCTAGCAAACCAAAGCCGATGTAGATCGCCAGCATGGCGATGGCGACCGAGGCGAAGAACTCCAGCACCGTCGACGACAAAAACGCCACGCGCAGGGTTTTCATGGTGAGCTGGCGAACGTCGTCGCTGGCCCGCGCCACGGTGACTTGAGCCTGTTTGGTTTGACCAAACACCTGCAACGTGGCGATGCCGTGTAACCGATCGAGAAAATGCCCCGATAGCCGACTGAGGCTGGCAAAGTGCTGCTGGTTGATTCTCTCCGCCCCCATGCCGACCAGTGCCATGAACACGGGGATCAACGGTGCAGACAACAACAGTAGAAGCGCCGCCAGCCAGTCCAAATAAAACACGATGCCTAGTATCACTGAGGGTACGAGTACGGTAATAGATTGTTGTGGCAGATAACGTGCGACGTAGCCGTCCAGTGCTTCTACCTGTTCAACGTATTGGCTGGCGCGTTCAGCGGGCGATTGCTCAGCATTACGCAGCGGACCATTCGCTGCCCACTGCGTGAGCAAGCGCTCACGTACGGCGCGGCGCACCTGTGTGCTGGCCTGTGCGCCCCAGACTTCCTGCGCATATTGCGCGACGGCTCGGACAGTGATACCCACCACCAGCCAGACCAGCACGCTCTGCAATTCAAGCAGCCCACGTCCGTCAATCAACAGTGCACTCACCACCGTTGCCAGCGCGACCAGAATCCCAACCGTCGCTAACCCCGCCACAGAGCCCGCCAGCGCGGCCAAGCGCACGGCATGGCGTGCCGGCACAATAATATCGCGGAGCCACTGTTTGGCGGTTAGGTTTGGCAATTTTTTCTCCTAGTTATGGCTATGTAACTTACATTCCGGCAATGGGCTCTCGGCATATGCCTACGGCGCTTCACGGCAGGCCGGAAGGCGCGCCTTTAGACATATCCCTGCGCCCATTACCTTAACCTTTCCGTAGGCATAGAATTGCGACGGCAAAGATTATTGGTGACATGCTTGTTCTTTCGGTGCCGATGCCTATTGCTCAGGTAGATCGACAGGCCGTTTGACGGGTCGATCTGCGAGGGTGGCGGGCGGCGTTTGCGCACAGGACGTGCGCAATTGAGCCTACAGGGACGTATTCACGGCGTCCGCCCAGAATCCTTGCAGATTGGCCCGTTAAAGGGACTTCGATCTATCCTGCTGAAGGAGGCATGCGCCGAAAGCCCTCTCGCTAAAGTCTGCCGTCCAAAAAAGGCCGACGAAAAGAATCAGTGATAGCCAACGCCTGCCTTCACCTTGCCGCGAAACACCCAGTAGGTCCATGCCGTGTACATCAGCACAAAGGGAATTACGAACAGCAAACCGATCAACAAGAACAACTGCGACGAATGCGCTGAAGCCGCATCCCACAACGTATAGTTTGGCGGCACGATGTACGGCAGTTTGCTCACCGCCAGGCCCAAGTAAGTGAACACAAAAAGCGCCATGGTAGCCACAAAGGGCATACCGTCCTGGCGTTTCATCACCGCACGTAACAGCACGACAACCGACAAGAATGCTCCGACGGGCAATAGCCAGATCAAACTGATCTGATCAAACCAACGTGCCCGCACTAAATCGCTGATCATCGGCGTCCAAATACTGATGATGCCAAACACCAACACCACCGCCGCCAAGAGATACGGGGTGATCTTGTACGCCCATTGCTGAATGTAGCCCTCTGATTTGAGGATCAACCAGGTGCTGCCGAGCAATGCATAGCCCGCCAACATGCCGAACCCCGTCAGTATCGAAAACGGTGTCAGCCAATCAAAGGCGCCGCCCACATAGCGGAAGTTTTCCGTTTCAAAGCCCTGGATGTAAGCACCCACGACTGCTCCTTGCGCAAACGTGGCCAGCATCGAGCCGCCCGCAAACGACCAATTCCACAAATAGCGTGAGGTTTTGGCTTTAAAGCGAAACTCGAAAGCGACACCACGAAATATTAGCCCGGCCAGCATCAAGAACACGCCCAAATACAAGGCCGGTAAGAACACGCTGTAGACCAGCGGGAAAGCTGCCAGAAGGCCAGCACCACCCAGTACCAGCCAGGTTTCGTTGCCGTCCCACACCGGTGCCACCGAGTTCATCATTACATCTCGGGCTTCTTCAGACGGCGCGAAAGGAAACAGAATGCCTTGCCCCAAGTCAAACCCGTCCATCAACACATACATGATGATGCCGAAGCCGATTATGCCTGCCCAAATGGGCACGAGATCAAAAACAGGTTCCATTAGCGTGCTCCTTCTTCAAAGGGAACGTCAGCCGCCGAAAATGGGCGCTTGGCGCGAAGCGTGGTGGTTTGGGTGCTGTGTTCGTCATGCGCGGGTTGGTACTCCATACCATCGCGCAGAATGCGCATCAGGTAATAGAGGCCACCGCTGAACACTAGGGCGTAAACGATGATGTAGCCAATCAGCGTGGTCAGCGCCATCCAGCCTTGCAACGACGGCGTCACACCCTCGGCGAACGTCATGATGCCGTAGATCAACCACGGACCACGGCCAATTTCGGTGGTGAACCAACCGGCCAGCACGGCGATGAAAGGCGTAATGCTCATCACCTGTAAGACCCGGAAATACCACGGTGTTGACCACAACTTGCCGCGCAGGCGTAGCACCAAGCCCGTTACCGCTACGGCGATCATCAACAACCCTAACCCCACCATGACGCGGAATGACCAGAACACCACCCAGACTGGTGGTTGTTCTTCTCGTGGCACCATGTCCAGCCCGGGGACCACACCATCGGGACTGTGCTTCAAAATGATGCTGGCCAGATTGGGAATGCCAACCTCTAGATGGTTGGTTTGATTTTCCTGATCGGGCCACGCGAACAATAATAAGGGCACGTTGCCGCGGGTTTCCCAGTTACCTTCCATCGCGGCGACTTTCGCGGGCTGGTGTTCCAGTGTGTTCAAACCGTGCAGATCACCGACATAGGCTTGCAATGGGGTAAGAATCAACAGCAGCCATAGCGTCATCGACAGTGCTTTGCGGTTTGCTTCGACTTCGCGGCCGCGCAGCAGATACCAGGCACTGACCCCGGCAACGACGAAGCCGCCGGTCAGGAAAGACGCCAAGCCCATGTGTGCAAATCGGTAGGGCAGCGAAGCATTAAAGATGGCTTCGAGCCACGAGGTCACGTAGAGAAGTTCGCCCCGGAACTCGACGCCCGCTGGGGTGTGCATCCAACTGTTGGCCGACAGTATCCAGAACGAAGAAATAAAGGTGCCCACGGCGACCAAAACGGCCGACATCCAGTAAATACCGGGTGGTACTTTGCCGCGCCCGAACAACAAAACGCCTAAAAACGCGGCTTCCAAGAAAAAGGCGGTGACGACTTCGTAGCTTAGAATTGGCCCTAAAAAATTCGCACTGATGTACGAGAAATTTGACCAGTTCGTACCGAACTGAAAGGCCATGACAATCCCTGACACCACGCCCATGCCGAACACCACGGCAAATACCTTGGTCCAGAATTGGGATAACTTCATCCAGACAGGGTTCTGGGTTTTCAGGTAGATACCTTCCAGTACCGCAATGAACGACGCCAGCCCGATGGTGAACACCGGAAATATTGCGTGGAATGACACGACAAAGGCAAATTGCAGTCGTGAAAGGAAAATCGGGTCTAGCTCCATCATTTACCTCTCTATGGGCGCTCGGGGCCCGGTTTTTTGGCGAGTTTTCGTTGCAGACTGCGGCGATGCATACCCAAGACACGGGCCGCTTCAGAAATGTTGCCGCCGCAGTCATTCAAGACACGCTGTATATGCTCCCACTCCACGCGGCGTAAAGCCGGGGGCTGCTCATCCGGTGTATCAGCGGTTGCGGCTCGGTCGCCGCGCAAGGCGGCATCCACGGCCTGTATATCAACCGGCTTGCTGAGGTAGTCATCGGCCCCGCGTTTGATCGCGGTAACGGCGGAAGCAATGCTGGCAAAGCCTGTTAGCAAGATAATTCTAATGTTAGGGTGGCGCAAACGTATCGGTTCAATGAGCACCATGCCGTTGTCTTCACCCAAGCGTAAATCCAACAACACATGGGTAGGGCTTCGTGCCAACGCTTGTAAGGCAGACTCGGCGTTTTCGGCCTCGGAGGTTTCCCAGCCCAGACGCGTCAGACCGCGCCCCAACAATCGGCGAAAAGCGGCATCATCGTCCACAATCAGAACATGGCCATGTGGCGTACTCATGAACCCTCCCCAAAACAGGGCATGTCGACGCGCGCTACATGGCCGCCGGAAACCGGCTCAATACGTAACGGACGACCCGTTGCTTCTAAGGTCAGGTCGGCTAAAGCCAGACCAATGCCAAAACCGTGTGCTTTGCTGCTGTGTAAGGGGAGTTGGGTGGGCGCCGGTTCGCCGTGACCATGGTCTGTGACGGCGATATTCAATTGCTGTTCTTTGCGCACCACCTGTAAGGCGATGTGTTTGTGTGCGTGTGCCAAACTGGCGTCGGCGGCGTTGTCGAGCAGCGTCAGCAACAGGTGTTGCCAGGCCAAGGCATCCTGTACCAATAGTCCGTTGAGGTCTGGTAGTTCGGTATCCAGTTCAATATCCGGGCGCAGTAGACGAAACCGGGCCAGCGTTTCACGGAATAAACTGCTCACTTTACGCGTGTTGTGTTCACTGGCGGCTCGTGCGCCCTTAACCATTCTTTGGACGCTGGCGCGGCAGAAGTCGAGTTGCTGGTCAAGGGTCTCCAGATCTTCTTGCATATCCACGGGCATTTCGTCACGACGCGCGCGCAGCTCGGCCGCAATCATTTTGAGTGTGGACAACGGGGTATTTAGTTCGTGTGCGGCTTGGGCGGACTGCGCGGCCAAGCCCAAAATGGACTGATTGCGCATGGCCTTGGCTTGCGCTTGATGGAGCAGCTCGCGCTGGACGCGCAGATTGTGCGAAATCCAACTACCAAAGGCCGTGAGCAGGGCTACGGTGAGTAGGAAATTGATCAACATACCCAACTCGTGCAACTGCATACTGAACGACAGGCTTTCGCTGCCCATGAGTTCGTTGCTCAGCAACAGCGGCTGATTGAACAGCACCAACATGGAATACAGCGCCGACGTCGCTGCCCCAACACTGATGACCGCGCGCACCGGCAGGGCAAGCGACACCAGAGCCAGCGGCAGCAAATACAATGATACAAAGGGGTTGGTTGCACCGCCGGTCCAATACAGTTGCCAAGTCAGCACCAGTAAGTCGACGCCGATGTGACTCAACCATTGCCAGCCATTCACCCGCGGGGTATGAAAGACCCACCAAAACAGGGCTAAGTTGAAGAATACCAGCGTCAGAACGCCAAGCCAAAGGGCGGCCTGCGGCAAGTCAATACGAAACACCTGACTGGCCACCAAAATAGCCAGTGATTGACCCACGACCGCCACCACACGCAGCGCAAATAAGCCACGCAGCAGCAATACATCGGCGGGTAAAGAGGTGTGCCAAAAACTGGCAATCGGCATCAAGCATCATCCGAACTCAGGGTGAGTGAACAGTATACTCATTCTGTTTTGGATTGCGTGCGGCATAGTGTCGCGGTGTCAGTAACTTCTGTACACTGACGCGGCTCGTTTTGCCTCGGCTTTTTGAGTTCGGCTTGTTGAACGGGCAGCACTTTGTTAGCATGTTGAAAACGTTTTCAAGCACAGGAGGTCGCGTGGGTAAAATTCTTGTTACGGGTGGTGCAGGCTATATAGGAAGCCATACGTGTTTATTGTTGCTCGAAGCCGGGTACGACGTATTGGTGTTGGATAATCTGGCCAACGCCAGCTTAGAGGCCTTGCGTCGGGTGGAGGCGCTGGCGGGTAAAAGCATTACCTTTGTCGAAGGTGATATCCGCGATCAAGCACTGTTGCGCCGCGTGTTTACTGAACATGCCATTGAGAGCGTAATTCATTTTGCCGGACTCAAAGCCGTCGGTGAATCCGTCAGCATGCCGATGGCCTATTACGACAATAACGTGGTCGGCACCTTGCGCTTGTGCGAAGTTATGGCAGAAGCCGCGTGCAAGAACATCGTGTTTAGCAGTTCAGCAACGGTCTATGGCGACCCGGATGCAGTGCCAATTCCAGAAACCGCCGCATTGCGCACCACCAATCCCTACGGCCAAACCAAATTGGTGATTGAACAGATCTTGCGTGACATCGCCGTGGCCGATTCCGAGTGGCGCATAGCGTTATTGCGCTATTTTAACCCTATCGGCGCGCATCCTTCCGGCCGAATCGGTGAAAACCCGAACGGTATACCGAACAACTTGATGCCCTTTGTGACCCAGGTAGCGGTGGGTAAACGCCCACAGTTGTCAGTTTATGGGGACGACTACAACACGCCCGATGGCACGGGCGTGCGTGATTACATTCACGTAATGGATTTGGCCGCCGGGCATCTAGCGGCATTGCGCCATTTAGCTGCCCAAGCGCCATGCGAAGCCTACAATCTGGGCACGGGTAAGGGCTACAGTGTGTTGGATGTTGTCCACGCCTTTGAGCGGGTGAATAAGGCAGTAGTGCCTTATCAGGTAGTGGATCGTCGGCCGGGTGATATCGCTGCTTGCTATGCTGACGCGACAAAAGCCGCCGAAGTACTGGGCTGGCAGGCGAAATTTGGCATAGAAGACATGGTGCGCGACTCCTGGGCCTGGCAGTCGGCTAACCCGGAGGGTTATTGAGAATATCTACAGCTTGGGCTTTCGGGATTTGCTTACGGCGCTCCACGGCAGGCCGGGAGTCGCGCCTTAAAGCAAGCCCCTACGCCCATGCGCGCCCGTCATCACCGATGGCTGATGTGTCCTTAGCGGCGACTCATGAGTCGCCCCTAATCTATAGGCCGGAAGGGATTATCGTGGCCGTAACCGATCCAGCGCCCATTTCTTTGGATTATGTTTAATATATTCTCGGATGTGGGTTAATTCTGTTTCATCCCTTACCACTCTATCCCAATATCCGCGCTGCCATAGGGGTTGGTCTTGCCGCCCTTGCAGTTCATTAATCCGTTTTGCGCTGCGCATTTTGAATCGACTGATAAGTTTCGTTATGTTGGGTTTAGGCTGAAACAACAGGTTTGTTTTTTGGCTCAGACCCTTTAGCCAAACAACACCATGAACGTGATTAGGCATAAGTATAAAAGCATCCAGCTTGAAATAGGTTTCTTCGAGTTCAGACCATTCTTCTAGAACAATTTTCCCCAAGGCGTTGCTGTACATTTTTCCATCAATGACGTTGCCAAAAATGCAGGTTTTCTGATGGGTACAGAGGGTCAAGAAATAAGCGCCAGCGGTTGAATAGTCGAAGTCTTTCGGTTGGGGAGATATCCGTGTCGGTTGGGAAATCGTCATTTTTGCACTCCTTTGTTGGCCCAAGAAGGGTAACCATGCCGGGTCAAAAATGTAACTCCCCTAAGGGATAGGTTGGGTCGAAAAATCAGGCGTTGAATAAAATCTATTTGCTAGACAGCCGACGGGCTTTGCCATGGGCGTAGGGCGTTTGCCTCAAGGCGCGCCTTCCGGCCTGCCGTGAAGCGCCGTAGGCAAACCCCGAAAGCCCTATGGCATAACCACGGTTAACGCTTAGCGCTTTCTACTCGCGGAACGTCTTCACTGACTGCCGCACCACCAAACGCGGGGCGAAGCGCAGTTCACTTTCGCTCATACGGGGTGTCTTGTTCAGCATCTGCAATGCCAGTTTGGCGGCTGTCCGCCCCATGGCTTCAATTGGGTAATGTACCGTCGTCAATTTCGGGCGCAAATAACGGGTGATCACCACATCATCAAACCCGACCACCGACACATCGTGTGGCACTTCAAAACCGCTATCCAGCAAAAAACCCATGGCCCCAGCGGCCATCGGGTCGTTGTAACACATCACCGCCGAAAACCGTTGTTGGGTCGACAGTAATCGGCTCATGGCATCGCTGCCACCATCTTCCGTCGGTTGCGCCCGCACGCACAAATCGCCATCGAACGGAATGTCAAACTCTGCCAATGCTTGTTGATATCCATGCAAGCGCTCCTCGCCATCAGACACTTCAACCAAACTGGTGCCGATGAACGCAATACGCTGGTGGCCTTTACTGAGCAAATGACGGGTGGCGAGATACGCCCCTTGCTGGTTATCCAAATAAATGCTGCGGTCTTCATAGCCCGGCACCAGTCGATTGATGAACACCACAGGCGTGCCACTGGCGGCTAAGGCTTGTAAACGTTCATCACTCAAGGCTTTGGAATGGACGATCAGCGCATCGCATTGGCGCTGTTGCAACAGGTCTAAGGCTTTTTCTTCGCGTTGTTTTTCGTGGTAACCGGAGGTGATCATCAGATAGCGGCCACCATCGACCACCACATCATCCACACCGCGCATCAGTTGCGAGAAAAACGGTGAATCGAGTTCACCCACCATCAAACCAATGCAATTAGACTGCCGACTGACCAACGCGCGGGCCAAACTGTTGGGCCGATAGTTCAGTCGTTTCATCGCCGCTTCTACAACGGCCCGCTTTTCCGGCGCGACCGACGCGGAATCGTTTACCACGCGTGACACCGTTGAAACCGATACGCCTGCGGCGCGTGCGACGTCCTTAATGTTGGCCACCGCATTCCCCCTTGTACTTGGAATTATTATGCAAACGTTATCTTAACAGGCTTTTGACATTCAGCCATGCACTTTTTCTTTTGTAGTAGGTCAGCTTTGGGCGCATGAAGTCTGTGATTTATGCCACAGAGCCTGCAGAGAATCTGGGCCTATCGCAGATTTTAACCTTACCTTAACGAGCAGGCCGAGCACTAAGATTACAAAAAATTACGGGAATAACTTGAAAACGTTTTCAAGTTTTTTCATACTCCGCTCAACAACAATAAATCAGAGCGCTGCGAAACGGCACAACCGCAAAGCGCAGGCTCGATAAGTGAGACAACGCATGACTTTTACCGAATTTCAACGCACTGAACACGCACATCGGCGGCGCAATGCACTGACCGGTGACTGGGTTTTGGTGTCGCCGCATCGGACCAAGCGTCCCTGGCAGGGCATGCAAGAAGACAATGCGTGGGAAGTGCGCCCACAGCACGATCCATCCTGCTATTTATGCCCGGGTAATGCACGTTCCGGTGGCCAAAAAAACCCGGACTACGCGGACACCTTTGTATTCACCAACGACTTCCCGGCGTTGCAGGAAAGCACCCCGGAAGCGCCCGAAAGTGTTGATCCTTTGTTTCAAACGGTGGCGGAATCCGGCACCAGCCGCGTGATCTGCTTTTCACCCGATCACAGTAAAACCTTGCCCCTACTCAGTGATGCCGAAATGCAAGCCGTAGTGCGTTTGTGGATCGAGCAAACCGCCGAACTGGGTGAAACCTACACTTGGGTGCAGGTGTTTGAAAACAAGGGGCAGGCCATGGGGTGCTCTAACCCCCATCCGCACGGGCAGATATGGGCCCAGCATGGTATGCCCACGTTGGCCCAGGCCGAAGATGCCCGGCAGCGCGAGTATTTCCTCAACCATGGCATGCCCCTGTTGTGGGACTACACGCAGAAAGAAATGGCGTTTGGCGAGCGGGTTGTTGACCAAAATGAACATTGGCTCGTTGTGGTGCCTTATTGGGCGGCTTGGCCGTTCGAAACCTTGGTCATCCCTAAGGCCAAGCGCAGCCGGTTAACCGAAATTCACGAAGCCGAACAAAGCAGCTTGGGTGATATTCTGCGCGCCTTAACTGCACGGTACGACAATCTGTTTCACTGTTCGTTTCCCTATTCCATGGGGTGGCATGGCGCGCCCTTTAACGGGCAAGACAATTCACACTGGCAACTGCATGCGCATTTCTTCCCACCTTTATTGCGTAGCGCCACGGTGCGTAAATTCATGGTGGGTTACGAAATGTTGGCCGAAACCCAACGCGACATTACCCCAGAGCAAGCGGCGGAACGGTTGCGAATGCAACCCACAACTCACTTCACGCTGCGCCAGACACAGGATCAAGCGAAATGAACGCATTAACTCAGGCAGATGTGCAGGCGCACTTTCAGGCTGCTTTTGGTCATGTGCCAGAAATTCTGGTGCAAGCGCCGGGGCGGGTGAATGTGATTGGCGAACACACCGACTACAACCTAGGCTTTGTGCTGCCTGCAGCCATAAATTACGGGACTTGGATTGCTTGCTCGGGGAGCACTGGTTCGGGTGTGGCAAGCCGCCAATTGACGGTGGTCGCCCAGGATTTCAGCGCCCAACGGGTGACGGTTGATTTGGACGCAGAGCCGGTGCGCGATACCGCTGCGCCGTGGGCCGACTACGTGCGCGGTGTTGTGCAACAACTGCGGCGCCGTAATTTCAACTTGACCGGCGGGGAACTGTTGGTGACCGGCAATGTGCCATCTGGCGCAGGCTTGAGCAGTTCAGCCAGTTTTGAAATTGCGCTGATCCGGGCCTTGCTGGCACTCAGTGGCGAGCAGATCGACCCCGCCGACGCCGCCCGAGTTGGCCAGGCGGCGGAGAACGAATTCGTGGGTATCGCTTGTGGCATCATGGATCAGTTGGTGTCAGCACTGGGACAAAAGAACAGCGCGCTGCTGATCGACTGTGCCAATTTGCACACCACGCCGGTCAGGATGCCGGACGACTGGGGCATTTTGATTGTGCACAGCGGCGTGCGCCGGGGGTTGGTGGAAAGTGCTTACAATCAGCGGCGGCAAGAGTGCGAAGCCGTGGCCAAACATTTTGCTGCGTACAGCTTGCGCGATGTCGCGTTGCCGGACTTGCTGGCGGCGGAAGCGCAATTGGACGCCACAGCCTTTCGCCGGGCGCGCCACGTGCTAACCGAAAATGCGCGCACGCTGGTCGCGGCGGACGCCATGAAACAAGGAGAGCTGGCGGTGATTCAGCGGGTGATGGGGGAATCGCATGCCTCTATGCGCACCGATTTCGACATCACCACACCCGCGATTGATCAATTGGTCAGCATCATGCAGGACGCCGCGCACGGACAAGCCGGCGTCCGGATGACGGGCGGTGGTTTCGGGGGGTGTGTGGTGGCCTTGGGCCGCCAATCGGTGCTGCCTACCTTGGCGCGCGCGGTGGAGCAGCAATACCAAACGCTGACCGGCTGTACGCCGACGATTATTCCCGCATTGCCGAGTGACGGTGCTTTCGTGCAGCCACCCCTAACGGTCACGGCAGCGCTTGCGCATTCATAACAATAACGACAAGAGGACTGACCATGTCAGCACATCGACAACAATCACTGTGGGTACCCGTGCTTTTTTTGGCACCGGCGTTACTGCTGTTCGCGGTGTACGTGATTTACCCCATTGGGCAGAGCATCTGGTTGAGTTTTTACGACTGGGATGGCTTGAGTCCGAAGTATTTCATCGGTTTTGAGAACTACCGCGAGCTGTGGTACGACGACCGCTTTTGGACTTCACTGAAAAACAACGTGATCTGGCTGGTGCTGTTTATGCTGGCACCCGTATTCGGGCTGGGAATTGCGTTGTTTTTGAACCAGCAGGTGTTTGGTATTCGCTTGGTTAAGTCGCTGTTCTTCTTCCCCTTTGTTATTTCGCAGGTGGTGGTGGGCTTGGTGTTCGCCTGGTTTTACGACCCCAGCTTTGGCTTGATGAATGTGGTACTCAAGGCCTTCGGGCAAGAGCCTTTGGCGATTTTGGCCAACGACAAATACGTGACGTACGGCATCATCGCGGCAGGCCTGTGGCCGCAGGTTGCCTACTGCATGATCTTGTATCTCACCGGTTTAAATAACCTCAGCCCGGACCAACTGGAAGCTGCGCGGATGGAAGGTGCCAAAGGCTGGAAAATGCTGTGGTACGTGGTGCTGCCACAATTGCGCCCGGCGACCTTTATTGCCGTGGTGGTCACCGTGATCGGCGCGCTGCGCAGCTTCGATCTGGTTGCCACCATGACCTCCGGCGGCCCTTATGGCAGCTCGAATGTGTTGGCGTTCTATATGTATGAACAGTCCATCGGTAATTATCGGGTCGGTTACGGTGCCGCCATCGCCACCGTGTTGTTCTTAATCATGCTGTTTTACATCAGCTTCTTTTTATGGCGCATGCTGCGGACGGAGAAATAACCATGTACCCAACCGACATTCGACAGTCGTCACCGCTGATGCAGGTGACGTACAAAACGGCCTTGGTGATAGCGTTGCTCCTATGGTTATTACCCTTGGCGGCCGTTTTTCTGACCTCCATGCGATCCATTGGCGACATCAACATGGGCAACTACTGGGGCATGCCCAGTGAAATCATGTTGATCGAGAACTATACCGAAGTATTCCGACGCACGAATATGGCTACTTATATGCGCAATTCGTTGCTCATTACCTTGCCAGCGTCCTTTGGTGCCGTGGCGTTGTCGACGTTGGCGGGCTATGCCCTAGCCAAATACCATTTCCGTGGCAACATTCTGTTGCTGGCGTTGTTTATTGGCGGGAACTTCGTGCCGTTTCAGATTTTGATGATTCCGGTGCGGGATTTGACCTTGGACCTGGGCATGTACGACAGCATTCAGGGTTTGGTGATCTTCCATATCGCCTTTCAAACCGGTTTCTGTACGCTGTTTATGCGGAATTTTATGGTCGATGTACCTGAAGAACTGATCGAATCCGCACGCTTGGAAGGCGCGAGTGAATTCCGCATCTTCTTTACCATTGTGTTGCCCTTGGTACGTCCGGCCATTGCGGCCTTGGTGGTGCTGGTCTTTACCTTCGTTTGGAACGACTATTTTTGGGCCTTGGTGCTGATGCAAAGCGATGAGGTGCGTCCGGTAACCGCGGGTATCAGTGCGTTGAAAGGGCAGTGGTTGGCTTCATGGCAGTTGATTTCAGCGGGTAGTATTGTGGCTGCGATTCCGCCGGTTGCGTTGTTTTTCCTGATGCAGAAGCACTTTATTGCGGGCCTAACGCTTGGCGCGACCAAGGGCTAAAACAAGGATTCGAACATGAACACCATCCACTTAACCAATGGCCTACTGAGTGCCGTGTTGCACGAAGATGAAGCAGGCACTATGGCATGGCTATACTTTGGCCCAGCGCTGGGTGCCTTGGATGAAGGCGCACTGGCGCAGAGTGTGCAAGCGCTTGCAGCGGCCGTGCCACAAGCCTTTTTGGATGATGCGATTCCATGTGCCCTGATACCGACCGGGAGTGAAGGGGTGTTTTCACGCCCGGCCTTGGCAGTAGCCACAGCAACCGAATGGTTACCGCATTTGCAGGTCGTGGGCGTGGAACAGACCAGCGCACTGAGCTGCCGAATTGTGCAACGTGCCACAGCACCGGCTTTGGAGATCGTGACTGAACTGACGCTGGACGCCACACGACCCCTTCTGACGCAACAGCATCGGCTCACTAATACGGGCTCAGAGCCGCTGGACGTTCGGGTGTTGGAGAACACCTTGCCGGTACCTACTCATCTGCAAGAAATGCTGCACTTTACCGGGCGCTGGTGTCAGGAATTCACCCCGCAACGGCAAGCCTTGCAAGTGAACACCTACAGTTGGGAAAACCGTAAAGGCCGTGCCTCGCACGACCATTTCCCCGGCTTGGTGCTAGGCACTCCGGCGTTCAGTGAAGAGCGTGGCGATGTGCTGGCGCTGCATGTGGCGTGGAGTGGTAACCATCAACAACATCTGGTGGTGGATACTTTTCAGCCCACGCGTTATCAGGCCGGTATTGGTTTGCAACCGCGTGAAGTGGTGCTCGCACCCGGTGCCTCACACAGCGGAGCAAGATTGTACGCTGCCTATTCTAACGAAGGCTTGAATGGCATCCGCGCTGCCTTTCACGGCCATGTGCGTGAACATATTCTGCGGTTTCCGCAGCCGGAAAAGCCTCGTCCGGTGCATTTGAACACCTGGGAAGCGGTGTACTTTCAACACAATACCGACGACCTGAAATCCCTTGCTGATGCGGCACAAGCGATTGGTGTCGAACGGTTTATTTTGGATGACGGCTGGTTTCGGGGGCGGCGCGATGACAAGGCCGGTCTCGGTGATTGGACCATAGACGCCGACATGTACCCGCAAGGTCTGTTGCCACTGGCGCAGCACGTCACCGGTTTGGGTATGGAGTTTGGGATTTGGTTTGAACCCGAAATGGTTAACCCGGACAGCGACCTTTATAGAATGCACCCCGAATGGGTGTTGCAACTGCCGGAGCGCGTGCAACCATTGGGGCGCTATCAAATGGTGCTCGATCTTACCCGGAGTGAGGTACAAAACTATTTGTTCGAGCACTTAGACGCCGTGCTCAGCGCCTTACCCGTGCGCTATGTCAAATGGGACATGAATCGTGACCTGATGCACGCTGGGGATGCCCAAGGGCAACCCGCGTATGAGCGCCAGGTACGTGCATTGTATGCGTTATTGGCGCGCGTGCGGGCGGCCCATCAGTGGGTGGAAATTGAAAGCTGCGCCAGTGGCGGAGCACGTATTGATTTTGCCATTCTAGAGCATACGCACCGGTTTTGGACCAGCGACTGCAACGACCCGATCGAGCGCCAAATGATTCAATGGGGCTTTGGGCTGTTCTTGCCACCCGAAGTTATGGGGGCGCACATTGGCCCCGCTCATAGTCACACCACCGGTCGCGACACCAGCTTGATGTACCGAGCCTTAACCGCCATGTTTGGGCATTTCGGCGTGGAAGCGGATGTGCGGCTGCTGAGTGAACAAGAGCGCCAGCACATCGCTGAATTGATTGCGCTCCATAAATCCCGTCGTGCTGACTTTCATGCAGGCTGCAGTCGCGTATGGGATTACCCGGATCCGGCGGTAAAGGTCAATGGCGTCATTCATAGTGACCAGCAAAGGGCGCATATTGTCGTGGCACAACAAGCCATGCCAGCCCGTGCCGTATCAGCACCCGTGCGCATTTCCGGACTGTTGGCGCAGCAGCGTTATAGTGTTCGGCCGGTACGTTTACCGAGTGTTACAAATCATCTTATGAAAACGTTGCCAAGCTGGTTCGAAGGGTCTACAGTATTGACTGGACAGCAGCTTGCGACCCATGGGCTGGCAATGCCAGTGATCGACCCCGCAAGCGCTTTCATGTTTGAGTTGATTGCGATAGAGGAACAATAAGAATCATGCAACTCGGTACATGTTACTACCCCGAACACTGGCCTGAAGCCCAATGGGAAGACGATGCCCGCCGTATGGCCGAGCTCGGCTTAACCTATGTGCGGGTGGGTGAGTTTGCCTGGAGCCGTATCGAGCCAGAACCCGGTGTGTTCACCTGGGAGTGGCTGGATCGTGCTCTGGATGTGTTGCATGCACAGGGTTTGCGTGTGGTGATGGGTACGCCAACCGCCACGCCGCCAAAGTGGTTGATTGATCGCCATCCCGATATTCTTGCGGTTGACGAAAACAACCAACCCCGTCGTTTCGGTTCACGCCGACACTATTGTTTCTCCTCTACGGTTTATCGTGAAGAAACCCGTCGCATTGTCACCGCCATGGCCGAGCGTTACGGTCAGCACCCGGCGGTAGCGGTATGGCAAACCGATAATGAATTCGGCTGTCACAACACCATTCTGTCGTTTTCTGCCTGCGCAAGAAAACGTTTTCAAGGCTGGTTGGAAAAGCGTTACGGTACAGTGAAGGCGTTAAATGAAGCTTGGGGTAACGTGTTCTGGAGCATGGAATACCGCAGTTTTGCCGAGATCGACCCGCCAATGCAGGCCGTTACGGAAACCAACCCGAGCCATCGTTTGGATTTTCGTCGGTTCAGCTCCGACATGGTGGTGGAATATAACCGGATTCACTTGGATATTTTGCGCCGCCTGTCGCCCGGCCGCGACATTCATCACAACTACATGGGGTGTTTCACCGAGTTTGATCACTACCCGGTAGGTGACGATCTTGATATCGCCACTTGGGACAGTTATCCGCTGGGTTTTCTTGACCAAAGCCGCTACAGCCCGGAAGTCAAACGCTATTACCTGCGTACCGGGCACCCGGATTTTGCCGGCTTTCACCACGACCTGTATCGCCGCGTGGGTAAAGGCCGCATGTGGGTGCAAGAACAACAACCCGGCCCGGTGAATTGGGCTGGCCATAACCCGGCGCCCAAGCCGGGCATGGTGCGTTTGTGGACATGGGAAGGCTTCGCCCACGGTGCCGAGGCAATGAACTACTTCCGGTGGCGGCAAGCGCCGTTCGCGCAAGAACAAATGCATGCCGGATTGGATTTACCGAACGCAACGCCTGCGCCCGTACAAACTGAAGTGCGTCAGGTGGCCGATGAAATTGCTCGCCTGCAGGCGAATGGCTTACCGCGAACACAACAAGCTGATGTGGCGCTGGTGTTCGACTATCACGCCCAATGGGTGTTCGAAGCCCAGCCACAGGGGCGTAATTTCCTCTATTTCGACACCGTTCTGGAATACTACACCGCCCTGCGAGAGCTGGGTGTTTCTGTGGACATTATAGCGCCGCAAGACAGCATCAAAGGCTACCGTGCCGTGGTGATGGTGGCGCAAGCGCATGTGCCCGAAGCACTGGCCGGTGAGTTAACACAGGAACAAACGCCGGTATTCATTGGCCCGCGTTCAGGTTCGAAAACGGTCAGTCTGTGTACGCCCGAGAATTTGGCCCCCGGCCCACTACAAGCACTCTTACCCTTGCAGGTCATCCAAGTAGAGTCCTTGCCCGATGGCGTGGTCGAACCTGTCCTGCTGGAAGGCGATGCCGCCGGCTCTGTCGTGCGCTGGCGCGAACGCGTGGTGACGGAACTGACGCCGCTGCTGCACTTTGACAATGGTGACGGTGCGTTGTTCCGCCATGGGAATGCCCAGTATCTCGCCGCCTGTGTGGACGGCGACACGCTGCGTAACCTGTTGCAAGGATTTCTAGGCCAAGCGGATATAGACACCACCGTGCTGCACAAAGGGTTACGCCTGCGCCGTTTGGGCAACTGGTTATTTGCCTTTAATTATGGGCAAGACAAGGTGCAGTTTGCGCCACAAGGGCAATGCTTGCTGGGCAGTGAAGAGATTTTGCCGGCCGATTTGGCGGTCTGGCAAATGGATTCGGAGGCGTGAACCGCGCTCTCCGGAGACTGAAATCGGACGTCAGTCCGCAAAATATGTAAACGCAACACAACACTTTTATAACAACACGAACGAAAGGCAGTGACATGAAAAAAACAATAAAGACAATCGCCCTCGCGGGTGCTATGTCCGCGTTGCTTGCAACCGGCGCCATGGCCCGCACTCTGATCGTAAACTCGGACCAGGTTGATCCCGCACCGAAAGCCGCTTTCGCGGAGCTGTTAGAGCGCTTCAAAGCGGAAAACCCGGACATCGACGTACAATGGAACGACTTCGAAAAAGAAGGCTACAAAACCGCCATTCGTGGCTGGTTGGCCAGTTCGCCTCCAGACATCGCGTTCTGGTATGCCGGTGAGCGTATGAAGTTCTTCGTAGACCGTGGTTTGTTTGCTGATGTATCAGACATTTGGCAAGAAAATAACATGCTGGAAGACTTCGCGTCGGTTGTGCCTGCCATGTCGGTAGATGGCAAACAGTATGGCGTGCCTTTCTCCTACTACCAGTGGGGCATCTACTACAACAAAGACGTATTTGATCGCTACGGTTTGAGCGAGCCCTCTACCTGGGACGAGTTCATGGCAGTGAATGCGACGTTGAAAGAAAATGGCGTAACACCCATCACCATCGGCACACGTTTCTTGTGGACGGCAGCCGGTTGGTTCGACTATCTGAACTTGCGTGTTAACGGTCTGGATTACCACATCGACCTGATGGAAGGCAAAATCCCTTACGATGACGCGGGCGTGCGTGAAGTGTTTAACTACTGGGGTGAGCTGGTCAACAACGGCTACTTCATTGAAAACCATGCAGCCTACACTTGGCAGGAAGCGCAACCTTTCTTGTTCAATGGCGAAGCAGCCATGTACCTGATGGGTAACTTCTTAACGCCTAACTTCCCGGACGGTGTGGAATTCGGTTTCTTCCCATTCCCGCAGATCAACCCTGAAATTGGCATGTATGAAGATGCACCATTAGACACCATCCACATGCCAACGGGTGCGAAGAACAAAGAAGAAGCTCGCTTGTTCTTGGAGTTCGTCGCACGCGCCGATAACCAAGCCTTGTTGAATGGCCGCCTGAACCAGTTAGCACCGAACAGTAAGGCTGAGGTGGCTGGTGATGCCTTCCTACAAGACGGCGCACGCATGTTGGCTGCGGCTGACGGTACTGCGCAGTTCTACGACCGCGACACCCTGCCTGAAATGGCCTCTGTGGGTATGCAGGGCTTCCAAGAGTTCATGGTCAACCCGGATCGTTTGGATGCCATTCTGACCCGTTTGGAAAGAACACGGGCGCGTATTTACCGCGATTGATCTTCGTTCTTTCGATTGACAACAGGCGGGCGCATACAGCCCGCCGTTAAGAAGCCCGCTCGGGCTTCCTATTGCTTAATTTCCCCGTTATTTGCACCCATTATTAGGAGGCGTACGCCATGGCATTGTCTGTCGTTCAGCGTGTGGTCGTCGGTTTTGCCATCATGGCCGTCATGGGCTTGGTCAACGCGTACTATGGTTGGCAAAGCAATACGGAAGGCAAGGCCGCGTTTACCTTCTTGACCGAGCGCATTACCCCGGTGAGCGATTCGCTCACCCAGCAGTCCAGTCAGGTATTGCAGCTCAACCGTTTCGCTACGCAGTTCCTCGCCAGCCGGGATGAAGATACCCTGACGCGTTTGGCGGATAGAATGACACAGGCCGCCGCCCGCTGGGACGCTGAGCAACAACAGCTCACTGTAACCCGCTTGACCGATTTGATCGACACCGAGCGCTACACGCAAACCACCGCGCAGGTTGAACAAGCACGTCTGGCGGCGCAAGCCGTGCTGCCGTTGTGGCGCAATCATTTGGCGCGCGATGCCGCCATCACCCAAGCCTTGCAAGACTTTAATGACGAATGGGAGTTTTTCTCCGCCGACATGGGTGATGCACGTTATGAGGCTGAATTATTGGGCCGGTCTGACAGCGCTAGCCAAGCCGATTATCTACGCATCATCGGCATCGAATTTGGCGCAACACTCAACACCGTCACCCAGTTACACACCTTGGGCGATTTGGGCATTGTGCAGCCGCGTCAGCAAGGGCAGGGCGAACAACTGATCTTGGGACTCACGCAATTGGCCAGCGACGTACCGTCCTTTGCAGATCGAATAGACTATTTTATCCAGGCCGTGCAGCGCGTGCTGGCCGACGAAACGGGCGTTTATGCGCTGCAACGTGCGCAACTCGAAGAAACCGCGGTGCGCCGGGAGCAGTTGGCTCGCATGGAGAGTGCGGTTGATGCCGCGCTGTACGAATATGAAGACGCCATCGATGTGCTGGACGCATTAGCCACCACCGCACGTACCGCCGCCGTGCAACGGCAAACGCAGACTCAGTGGGTGGTTGTGGCCCTAGCATTGTTCGGTTTGCTCATCGCCGTGGTGGTCAGTATCAGCGTCGCATCCTCCATTCAGCGCCCTCTAAAAGCCTTATTGCACCGCCTGAACCAATTGCAGGCCGGCGACTTTCGGGCCATAGATCAGAGTCAAACCCGCCGCGACGAATTCGGCCAATTAGCACAAGGCTTGTCTGCGCTGAGCACCAGCTTTCGTACCACGGTGGAGCGCATTCGGGCCAGCAGCGATGCCATGCAAAGGTCGATGCATCATCTGTTGCAAGCCGGACAGGAAACCCGTGCCGTGTTGCAGCATCAACAAGCCCTGACTCAGTCGGCTGCCACGTCGGTAGAGGAAATGGCGCAGGTTAACGAAACCATGGCGCAACAAGCGCAGGTTTCGCGCGGCAATGTTGAACATACAACCGACGCCGCGCAGACAAACCGCGACAGTATGGCGCGTGCGTTGAACGCGATTCATGAACTGCAAAAAAACCTCAGTGAGTCCGGCAGCTCGGTCGGTGCCTTGGCGCAAGAGGCCGATGAGATAGCGACCGCGGTCAGCCAGATACAGGCGATTTCCGAACAAACCAACTTGCTCGCGCTGAATGCCGCCATTGAAGCGGCACGGGCGGGCGATCACGGGCGCGGTTTTGCCGTGGTGGCCGACGAGGTACGGCAGTTGTCGCTACGCACCGGGAATACCACGGTGCAGATCGAAGGCATCGTGCAGCGTTTGCAACAACGTACACAAACGGTGGTTGCGAACATGAAGGAAAATGGGCAGCAAGCGAATGCGGTGGTGGAAGAAGCCAATAGCACATCGTCGTCTTTGCAGGGCATGAACGAACAACTGGCCGGGGTGCTAGAGGCCGCGACACAGATTGCAGAGGGCGCAGCCGAGCAACGCGTGGTGGCTCAAGGGGTAAATGCGTTGGTGATCGATATCGCGCAGTCGGCCGATACCGTGGTGGTGCGGGTTGGCGAGCAGGACAAAGCCATCGCTGAATTGAACCGTTCAGCCACCGCATTAAGCCAGAGTGTGGAGCATATTCAGATTTAAGGCATTGACCATGGCGGGTGATATACATCCGAAGCACGACAGCGTGGTACGCTTCCATAATATGATATAGAGTTCACTCATATAACAATGCAAAGCACGCTCATGCTGATCACCCGTCGTTCCATTATTCTCCTTCCGGTGCTTGTGTTAACCGGCTTGTTGGTCATCTCGGAAGTCATCTACCGCGCCCAACGCGCCGTTGCCTTGAATATTCATCGCAGCGAACTGGTGACACGGGCGAGCGATGTTCGCGCCGTATTAGAGCGCGAACTCTATCCGGCCATCTACATCGCCGTCGGCTTGAGTTCTTACATCATAAACCGCAATGGGCAAGTCGACGAGCGAGAGCTGGAAGGTTGGCTCAGCACCTTATTTACCGAATCACGCTATTTGCGGAACATTGCGATTGCCCCCGACAATCGGATCAGTTTGGTGTATCCATTGCCTGACAATCGCGCGGTTTTAGGGCTTTCCTACCAGGAGATACCCAGTCAGTGGCCTGTAGTGCAAGCCTTGATGGCCGCACGAGAACCCTTATTGCAGGGGCCGATTCCGCTGGTACAAGGCGGGCAAGGGTTGGTCTATCGCATCCCGGTGTACATCGAAAACAATTATTGGGGTTTGGTCAGTACCGTCATCGATGCCGATCGACTGTTTGGCGTGCTGGAACAGTACAGCGTCAACAGTCAGCTCAGTATGAAGCTCATTCCCCGATCTTCGGATGCAACGGCTGAGGCGTTTTGGCGCTCTACCCTGTCCATGTCTACCGTGGTCGCAGACGTACCGCTGGAAATAGAAGGTGTTGCTTGGACACTCAGCGTTTCAGCCCCGGTACAGTCGGGCTGGTTGGACAATCGATATCGGTATTTGGGTTGGGCCCTAGCGTTAGCCATGTCCTTGGTGGTCTATCTCCTTTTGCACAGCAGTCTAACCCGGCGGTTGGTGCAAGCGCGCTTCAATGCGAACGAAGAACGATTGCAAGCCATTCTCGACGGCACCAACATTGGTACTTGGGAATGGAACGTCCAAACCGGTGAAACCCGGTTCAATGAACGCTGGGCTGATATTGTGGGCTACACCTTGGAAGAACTCGCGCCGGTCAGCATCGATACCTGGATGCGCTTGGCGCACCCGAAAGACTTGGCCGCTTCGGGGTTGCAGCTCGAGGAGCACTTCCGCGGCGAACGCCCGTTCTACGACATTCGCTGTCGTATGAAGCATAAAGACGGGCATTGGGTGTGGGTGCATGATCGCGGTCGGGTGATGACCTGGACGGATGATGGTAAGCCGTTGATGATGTTCGGCACGCATGCCGACATCACCGATCTGAAGCAAGCGGAGCTGGAACTGCAGGAAAGCGAAGCACGATTACGCTCACTGTTTGAATTATCGCCCGTGGGCATTGCGTTGAACGACTTCGAAAGTGGTGCTTTTCTTGACGTGAATCAAGCATTGATCGATTCGAGTGGCTATCAGCGCGGGGAATTTTTGCGTCTCACCAATGCCGACATAACGCCGCAGGTTCATCGTCAGGTGGATGACGACATAAACACGGCGTTGCTTACCCACGGGCGTTACGGCCCGGTCGAAAAAGAATATCGACATAAATCCGGGGAATGCTACCCCGTGCGCTTGAGTGGTGTATTGATTGATGACCGTCAAGGGCGCAAATTGATGTGGTCTATTATCGAAGACATCAGCGAAAGTCAGCGTATTGAGCGTCTAAAAAAAGAATTCGTATCTTCGGTGAGTCATGAGTTGCGGACGCCACTGACCTCTATTTCCGGTGCGTTGGGGTTGGTCCGGGGTGGTGTGCTAGGTGATGTACCGGCCGAGGCATTGGATATGGTGGCCATGGCGCATGAGAGCGCACAGCAACTCACCATACTGATCAATGATTTATTGGACATGGACAAGCTGGTAGCGGGAAAAATGCGCCTGCAGCTTAAACCTGTGTCGCTGGATGCTTTGTTGGCCAAAGCTGTGCGCGAGAATCAGCTGTATGCGGATACCTTTGCAGTGACCCTGCATCTGGCAAACCCGACAACTGGTCTGGTGGTCATGGCTGACGAATATCGACTTATGCAGATACTGAACAACTTGCTGTCTAACGCTGCGAAGTTCACCAAGGAAGGCACCGCCGTGACCCTGGGTGTTGCGGCGGTGGATGACCGGGCGCGTATCTGGGTGCGCGACCACGGACCCGGTATCGCGGCGGATTTCGCCCGACATTTGTTTAAACCGTTCTCGCAAGCCGATGGTTCCGATACCCGGCGTCGAGGTGGCACGGGCCTGGGCTTGTCCATCTGTAAACAATTAGCGGAGTTGATGCACGGTACGATCGGGTATGACTCGGTACCCGGCGAGGGCGCTACTTTTCACGTTGATCTGCCCTTGGTTACCGGATCGACCGTGTCCGGAGGAGAGTCAGCCCTATGAACGACGCTCAGCCAACGAATTATTCCGCCGCGCTCAAGGCGTTAATGCGCAGTCAGCAGCGGCACAATGCCTTGCTGTCCCTCGCGGGGTTGGGTACATGGGAATACGATGTTGTAGCGGATCAAATTACCCATTGGTCGGAGCACATATACACCATGGCGGGCTTGAACGCCAGTGCAACGCCACCCAGTGTAGAAACGTATCTCAATACCTTGCATCCAGATGATGGTAATGAACTCCGCCGTTTGATGCGTCGAGCCATTGAGCGTGGCGAACCCTACTGCGCTGTGCTGCGCCATATTCATCCCGATGGCTCAATACGGTGGGCGGAAGCTAAAGGTGTGGCCCTGCAAGAAAACGGCCAAACCGTCGCGTTAATGGGGTCGCTGCTGGATATCACCGCACAGAAAGAAAACGCCTTTGCCTTGGCGCGCGCCAACGAACTGCTCGAACGAAGCAGTAAAGCGGTGCGCATGGGTACATGGGAAATTGATGTGCGCAAAAATCAGGTATATTGGAGCCCGGTGACGCGCGCCATTCATGAAATACCGGAAGACTATGTGCCGGTGACCGAGAAAGGCATCCAATTTTTCCCGCCCGGTGCACCGCGCGATACGATCATCGAACACTACACGCGATTGCTGGAAACCGGTGCGTCCTATGATTTGGAGCTGCCGATCATTACCTATCGCGGGCAGGAGCGCTGGGTGCGTACCATTAGTTTTGCTGACATGGAGGGTGGCCGCTGTGTTCGCACGTATGGCTTATTTCAAGACATCACCGAGCGTAAGCGCATAGAACAAATGAAAAGCGAGTTTTTGTCTACGGTCAGTCATGAATTGCGTACGCCCATTACCGCAATCAGCGGTTCATTAAAACTGATTAATGAAGGTGTCTTCGGTGCCGTATCCCAGCCCGACATTGCCGAACTTCTCACCATCGCCGAACAAAACAGTGCCCGCTTACTGAATTTGATCAATGATTTACTGGACATCGAACGGTTGACCTCGGGTCGAGTCACCTTCAACCTGACACCGCAGTGGGTTGAACCTTTATTGGAACAGGCGTTGCGCAATAACCAATCATTCGCTGAACAGCATCGCGTGAGTCTGCGTGTCAGCAGCGAAATTCCGCCGGTTAAGGTGAATCTGGATGCCGGTCGATTCTTGCAAATTATGGATAATTTATTGTCGAACGCGATTAAATTTTCACCTTCCGGGGCGACGGTGGAATTGACCGCGATGGTTGAAAACACCCATGAAATTTGCCTGTGTGTACGTGATCATGGAATGGGGGTGCCCGCGGATTTTGTGCCGCGTCTGTTTGAACGTTTCGCGCAAGCGGATGCATCCGACCGGCGCAAAATAGGGGGTACGGGCCTAGGCTTGGCCATTGCACTGGAATTGGTGCATGGTATGTCAGGCACGCTGAATTATGTGAAACCTAAAGGCGACGGGGCGGCGTTCAGGTTGGTCTTTCCCGTAACTTCTGGAGAATAAATGATGTCCCAGAACCCGTTAAATCGCATCATGTATGTTGAAGACGATCCCAGTATCCAGCGCTTGGTACAGTTGACACTCGAGCGCGTGGGGGGCTTTCAGGTCCAGGTGTGTGACAGTGGCGAACAGGCGCTGCGCGACGTCAGCGAATTCAAGCCGGATTTGATTTTGTTGGATGTCATGATGCCCGGTATGGACGGACCACAGACCCTCGCCGCATTGCGTGAAGCACCGACGACCGAACGCATTCCTGTGGTGTTTATGACCGCCAAAGCCGGTGCTGATGAAGTGCGGCAGTTGATGGCGATGGGCGTGCAGGGCGTCATCATCAAGCCCTTCAACCCCATGACACTGGCGGCCGAGATACAAACAATATGGGACGCGATCTGAGTTAAAACGTGCCACGCCTTGGCAAGGTTTGAATGCCATGCCAAACGCGTTACAGTGGTGAACATCACGACGGACAACGAGAATACTATGACGGAACGTGTGGCCATCATCGAAGACGACCCCGCCATGGGTAAATTGCTTGTTGCGCTGCTTAGCCCCTATGGCTATGCCTGCTCGCACTTCGAATCTGCGGAGGCGTTTCTCGACCAGCCGAAGTCGTTAAGTCATTGGTCACTCGTGCTGGTGGACTGGATGCTGCCTGGTATGAGTGGGGTGGATTTGATTCGTGAACTCGTGAAGCAAGAACATGCACCGCCCAGTATTTTTGTGACAGCGGTGTCCGGCGAAGACGACCTAGCCCATGCATTGCACTTGGGTGCCGATGACTATGTGACCAAGCCGGTCAATAAGTCGGTTCTGCTCGCCCGGGTGCGGGCGGTGTTACGGCGCCAGCATAAACAAAGGTCAGGACCAGCCCAGCAAGGCCGGTTGATGCTGCGGCCAGACACCCTAGAAGCCGTAGCCATTCAAGGGCCGAGTTGTCGTTTGTCGGCCAACCAATTTAATCTGTTAGAGCGGTTGTTGGCGGATGAAGGGCAAGTCGTCAGTCGAGACGAGCTGGTGCAGGCGGTTTGGCCAAATGCCGAACAGAACGCTGACGGACGAGCCTTGGATTTGTTGGTCAGTCGATTGCGTCACAAGCTGGCTGAATTGCCGGATGTCGATCTGCATATCCGTAGCCTGTACGGGGCAGGCTATGTCGCCAGTTACGATTGATCTGCCAGCCATCCTGCGAAACTTTCTGGCGTTAACGGGCGCGAAAAATAGTAGCCCTGCAAGCGCTGGCAGCCGAATTCTTTTAAGCGTTGCCATTGAGCTTGTGTTTCAATGCCTTCCGCCAAGACTTGAAACCCAAGAGTGTTGCCCAGTTGCGCAATGGCATGGACGATGGCCTGATCGTGCTTGGACGACGCCAAAAACCGAATGAAACTGCGGTCGATTTTCAATTCAGCTAAGGGGAGTCGTCGTAAATACGATAACGATGAATAGCCGGTGCCAAAATCATCCAAGGCCCAGCGAATACCCCATTTCTTGACCGCCATCATGGTGGCCACCACGTCATCCAACTGATGAATCAATACCGATTCGGTGATTTCAAATTGTAACCCGGTGGGTGAAACACCCGATTCCGTGATAATGCGTGCCAGCTCGGGCAGCAAAATCGGGTCACGAAATTGCGTTGGACTGATGTTAACGGACAATGTGAACGTCCGGTCCGGGTTATTCTTCTGCCAATGCGCTAACCAGTTACAGGCATAGCGCAGTACAAAATAGCCAACCGGAATCAGCAATCCGGCCTGTTCGGCCTGGTCCAGGAACTGGTCTGGTGTTAATAAGCCTCGCGTCGGGTGTTGCCAGCGCAGCAGCACTTCAGCACCGACGCATTGGCCATCCGTATTCACTTGAGGTTGAAGCAGTACCGGCCAGTCCTGGGGCTGTGTGGCGCTGTGTTTCAGTTCATCGAGTAAGGTTTGCTCAGCCAGCATTATGGCTTGCATGGCTGGTGTGTAGAAGCAGGCGCGCGCTTTGCCGTCGCGTTTCGATTGATACAAAGCAATGTCTGCTTCGGCCAGTAAGTCGTCGGCATTCAAGTCTAGGCCGTTAAATAGGGTGATACCAAAGCTGAGGGATATGGTGACGGGGTCGCCCTGCACAGTTAACGGTTGTCGGGTAAGCTTGAGTAAGTTGTCCACCAATTTCTCGGTGGCTTGATGCGCGGTGGTCCGATCGTCATCCAGGTGTTGCAACACCAGAACGAATTCGTCGCCGCCGATCCGTGCCAACAGTCCGCCCTCTGGCAAGGCCTGGCTAAGCAGTTGGGTGAGGCTGTGCAGCAAGGCATCGCCAAAACTGTGACCGCGACTGTCGTTAATGACTTTGAAGTCATCGAGGTCCAACAAAATAAGGGCGCCGAAATAGCCCGTACGAGCGGAGTCGTTGGCTACTTGACTCAGGCGCTCTAGGAACAAGCGACGATTGGGTACTTCGGTGAGTGGGTCGTAAAATGCCAGTCGCTCCATGGCGGCGGCGGCGGCTTTTTCTTCGGTTAGGTCACGAATCACCGCCACAAACTGGCGCTCCGCGCCGACGTGCACGCTCGACAAAGCAATCGTCAGCGGGAACTTTTTGCCATCGCTACGTACTCCGGTTAACTCCGGAATTTCGGCCATGGCATTGGACGGCCCGGTGAATTCCCGCGTCAGGTAGTGATGGTGCTCGGCGGCGATCGACGGAGGCATCAATCGGTTAATGGATGCCCCAATTAATTCGCTGCGCGTGTAGCCAAAAAGTACTTCGGTTTCGTGGTTGATATCGAGTACAACGCCTTGAGCACTAGCGAGTACCACGCTGTCACGCATGTTGTTAAACACCGTGCGCATCCGTTCTGTTTGCAAGGTGAGTTCGTCACCGAGCGCCGCGTAGCGTGTGGCTTGTATTTCGCGCGAGGCAATGGCAGCCAGATCAACCAAAAACTGCCACTCATTCGTGCTGAGTTGACGCGGTTCGTGATCAATTAGACATAAGGTACCTAAGCGCTCACCATGCCAATAAAACAAAGGCACACCGGCGTAGAAACGAATGTGTGGCGTGCCGGTAACCAAAGGGTTGGTATTGAAGCGAACATCCTCTGTCGCATCTCTAACCTGCATGCCTTCGGCGGTTTGAATGGCATGTGAACAGAAGGAATGGTCGCGATGGGTCTCGCATATTTCCAAACCAAAATGGGACTTAAACCATTGCCGTTCGGCATCTACCAAACTGATCAAACTCACGGGCACACCAAAATGTTGCGCCGCCATGCGCGTGAGGCGATCAAAGCGCTCCTCAGGCGGCGTATCCAACAGGCCGGTTTGGCATAGGGCGGCCAGACGTTGAGTTTCGGTGGAAGTCCACAAAGGTTGCGTCATAGTCATCCAAGGTAATTCTGAATAAGGCGTGTCTACAGAACCGTTATAGCAGCCCGCGTTAGTGATCGTTATGCTTTTCTGAACGTTCAGTAAGAATGTATCGGAAATGTATCACACTTGCAGCAATGCATGCCCCGACTGTATTGCATCATACCGTCTTGAAACCTACGATTAACGGTGTTAAACGAGGGTTACAAAATGAAATCAAAATCAACGCTTTCGCTCCGTCATCGGTTGCTTATCGCTTTGTCCGTCCCGGTACTGGCGTTCTTGGCTTATTCCACCTTCTCAATTTATGAAGCCGGTAAGATCTATCACAATGTTGAGGCCATCTACGCGGATCGAGTCATTCCGTTGCAGCAACTGAAAACCATTGCCGACGATTACGCCGTGCTGGTCGTTGATGCTGTGAATAAGGCCAATGCAGGTTTGGTGACCGCTGAGCAGGCGGCGGCGGATATTCGTGCGGCGGCCAGTCGTATCGATCAAGAATGGACGAACTATAATCAAATAGACCATACCGCTGATGAGCAAGCGTTGGTAAATGAGGCCCAGCTACTGTTTCAAAATGCCGATGTCGATATTGAACGCGCGCTAGCCGTGTTGGATCGGTTGCAAGGCAACGTGGCCGGGCAACTAGAGTCGTTGGATGGCCCGCTCTATGACACCATTGACCCGATCAGCAGCAAGATCACTGAATTGGTTGAGCTGCAACTCACGATTGCCGGGCAACAATATCAATCGGCTACAGCCGAATATGGGGTAATACGAACGACTTCGATCTTAATGGTCGCTATACTGTTATTCATCAGTGCCGCAGTGGGCTTCTGGATATTTCGTTGGCTGGTGTCGCAAATTGGTGGCGAACCATCCGTCGTTATGGACATTACCCAGCGCATTGCCCGTGGTGAACTTTCGGTTGCAGTTCCCAACAATGCCCCGCAAGGCTCCATTATGGAAGCCATGAAAAAACTGCGCGACACCCTGCATCCCGTGGTCGAAGATGTGCAAGCCAACGCCAGTCGTTTGGCTGTCTTGGGTGCCCAGCTCAATGCGCGTGCCGAGTCAGCGCGGCCGCAGGTAGAACGCCAACAGGACGAAACGGTTCAGGTGGCAACCGCGATGTCGGAAATGACGGCTACGGTGGCAGAAGTTGCCAACAGTGCGGTGGGTGCAGCCGGTGCCAGTCAGGATGCAGAAACCGCGGTTAATTCTGGCGCTGCTGTGGTGCAACGCGTCATAGAATCCATTGAAACGCTGGCCAGTCGCTTGAATGAAGTATCTGAGTCGGTCAGCAGCGTGGCGAATGACAGTGAAGAAATTGGCGGCATACTGAACGTGATCAGCGGTATTGCCGAGCAAACCAATTTACTCGCCTTGAATGCGGCCATAGAAGCTGCACGGGCTGGCGAGCAAGGCCGTGGTTTCGCTGTGGTGGCTGATGAAGTTCGTAATCTGGCCGGTAGGACGCATGACTCCACACAGCAAATCCAACAGATGATTGAAAAACTGCGCGCGAACGTGGCCGGTGCGGTGGACGTCATGGGTAAAAGTCTGGACCAAGCCCATGAATCGGTAGCGATGAGCAGTGAAGCTCGGACGAATTTGGAGCATATTCGTGAGTCTGTATCGGTGATCAATAACATGAACACCCAAATTGCCAGTGCTGCCGAACAGCAAAGCCAAGTAGCGGCCGAGATTGATCGGAATTTGTCGGTCATTCGCGATGTCGCGCGTGAAGTGGGTGAAGGGTTTGAGGAGATCAGCGTTACGGAGACGGAAGTGCGGCAGGTGGCTGATCAACTGAATCAAAAAACCGCCTATTTCACCCTGTGATGCAGGAGTTTCAGCATGCAACCGATCGAAATACCGGATTTTAACGAGTTGATGCGTATGGCCAGGGAAGAGCCTGAAGCGCTGGAAACCATGCGTAAAGAATACACGGAACAACTGCTGGCCAGCGCTCCACCGGAATCCTTGCACCGGTTGCAAGGCATGGCTTTTGTGTTAGATGCCAAGCGCCGTACTGCGCACTCTCCCGCAGAAGTCTGTAAAGCGATGTCCGATTTAATGCTCGAGCGGTTGAAAGTCTTGCAAGCCAATTTTGAGGACATCAAAGGCATTGCGAACACCGTAAATGAACGAAAGGATGAAGACTACAACTCTGGTATCAGCGTCCAGAGTGCAATCGACAAGACCAAGGTCGTTTCAATATTCCGGCCAAATCAAAAGGATTGAAAGGTCATAGATGAGCCATCCGTGGGATGGCTCTCAACAATGGCTTAGATATTCGGGTTTAGATGTTCTGGCTTAGAAATCCCCCGGAGCACACTGCAGGCATGTCATGCCTAATTTTCTCCACTCGGCAACCACGGACGAACGATCATCCAACACCAGCCATGGAGCAAAGCCATCAGACTGAATTTTCTCAAACAGTGCTCGCTTAACGTCTTCATCCAGCAGGTGATCGGAGTTGTCTGGTCGCAAATAGATTGCGTCATGGGGTACATTGTTTGCAATGAGCCAATCAAGAGATTCGGCGCGATGTGTCTCCGGCCTACCACTACAAATCAGTATCTGTTGTCCACTCTCTTTCAAAATGCACACCAACCGGAAAATATCCGAAATTATGGGCGCATTTTCCATATACTCAAAAAATTTATCCCAGTGCTTATTTTCGGTTAATACCCAGTCATGCACAACAATAGGATCAAACTGTGCTAAGGTGCCATCGAGATCTACAATAACTGCCGGCTTGGACATTTAAAAACCCTCAAAAGGTGAAATTTCCCATTCATTTGAACCAGCGATAGGAATAAATTGAATAGGCTTTGCGTTTTGAACTCTCTTACAATAAGGCGTACCAAATATGCTGTTGTAATACGTGCGGTAGGTGCCGGAATGTCCGATGATCAGCGGAAAAGTATATTGGTTTAGAATATGATTGGTCGAGAGCAATATTCGTTGTTGAAAATCAATCCAAGATTCCCCATTCTCAGGAGTTTCTTCGTATTTTGCACTTTGTGGAATGGCGGTTTCTTCTAAGTCTCCCCAGTTGCGCTCCGAGAGATCTTTGAGTGAAATAAAAGACCGATTCGGTAAAGCGTACTCAGCCGTTTGTACGGTTCTTTGAAGTGTGCTCGTAAATACCATGCTCCACGGGTAGTCTATTTGATTTGCTAAGTTCTTTGCTTCCCGTATGCCAGCAGAGCTTAAGGGGCTGTCAGTCCAGCCTGCAATTAAACCAGTGGCATTGTGCACGCATTCAGCATGGCGAATAAACACAAAAGCTTTACGTTCGAGTTTCATGAGTAAAATCCAATGTGTTGGCGTTATAAATGCAATCCCCAATCTGTTTTTTCCATTCTGATATGGGTTCTAAGTTATGAAATAGTGGGATGGCGTACTTGCAGTTAAGGTATTTGACGAGCTTCTTTAGGTCTTCAGTTCGAGGATGTACATTCCATCGCACAAAAGTTGCTAGGCTAGAAGACACTGCATTCCGTGCATGTTCAGGTAAATGCCCCGTATATAAAATATTGTATTTTTCTTTGTGCGTCAGTAATCGTGCCGAATCCCCGCCGAAGCCATCAGGGTCACCACAAAGAATGATCGATGCATCATCATTAAAGCTTCTTGTACGCATTAATGACATGTTCAAGTAGGCTAAAGATGACACTAAAGACGGGTCGCCGAAATAAACATCGGAAGGATTTAGACAATCATCACCCAGTACCCAGTTATCTAAATTCACGCAAGAAAACCAGTAAGCCATCTCCAGTGCTCTGCCGGTTTGGGGGACAGGAAGAAGATTAGGTTTTTGATTGCTTAAGCTCTTCAATAAGCGTTCTTTGTTTGATTGCTGCGATGTTTCGTATAGGCCGTATGACGCATCCAGTAGAGCAACTTCAGATTTTGGTGGTAAGCAAAAGTTGTATAACTCTGACTCAAGGCTGAAATCGCCACTGTAAAAGATTCCGCCACCAATCCCTAAATGCAGCCATACGCCGCCATAGGAATGTCCATTGTTTCCCGTCGTGACAGTAATGCCACATATGTCAATGGTGCCTTTGTTCGGTAGCGTCCTAAAATTCAAGTGCTTATGAATTTTGCTGATGACATATGGCGTGGCATACACTGGCACCTGATCGTTGTCACTGAGATCTAATAGTCCACCGGCATGGTCTTGATGGTCATGTGTGATGATAATTGCATCAAGATCTTTCGGAAATTCCCAACCCTTGTGCGCGCAATCTTCTAAACTTCCGCCCGCATCGAGCAGAAATCTTTTTTTGCTTGTGCTAGTAATTTCAATTTCGATAAGAATGGCAGCCGCTGCTTTACTGCCAAAGCCGCTTAAAACGTTAATTCTAGTATTCATGCTATATTTCCAGTGGCCACGCGCTCTTCAAGATAATATGTTTTGTCGTTCCTTTTGAAATTGGGTGGTCAGAAAAAGCCAAAATTCGATCGTTACTGGAAAGTTCGAAGAAAACTTCATACTTGTCACCTTTGTATAAACACTCCGTTGCGATAGCGGGTAAGCTGTATGCAGATGCACTGTCATGTATTGCAATATGTTGTGGCCTGATCAAAAGTTTATAATCATGGCTTGGGTTGCCAATGTGGCTATTGATGGCACCATGGATTTCTTCTTCGTTTAACAATGATTTTTTTAAGGTGGTGAGGTTCGCGTTCGTGATGCTACCTTTGCCTATGAAATCGGCGATCCATGTTGTATTAGGCTTGTTGTATATATCCTGTGGCGTTGACCATTGCAAAATTTTGCCAGCTTTTATTACCGCTATACGATCAGATAAGGCCATCGCTTCGGTTTGGTCGTGGGTAACATAGATCAGGGTAGCCCCTGTCCTTTTATGGAACTCACGAAAGGTAATTTCCATGGACTCTCTAAGATGGCGGTCGAGATTGGCCAGTGGTTCGTCGAGCAGTATGATTTCTGGCTCACACACCAAGCTACGAGCAAGAGCCACTCTCTGTCTCTGCCCACCGCTGAGTTGGTTCGGATACCTTTTTGCGTAGTCGTTTAATTGCACGATTTCAAGTGCTTCAATGACCTTCTTGGTTCTCTGTTCGCCTTTGATTTTTTTTATCTTTAATGGATATGCGATGTTTTGCTCAACCGTCATATGTGGCCAAAGGGCATATGATTGAAAAACCATACCGAAGTTTCTTTCTTCAGTCGGAACATGAATTTGGGTAGAGGACAAACAATTTCCGCCGTGATGGATTTGTCCTTCATCAACCTGTTCGAATCCAGCAATCATTCTCAGTATGGTAGACTTCCCGCACCCACTTGGGCCAAGCAAGGATACGAACTCTCCGGGCTCAATTTCCAGGCTGAGTTTATCTACAACTCTTGCGCCGTTATATATTTTCGAAATGTTGGTTAGCGAAAGTCTTGCCATGGAATGACACCTTTTGGAAGTCTGTTTGAAAGTAGGCTAAGCGCTAACATCACCGCTATGACCATGAGCACGACAAGGACAGAGATAGCAGAGGCCAAAACACTATAGCCGCTTTGATCAAGTCCAAAGATCAAGACACCAATCGTTTCATTACCGGCACTCCAAAGTAATGCAGAAACCGTCAACTCATTCACGGAAATCAGGAATACCATCAAACCTCCGGCAAAGACCGCGGGGCCGGTCAGCGGCAGTACAATATCAACAATCCTGTTTAGAGTTCTGGCTCCTGAAATCTGCGCGGCTTCCTCAAGCGACTTATCCATCTGCGCTACCGCAGTCGCCACGGGTTTCATGGCGACGGCCATATAGCATGATATGTAGGCCAGCAATATTAACGTTAATGTCGAATAGATATTTACGTTAATAATTGGAATGGGTTTGACGAATAAGAGTATGAATGCAATTGAAAGAACAACACCAGGAATCGCGTAGGGAACTTCTATAATACTGACTATGGCTGTTCTGATTGATGATGAAGTATTTGCGATGATGTAGCTCGCCGGGAACGAAAAAATCATCAAGGCTATTGCTGCTGATGTGGCAAGAAAGATACTGTTTTCGAATGCCCTTAGTGTTGAACCTTGTCTGTTTAGCATTTCGTCATAGGCATTTAATGAAAACGTTGAAGCATTCAACGGCATACCGAGCGCTGGCACCAAGGATGTAATGACCAGCGCTATAAGTGGTATTACAAGTACAAAGAGTATTGTTGCGCCGGTTAATAGCTCAACATATTTTCGCCACTTTCCAAGCGCAATAAAAAAGGTCTGGGAAGAATGGCCAATCAAGGAGTATTTGCTGTTTTGTTGAATGGTCTGTTGAATGATCATACCCACAAGAACGAGTACAGAAATCATCATGGATAGCGCAGCAACTTCGCCGAGAACGCTCTGTCCGAACCCCGCCATTCTCTGGTAAATAAGTGTTGGAAGTACCAGATAGTTAATCGGAATACCTAACATGGCAGGTATGCCAAAGTTACCCAGTGATGACACAAAAGCTAATGCTGTTCCACTTGCGATCGAGCTTCTCGACAGCGGTAGAATGATGCCAAAAAGGATGTCCTTCCCCGATGCAGAAGCAATGGTTGCGGCTTCTATTAAGTCTTTAGGGATTGTTAATAATTGGCTTCTAACGATTAAGAACACCAGTGGCGCATTTTGAATGCCCAGTAACAAAGCTATGCCCTCGGCAGAATACATTGGGTTTGGGCTGCCGAGTGCTGGCGCAATGCCTAAGCTGTTGAGTAAAGGGCTCGCTGGGCCGAACAATTGCAACCAGCTTAGCGCAGTAACTTGTGGTGGTATCATCATGGGAATCATAAAGAGGAATATCCATAACGGTTTTGCTCGAACATTCGTTAACGTCATGGAGAATGCAAAGGCGCACCCTAGGGCCATAGCAATAAATGATCCCAGTGCCGACGTATAGAAGCTGTTCGACAAGGCTCGCCATGTCCGAGGGCTGGACAATATACTGGCTATTGGCGAATCTGCTGTAGAAAACCTAACCGTTTCTATGAATAGTCTGACTATCGGTAATACGCTGAATACCAATATACAAACAGCAAGTGAAAATGACAGCCAGAATATCTGGCTGTCTACTGAACGATGCCGCATTGATGTTACCTTTCGAATATGGCAGTGAATCGCTCTTTATTTATTTCTTCATTTCTCAAGGTTCTTTCCGCGTCGAATGCCATCAGTTTGATGCTGTCCCGAGCTGGGAAGCCTGCTGGCGGAGGTATGTCGCTATGGCCAGGCAGGTAGCCTTGATTCAGAACCAGTTGCTGTCCTTCTGGGGAGAGTAGGAAGTCAACAAACCGTTGGGCGGCTTGTTTGTTCTTGGATTCTTCCATTATGGCTACTGGTTCAGTAACCATGGTTACGCCGCTTTCAGGAAAAATGAATTCAATCGGCGATCCTTTGTTCGCTTCGCGGATGGCAAGAAAATCAACAATAACGCCATAAGGTTTTGTTCCTGCGGCAACTGCTGTCAGTACGCCGCCATTGCCACCTTGAGCCATTACCTGATTTTCATGTAAGGCTTCGTAATATTCCCAGCCCAAGCTTGGGTCGTCAGTAAGTGTTGCCATGTGGATCAGTGCAGCCCCAGAGAATAAAGGGCTAGGCATGACGACTTGGTTGCGATACTCGGGTTTTACTAAATCAGACCAGTCGCGTGGGTTCTGCGGTGCTCGCTGATGGCGAACAATACCCGTAGTGATGAGCTTGGTTCCGTAGTAGTAGCCATTTGGGTGGAACAAAGAATCATCATAAGCTGTGCGATAGGGGCTCAAGTAAGGGTGGAGATGACCATCGGCCAGCAACGATTCCATGCTGATACTGTCAGCAATCAGCAAAACGTCAGGTCGAACAACACCGCTATTGAGTTCAGCTCTTAATTTTGTCATGAGCTGGGTTGTACCATCACGTACCCATTCAACTTTAATGTCAGGGTTTGCGGCGTGGAAAGCGTCAACCGTCAATTGGGCATCAACATTTGGCTGGCTTGTATACAGGGTGATTGTGGTTGCTGAAGCAAGTGGCATCAGTACGCTAAGAACGGATGCGATGAGCATTTTTGAACGTATCATCTTTTTGTACTCCCGGTTGGTGGAGTGACAAAAATAGTGTTGTTATGTTACACCAAGGTTACCTTTTTCTTTCGTTTGAATAGAAAATACTTTCGTTTTATGATCTTTGCACTGTGTGAGGCCGTCCAATGAATCAACGACAATATGAAATTGTGCAAAGGGTAAACCAGCTCGGCAAAACTTCGGTGATGGACGTAGCCAAGCATTTTGACGTTTCGGTGCAAACCGTTCGCAGCGACATACGCTATTTGGCAGAGCGCGGGCTTATCTTGCGTAACCATGGGGAGGTCTTGCCATTTCCGCATCGCGAAAATATCAGTTATGACCAGCGCCGAATTCGAAACCTGCATGGCAAAGAAAGAATGGCTGCATTGTGTGCTGGTAAAATTTCAGACTATCAATCCCTTTTTATGGGAACAGGTTCAAGTGTCGCCGAAGTGGCTAATCACTTGACCCACTTTGTGGGCCTAAAGGTGATGACCAACAATCTGCACGTTGTCAGCAATTTATGTTCGCACCAGGACTGTGAGATTACGGTTGCCGGGGGCAGAGTTCGAAAGCGGGACCAGGATGTCGTGGGTGGTGATGCGGTGAAATTCTTTGAGCGCTATCGAGCTGATGTTGGTATGTTTTCTGTTGCTGCTATCAATCGTCGTGGTGTCTTGTTTGATTTCACCGATGAGGATATAGATAGCTTGGACTCGTTAGTATTGAACAGCCATTACAGGATTCTCTTGGCAGACAACACAAAATTCGAGTCTGAATCTCGATGTGTGTGGGATAACTTATCAAAATGCCATTGCTTGATTACCGATTCGAAACCACCCAAATATTTATTAAACAAGTTGTCTGCGGCTGGTGTGGAGGTTCTTTATTGAACTCCCCGATCTACTCGCTCTGTAGAGACCACTACCCGATTCCGCCCCCCTTCTTTGGCGGCATACAAGGCTTTGTCAGCCGCCAATAACATATCTTCAAAGCGTGCAAAATCTTCTACCACGGCGACGCCAGCGCTGAATGTACAGGTAAAGTCGGTGTGACTGCCATGGAAGGGTATTTGGCTGAACATCTCGCGTACGTTGTTGATCTTGGCCACCAGATCATCCGTTTTGCCGTTGTTTAATACCAGCATGAATTCCTCACCACCAAAACGCCCGATAAGATCGGACTGGCGTAGCTGAGTTTTTAACAACATGGATAGGCTGAGCAGCACTTGGTCGCCCGTAACATGACCATGGGTATCATTGACCGTTTTAAAGCGATCCAAATCCAACATGACCAACACCATGGGTTCGCTTTGGCGTTTGGCGAGCATAAACCGGCGGTTGGCGCTGTCTAAAATATGGTTGTGGTTTAACAGGCCGGTCAGACTGTCTTTCGCCATCAAGTCGCGTAGGCGACGGCCGCGCATGGCACGGTCGACAATCTGTAAAAGAAGTTCACGTGGCTGTTCTGTTTTCGAGAGCAGGTCGTCGGCATGATTGCGCACAATCGCCAGCTTGCTGTCCAAACTTTCATCGGCGCTTAAAAAGACAATGGGCGTGGTTTGAAACAGCTCCATGGGGCGCAGAATCTGTGCCACTTCAATGCCAGTGACGTTGGGCATGTGCAGATCAAGAATGAAAATGTCCGGGGTAAACTCACTGACCGCATGCAATATTTCGGTCGGTTCGTCCAACAGCAAAGCTTCAATACCAAATTGTTTGAACAGCACATCAAAGCGTTTCAGCAAAGCGGGGTCATCATCCAACATGATGGCACGCACGGGGCGTTCGGTATCTAACTTTAACAGTTTGTACAGTCGCCGAACCAACAACAGAATTTGCAGGTCTTTCGGGTCAAGAAACAACGCACCCGAGCGAATCAGTTCCAAGCGCCACGGGAAATTCGGCTCTTCGCTGTCCGAACTCACCAGGACCGGAATGCCTTCTACCGTGCAATGGCGAACAAGGGGACGCCAGTGTGACCAGTTGCGGATGGTGCAGGAAACCACAACGACATCCAGGCTATCATGTTCTGGCCGCTTATCGGGGTCTATGATTTGCCTGGCTTGAAAGCCAAAGCGACACAGATCAGTGCATATTTCGGCCAAGGTGTCGGTGTCGTCACCGAGCAGCCCTACTCTGACATCACTCAGTTCGCGGGCTTGCGGTTGGCTGATGGTCGGACTGTCATTTGTCATTATGTCCGTTACATCGGACTGCACAGCGCTGATATGATTGGTCACCATAGCACTCAGTTCACGCAATAACTGGGTGATTTCATCAACGACAATACGTGACGGTTGCGCGTCCAGCCCGGTTAACAGATGTTTAAGGTGCTGTTCGATGCGCCGCGTGAGGCGACTTACATCATGCAGTCCGTAACTACCACTGGTGCCCGTCATGGTGTGCGCGGCACGGTGGAGGGTGCGTAACTGTTCGGTATCCCATGTTGATAGAAGCGAGTCCCACTGCTGTTTCATGTCCGGCAGTAGTTGGTCTCGTACCTTTGCCAAATAGTCATCCATGAGTTGACGCAGAATCTCGTCAAATTTCTGATCGCTCATTGTGGCACCTATCGTGATCGCTTTTTATCGTTCTATTATGAGTGCTTTATAATACACCGATAATAAACCACGGAGTAACCCATGCAGTTGACGAACATCAACATACCATTGCTTTGTATCGATCGGTGGTCGCTTTCAGCGGATCAAGTGTGGACGGTCTTGGGAGGGAACGGCAGTGGTAAGGGCACCTTGGCGCGTCTGTTGTGTGGTGAGTTGGATGCGATGGCGGGCATCACCGATGCACCAAAGCGGGTACATTGGCTGTCGTTGGAAAAACAACAGGCGTTGTACGAACGCGAACTCTACAACGATGACACCGATTTTACCGACCAACTCGACCCCGGCACCTGCGTACAAGACTTATTGTTGGAGGTCGCAGCACCTTGGTCGAGCCGACATGACAACGTGGTTGAACAACTGCAACTTGCTCCATTGCTGGCGCGTGGTTATCGCCTGTTGAGCAGCGGTGAAGGACGCAAAGTCATGCTGGCGCGGGCCGTGTTGGAGGTTCCGGATTTACTGTTGCTGGATGAACCCTATGAGGGGCTGGATGTCGTCGCGACGCAGATGCTGGAACAGGCGCTGGCAGCGCTTGTGGCTGCGGGTCAATGGGTGATCATGTTGGTCAATCAGAAACAGGACATTCCGCCGTGGACAACCCATTTGGCATGGCTTGACCACGGTCGATTGGTCTTACAGGGGCCATACAGCGAGTTGCAACAACATCCCGATTTTCACGCGGCGTTGCGCTATACCGAGGTCGAGTCGCTGCATCTTCCAGTACGACAGTCGGCCTTTCAATTGCCGGATTGGCCAGCCGATGAACCTCTAGTGCGGCTGCGAGGAGGGCGCGTGGCCTATGGTGATCTGGTGCAGTTTGATGGGGTCGATTGGGACCTCTGGCCGGGGTGTCATACCCAGATCAGCGGGCCAAACGGTTCCGGTAAATCGACGTTGTTGAACCTGATCACCGGTGATCACCCCCAATGTTATGCCAATGATCTCACCGTTTTCGGTTACCGCCGTGGGCGTGGAGAAACCATTTGGGACATCAAAAAGCACATTGGCTATGTATCGGGTAATCTGCACCGGGACTATCGCGTGGCAGGTAATGCACTCACCGCCGTGGTGTCCGGGCTGACGGATTCCATCGGGGTGTATCAGGCCACTGGTGAGCACGAACGCGAGTTGGCAACCCAATGGTTAGCCATTGTGGGTTTGGAACACCGCGCCAACGCCTCGTTTCGCAGTCTTTCCACGGGTGAGCAGCGACTGGTGTTGATCGCTCGTGCGTTAATTAAGCAACCGCCGCTGTTGATACTCGATGAACCCACCCAGGGGCTGGACGACCTCAATCGTTTTCTGGTGCTGGCAGCGGTGGAGCGTATACTCAAAACAGGCCCGACGACCTTGCTGTTTGTGAGCCATCGAACGGACGAACAGCCCGCCTTATTACAACAACGACTGAGTTTTGTACCACAGGTTGAAGGCCCATCCCTTTATCACCTCGTTCAGGAGAGCCTGATATGATCCCTTTAATTTCTGCCGATGCCTTGCAGGTGTTGCTGCACGATACCACGCGCGATGTGCTGGTTTTGGATGCCCGGTTTGACTTGGCCAACCCCGTTGCGGGCTTGGAGGCATGGCGTGACGGGCACATCGCACATGCCCTGTATGCCGATCTGGATCAAGATTTGTCAGGCCCCATCATACCGGGTGTGACCGGGCGGCATCCGCTACCTGATGCGATGGCTTGGCAACCGACATTGCGCCGCTGGGGCGTGACCACGGATTCGGTGATTGTCCTCTACGACGCGGGCAACAGCATGTTCGCTGCGCGTGCCTGGTGGATGTTGCGCTGGGCCGGTTTAACCCAGGTATTGGTGTTGAATGGCGGTATCGCCGCATGGCAGGAGGCGGGTTTTGCTCTGTCGACCGACGTTGCAGAGCGTGCAACCAGCGATGTCGTCATTCAGCCGCATCACGAATGGCTGGTCAGTGCCGATGAATTACTGGCTAACCCAGAGCAGTATCAACTGTTTGATGCGCGAGCCTACGCACGCTTCAGCGGTCAGACGGAGCCCTTGGATAAAAAAGCCGGGCATATTCCGGGTGCTGTATGCTTGGATTTCAGCCAAAACTTGCAAGCCAATGGGCAATTTCTGCCCCCTGTTGCCTTACGTGAACGCTTCGCGGGCGTCGGTATTGTGCTACCGGTCAGCACTGCCAGCTCAACGTGCTTTATGGAAGACAAACAGGTGGTGTGTTACTGCGGGTCGGGTGTGTCGGCCTGCCATAATATTTTGGCGATGGTGAGTGCGGGCCTTCCTATGCCATTGCTCTATGCCGGGTCGTGGAGTGAGTGGATTCAGGACGATGCGCGTCCGGTGGCGACCGGTGATGCTTAAAACCGCTGTACAATTACTGACGTATACCCTTCAAATCGTTGCAATAGGCAAAACATGACAGACCGAAAAAGTAGCCCCGTAAGGGGGTCGCGTTTGGGGCGCTTAGGGCAGTTCGGCCGCTTGGCGACCGGTATCGCTGGTGGTGTGATTGCGGAAGGTGCACGGTCGTTGGCCAGCGGTAAGCGCCCGGCTTTGCGGGATATGGTCATCACCCCCGGTAACATCACCCGCATTGCCGATGAAATGGCGCGTTTGCGCGGCGCGGCCATGAAAGTAGGGCAGTTGCTGTCCATGGATACGGGTAATGCCTTGCCACCGGAATTGGCTGATTTATTAGCGCGGTTGCGCGCAGATGCGGATGCTATGCCCATGCAGCAACTGGCGCCCGTGCTGGTGCAGGCCTGGGGGCCGGAATGGCCGCAGCAGTTTCGCCGTTTTGACCAGCGGCCGCGAGCCGCTGCATCCATCGGACAGGTGCATTATGCCGAGTTTCATGACCATCAACCGCTTGCAATCAAAGTCCAGTACCCCGGTGTGGCGCGCAGCATTGACAGCGATGTCGACAACCTCGCTACCCTGTTGCGCATGACACGCTTATTGCCCAAAAGCCTTGATTTAGCACCCTTGTTGGCCGAAGCCAAAGTTCAACTGCATGCCGAAACCGACTACCAACGTGAGGCCGCGGCGCAACAACGCTTTGCTGAACGATTGCAGGATGATCCGCATTTTACCGTGGCCAAGGTGCATGCCGAACTGAGCACGGCACAGGTACTGACCATGGACTATATGCCCGGTCAGCCGGTTGAGGCCTTGGTGAACCAACCGCAAACGCTGCGTGACACCGTGATGCAACGATTGTTTGAGTTGCTGTTTCGTGAACTCTTTGTTTGGGGTGAGGTGCAGACCGACCCGAACCTGGCCAATTTCTTGTATCAGGCCGAGCAAGACCGCTTGGTGTTATTGGATTTTGGTGCGGTGCGTGCCTACGACGCCGATATGGTGGCGGCCTATCGTGAACTGCTGCACGCCGGACAAACGCATAATACCGCCAGTATGTTATCGGCAGCCACCCGTATCGGCTATTTTGCGCAAGATATCCAGCCCGCCCAGCAGCGGGCGGTACTGGCCTTGTTCGAATTGGCCTGCGAGCCACTGCGACAACAGGGTGCTTACGATTTTGGCACCAGTGATTTGGCCGTGCGCGTCCGCGAAGCGGGTATGGCCATGAGTTTTGAACAAGACTACTGGCATTCTCCGCCGGTAGCCGCCTTGTTTCTACATCGAAAAATCGCCGGACTGTATTTGCTCGCCGCACGCTTGCAGGCGCGGGTTGATGTTGGGGCCATCCTTGCGCCCTTTTTATCGTCAACCTTACCGGATCAGGCGGCGCGTGTACCCACCGCATGAGGTAAGCCACGATAAACGGCCTGTGCGACCAGTGCGGCGAGCACGGTTTTCACCGCATCGCCCGGAATATACACCCACATAATGGTGACGGCGCTCAGCCAATCCCGCCCCGTCACCAGTTTGAATCCGGCAATGCCAAACACATACAGCACGATGATGCCACCGAACAACGCCGCGATCAGGGCCGCAGGAAACACCGGCAACCATCGCAACCATAGAGCCATGTATCCGGTCGCCAAGGCGGCGAACGGAAAGCCGATGACAAACCCGGCGGTAGGACTCATAAACACACCCAAGCCACCGCGCCCGCCCGACAGTAAAGGGGCACCCAAGGCCACGACAAAGGCGAACAACAGCATGGCCAAGGCGCCGCGCCAAGGCCCCAGCATGATGCCCGCGAGCATGACCCCCAGTGTTTGTGCCGTGATGGGAATGCCGGTGGCGAATGGGATCGGTGGTATGAAACCGAGCGCCGCAACCAGTGCTGCATAGAGTGCGATCTGTACCAAGTGTTTGTCGTTCATGGTGAGTCCTTAGGTATTAGGGGTTGAAGGAGAAGATTGTCGACGCATTTCGGGTGATTTCTTGTTCTGACTGGATGGCGTAATACCGCCCCGGGCTGCCAGCGCCTCCGCCACATGATCGGCCATACGAATCGATTGAATGGTTAACGGGATGGCGAGCTTCCACACCTGCCGGTTACCGCCCCGGGCACGCCAGGTATCCAATAATTGCTCCAGCACGGCCAACAATACCGGCACAAAACGCACCAACAGACCGACGGCGAAGGCCAGCCGATCAGGCGAAAGGCCCAACCATTGCAATGGCAATAACACCGGGCGCAGCGCCGCCAGCATATCGTCCATGCGGGTGGTGAGTGTCACTAAATTGGCAAGCAGTACCAGGGTGCTCATGCGCAAGACTAAGGTAAGGCCAACGGACCAGCCGAAGGACCACCATTGCAGGGCGAAGATCAAGGCGAACAGTGGGATCAGCGGGCGCATCAAACGCAATTGCCGCAACGCAGTGGGTCCTGCACTCATGTACAACGCCAACACGACGCTCAACGCTAGCGCTTGCCATCCTGCGTGTTGGATGGGAAAGAGCACCACACTGCTGGCCGCCAATACCACTAACTTTAATCCGGCTGGCACGCCGTGCAGCCAGGTGCGTTGACCCAAAAATAGGCTGATCATGCGGTGACCACCGCCCATTCTGCACGCTGGGCACGCGCATGAGCGACGTATTCAGGCAATATCTCCTGCGGTGTCCCATCACCTTTCAGTTGACCTTGTTCGAGCCAGATTACCCGGTCAAAATCGTTCAGCGTGTCCAGTTCGTGACTGATCATCAGGATTTGTTGCGGCAGGCTGTGCAGTAAATCGAGTAATTGATAGCGGGTCGGCAAGTCCAGCGCCGAAAAGGGTTCGTCCAAAATTAACAGCTTTGGTTCTAAAAGCAGCACAGCAAATATACAGAGTAGCTGTTTTTGTCCATCCGACAGTGCATGTACGGGTCGATACGCCCAGTCGGCACGGCCATAGCGGGCCAACAAATCCAGCCCGTGCTGTTCGGCGTCACGCCTGGACAAGCCTTGATTGCGCAGACCAAAAGCCAGTTCTTCAATCACCGTGGGAAAGATCACTTGATGGTCGGGGTTCTGAAAAATAAAGCCAACGGTCGATGCCATATGACGTGGGCCTTGCGATGGATTTTCACCAAACACCTCGACATGGCCGGTGGTTGACGGCAGCAAACCATTCACAACACGCACCAACGAGCTTTTACCCGAACCGTTATGGCCGATTAGCCCGATGCGGCGCTCGGTCAGTTGCAGGCTCAAGTTAGGTATCACCACAACGCCGTCGCGTTCCACGCGCAGGTGATCGAAGTGGATACCGTCGGAACAGTGAACTTGGGGCATGATCGCTACATTCAGGGCTAAAAAGAAGGGCGATTATAGGGAACCCTGCGAGGGGCGTCAGCAAAGTTGTAAACACAAAAGAATTCCAGGGTTTACGTCTTTAAGGGCAGCGTTCGGGCTTGCAAATCTCCGCAAAACGATTAAATTAGTTGTACCTAAAGTAAGAGTGAGTGAGGTTCCGCATGATATTCCGCCAACTGTACGACGCTACCTCGTCCACCTACACCTATGTATTGGCTGACGAACAAAGCCGAGAAGCCATCATCATCGACCCGGTCTTTGAACAGGTGCAACGTGACCTATCGTTGTTGGATGAGCTCGGTTTAACACTCAAGTTGATTTTGGACACCCATGTACACGCCGACCACGTAACCGCTGCTTGGCTGCTGAAGCAGAAAACCGGAGCGCAAATAGCCAATGCTGCGGTGAATGGTGCGGAGCACGTGGATATTCCATTGCACCACGGCGACCGTGTTGATGTGTCCGGGGTGATTTTGGAGGTACGCGCCACACCAGGCCATACCGCCGGGTGTCTAAGCTACGTACTGGCCGATCAGAGCATGGTATTTACTGGCGATGCGGTGTTGATTCGTGGTTGTGGTCGCAGTGACTTTCAGCAAGGTAACGCGGTAACCCTGTTTAAGTCGATCACCGAGCAAATTTTCAGTCTGCCAGACGACTGTAAAATTTACCCGGCGCATGATTATCAAGGCCGCACCCTATCCACCGTAGCCGAAGAGAAAGCCTTCAATGCGCGCGCCGGTGGTGGTGCTGTGGAGGCGGATTTTGTCGGCTATATGGACGCCATGAAGCTGCCGCACCCGAAGAAAATTGCAGAAGCACTACCGGCTAATATGCGTTCCGGCATGCCGGAAGACGGAAAAATGCCCGCCGAGCCGGATTGGGCCGAACTTAGAATTACGTTCAGTGGCGTGCCGGAAGTTGAGCCGGAGTGGGTGGTTACCCATCGGCAAGATATCACCTTGTTGGACGTGCGCGAGCCGGACGAATGGGTAGATGCGCATGCCGTAGAGGGCGCAATAACCATTCCGCTAGGCCATTTGCGTGCACGTATTTCCGAGGTGCCCACCGACAAACCTGTGGTCGCCCTATGTCGCTCCGGGCGACGCTCCGCGATGGCGGTGAGCATCCTGAAAGAAGCCGGGCATGACCGTGTCGCCAATGTGCGTGGGGGTATGCTCCGTTGGCATGAGCAAGCGCTGTAGCATGGGCGCAGGGCGTGTGCCTCAAGGCGCGACTCCCGGCCTGCCGTGGAGCGCCTTAGGCATACCCCGATTGCCCATGCCTTGGTAGTTTCCACCTCGGCCCCTACAAAACGCTCGCTACTGCCGTCTGAACTCGCTGATACCGCCAGACCACCAAGCCGGTGATCAAAGCGAAGGGCAGCATCAACCACTGAATGCCACTCCAGCCCACGGCATAGAACAGCACGCCGGACAGCAACGAACTCAGCGCTACCAAGGCGAAAATCAGAAAATCGTTCACCCCCTGAACCGTGCCGCGTTCAGCCGGTGTGTGCGCTTGGGTCAATAGATTGCTACCGCCAATAAACAAGAAATTCCAACCGATACCGAGCAGAATCAGTGCCACCAAAAATTGACCGAAACCAGGGCCGCTGAGTGCCGTGGTAAAGGCCAGCAACAGGGCCAGACTGCCCGCCAGTAAAATACGATACACACCGAAGCGGACAATTAACGAGCCGGTGAAGAACGACGGTGCAAACATGCCCAGTACATGCCATTGCATCACCGTAGCTATCTGGTTCATCGAATAGCCTTGTGCGGTCATCGCCAAGGGCGTTGCCGTCATGACCAGCACCATCACGCTGTACCCGACGACGCTGCACAGCAAAGCCACGCGAAACACCCCTTGTTGCGCAATTTCGCCGAAGGTACGCGCCGCCCCGTATGCAGCATCCTCAATGACTTTGGGTACACGCAAAAACGCCAGCAGAATCACCGCTAAACCCCCCAGCAATGCCAGCATTAGGTACGGTCCGGCATTCGCGGCATCAGCCAAACCATGGGCCATAGTGCCCGTGTCATGCATGGCATGGCTGACCAAACCATGTGAGTGGCTGGCATTCCAGGGGCCAAGAAAGGCGGCGAATACACCGCCCGCCATCACCAGTGACAGCGCACGCGGTTTGAAACCGTCGCTTGCGACTTCGGCGGCGGCAAATCGGTAATAAGTGGCAAAGCCTTGGTATAAGCCAAATAACAGGCTGCCCGCGAAGAACAGCCAAAAGGAGCCGCTCACCACGCCTGCAACGCTCACCACACCCCCGCCAATACCGCCCACACTGGCACCGATCAAGAACCCTAAACGACGGCCGATCTGTTTCATCAACAGCGAGGCGGGCAGCGTGAACACCAAAGCGCCTAGCATCATCCCGGTGACCGGTAGGGTCGCTAACGCTGGCGACGGCGCCAATTGCAAACCGACCACGCCACTCAAGGTCATGACGGTTATGGAGGTAATGAGGAACAGAATTTGGCTGCCGACCAGGAGGCCAACGTTGGTTTTTTCGCGTTTAAAAGTCATGGGCCAGAGTTCTCTTCGGGTCGGTTAGGCGAGTCAATTCACGGTGCTATGGTATAGGGACTGTCTTGCTTATGCCATTATATAAGAATATTCTTATGGTTTGCCTTGTTGGAGTCAACTGTGCACAGGTCCCATGGTCATTCATTTGGCATCCGCGCGAACCAGTCTCAATTCATGTTACAACTGGCGCAAGTGTTGTTGGTCGGCTTAACCATTGGCTTGTTGCGCACGGTTGTACCTGCACTGGCGGAGTCTGAATACGGCGTACCGGCCGATTCTTTTATGCTACTCAGTACCTTTGTGCTGGCCTTTGGCGTGGTAAAAGGCGCGATGAATTTTATTGCCGGGCGATTGTCGGAACGCATTGGTCGTAGGCCGGTGTTGTTGCTGGGGTGGATGATCGGCCTTCCGATTCCGTTGTTGGTGTATTGGGCACCGAGTTGGGGCTGGATCGTATTTTCTACCGTGCTGTTGGGGGTGAATCAGGGGCTGACATGGTCAATGACGCAAACCATCAAACTCGACATCACCCATAGCAATCAGCGTGGGTTAACGATTGGCCTGAATGAATTTGCGGGGTACGCCGGGGTGGCGTTGGCTGGCATTGCCACCGCCTACTTGGCGACCTTGTTAGGACCACGCTTGGGGTTGTTGGTATTCGGTATGGTTGTGCTGGTGTCGGCCTTGGTGATGGCAGCGTTGGGCGTGGCAGAAACCTTGCCTTGGGCAAAAGAAGCTTCACGCCAACATGCCGCCGGGGAGCATAAGGGGCCAGTGCCGCGTTACCCCATGGGCGTCAGTGCGCAGCCGACTACGTGGGAAGTCTTTGCAGTAATGAGTTGGCGCGACCGCCGCTTGGCGGCTATTAGCCAAGCCGGGTTGGTGGAGAAGTTTGTCGATGCCTTGGTGTGGATTATTTACCCCGTATTTTTGTATCAACAAGGGTTAACCTTGCCGCAAGTGGGCGGCGTGATCAGTATTTATGGCTTGGTTTGGGGTGCATCACAGCTGATAACCGGGCCTCTATCAGACCGTATTGGTCGGCAAAAACCCAATGTTATTGGCATGGTGTTGACCGGGTTGGGCGTGGCCTTGATGGTCCTTGGTCAAGGAATGCTGTGGTGGAGTTTTGCGGCAGCATTAACCGGCTTTGGCATGGCGTTGTTGTATCCCAATCTGTCGGCGGCGGTGGCCGACATCACCCCGCCGAATTGGCGTGGCTCGGCCATCGGAATTTATCGTTTCTGGCGCGACCTCGGCTATGCGATTGGCGCGGCGGGCATTGGTATCTTCGCCGTTTTGTTCAACAGTATGACCGCGGCGTTTTGGTTCGTGGCGGTGTCCATGTTGCTGTCCGCGTTGTGGTTGGCTTGGCAGGGTGAGGAAACTCATCCACATTTGTGAATCCACATCTGTGACATAAAAATCACATTGGCTTGTGGTATCTTGGGTGCCTTTGACGGCAATTAATCCTCTTGGCTACCCCATGACTGACAACATTACCCCACGATCGACGGGCAGCTTCCGTGAAGTCTTTCTGGCTTTCCTGTGGCTCGGACTCACGTCTTTTGGTGGGCCGATTGCCCATCTTGGTTATTTCCGTACCGAATTTGTCGAACGTCGTCGTTGGTTGAGCGAAGCCCGTTATGCCGAACTCGTAACCCTGTGCCAGTTCTTACCTGGCCCTGCCAGTAGTCAGGTCGGTTTCGCCGTCGGTCTTATGCGGGCTGGGTATCTGGGGGCTTTGGCGGCATTTATCGCTTTCACGTTACCTTCCGCAATCGCCTTGGTGCTGTTCGCTTTTGGTGCCGCATGGTTGGGCGGGCCGATGGGTGATGGCCTTATTTTTGGTCTCAAAGTGGTGGCGGTTTCTATCGTCGCACATGCGGTGTGGGGTATGGCGCGTAACCTTTGCCCTGATCGCACCCGTGCTGGTATAGCAATGGTGGCCGTGTGGGTGGTATTGGCCATGAGCGGTCCTTTGGGGCCGGTCACGGCCATTGTGTTTGGAGCTCTATTGGGCCTGTGGCTAACCGGTTCGGCTCATCAAACCATTACCAGCGAAGACGATGCCGACCATCCGGTGTCGAAGCGTGTGGGTATTGCCAGCCTTAGTCTGTTTGCTTTGTTGTTGGTTGGCCTGCCGATACTGGTGTTAACGAATGATAGTGCTCTGCTGGCCGTTACCGATGCTTTCTATCGCGCTGGCGCACTGGTGTTTGGCGGCGGCCATGTCGTGCTACCACTATTGCAAACGGAAACCGTTGCGCCCGACTGGGTATCGGCCGACGCCTTTCTCGCTGGGTACGGTGCCGCGCAAGCAGTGCCCGGCCCACTGTTCACCTTCGCCGCCTACTTGGGTACGGTAATCCCTACCGGATTCCACCCGCTCGTTGGTGCTACCGTCGCGCTGCTGGCGGTGTTTGTACCCGGCTTTTTGCTGCTTGTCGGCGTGCTGCCGTTCTGGCAACAGGCTCGCCATTGGGAGCCTGTGCAAGCCGCTTTGCGTGGCGCGAACGCTGCGGTTGTGGGTATATTGGGGGCTGCACTTTACACCCCGGTGTGGACCAGCGCTGTTATCAGCCCCATGGCCTTTGCTTTGGCTCTGACCGGGTTTGTGTTGCTGACCGTGGGTAGAGTGCCCGCGTGGGCCGTGGTGATGTTGGTGACCCTAGGTGGTGTGGTTTTGTTGTAGGGAATTCAGTATATCGGTCCGTCTTTTTGTGTACCTTTGCTCGGTTGAGTTGTCATGGAGCCGATCTAAGCTCATGATGGCGGCTGAATTTGCGGTTTGATACAGCAACGAGGCGAGTCATGGCTTCCGAAAAAATCAACTACATCGAAATCCCCGCCAGCAACCTAGAAGGTACAAAACAGTTTTTTGCCGATGCCTTTGGCTGGACGTTTGAAGACTACGGGCCGGATTACGCGGCCATAATCGACGCCGGTCTGGATGGTGGATTTTTCCGTTCGGAATTAGTCGCTCACACGGCAACGGGCAGCGCCTTAGTGGTTCTGCGTAGCGTTGACCTCGAAGCATCTTTGGAAAAAGTGCAGCAGGCCGGCGGCGACATCCTTCAACCTATTTTCAGCTTCCCCGGTGGTCGCCGATTTCACTTTACCGACCCCAGTGGAAACGAATACGCGGTGTGGTCTGACTAGCGATGGCGACCATTTTTTGGGTTGAAGACCAATCGCATTGGATCGACAAATTCAAACCCGTGCTCGAAAGCACGGTATTCGATACTGCGCCCACGCAGGTGCAGGTGTTTAAGTTTGCTGAAGCGGCCTGTCAGTACATTCGTTTGGCGGATGATACCCAGCGTCCGGACGTGGCGTTGTTAGATGCGAATATGAAGGGCAACGACGAGGCAGGTTTTTCGGTGTCGCGCGCGTTGCAGCGCAAGTGGCCGGGTTTGCCTATTATTTATCTGTCGGAACACAGTGGCACTGGCATTGAGCAAACCGCGTTTGAAACCGCCAGCGCGCAAGACTTCATTGCCAAGCACCAGCTCAACATTGAGTCCGTATTGTGCTGGCGCATTAAAGCCGTACTTCGGCAGCACAGTGTCCGTCAGCCAGAATCTTCGGCGCTGCAATCCAATCATGTGTTGCACAGCGGTGATCTGCGTATCGACACCACCACTTGGGAAGTCTATTGGCAGGGCACCAAGTTGATGAATCCGGCAAATGCGCAGCGGCCACTTGGCCCGACACCGCGCAAGATTTTGCGCTTTTTGGTAGAAAGCGCTCCCCGGCCACTCACGACCGAGCAAATTGCCGATAAACTGGGCGCTGATCTTGAACGCTTTTCTTATGCCAACTACCGCCAGCATATCCGCACGCTGCGTTTGTCATTTGATCAAGCCATGGGTGGCGCGGGGGATTTTGTCGCGTTGTGCAAGCAAGGGCAGGGCATTGCGGCCTTTGGGGACGAAGGTGCGTATTGCTGGAAGCCGATTACAGGAGATGAACGATGTCGAACTTAGGCAAAGTCAAACAACCTGAAGGTCGGGTGCAACCTGTGGTCTTCCCTTGGTTGAGCACATTGGTTGGTTTGTTGTTGGTCACTTACTTGTTGTTTCATACTGAACCTGAGCTGTTGTTGTATTACGCGGTGCCGTCTGGCTCGTTGCGTGCTGAAGTGAAGTACGCATTATTGGGTGTGTTTGTTCTGGTGTTGCTGGTGGATTTACGGCGTTATCGCCAGCAATCGGCGCGGCAAAAAGCGGACCTCAAAGCATTGCGTGAGCAGATGCGTGAACTCTGGCTCAGTAAAAAACAACTGCAACTCAAGGCGCACACGTATTCGGGCCATGCCGATAAACTCAAGATGTTCATCAGCGATAAGCTACTGGAATACATCGAATACGACGAAAAATTTCTGCACTTCAAAAGCATCGCTGCGGAAGTGCGCCACAATGGCGTGATCAGTTTCGACAAAGTACAAACGGCGTTGCAAAACGCCGGCCCAGAGGCGCATTCCGCGCTGGGTGCCATGCGCTACCTGTGGGATTTACTCGACCTTTCTACCGCAGACAATCTGGCGCTGCATATCAGTGGCCATTTGGCCGAATGCGAAGAGCAGTATTACCAGCGTATGCTCAATCCCGAAGACACGCCACCACTGCCGCACGAGCCGTTTTTTACCCCCCAGCGCGCGGCGTGGCGCGCCTTGAGTTTGGTGCGTGCCGACACGCCAGAAGTATCGGCTGAGTGGGCCGAGCAGCAAGCATGGCATTTAGCTGATACGCAGTGGCATGTGCAGTTGCGGCAAACAGGCGCTCTGTTGGGCAATGAAAACCACCTGATCCTGTTGTTAGAAAACCTGCTCAAAAACGCTCAGTTCTTTTCCGGCAAGCGCGGCTATAAAAGTCCGTGGGCGAGCATCAGCTTTTTGTTGGATGAGGTGGACGGTCAGGTGCGTCTGCACCTCTACAATCGTGGCCCGCACATCAAGGAAGAAGACCGGTCAAACTTGTTCCAGTTGGGTTTTTCAACGCGGCGTGTCCGTGAACATCACGGTCGGGGCTTGGGGTTGTATTTCGTCCAGCAGATCGTTAAGGGTTATGAGGGGCGGATCAACGTCGAGAACGTTGTCGCACCAGAAACCACTTATAACGTGCGGATTGAATTGGATAATGATGAAGTATTAACCGATACCGTGCAGGTGAAGGTAGTGAATGGCATACCGAGATGTGTTGATGCGCATGGTGCTTGGTTGGACGAACAAACGTGGGAATATCGTAAACCTGTAAAATCGGTTGAGATAACCGAGCAAAACGACACCAACCCACAGCGCAAAGACGACTGGGCGATAAAAGGCAAGCAAGCCTGGTTTGATGGCGCACATGCCGTTCACCCGCACTGGCAGCTAATACTGCAACCAAAGCGCGGCGCGCATCAGTTGCTGTTTATGCCGCTGGATATTCGCGGCGTATTGTTCGATGTCCGCCTGCCCACGGCGGAGCATCGATTGGAGAGTGCAGGCCTGCCACAAGAAGACATGGATGCCGAAGTTGAGCGGCTCGATGAAGAATTTCGGACTCGCGTGCCCTTTAATCAATAACCGGCGAAGTCAGTAAACCAAGCGCATAACCGTTTCCGCCACACAAGCGGGGCGGCGCGTATTATCAATTTCTACCGTGATTTCTTCGGTAATTTCCAAGCCCCGGCTCACCACCTCTACCGCCACGATCTTTTTGGTCGCCCGAATGCGGCTACCCGCTTTTAGCGGATAGGGAAAGCGGACTTTGTTCAAACCCAAGTTCACCACCATGCGCGCATCGTTGTAGATCGAGTCTTGCTCGTCGACCGCCTGCGTGAGTTTAGGAATCAATGAGAGGGTCAGGAATCCATGCGCAATGGTGGCTTTGAAGGGCGATTCCCGTCGCGCTCGTTCAGGGTCGGTATGAATCCACTGACGGTCTTCGGTGACTTCGGCAAAGGCGTTGATGCGGTCCTGATCCAGCGTCATCCAGGCTCCGGTAAAAATCACTTCACCCAGTTGCGCGACGAGGCGCTGGCGCATGGCCTCGGCCCGCTGGTCATCACAAACCGAAGGGTTGTTGAGGTCGCTGCCGATGGCCTTGCGGTCTTGGTCGAGCACCCAGTTGACCCATGAGTGATTGCGCGCGCTTTGCCACAGTTCATTCCAGTAATCGCGCCATTGCGGGGCGATCAGGTCACGAAATTCGGCTTGGTTCTTGGTCAAGCGCTCTTTTTTCTCTTTGATCAAATCGATAACGTTCATGTCCGGGAGTCCGTTTCACAGATGGCAAGGTTACAGCTATTGATGTTTCATTGTACGTGAATTAAGTCCAAGTCGATTGCCTCTTTTCACAACAGACTCATGCCGCCTAGGAAAAGGTTCACCGTCCTTGGCTGTACCGACAAGGTTATACCTTCACTTTATAACCCGTTTTGAAAATCCAACCTATCGTGGCCAGACACATCAGCATAAACAGCGCAATCATGCCTAGGCTGACGCCGACGGCCACATCGGAAACGCCATAGAAACTCCAACGGAAACCGCTGATCAAGTACACCACCGGGTTAAACAGAGTGATGGTTTGCCACACCGGTGGCAGCATGCTGATGGAATAAAAGCTGCCGCCCAAAAACGCTAAAGGGGTCACAATCATCAAGGGTACAATTTGCAGCTTCTCGAACCCGTCCGCCCAGACGCCAATGATGAAGCCCATTAAGCTGAACGTCAGGCTGGTTAATATGAGAAAACCCAGCATCACGAAGGGATGCGCAATGCTGTAATCGACGAACAGGCGCGCCGTGAGCATGATAATAAAGCCCAGCACGATGCTCTTGGTTGCCGCCGCGCCGACATAGCCAATCACGATTTCCAGTGGCGACACCGGTGCTGACAGAATTTCATAGATGGTACCGGAGAACTTGGGCATGTAGATGCCGAAAGAGGCATTGGAAATACTTTCGGCCATCAAGGTCATCATGATCAAGCCCGGAATAATAAACGCGCCATAGCTAACGCCGTCAATGGCGGTCATTTGTGAGCCAATGGCCGCGCCGAATACCACAAAATATAACGATGTAGAAATCACCGGAGAGGCAATGCTTTGAAACAGAGTTCGTAACGTGCGCCCGAGTTCATAACGATAAATCGACCAAACGCCATAAAGGTTCATGCTGTGGCTCCTGTTGCCGAGTCGGTGACTAAGCTGACAAAAATATCTTCTAACGAGCTTTGCGTGGTGTGCAGGTCACGGAATTCAATGTGCGCATTCTGCACGGCACGCAATAAGGTGGTGATGACCTGGGGGTCGGCATCCGCATCGTAGGTGTAGACCAATGTATTGCCACCATGATCGAGTGCTAGGCAAAAGGGTTCCAGCGGTGCAGGGATGGTCGCCAGCGGTTCGACCAGTTGTAACGTCAGTTGCTTTTTGCCCAGCTTTTTCATCAAAGCCGTTTTGTCTTCCACCAGCATGAGTTCACCCTTGTTGATCACCCCAATGCGGTCGGCCATTTCTTCCGCTTCTTCAATGTAATGTGTGGTGAGAATAATGGTGACGCCTTTCTCACGCAGGGTGCGAATCATCTGCCACATGTCACGACGCAGTTCCACATCAACCCCGGCGGTCGGTTCGTCCAGAAACAGAATCTCCGGCTCATGGGCCAAGGCTTTGGCAATGAGTACCCGCCGTTTCATGCCGCCCGACAGGGCGATGATCTTGCTGTCTTTTTTGTCCCATAAGGACAGGTCGCGCAGCAATTGCTCCAAATACGCCGGGTTCGGAGCCTTGCCGAATAGGCCACGGCTGAACTGCACGGTATCCCACACTTTTTCAAAGATGTTCACCGCCAACTCTTGGGGTACCAAGCCAATCTTTTGCCGGGCGGCGCGGTAGTCTTGTACCACGTCTTTGCCGTCTGCTAACACCCGGCCATCACCGGGGTTTACAATGCCGCAAATAATACTGATGAGCGTGGTTTTACCGGCCCCGTTGGGGCCTAGCAGAGCGAATATTTCGCCCCGTTGAATGTCCAAGTTGACGTTCTTGAGTGCTTGGAAGCCCGATGGGTAGGTTTTCGTTAATCCTTGCACGGATATAATGGCTGACATGCTGGGTACTCTTGTGGGTGCTTGTTAGGCGTGAACGCGAATGCAGTGTTGCAAGGAATGTAAATGGCGTCAACTTTCGTACATTTCAAGGAATAGAGTAACCTACAGGGCAAAACGTTTAGGAGCACAGGATGAAAAACAGTCGCTTGGTGTATTCGACCGAAACGGGGCGCATCAAACCGGAAGCAGATGAAGCAATGACCGCGCCGGTGGGCGATGGCATCGTGCGGTTGCACCGCGAAACCAAAGGTCGCAAAGGTAAAGGCGTTACCTTAATCACAGGTGTACCCTTGGCCGGTGAAGAATTAAAAGCACTGGCCAAGACCCTAAAGCAGAAAGCCGGCGTTGGTGGCAGCCTGAAAGATGGGGTGATCGAGATTCAAGGGGATCAGCGCGACCTCTTACTGCCGTTATTAGAGGCCTATGGCTGGAAAGTAAAGAAAGCAGGCGGCTAACACCGCCTATTGACCTCTGAGGTTTTAGCTCCCTCATAGTCAACTCAATACAACAACTATCTGCCACGCTGGAGAATGGAGATATAGCGCTTGATGGTTTCCGCGAAGCCCAAATGCAGCGCTTCGACCGTTAACGCATGTCCGATGGATACTTCCGCGATATTGCCGCGCGCCACGAACGGAGCCAGATTATCGAGATCCAGGTCATGCCCGGCATTCACCGTCATGCCTAGAGATCGCGCTAAATCGGCGCACTGCATGTATTGTTCGAGCAGAGGAGCATAATCTTGCTGATTGAAGGCTTCCGCATAGGCTTCGGTGTATAACTCGATGCGATCTGTGCCGGTATCGGCCGCCCGACGCACTTGTTCCAAGTCGGGGTCAACAAACAGGCTGGTGCGAATGCCCGCCGACTGACATTGCGCAATAAGGGGCGTAAGCCTTTGACCGTGCAGGTTTAAGTCCCAGCCATGATCCGAGGTGATCTGGTTGGGATCATCCGGTACCAAGGTAAATTGGTCAGGCCGCTGGTCGAGCACGTGCTGAATAAGGGTATCATCCGGGTAGCCCTCAACATTCAGTTCTTTGCCGGGAAAGGCCGCCACCAAGGATTTTAGATCGGCAATATCGTGATAGGTCGCATGGCGCTGATCGGGTCGAGGGTGGATGGTCAGCCCGATGGCGCCGCCCATCAGAGCGATCTCACCGAATTCGGTAATGGCTGGAAAGTTGCGTCCGCGTGCATTGCGCACCAAGGCGATTTTATTGAGGTTGACACTCAAGTGGGTGGTCATACGGCTCCTAAAAACAGGCAGAGAGTGCACCGATTATAGAGTAGGCCGCAGCACTAAGCATCGTCGGATGAAAAAATTGTGTCCAAACTCTGGTGTCTGCGCGGTTTGTGGTTACACTCTGCGCCTGTTCTTCCTTGGCGCCCTCATTACCCATGGCTCTGGTTTCTTTTTTTGATCGACAACCGCCCGATGATCCCTTTGCTCTCCTGGCCGACGCCGTGGAGCGTCAGGGCTATGCCATTCAAGAAAATTTCTTAAGCGCGCACCAAGTACACGACTTATTGCAGGTGTTACATCGCCTGCGCAGTGAAGAAGATGCCTTGCAACCCGCGGGTGTCGGACGTGGCGAGGCTTTTCAAACGAATGAGTTTGTGCGTAAAGACGCCATTCATTGGCTCGATGGCACGGTGCCAGCGACACAGGACTTTTTGGCCCAGATGCGGTTGTTGCAGCAGACGATGAACCGTCGGTTGTTCATGGGGCTATTTGACTATGAAGCGCACTTTGCCCTCTATCCCCCGGGTGGTTTCTACAAGAAACACCTGGATGCCTTTCAGGGGCAAACGAATCGCCGTCTGTCGACGGTGCTGTATTTGAACTTTGATTGGCAGCCACAGGATGGCGGGGCACTGCGTTGTTACGCACCCGACGATCCGCAGCAGATATTGTTTGATCTTGCTCCGCAAGCGGGCACCTTAGTGGTGTTTGAAAGCGAGCGTTTTTGGCATGAAGTTTTGCCAGCACAGCGGCCCCGTTTTTCTATCGCCGGATGGTTCCGCATTAATTCCAGTACCCGTCATCGAGTAGACCCACCACTATGGCAATGAAATCCGCCCATGCGGCCAGTTTAACCCCCGAACAGATTGAAGAATTCAAGCAAAACGGTTTTGTCGTCTTGCCCGGTTTCGCTCCTGAAACGTTGCGTTCGACCATGCGCGAAGTGATTGCCCAGCACCTGCAAGATGCGGTTTCGCCGCTGGAATATGAGGCTGATGTGGGCTATCCCGGTGCACCATCGTCGTTGGATGCGCCGGGTGGCGATACCATTCGCCGTTTACGGGGCGCGTATCGCCGTGATGCCGTGTTCCGTCAATGGGCAACCTACCGGCCATTGTCGGCGGCTTTGCGGCAGTTGCTGGAGGAGCCGGTGTGTCTCAGTCAGGCGCATCATAACTGCATCATGACCAAGCACCCGCAGTTTGGTACAGCCACCGATTGGCACCGTGACATCCGTTATTGGTCATTTCGTAAGCCTAATTTGGTGTCAGTATGGTTGGCGTTGGACGAAGAACGCCCGGATAACGGCGCGCTCAAGTTCATACCTGGCTCGCACTCGTTGCACATCAAGCCCGAACAGCTCGATGAAATGGACTTTTTGCTGCCCGATCTTCCAGAAAACCAAGCCTTGTTTTCGGCGGGTGTGGAATTGACGTTGGCGCCCGGTGATGTGGTGTTATTCCACAGCGGTTTGTTCCATTCTGCGGGCGTTAACCGGTCGGATCAGGTAAAAACATCGGTTGTGTTCGCCTATCATGGGCACTCAAACCAACCCGTTCCCGGTACGCGTTCGGCGTCGACCAGCACCATTTTTGTGGCGTAAGCGGTCACATTCTGGCCGTCCAGTGGGTAGAAAAGGTCGGCAGCGCGCAGTAGAAAGACTATACTGGGCGAAAAATAAAAACCAACGGATGGCTGCGGTCCTATGACATCAATTCACACGGAGCACTTCCCTCGTAAAGTTTCCATACTGTTTCATGTGGTCGCAATTCTGCCGCTGGGTGGCTTTATGCTCTATCATGGGGTTTGGGGCAGTGTCACCTTAGGTGTATTTCTTGGCATCGCACTCGCTACTGTGGCCTTATCGTTGCTGCAAGAGTTGCGTCATAAGGACAGTTTGCCGTTTCGACAAATGTTTGTGCTTACCTGTTCCGCTGCCATTGTTTACGCCTGTTATCAGGTGGGCTTGCGCGGTTTGATCTATAGCTTCCCCATGGCCTCGGTTTTCTTTTTTACCTTCACACTACGCCAGGGTATTTTGACGGGCACCGTTTTTTCGATCGCGTGTTTAGTAGCGGCAGCCAATGTCGAGCCGACAATGTTGGTGTTGCGTTTTGCCATTGGCGTAACCATTTCCATGGTGTTTGCGGCTATTTTCGCTTTCATTGTTGAGCGGCAGAAGTTTGAGCTGGCCGAGCAGGCAGCGACCGACACGCTGACCGGGGCGTTGAATCGCAAGCGCTTGGCGGAAACCCTGGAACGCGCCATCCACCTGAGTGCCCGCAGTGAGGTGCCTGACACCTTGCTGTTGCTGGATTTGGATCATTTTAAAACGGTGAATGACCGGAAGGGCCACCTCGCCGGGGATGCGGTATTGGTACAGTTCACTCAGTTGGTGCAGGAGCGTATTCGCGCGTCAGATCAGCTATTTCGTTTTGGTGGTGAAGAATTTTTGCTCCTGTTGCCACAAACGGCGCAAGCAGAGGCCTTCGCGCTGGCAGAGTCACTGCGTGAGAAAATCGCCAGTGAGCTGTCGGTTGATGACATGGCGGTGACGTGCAGCATCGGGGTCAGTCAATGGCGGCCGGGCGATACCGTGGAAAGCTGGCTGAAGTCTTGCGATGTTGTATTGTATGCCGCAAAAGACCAAGGGCGTAACACCACGGTCGCACGCCCTGTTGCGGCATAGCATGGGCTTCTTTAGGTGTAAATCAACGCTACCGAAGCCACCGTCAAGCCCGCAAGAGTGCTGTTAAACCACATCCGCGCTCGATCACTTTTCAGAATCTTCACAATTTCCTGACCCAATAACGCCCAAAAAGAACAGGATGGAAACGATACCGCCAAATAGGCCAGCACCACGGCGGCGCCAGACCAGACATGCAACGGTGGGGGCAAGCTGAACGCCGCCAGTGCCGTCAAAGCCATGGTCCACGCCTTCGGGTTGACCCACTGAAATAGGGCTGCCTGCATGAACGTAAACGGTTTGGCGTCGGTGTTCATGGGTTCAACATGAACGCGTCCAGCACGGTATATTTTCCAAGCGAGATACAACAAATAGATCGAACCCACGACTTTCAACACGCTGAGTAAAACGGGCCAGCGCTCGAACATCGTGCCCAATCCGAATGCCACCACAATGCACATAAAGGTGAAGCCAAAACCGATGCCCAGCACATGGGGGATGGTTCTGCGATAGCCAAAATTGGCACCGCTGGCGGTCAGCATGATGTTGTTCGGGCCGGGCGTTACCGTCGCAACGAAGGTAAACAAGAATAACGAAACCCAATAAGTTGCGTCCATTTATGCCTCATAGAATGTGTTGAATTGTTACCGCGCAATTAGAGTACAAATGCATCAATTACTTCGCACTTGGCGGGTACAATTGATACTATCGCAGTCAACGTAGAGTGCAATGAGATTTTTGTCCCTATGACAATGTGGCTCCCCGGTGACTTGAACAGCGCCAAACCCAAATATCAAGCGTTGGCGGATGCCATTGCACAGGCGGTGGCTGATGGTGAATTGCCTCCGGGCACGAAACTTCCCCCGCAACGACGACTGGCGGACGCCCTACGGGTGACCTTAGGTACCATCACCCGCGCGTACGCCGAAGCGGAACGCCGTGGTCTGCTGGAGGCCACCGTGGGGTCGGGTACCTATGTGCGGCAGCAGCAACAAAGCGATGGGTTTCGAATTCAGGAGCGTTCCTCATCGGTGATCGAAATGGGGTTCACGCTGGCCATGGATGAAGGTCAAACCGAGCTGTTGCGGCGCCACACGAGAGACATCTTGGATACGCCGCAATTGTTCGATGCTTTGCTGGACTATGTGCCGGAAACGGGTCTGCGGGCGCACCGCGAAGCGGCACAGCGTTGGTTGCAAGAAGAAGGTATCGTGCGGCCGGCCGATGACATTTTATGGTGTCATGGTGGGCAAAACGCCATCTTTACCGCGTTGCATGCGCTGTGTGAACGTGGTGATACCGTGCTCAGTGACGGCATCACCTACAGTGGCTTTATTTTGGCCGCCCGCTATTTGCATTGTCGTCACATTGGCTTACCGATGGACGACGAAGGCCTTCTACCGCAAGAGCTTATTACGGCCTGCGAACGCCATCGTCCGCGCTTGCTGTACCTTATGCCACAACTGCATAATCCGACCGGTCGCCAAATGTCCGAAACGCGCAAGCGCGAGCTGTTGGCGATATGTGCGCGCTACGATGTGATGGTGTTAGAAGACAATGTACAAACCGGGTTAATGACGCATAAGCCGCAGCCGATGGTGGCGCTGTCGCCCGATCAGGTGGTGGCGATGGGCAGTTGCTCTAAGGTGATGGTCGGTGGGCTGCGCACGGGCTTTATTGTCCCGCCGCTGGCGTGGCGTGACCGCTTTCGTATGGCGATTCGCGTCAACAGTTGGATGGTATCGCCTCTGATGGTGGAATTAACCGCACGTTGGATGGACGACCCGCAGCGCCCGATCATTATGGATCGCCAGCGTGCCGATTTAGCTAAGCGCCAAGCCTTAGCGGCACAATATTTGGGTGAATTTGGCTATCAAGGGCATCCTGAAGTGTTGCATGGCTGGTTGCCATTGCCCGCGCCTTGGCGGGCCCAAGCCTTCACGCATGCTATGGCCGAACAGGGCATTGCCCTAAAGCCAGCAGATGTATTTGCGGTCGGACAGTTTAACGCCCCGCAGGCGGTTCGGGTCTGTGTGGGCGCGCCCTTATCCATACCGACGCTTGAACAGGCCTTACAGTGCATCGCAGAACAGTTGCGGGCCGCGCCATCGGATGCGCATTGGTTGGATCAGGGAACCATTTAACGGATATCCTGCCCATTTTACGCAATTCGCCGTTGTTCAGAGCGTCCGCTTGCCTGACAATGCTTTTTTTTTGCTTGCACAAGGACTTCCTATGCGTTGGTTACTCGTTTGCTCAGCTTGGTTGCTGAGTACCGCTGCTTTTGCTCAAAACCCGGTTAATCCTCATTTGGCGTTGGTGCCATCTAACGGAATTTTTCATTATCAGGTACGGATCCAAGAATTGGATGTTGCCGGGTTGTCATCCTGGCAAGAATATAATGGCGGGATTGCGGAGCGCATGGATACTCAGTTTTCCATTGAGCCATTGCTTGATGTCATGATGGTACTGCAGGAGCAGATACTGGACGACTCGTCCGTATTGGGCCTTGATCACGATGGATGGGCTACTGCCTACCCCGTGGGTAGCACGTTTATGGTGCGCTTGGATGTGGCGGATTCAGAGCGTACGCGAGCGTGGTTAAATCAAACCTTTCAGGTGCAAGACATTACCGTCCGTGCCGAATCCGTAACGGAAGGACACTGGTGGGAGTTGCTGGTGAATGCCATTGATCAGGAGTCCAGCGCTTGGGTGGCCCTGACCGATCAGCATCTGGTTTTGGCCATCAGCGCGGCAAATATAGACCAGAATACCTTGTTAACGCGGCTATGGGGCGAGCCACTGACGCCTTCTCTGGCGACCGTCTCCACCGTTGCTGACGTTCAGACAAAATATGGATTTCTCTCCAGCCAGTTGGGTTGGCTCGATGTGGTCGAACTCGCCCGCACACTGGTCGGTGTTGAGCCTACGCTGCTGGCGCGAGAGTGGCAGCGTGACGCTGACCCAGATTTTGGCACCCCAACGGCGATTTGTGAGGCTGAATGGTTGTCTTTGGCGGAGCAGAGCCCGCGTCTCGTTATTGGTTTAACGCAGTACAATATGTCCGATGATGCCATCGACGCCGAGGGTAAACTGGTCTTTGAGCTGAACAATACGGCGGTGCAGCAGGAGATTGGTCGGTTGCAAGGCAGCTTGCCGAGCGACCTGACAGATACCGAACGCAGCCTATTCAGTATGGGCGTCGGTGTGAACATGGACGCCTTCTCGCCGGTAGTCGTCGGCTGGTGGCAACGTATAGCGCAGCAAACATGGTCTTGCCCGACGCTACAAGAATTGCAGCAGGAGGTTGCTGCCTTCGATCCAACAACGCTGGCGGTGGCTACAGCCATCATGCAAGGCAGTCAGAGTGTTTTGCTGGATGTGTTCACTTTGGGCACGCTGGATGACGACACCGCGAGCACCTTAAACCAATTGGGCGACATCGATGCTTTATTGGCCGTAAAAACCCGCGACCCGTTCTTATTGGCGGCTATTCTCGGGCAAAACATTCCGTTCTTGAATGGGATCGTGGTGCCTGCAACCGGTGACGCCGTACCGCTGCCTATTCCTTTCCCTGGTTTACGTGTAGAAGCCCGCGTGGTGGGCGACTATTTGGTGGTCTACCAAGGTGCGCAAGCCCGTGCGCGTGCTGCAACGCTGAATGCCGTGCCATATAGCCCTGCCTTTATCCGCGCCGCCGTGGATGCAGCCCCGGTTATTCGGCAGTTTGAACGGCAAATGATCGATTGGATGCCATCCGGCAGTATGACGGCAGAGTCCTGTGAATCGATCCGCTCATCCATTGATGAACTGTCGCGTTACGAACATGTGGTGGGTGGGGTGGAAGTCCGAGCCGCTGAAAGCGGCGTTCAGTGGCAGCAGCAGGCGCAATTGCGGCGCGGTGTTCAGGCCGCCTCAGGCCCTGCCGCTGGCACCTTTGAGCTGGCTATTCTGGAAGACGACTGCCGTTGGTCGCCCATTGGTATCGAACAATTCAACGCGGACCAGTCGGCCCAGTACGGCGAACCGGATCGCTTTGCCAATCCTACTTGTAATCTCTATGAAACCCGTTATGAGTGGCGAGTTACTAGGAATGCATTAGTCTGGGCAAACAGCGAAAGCCGGGCACGTAATAGCTGTGAAGAAGCCTTTGCCGACTGGACGGCGGATGCCGAAGACACCGAGTGCGAACTGTTGCGGCAGTACGCCAACGGCGCCTTTGAATGTCGAGTATTCTTCGACGGAACGCCAGAGCGATTCCGGTACACGCCAATACGATCAGAGTGAACTGAAAAACAGGCGTTGTGCGTTGGCGGTGGTGGTTTCGGCCACCTCGTCAATCGAGACGCCTTTCACCTCGGCGACTTTCTGCGCCACCCACGGCAGATAGAAAGGTGCATTTTCTTTGCCGCGAAACGGTACCGGGGTTAGGTAGGGCGCATCCGTTTCTAACAAAACACGCGCTAACGGCGTCTGTGCAAGCACGGCGCGTACATTGTCCGCTTTGTTGAATGACACAATGCCGTTAAAACCCAAATAAAACCCTTCCTCAACACAGAATGCCGCCAATTCCGGGCTGCTGGTGAAACTGTGGATCACCCCGCGCAGCCCACGGCCGCTGTATTCTTTAAAAATCGCCATCGTATCGGCATCGGCATCACGCGTATGCACAACAATGGGTAAGTTCGCGGCCAGCGCAATATCCAACTGTGCGGTAAACGCCCGCCGTTGTTGTGCGCGGGGTGAATTGTCGTAGTGGTAGTCTAATCCGATCTCGCCAATGGCCAGGATTTTCGGATGCTTGGCACCTTGGGCGATATCCGTACCAACCGCCTCCGAGTAGAGATCCGCAGAATGCGGGTGTACACCTTGCGTACCGTAGACCTGTTCATGGGCGCTCACCAAGTCCAGAACGGTGGCTAAATTCTCCGGCTCAACCGCAATGGTAATGATCTTGGCAATGCCATGCGCGTGCGCGTGCGCGATGATGGCGCTGGTCGTGTCCTGTTTGAGGTAGTCCAAATGGCAGTGCGTTTCGATCAAAGGGGTCGAAAAAACAGGCACTTCATGACGTGATGTGGCAGGCATGGCTACTCCCAAACAGAAAAACGGGCGCCGATTATACCTGAAGGGCTCTGTCTTCTACCAATACCGGCCGCATATTGCGTAATGGTATTTAAATGGTATTATAATGGTCTCTCATAGTTTGCCCATGATGCTTTGTTACATTCTGATACTTGGCCCTGCGGAAGCGCGCTGCTTCAATATTGACCAGCCACGCAAGGCTGAATGCCCTCCAACATAGTCATAATAAGAAGTGCGAGTACTATGAAAACAATAAGAATGAAGTTGAACGTGGTGCAGCGTATCGCTGCCGGTTTCATGCTATTAGGCGCCGGGCTGATTTTTGTCGCCTTCAGTGCGGTGACGGCCGTGCGTGATATTCAATCCGGTATCGACCGTTTGGTCACCCAAGCAGGCCCGGCGACGGACCAAGCCAACGAACTCAGCCGCGCACTCATACGCATCAACCAACTCATACTGGCGCACTATGGCTCGGAATCTACCGACGTACTCACCGGTCTGGAAGAAGAATACGTGCAAGAGCGTGACCGTGTATTGCAAGACATCGAACGCCTCAATGCAACGCTGGCCCGTATCAACAGTGCCAGTGAGATCGCTATTACGTTGACCGAGCTCAGTACGACCCTACCGGAATTGTTCGAAAACATAGAGTCCACCCAACGCATCTATCGTGACTCCCTGCAAAACTTTGGTCTGCTTACCGAGCGTCGGGAAACACTGGCTACCCATGCGTTGGCCATTAACGCGATCATGGATAAACTGCACAGTGAGGTTGAAACCCCCCGCGTACAAATTCTGATGTATCAAGTGCACTTATCGCTGCGCCAAGGCATCGATCTGGCCAATCAACTTGGGTCGGCCCGGACATTGACCGAATTCGCGCAGATTCAAACAGCCTTTCGCCGCTGGATGGACGCTTACGGGCGGTTGGGATTCAGTTTGTTAGGTGCCCGGCGCCAAGACCCGGCGGTGGATGCCAATTTCGAAGACTTTGGTGCCGCAGTGTCGGACTTTTTGGCCAATGTATCGGGCGATGGTGGTCTGTTAAGCACGGTGAACAACTATCTGCAAATTCGTGCCTCCCTAGAAACCCGTTTGCAAACCTCGCAAGCCGCTTTGGCGAACGCCGAGAATGTGCTGACCGTGGTGCGTGATTTTGCCAATGACTACCGCGCTTCCGTGAACGCCGACTCAACCGCCGTTGTCACCGAAAGTCAGCAGATCATCATTGGGGTAAGTCTGCTGGCCATATTAGGTGGCTTAATCGTAGCATGGCTGGTAACGCGCACCATTCGCAAGCCGTTAAAAGCCGTGGTAGCGGCGCTCGGACGTATTGCCCAAGGTGATCTCACTGAGCGCTGGCATTCGCATTCGAACGATGAGTTTGGTGAATTGACTCGATCGGCAGAGCAAGTGGTGCAAGCCTTGCGAGATATGGTGCAGGTGATCCAACAGCAGTCGAAAACCCTGAACGATGTCGTTGACCAAGCGCACCAAATTACTTTGGTGATGCAAAAAGACGTCAGTACCCAGCGCGAAGAAACGGATTGGGTGGCGACCGCAGTGAATGAAATGGCCGCCACCATTGAAGAAGTGGCCCACCATGCGGAACATGCGTCGAGTGAGATGGAGCAAGCCACCGACTACGCTCGCAAAAGCCAAAGTATTGTCGGTGAGAACCAGGCCGCAACCCAAGCCCTGGTGGACGTTATGGCCGACGCCGCTCATGCGATGACGCAACTCGATGGTGACGTCAACAGCATTCAAAGTATTCTGCAGGTCATTGACGCCATTGCTGAACAAACCAATCTACTCGCCTTGAATGCCGCGATTGAGGCGGCGCGAGCCGGCGAGCAAGGGCGCGGGTTTGCGGTGGTGGCTGATGAAGTGCGTACCTTAGCCAGCCGTACTCAGCAGTCAACCGTTGAAATCAAAGAGAAGATAGAAATCATGCTGCGCGCGTCGAGCAGTGCCGTGAAAGCCATGACCAATGGTCGTGAACGCACAGAGCAGTCGGCCGAACAATCTGACAAAGCCTTAGCCGTGATCAACGAATTTGCGGAAGTGATTGATCGAATCCGTGATCTGAACATTCAAATCGCCACCGCGGCAGAGCAACAAGCGCAAGTAGCCAATGAGATCAATCAGAACGTCGTACGCATTGCCGACGTGGCCGAGAAAACCCAATCGGGCGCGACCGAGGCGCGCGAGGCGAATGCGCAGTTGCATCAGTCGGCGGATGCATTGTTGGCCTCTGTTGCTCGTTTCACTTTGTAGGTAGTGAAACCTCTTTTTCTCAATGTGGCGTTGTTAAAAAAGTTCACCATTCGCGTCACTTACAGGGGTAAGCTCCGCTTTGATGAACTTTTTTGCCTAGCCACATGTTCGCCCCTGAGGTTTCGACTGAACGTTAAAAGCCACTTTTGTTGCGCTAGTTACTGGGTATGGCAATGGTTGTGACTGCTTCAATGGCTTTTCCCGCGCTCCAGAACGTTGGGTCATAGGGTGCGGTTTCGCCAACCCCGGCCGGGTCGACAAGTACGGTGGTCCCTTGCCCCGGCTCACGCAGTTCAATGGTACCGAACTCATTGGCAATAACCACCGGGCCACCTTCCAGTAATACATAGTCTGCCTGGCCGGGAATGAAATATCCGCCCCATACGATGGTGCCGCGAATGCCCATGGTGGCCGCTTGTGTCTCTATCACAAAGGAATCTGTTCCCGGGGTGATGCCTTCTGCAACGGCCAGAATGACCCCCTCCAAAACACGAAAGTAAGCTTGCTGGGGTTTGTCGTTGGTCGCCGGTTCATACTCGGTCAATTCGAACGTTGTGTTCTCACCCAATGTCAGCAAGCTACCGCCCACAAAGCGCATGCGAACCCGGCTGGCGGGTCCGGTTTCAATGATTTGTCCAACCTGCAACGCAGTGCCACGGGCAATAGACGAACCGTCCACAACCGCCGTGCCGCTAACGCTGATCACCCGAGCGGGTGGTGTGCTAGACGCCGGGGTTTGTGCCAACACCGGGCCGGAGAGTGCCAGTAAAAGTACGAGCGTCCAGTGGACAAGGGTTTTTGGGACAACCATCATAAGAACAGCCTTTTTTGTCGTAATGTAGCGTCAGTTAAGCCGTCCCTTGCTGTGGCGTCAATAATACCGTCAAAATTTACAGCATTTGACCACTCAGTTGGTCAGTAATTTTGACACTCCTTGATGTACGGGGCATTATCGAACCCCGATCATATTATCTTTCTACATTGACGATGCCATGCCTCTTGATGCTTTTGAACAATTAACGGAATACCTGAAAGCGCATCAGGGTATTCGGCAGGTTCCTTTCGTTGAGCAAGAGGTTAATTTAGGCTCTCACATCGCCCAAATTTGGCGTCGTAGTCGTACTGACCGTGGATTGTCGCAAAGTGAATTGGCCAGCGCCTTGGGGGTCAGTCGGGCGCAGTACTTGCGCTATGAGTCGGGAAATTCGGTACCTCGCCTGCATACCGTGGCGCTGTGGTCGTTAATGACCGGCGGGCCGCCCGGTATTTTGGCCGGTCAAGTTGCGTATTTACCCGAAACGCCTAGCATTCCAAGCCAGATCTTTCGTTTGGCTAATTGGTTAACGCTCACCGACAATCCACTCTTTATTGGTAGTTTGAATGTTTTGGCTCAGGTGTTGGATCTGCCACGGTTTGACCCGAAGGATCCTAGCCTGCATTTTGACGCGGAAATTCAAGCCGCCGCTATAGAAGAAGTCAGGAACCAAACCCTGTATGCCGCTATTGGGGCCAATCTGCGTTTAATACGACAGATGCTGGCTTATAGCCAGGAAGACATGGCTAATGCCTTGGGGATTTCAACCAGTCATTATTTGTCGGTAGAGCGGGGCGAGATAGCGTACTCCTTTGTTTTGTTTCCGCGTTTTGCCTACAGTATGCAATTGCCACCGTTAGCGGTGACCATCAACACCCGTTACTATGATTTGCGCCAAGTCATGCAGCGGCGCTTCGAAGTGGCCTGTCTATTGATCCACAATACCCCCGAAAGCATGCGCTCAGGCGTCATACAGTGGCTTTCAGACAGCGCACGACTGGCCTCCCTCGCAGGCATTCGCTCCCCTCTTAACGTCTGAGTCTTTCGATTTCATTAAACGCCACAACCAGATGCAATTTTTGTAGCGCTTTTACTATGGTGCTGGTCCCGTCTTACCGCTACCTTAGCACCATGCGTTGCAGTGATCGCCTGCAATGTGTACGCAGACAAACGTACTCCCGATTGTCTGCATGTGTGATGAGTAATCTGTGTCTGCCAAGGCACAAAGTGGCATCTTTTCCGGGGCTAAACGTTTAGCCCCATTTTTTTGTCTTTTCGTTGCACGCGCCATCCTGTCAATTCCACGCTTTTGTCAAGACCCATCTTCCCGATTACGGCATAATTTTTTGTATTTTGTTTTGCTTATTCACAGCTTCAGTGCCCCGCGATAGGGCATGACTAAAAACAACTATTTTTGTCACATTAAACGTATTGACTTTTATAACTCATTGAATTTAAAAGGTTTATATAAGTTGATCAATTTTTGATCAATCTAACAAAGCCCTTATTATTGGTGGCCTTCAGTACCTTTCAGACATCTTATGCACAAACTTATCCACAGTTTCTGGGGAAAAGCTGACGCAGGCTATAAGAACGCTCATGGGGACGGGTGACGCGCTGAATGCGGGCCACGGGTGCCATCCTCCAAAGCACAATAAAAGTGCAGGCTGGGCGAAATAATTGCCGCTTTTTATTACGCTTTCCTGTAGAATCCGCCTCCCGCTTTTGGCATGACCGCCACTTGGGGATCTTTGTCGACTGAGTGCTCTCTTTAACCATTGTGCGCATGGGTCGACCTGACCGCGCCCGCATGGGGCTATTTAACGAGAGACCTCGCATGACTGATACATCCGCTGTAAAAACCTCTGTAACCTTTGCTGAATTGGGTTTGCCCGAGTCGCTGGTACGTGCCGTTGCCGACCTCGGCTACGAAATTCCCTCGCCGATTCAGGCGGAAGCCATTCCACCCATTTTGGAAGGCCGTGATATTCTGGGGCAGGCCCAAACGGGTACTGGTAAGACCGGTGCGTTCGCCTTGCCATTACTGGCCCGCATCGATTTAAAACTGGCGAAACCTCAGGTGTTGGTATTAGCACCCACGCGTGAATTGGCCATCCAGGTATCAGAGGCGTTCGGATCCTATGCCCGCCAAATGAAAGGCCTGCATGTCATGCCCATTTATGGTGGACAGAACTATTCTACGCAGTTGCGGCAGATCGAACGTGGGCCGCAGGTGGTGGTGGCAACACCGGGACGCTTGATGGATCACATGGAGCGCGGTCGCATTGACCTGACGCATCTGCAAGCTCTGGTGCTCGACGAAGCCGATGAAATGCTGCGCATGGGCTTCATCGACGACGTAACAACCATCATTGAAGCCTGCCCGGCGAGCCGTCAGGTGGCCATGTTTTCGGCCACCATGCCGCCAGAGATTGCGCGTATCACGAAAACCTACATGCGCAACCCGGTGCATGTAAAAATTCAAGCCACGGAAACCAGCTTGGCACAAATCAACCAGTCCTATGTGGTGGTCAAACCTCACCAAAAACTGGATGCGTTGACCCGGTTGCTGGAAGTAGAAGACTTTGATGCGGCGATTATCTTTGCCCGTACTAAAGCGGCTACCATCGAATTAAGTGAAAAGCTGTCTTCTCGTGGCTACGAGTGCGCGCCGTTGAACGGTGATTTGAGCCAGCAACACCGTGAAGCCACCATTCGTCAATTGAAAGAAGGCCAGATCGACATTGTTATCGCTACCGACGTCGCAGCGCGCGGCTTGGATGTGCAACGTATCGAGTTGGTCCTGAATTACGATATCCCTTTGGATACCGAGTCTTATGTGCACCGGGTTGGTCGTACTGGTCGGGCTGGTCGTACCGGGCGTGCCGTCATGTTGGTTGCGCCGCGTGAACGACGTTTGTTGCAAGCCATCGAACGCACGGCGGGTCGTCCGCTGGACAAACGCGAGTTGCCTTCTGGCGAAGAAATCGCCGCCCAGCGGGTTGAAACCTTCCGTGAATCTCTGGCGCAAGCAATCACCAATGAAGACTTAACCTACTTCATGGGCTTGTTGGATAAGATGCAAACAGAGATCGATACCGACCTACGGACATTAAGCGCGGCGTTGCTGTTTTTGGCGCAGAAAGAGCGTCCTCTGGATGTGGCCAGCAGCTTTCAAAAATTAGAGGCCGGATTTATTGGTGGCCGTGAAGAGAAGTCTTTCCGCGACAAGCGCGATGGCGGCGCAGGCTTTAGCGGTGGCAAACCACAAACCTTTGATCGTTACCGGATCGAAGTCGGTCGCGACCACGGTGCAAACGTGGGTGATATCGTGGGCGCCATCACCAACGAAGCCAATATCCAGAACCAGTTCATCGGTAAAATCCAGATGCATGATACCTTCTCGTTGATCGACCTTCCGGAAGGCTTGCCGAAAGAAATGCAAACGCATCTCGGTAAGGTACGGGTGCGTCAGCAACCATTGAAGATCAGCTTTGTCGGTAAATCCGAAGGTGGCGCCAGCCGTGGCCCTCGCCCCGATCGTAAAGGGCCGCCACGCGGCGACAGCCGGGGCGCGCCACGGGGTGACTCGAAAGGTGATTTCAAAGGCAAGCGTGCACCGCGCAAAGGTCGGTCAAACGCCGAACGTTAAAAAGGTACTGGCCTAGCCTGCCCCTCGGCATGCTATCCTGTGTCGTAATAAGAAATAACAGCGACCCAGCCGCCAAGGTTGAGGTCGCTTTGGCCTGACGCAAGGAGAACCCATGAATAAGTTGGAACAACTGAAAAGTATGACCACGGTGGTGGCAGATACTGGAGATTTTGCGGCCATTGCCGCGTATCAGCCGCAAGATGCGACCACCAACCCGTCGTTAATCTTAAAAGCGGCCAGCCAAGCCGAATATCAACCTGTGGTCGAAGAAGCGCTGGCGTATGCGCGTCGGGCCGGGTCGTCGCCAGAGCAAAAGCTAGCCCTCGCATTGGATAAGCTGGCGGTTAATTTTGGCCACGAGTTGACCAAGGTGGTGCCCGGTTATGTGTCGACAGAAGTCGATGCGGAGTTGTCTTTTAATACCGATGCAACCGTCGCCAAAGCACGCAAGTTGATCGCGCTGTACGACGAACAAGGCGTGAGTAAAGACCGGATTCTGATCAAAATTGCCGCCACATGGGAAGGCATCAAGGCGGCGGAAATTCTCGAGCAAGACGGCATTCGCTGCAATCTGACCCTGCTGTTCAGCTTTGCGCAAGCGGTGGCCTGTGCCGAAGCCGGTGCATTCCTGATTTCGCCGTTTGTTGGTCGAATCCTCGATTGGTACAAAGCCACTGAAGGGCGCGATTTCGCCCCCGAAGAAGACCCCGGCGTGCTGTCGGTGAGCAAAATTTACCAATACTACAAAACCTTCAAACACCCTACGGTGGTTATGGGCGCCAGTTTCCGCAATTTAGGTGAAATCGAACAGTTGGCCGGTTGTGACCGCCTCACGATTAGCCCTGCTTTACTGTCCGAGTTGGCGGCTGATGAAGGTACATTGGAACGCAAATTGGTGGCCAAGCCTGTGGCTGGGCTGCAACGCGTGTCGTTCGACGAAGCTTCGTTCCGCTGGGCCATGAATGAAGATGCCATGGCGACCGAAAAGCTTGCGCAAGGCATTCGCGGTTTTCATGCCGACCATCAAAAGCTGCGGCAGAAACTGGCGAGCATGATCTGATTTCTATATGGACATTTTGTACGAGCACCCTGATTGGTGGGCCATCAACAAGCCCAGTGGGGTGCCGGTGCAAGACAAGCCTGATCAGCCAGGAATTTTGCACGCCTTAGGCCACCTCGGCCCTCTTTATATGGTTCATCGCTTAGATCAGGGAACGTCCGGCGTATTGCTGTTGGCGCGCTCTTCCAGTGCCGCAGACGTGTTCCGCCAGCGGTTCGTAAAGGGTGAGATGCAAAAACACTATTGGGCGGTTAGCGCCCGGAAACCCAAGAAAAGCCAAGGTTGGGTAGTGGGTGACCACGTGAAAGCCCGCAACGGGTCTTGGAAACTGACCGCACAGAAAACCAACCCCGCTCGTACACAATTCATCTCTGCTGGTTTAGGTAACGGCCAGCGTGCACTCTGTATCCACCCGCTGACCGGACGCACCCATCAAATTCGTGTTGCCATGAAAGCACTTGGCGCGCCCTTGTTAGGCGACATCCGGTATGGTGGTGCGCCGGCGGAGCGACTGTACTTACATGCGCGACGCATGGCCTTTGTCTGGGATGGAGAAACCATTCACCTGGTTGCGCCACTCACCGAGGACACCTGGTCCATGTTGCCGCAATGGCCGAAAGAATGGCTACCGGAAGACGCAAATCCGTTCGCATTGGTCTAATATAGCTAACTGTATGGTCAGTAAAGCACTGTATAGACCTATGTTTAGACAATGAATGAGAAATAACGCTATGAAACGCCTGATGTGTGTGGTGTTAATGAATCTATGCTGTGTTTCATGGGTAGCTGCGGAATATCGGCTGCATGTCGTCTTGCCTGAGCACGAGGTGGTGCTGTCACAAGACGATATTCTGGCCCTGCCGCAAACACAGATTGTGACCGGCACACCTTGGACAGAGTCCGTTGACGAATTTACCGGCATAGCGCTTTCCACCTTGGTGGATGCCATCGGTTGGGATATCAGTGCCAAAGACACTCAGGTGGTCTTGGTTGCGTTGAACGATTATCAGATTTCAGCCAATCTGGACACACTGTTGAACGCCGACGCCATGCTCAGCCATACCCGCAACGCAGAATTGATGCCGGTACGCGCCTATGGTCCGTTTTGGCTGATGTTTCCTTTCGACGAGCGACCAGAGTTAAACGACCGATTACACCGTGGCTGGTCGGTATGGCAACTGCAACGCATTGAACTGCAACACGTAACCGCTGCTGCCGAGCCGCAAAAATGAAATGGCGTTGGCTGCGGTTTTTATTGCTCGGTGGCCTGAGCATTACGCTGATCTTTTTCATCATTATCAGTTTGTGGCAAGTTGATCGGGAAATCGACACCATCAGTGCGGTCAACCGCGACGAATTATCGTGGAATGTGTCCCGGCTCGAATTGGAGAATCAACGTTTCCTCTACGCCTTAAACCAAGTCGTGTTGCAACCGAATCCTGCGGCGCAGGATGACCTGATGCTACGCCTCGATATATTGATCCACCGTATCGACCTGGTACTGGGCATGGCGCAACGCGATGGCATGTCGCGCCGACATCAAGACCTATACAACCTCAGTGCGGAAATGAAAAATGCCTTGAATGGCATTGAGCAAGAATTGTTGACCTTGACCGACGACGAATGGTTATCACTGAATGACTATTTCCGTGGCTTTGAGAGTCGCCTGTTTCAGCTATCGCAAGACTACCTCTACACCACGTCAGCGGCAGCCGAGCTGGCGTTTCAACAACTGCAAAATAATTACCAGTGGATTCTTGCGCTGTTGGTGTTGGGATTTGGCATCATCGTGGTGTATTCATCGTTCATTGTGTATGAAGTTCGCCGTTCAAATGCACTGCGCGAACTCGCGGAAAGTGCCAGCGAGGCAAAAAGCCGATTCTTGGCCAACATGAGCCATGAAATGCGCACGCCATTGAACGGCATCATCGGCTTGACCGAATTATTGAAAGAAACGCCGCTGGACAAGAAGCAGAAAAACTACCTCCATACGTTGAGCCAAACGGCGGACAACCTGCTCAATCACATCAGTGACATCCTCGATTTGTCGAAAATCGAGGCCGACCAATTCCAGCTCGAAGAAAGTCATTTCGCACTCTGCAAAGCCCTGCAAGACTTGGAAGGCTTTGTCTTGGCCATGTTACGGCAACGCGGCAATACCCAAACCCAGTTTCGACTGGATCTGGCCGACAACTTGCCGCCCTTTGCCTACGGCGATTGGCACCGTTTGCAGCAGATCGTGCTGAACCTGCTCAGCAACAGTGTGAAGTTTACCGCCCAAGGCCAAATTACGTTGCGGGTTAGGGCTGATGTCCTGCCACACAACCGCATGACATTACGCTTGGACGTAGAAGACACCGGCGTGGGCGTGGCAGACAACTTTGTCCCCCATCTGTTCGTTGAGTTCAGTCAGGCAGATGCCTCCACCACGCGTGAATTTGGTGGCACTGGGTTGGGCTTAGCGCTCAGTCGGCGGCTGGCACGCATGATGGGGGGCGACTTGCGCTATCACCCGCTGTCCTCTGGTGGCTCACAATTCACTCTTACCGTCACGCTGGGTATCGGTCAGCCACCGCAACACGAGCATACGGCTGGCAATGCCATGAAGTTTGATGGTTTGCATGTGTTGGTGGTCGAAGACAACCCGGTCAACCAGATGGTGTTACGGAAGATGTTGATGAACATGGGCATCACAGTCGACGTCGCGGACAACGGTGTAACCGCACTGGAGCGGGTGATGGACAGTGGTCCTTACCCGATCATCATGATGGATTGCCACATGCCGGTGCTGGATGGTTTTTCCGCCACGGAAACCATTCGGCAACATGAACGTGACCTCGGCTGGCCGCGTCAGCACATTGTCGCCGTTACGGCCAATGCGTTATTCGGTGACCGGCAGCGCTGTTTAGCGGCTGGTATGGATCAATACCTAGCCAAACCCTATCGACAATCCGAATTGCGCGACGTGCTCAACAACGTCGTCGTGACCGATGCCATGGTGACGGCGTCGCATCATTGATGCTGTTTTTGCGCTGCTACGGCCGCCCGCAGTTCAGGGAAGAAACTCGAAAAACGCGTAGCGATTTCCGGATACATGTCAGGCAATAACTGGTGTGCTTCGGCCAGTGGTGTTTTGAACCGGCTGCGCCGGTCCAACCCCTGCAGCGCCCGTTCTACCCCTAAGGGGTATGCATAGCCGGGCAACCAGCGGTGGCTCAGTAAGGCGTGGCGCAAAGCGTTCAGGCGGTCGTTCTCTGGCCCTTGATAGTCGGCCAGCGCGGCGTACACCTGATGCGCAAACAGCTCTATGGGCTGTACATGCCATTGTTGCCATTCCCGGGCCAGTACATGGTCAAAAAACACATCAATCAATACACCGGCAAAACGCCGGTACGGCGGCTGAAACTGGGCCTTCAGCGCCAGTACATCCGGGTGTTGATCGGTGAAGCGGTCAATGAATTGATGCAGCGCAATGTGCCGTGCCAGCTCATCCGATACGCTGTCGGGCAATTGGCGCTGCGCCATGCAATCGGGCAGTAACTGGCCCACACAACTGTCGGGCGTTAAATCCGAAAAATATAAATGAGCAAGATAGTTCATACAGTGCACTTACAGACCCCAGCAAGGCTCCATGGTACACTCCGCGCCAATTCAATTCAGGCCTTCTTTTGAAGCATTTTTTAGGAACTCATCGCTATGGCGGACTTACAAAATGACCGTTTCTTGCGCGCCTTATTGCGCCAGCCGGTGGATCGTACACCCATTTGGATGATGCGCCAAGCGGGCCGTTATTTACCGGAGTATCGAGCCACGCGTGCCCAAGCGGGCGATTTTATGAGTCTGTGCAAGAACCATGAACTGGCCTGCGAAGTCACCTTGCAGCCGTTGCGTCGTTACCCCTTGGACGCCGCAATACTGTTCAGTGACATTCTGACCATCCCGGATGCCATGGGTCTGGGTTTGTATTTCGAAACCGGAGAAGGCCCGAAGTTCAAGCACGTAATACGTGACCGCGCTACGGTGGATGCATTACCGAAACTGGACGCCACGGTAGACTTAGATTACGTGATGCGCGCCGTCAGTACCATTCGCGGGGCGTTAAACGGGCAGGTGCCTTTGATCGGTTTTTCCGGCAGCCCGTGGACCTTAGCCACCTATATGATTGAAGGTGGTTCCAGTAAGGATTACCAAAACGCCAAAGCCATGCTCTATAACGAGCCGGAAACCTTGCATGCGCTGTTGGCAAAACTGGCCGATGCGGTGACGGACTACCTGAACGCGCAGATCCGTGCGGGCGCGCAAGCCGTACAAATTTTCGATTCATGGGGCGGGGCTTTAGCGCACAATGCCTACCTTGAGTTCAGTCTGGCCTATATGCAGCGTATTGTGGATGGCTTGATCCGCGAACATGACGGACGCAAAGTGCCAGTGATTCTGTTCACCAAAGGCGGCGGGCAATGGTTAGAAGCCATGGCCGAGACGGGAGCCGATGCACTCGGTTTGGATTGGACGACGGACATCAGCCAAGCACGTGCCCGCGTCGGTAGCCAAGTCGCCCTGCAAGGCAATATGGACCCAGCGGTACTGTATGCGGAACCCGCGAAGATTCGTGCCGAAGTGGCGCGTATTTTAGCCAGCTACGGTTCCGGCACCGGGCATGTGTTCAACTTAGGGCATGGCATTACGCCGGGTGTTAACCCGGAACACGCCAAGGCTTTCATTGAAGCCGTGGTCGAGTTGAGTCCTGCTTATCATCGGTAGATAGCACTTTGAGGGTTGGCAGATAGCCTATGAGGGTGGAGGGCGGCGTTTGCGCACAGGACGTGCGCAACCGAGCCTACAGGGACGTATTTACGGCGTCCGACCGTAACCCTCATAGGCGATCTGTCAGCCCAACGCGCTAGCAAATTTGGAGAACTATGACACCGCGCAGCTCAGACCTTTGGTTCCTACCGCTCGGCGGCTGCGGCGAGATTGGCATGAACTTTAACCTTTACGGACACGATGGGCACTGGCTCATTGTGGACTGCGGCGTCACCTTCGAACGACCATCATTGCTGGACCCCAACAATACGGGCGAAACCCGCATCGAAGCCGCTGATCCTAAATTCATTGCCGACCGCAAGGACGACATTGCGGGCTTGATCATCACCCACGCCCACGAAGACCATATAGGCGCCGTGCCTTACTTGTGGGATCGGCTGCGTTGCCCGGTTTATGCGACCCCGTTCACCGCTGAAATTCTGCGCCGCAAACTGGGTGACGTGGGCTTGGTAGGCGCCGTTCCCGTTCACATCATTCCTGTCGGTGGGCGGCATTCTGTGGGGCCGTTTGATATTGAATGGTTGAACCTCACGCACAGTATTCCCGAACCCAGCGGTATCCTCATTCGCACACCTGCGGGCAATGTGTTTCATACCGCCGACTGGAAAATAGATCATCAGCCGGTGTTGGGCGAACCCTTTGACGCTGAACCTTTCCGTCGGCTCGCCGATGCCGACATCACCGCCATGGTGTGTGATTCCACCAATGCCACGCTGCCAGGCTGGTCGGCTTCCGAAGGTGACCTATACGCCGGTATCCAGCACTACGTTAAAACCGCACCGGGGCGCGTTATCGTTGCATGTTTTGCCAGCAATTTGGCACGGCTATTGACCTTGTTGCGGGTGGCGCGTGATACCGAGCGCTCGGTGGTATTGCTCGGCCGTTCATTGCATAACATGCTGGGTGCGGCACGCAGCGTTGGCCTATGGGACGACGATTCGGTGCTGGTGCGCAGCCGCGACATGGGCTATTTACCGCGTGATAAAACTTTGGTGATCGCCACGGGTAGCCAAGGCGAATCCCGCGCCGCGCTATCGCGGCTGGCCGCGAACACCCACCCGGATATGGCCTTGGATGCGGGCGACCGGGTGATCTTCAGCAGCAAAGTCATTCCCGGAAATGAAAGCGATATTCAGCGCCTGGTGAAACGGCTGCAAATATTGAACGTGGAAGTCATCGCATCGGAAACCGCTGAACATCCCATACACGCCTCCGGCCACCCGGCGCAGGATGAATTGAGCGTGATGTACGAATGGGTGAAGCCACAACTCGCCATTCCCGTGCATGGCGAAGAAAAGCACATGCAAGCCAATGCCGCCGTGGCAAAAGCCAGTGGTGTACCGCGTCAGTTAACCGGCCAGAATGGCGACTTGTTTATGCTCGCCCCGCAACGCGGCGTGCGGCGGCAAGTGGTGAAGCCCGGCCGCGTGGTCATCGAACGGCAGTAGTGCCCTTTTTCCCTTGTCAAACAGTCATTCCCGCAAAGGCGTGAATCTATAACCTCCCCGCAAGTCACCGGTATGGACTCTCGGCGCATGCCTCAAGGCGCGCTTCACGGCAAGCCGGAAAGCGCGCCTTGAGGCATACCCCCGCATCCTTGGCCTGGCTTCATCACTTTATGTGGGTTTCCTAGGCACTCATGCGTGCTTTTCTGCTAAGCTGGCTCGTGCCCATGTTTTGGTGTCAAAATTATTAACGTAGGGACTTCAATGACGACTCATACCGGCTCATGTCTATGCGGCACCGCGCGCTTTGAAATACACGGTGAGTTCGACAGTTTCTTTCTTTGCCATTGTAAGCATTGCCAAAAAGATACCGGTTCGGCGCATGCGGCTAATCTTTTCTCACGCGCTGCGCAATTGGTTTGGCAGTCCGGTGCCGATGCCGTGACGTCTTTTACACTGCCAGGCACTCGCCACACCAAGTGCTTTTGCTCGTTGTGTGGTTCGGCGTTGCCAAACACTCAGATCCCCGGTTTGCTTGTGGTTCCGGCAGGGTGTTTGGATACGGAAATGGGGATGCCGCCTAAGGCGCACATCTTCCTATCCAGTAAAGCGGCATGGGAAGATGGCCTAGAAAATGTGCCGCGGTTCGATAAGCTGCCAAAGTGAGCCTCGGTATGGAATGGCAACGAAGTTACTATGGCTCAATCGGCGCCAACCACGCCGTACCTCCCAACATGCGTTGCTGGTCAATGATCCAGCTCGCGCGTTCACGCATGTAAGGCGTGGCTTGCCCGGGCGTATAGCGCGCTGGGCTGGGCAGGGTGGCGGCCAGCAGGGCGCTTTGATAGGGAATCAGTCGGTCGGCTGACCGGTTAAAGTGATGTTGTGCGGCGGCTTCTAGGCCAAATACGCCGTTCGGACCCCATTCAGCAATGTTCATATAGATTTCTAGGATGCGGTGCTTCGGTAGCAGGGCTTCGAGCAAAACGGTAAACCAGGCTTCCAAGCCTTTGCGCACCCAGCTTCGTCCGGTCCATAAATACAAATTGCGGGCGACCTGTTGGGTCAAGGTGCTGGCACCGCGCAATTGCCCGCCACGTTCGCGTTCGGCTAAGGCGTCACGGATGGACACGAGGTCAAAGCCTTGATGTTCAGGAAAGCGCTGGTCTTCCGACGTGACGACGGCCAACACGGCATGTTTCGGCAGTTCATCCCAGTCGAGCCATTCCTGCCGTAACTCGAAGTCGTCACCACCGTTGAACCAACGCTCCACGATGACCATGGATGTCACCGGATTCACCCAGCGCAATGGCGCCACCATCAACAAGCTAAGCAGAAGGAAAAAAACGCCCAAGCGAAAAGATAGGATAAAAACCCATCTAACCCATGAGCGCTTGCGCCGCATCATGCCGTTAACACCCGATTCAACCAACGCCCGATAGCACGCACTTGCGAGGGGTGCACAGAATGCGGCATGACGTACGTGTCGTATTCTACGGCATAACCTTGGGCTTTAAGCTTTTCATGTGCGGCACGGCCCAGTGCTTCTGGCACAATGGGGTCTTGCAGGCCGTGTTGTATCAAAATCGGTAAGTTGTCGTTGGCCGGGTGCGGTGTGATGCTGTCGGCACTGGCAAAGTAGGTGGACAACGCCAGCAGCCCAGCCAAGCGTTGCGGAAAGGTGAGTGCGACCTGATACGCTACGGCACCTCCCTGCGAGAAGCCCGCGACAACAATGCGTTCCGGGGCAATGCCACGGGCAATTTCACGTTCGATCAGAGCGGTAACGGCTTCAGCGGAGTTCAGCAGTTGGTCCAGATCAATTTTCCGGTCTATATTAATATCCAGAATGTCATACCACGCGGGCATGACCATGCCACCATTCACCGTTACCGGGCGTTCGGGTGCATGGGGAAAAATAAAGCGGGTGGCGAGGCTATCATCCAAACCCAGTTCCGGCACAATGGGTTCGAAGTCGTGCCCATTGGCCCCTAATCCATGCAGCCAGATCACGGCACTGGTGGCTACGTTGGCGGCCGAGGCCGGTGAGGCAACTTCAACACAGGGTAACAACGACATACAACAAGCTCCGCACATTGGGTTAGTGGTAAAAAAGGTACGTAGTGTAACATTCTAAAGTGGGCCATACAGTGAGGAGAACGTATGCGAGCAGATCGAATCATCGCGCATCGAGGGTGTTCGTTACTGCGCCCCGAGAATACCCGGTCGGCGTTTATCCATACGCAGGAGCTGGGCATTCGTTGGGTTGAGACGGACGTCAACCGACTGGGCGATGGCACCCTGGTGGTGTTTCACGATGATCACTTGGGCCGCCTTACCCCGGCTGATGGTCGTTTAGCGGAGGTCAATTGGTCAACGGCCAAGGATTTGGATGTGGGCAGCCATTTTGGCGCGGAATTTTCCGACGAACGCATGATGACATTGCGCGATACTCTGGCGCTGTTGCATGAGCTGAACCTGGGCTTGAACCTCGAAGTAAAGGTGTATGCGCATTACCGCGCCGAAGATGTGGTGCCCGATATTATCGCGGCATTGGAGGACGAGTGGCACGACTGGGAACGCTTGATTATTTCCAGCTTTAACCCGCAGGTGTTGCGCTTGTTACACCAAGCCCGCCCAACCTGGTCCCTAGGTTTGCTGTTCGAAAAAATCCCTGACGATTGGCAAAGTTTGGCGGCTGAAGTGCAGCCGGTCAGCGTGCATTGCCACTATGCCTGGCTACGCCAACCGCAGGTAGATGCCATTAAGGCGCAAGGTTTGGAGATATATTGTTACACGGTGAATGACCGTAAAGCAGGCATCATGTTATGGGATATGGGGGTGGATGGGGTTATTACGGATAATCCAAACCTGTTTGCTGGGTTGTAGACGTGAGGCCTTCACAAGGTGTCGTAAATATCTTGCAGCTTGATAATACACGCCAATTGCACGAGGTTGGCGCTTAGCCAAGGCGAGGGTTCTACCTGGTAGCGGTCGGCATCGATCTTGGTAAAGCCGACCAACCAAGCTGTTGGATATGTTGGGAATTGTTCGGCATCGAGCGTTCGCTGCTTGAGCTGTTGCAAGGAGAATTCTATCTGGTGTTGCGCCGGTTGAGGGTCTGTGCCAAAGCTCTGACACCAGGCGCTCAGGCGGATATCGAGTGTTTGCCAGTCTGTCCCGCCGCGCTCAACTTCCAGTGCCGCACGGGACAGCTCGCACAGCAAGCGGCGTTCGGGCGAATACAACGGCGTATTCATCAATATGCCTTTCAATGCCGCTGGAGAAAGCACCCATGAAGCAGAAGACGAATCCGACGAAGGTCTGTTTTGTCGGGCTGGTACCATGGCAGTAACTCAGTTAAAGATACTGTTTAATGTACGACACTCTCAGCGAAGTAGAGCACCCAAATCACCGGCCTGTGATGGTGTTCGCATTTTTATCGGGATATTTTTGATCGCACGCCGTTCAATTCGATGGCGGGTAATGTCTGAATGGCAGGCTATACATTCGATAACCTGCACGCGGCAAATGGTGTGCTGAGCTATCAGGCGAGCTTCTTCTGCCAGAACATGGCTCGGCCAGATAATTCGCCTAATTCATACCCGGCAAAGCCCATACGCTCGTAGGCCGCTTGGGCGATGGTGTTGCCTTCTAGAACTTCCAAGGTGAGTTTGCAGCAGCCCAGTTCGCGGGCGATTTCTTCAACTTTATCCAACATGACCGACGACAACCCTTTGCCTCGATGTTGCGATGCTACGGTTACGTCATGAATGTTCAATAAAGGCTTGCAAGCAAAGGTCGAAAAGCCTTCAAAGCAGTTCACCAGCCCCGCCGGTTCGTTGTCCACAAAGCCCAACACTATGTGGGCCGTGGGGCGACTACGGAGTTCGTTCACCAAGTTGGCCTGTGTAAACGCGGACAATGGCTCGCCGCCGCCCATAGGGTCTATGGCATAGCCATTGAGCAATTCAACCACGGCTTGGGCGTGTCGTGGGTTTTCTAGATCGGCGCGTTGCGCATAAATCATTGTGCAGCCTCAGTTTCGTTATACGGGGTCGATGTTTTCGAGGGGCGAGATTGTCGCAGATTTTCTAAATGTGCGTACAGATACTCGGTAAAAAAGCCGTGCATTAAGAAGCGCTGGCTCAGATTCCATGGGCCGACCAAATACAGCGGGTGTTTGTTGTAGGCCATTTCAGCCAGACTCGGGTCGCCAATCAATTGGCCGATGCGCAATGCAATGGACTGGTCGAGGTTGAAGCCGTTAATGGCATCGCGGTATTCCTCGCGCGTCAGCAACAAACAAAACAGACACATGAACAAGGCGTGCGAGGTTTCGAAGTCCAGCACTTGTGTGCGCTTGGGCGCAATCTGAAAGGCCGCCATGTCTATGGGTTGCCAGTGCTGCCAGTTGAGGGCTTGCGGTTTCTTGGCTTTGGCAGGTGTCCAATGGCCCAGTTCCGCAAACAGGCGAAACAGCTCTTGGTCGTGCTCCACAAAGCTCGCTTGTTGCATGCCATTGATGGTGGTGGGGTATAGGTCGACGCGCGCAATGTCGTTGGCTTCTGGCGAGTTGTCGGCGAGAAAATTCAGTACGTTGGACTCGGTGGCAAAATGGCGCAGGATCAGCAAGTTCGCCTCGCGGCTGACAAAGTGGCGGCAGAACCAGCAGATCATGCTTTGTAGCAGACCGTGTGCGCTGAACTGCGGTAACGGCAAGCGTTTAACAAACCAGATGATATGTAACAGCACGGCGAAAAAGAACTGCAATAGGGGGCGCACCGACCAGCGCAACGGGTTGTCGAGATCCTTTAGCCACAATTGCACCGCATCGTCTTGAATGGGTAACGAATTGTCGAACTCAATGGCGCGCAAGAACGCACTGCGCCGAGTGGCTTTTGAAGTGCCAAGCGAGTCACTCATGATCGATTTCCTCCAGTTGCAGCGCGTATAAGCGCCCGACCACGCGTGCAGTACGGTGAATGCTTTTGACGGCTTGCGCGTCTACACATACGCGATCCAACAACGCATAAAGTTTGTCCATATGGGCGTCGTCGTTCGCGCCGTGGTAGCCCATAAACTGGGTGTAGCTGCCATCGCCGCCCGTGCAGGTGTTGATGCGTTTGGCCCAGTCGGCGGCCATTTTCTGGCCAAGCCCTTCGATGATCCACATCGCGCCGATGAGGTCGGTGGGGTTGGGCTGGCTGGCGCGGTGCATCAAAAAGGCGTGCAGCGCTTCGGTGCCCAGATTGCGTTCGCCGTTTTGAATATCGGCGAGTTGACCACCTGCCGCCACATAGTCGCGTTCCAGTATTTCATAGTCGCGGTGTTCATCGCGGGCGTGGCTGATGACTTCGGAGCGCACATCGGCAAAATCACGGTCAAAGCTGGATGCACCACGGGTGATCCAGCGCGCGCCTTCAATCACTTGCTGGCGCAGGTGCAGCAGCAAACTACGATAATCTTCAATGGTGAATTGGTCGCGTTCCAGACGCTGAATAACCGGTACGCGGCCGAGCTGGCGTTCAAAGTCGAACCAGATGCGTAAGAGTCCCTGCAAACATTGTTGGCCCAGTTCAGTAGTAACTTTTTGGCTCATAATTCCTTATTCTCCTTCTATTTTCTGGTGATGGTGCACTGTCGGGTGCAGGGTGGCTAGGCCTAATTGAGGGCCGTGTGCGCCCCGGATGGGCGCACCCGAGCTTACAGGGACGTACTTGCAGCGTGCCCGAAATTAGGCCTAGCCACCCTACGCCCCGATACGGGCCTTCACTCCGCGGCCACCACCGTGAGTTGCATATACATCGTATTGAAACGCCCGCTCTCAGGCACCATGCACAAGATAACCGCGCCTGGTTCGTAAGCTTGCGTGCGCCGGAATTCATCCAGCATGATGAAGATGGATGCACAGCCGGTGTTGCCTCGTGTGTAGAGGTTGGTGTACCACTTCTCTTCAGGAATCATGGCACCTGCTTGAACCAGTGAATCAAATATGCGGCTACGAAAATAATGTGACGAATAATGGCAGAGCAGATGGTCTACCTGATCAACCTGCACGCGGCCTTCGTTCAACAGGCGTAAAAAGCCATCTACCCCCAGCTTCACGATATTGTCGAGTAGACGCACGTCTTGGCGTAATAGCAACGCACCGGCGGCTTCCGCTTCGGCGTAGGTGGGAAAATCTTGCCAGGTGCGGGTGTCTTTGGCATCGGTGGGCGAGCCGACGCTCATGCACACCGGGTAGGCGTCGGCGTGTGAATAACCGCGTATCCAGTCAATGCGAAAGCAGGTGCCACGCGGTTGGTCTTCCAGCAGCATGGCGCCAGCACCGTCGGACAGCATCCAGCGTAGAAACTCGGCATTGAAGTCCACTTCGTCTCCGGCGGCTTCGTAACGACTGGCTTTGAACAAGCGCGAGGCCAGTTCGCTGGTGACCACCAAACCGTTCTGATGTTCACCAGCTTTGATGTTGGTATAGGCGGCTTTTAGCGCCATCATGCCGCTGACACAAATGCCGTGGCTGGTGTGCAGTTCGATATCGCGCAGACCAAGTTCGGCCTGTACCATGCTGCCAAAACCGGGCAACACGAGGTCACCCTGGCTGGTGGCGGCGCTGAGTTGTTGTATGCGCTTTGGGCTGAGCGGGCTTTGGTCTAAGCAGTCCTGCGCGGCGCGCGCGGCCATGGCGCTGTTGCTGACGGTGGTTTGGTGCTCGGCATTCATGGCGTAATGCCGGGTTTGAATGCCATTGGATCGTAAAATGCGTTTCTTCAGGCGGCTGGGGTTGCCGTGCACGCGCCCGAGAATGTCTTCGATCTGATCGTTGTTGATGGCTGGGCCAGGTAAATGATGCCCAGTACTGGTGATGTAGACACTCATACCGCGGGGGCTTCCTTGCGTAAAGCTTGGCGCAAACAGCGCACGTTTTCTTCCAGATAGGGCAGGCCGCAGACGATGGCCATAAAAATAAGGTAGTAGGTGAGGTACTGCTCGCCACCATGGGCATACTCCATGCGCTGTAACTGCATCTGACCCTGCCAGTTAAATTGGACCAAATCGAGCACCACAGGCCAGTTGATGACGAAGATCATCGCCAGCATGTAAAACGGCAGGGTCGCTAAGTAGCTGTGCGCGTGCATTTCCCAAATGGTAATTTTACGGCGCGTCGAAGCGTAGTGAACATCCCAGTGTGCAATGGTTTCGTGCAATACCCATGCGGCGAGGCAGACCAACAACACCAACACGTTCACGCGAAACAACAAGCACATCAGGATCGGAATGCCGACCTGAATGCCCATCACCGAATGCATCAGAGATTCCTTCAAGCCCGAGGTGCTTTCTATGCGGGTCGCACGGTGACAACACCAGTCGACGAAACCGGCTATGCCCCAGAGGGGGAGGAATACAAATAGTAAAGCGTTGATGAGTAACTGGCCGGTTTCCATTCTGTGGGTTCCTAAATCGAGCATTCGTCAGCATACCCAATCGTGAAGAAAATTCCATGATCAAATCCGCACTTTGACGGCTGCTTCCGTGTTACTGCGCGCCGTTAATGAGTACACTCTACCGAACAGAAAATTAGCTCGGTGATGAGAACCTCTATGTCCCAGTTTTGGAGTGAAGTGGTCCGTAACTTAGACCCCTATGTGCCCGGTGAACAGCCCCAGGTGGATGGCCTGATCAAGCTGAACACCAACGAAAGTCCTTATCCGCCTTCGCCACGCGTACAGGCGGTGTTGCAGGACGAACAGTTGGTGGAACGGTTGCGACTGTATCCTGACCCGAATTCGCAACGCTTGAAAGCCGCCATTGCCAAACACCATGGCGTTGACGCCGCGCAGGTGTTAGTCGGGAACGGTTCGGACGAAGTGCTGGCGCTGGCCTTTATGGCCTTTTTTCAGCAGCCCAATCCACTGTTATTCCCTGACATCAGCTACAGCTTTTATCCGGTGTATTGCCAGTTGTTTGGTATTACGGCACAGCGCGTGGCGTTGCAGGATGACTTGAGCCTCAACCTGCAAGATTTCGTGCAGCCCAACGGTGGTGTTATCTTCCCGAACCCGAATGCACCGACTGGCCGCACCGTGCCACTGGCAGACATTGAAGCCTTGTTGCAAGCTAACACCGACACCGTGGTGCTGGTGGATGAAGCCTATGTGGATTTTGGCGCGCAATCGGCCGTGGCTTTGGTTAGCCGACACCCTAACCTGTTGGTGTGCCAGACCTTGTCGAAGTCGCGCTCCTTGGCCGGTTTACGCGTCGGTTTTGCCATCGGCAGCCCGGAGCTGATTGAAGGCTTGGATCGGGTGAAGAACTCGTTCAATTCATACCCGATGGATCGCATTGCCGAAGCCGCCGCCGTGGCCGCGATTGAAGACGAAACCTATTTTGCCGAGTGTTGCCAGAAGATCATGGCAACGCGTGCGCACACTACCACCGAGTTGGAAAAACTGGGTTTCTCAGTATTGCCGTCCAGCGCTAATTTTGTCTTCGCCAAACCGCCTGTCGGCGTCGAAGCGGCGACACTGGCGCAGACCTTACGCGAGCACAAAATCATCGTGCGGTATTTTAACAAGCCGCGCATCAGCGAGTATTTGCGCATCACCATTGGTACGGATGAGGAGATGGATCAGTTACTTGCGGTCTTGCACAAGTCGCTGGGCTGATCGAACGATATGGCTAAGAAAAAGGACATTCAGTTCGTTTGCACCGAATGCGGCGCGAACTACACCAAATGGCAGGGCCAGTGTGGTGAATGTAAGGCGTGGAATACCGTGGTGGAATTTCGTGAAGCCAAAAGCACCCCCGGCGCCCGCCGCCAAGGCTATGCCGGTGCCTTAAGTGAAGTCAAAACACTGAGCGATGTAGGTGTGGCGGAAGTGCCGCGCCTACTGACCGGCATTGGTGAGTTCGACCGCGTATTGGGCGGCGGCATTGTGCCCGGTTCTGCTGTATTGATTGGCGGCAACCCCGGCGCGGGTAAATCGACCCTGTTGCTGCAAATGATCTGTGCCCTCGCACAGCGCTTTTCTGTGTTGTACGTCACCGGCGAAGAGAGTCTGCAACAGATCGCCATGCGCGCGCAGCGCTTGCAGTTGCCGACCGACAACGTGCATGTGATGGCGGAAACCGATGTGGCGGTGATTTTGGCGCAAGCGGAAGACAGAAAGCCGGACATATTAGTCGTCGACTCCATTCAAGTGGTGCACCACCCCGATATTGAATCCGCTCCCGGCTCAGTCTCGCAGGTGCGCGAAAGCGCGGCCATGCTGACGCAATACGCCAAGCGCTCGAATACCGCGTTGTTTTTGATCGGTCACGTCACCAAAGACGGCTCGCTGGCAGGCCCAAAAGTGTTGGAACACATGATCGATTGTTCGGTGATGCTCGACGCCGCTCACGACAGCCGTTTTCGTACCCTGCGTTCAATCAAAAACCGCTTCGGCGCAGTGAACGAACTGGGCGTATTCGCCATGCTGGAAACCGGGCTGAAAGAAGTTACCAACCCCAGTTCTATCTTTTTGAATCGCCAAGCCGAGGCGACGCCGGGTAGCGTAGTAACGGTGTTGTGGGAAGGTACGCGGCCATTATTGGTGGAGCTGCAAGCGTTGGTGGACGACTCCATCGCCAATTACCCCAAGCGCGTAACGCTAGGGTTAGACCAAAACCGACTCGCCATGATGCTGGCGGTGGTGCATCGCCATGGCGGCATTTTTACTGGCGATCAAGACGTGTACCTGAACGTCGTCGGTGGCGTGAAAGTCAACGAAACCAGCGCCGACCTCGCCAGCGTGGTCGCTATATTGTCGAGCTTGAAAGACCGTGCCCTGCCCAAAGATTTCTGCGTATTCGGTGAAATCGGCTTGTCGGGTGAAGTGCGCCCGGTGTCCTCCGGCCAGGAGCGGGTAACTGAAGCGGCGAAGCATGGGTTCCGCACGATTTTGGTGCCGAAAGCTAACCAGCCGCGTAAGCCGATTGAGGGCGTTAAAGTCATCGGTGTGCAACGCTTACAAGAAGCGCTGACTGCGCTGGATGATTTGTGGTAGGCGTTTCGACCAAACGATTAACAAAGGACATATTATGAACTGGCTATCCGATATTCGCTGGTTGTTTCTTGACATGGACCACACGCTGGTCGATTTTGAGTTGACCGAGCGTAAGGCGTTTGCCGACCTGTGTGCGCAGTGGTCGGTTGATGATGTTGACACCGCCTTTGCGACCTTCATTGAAGGTAACCGCCCTTTGTGGCCTCGCTTGGAGGCTGGGGAAATCAGTGCTGCCGACTTGCGCCGTGAGCGGCAACGGTATTGGTTGGAGAAGATGCAGGTGGAGGCTAACCCTGTGGCGGTGGCGGAACATTATGAGAGCTGTTTAGGTGATCATGTGGATTGGTATGCCGGGGTGCCAGACATTCTACTGTCGTGGCAGAAACGTTTTGGCCTGGCCTTGATTACCAATGGTTTGAGCAATGTAAAACGGAAACAACTGCTGCAGATGGGTGGCCTGTTTGCTGCGATCAGTATTTCAGAAGAAGTGGGTGCCGCGAAACCTTCACCCATGTTCTTTCAGCACACCTTGGCCCAATTGCCGGATAAGGTGATGCCCGAACAGATTTTAGTCGTGGGCGATAACCTGAAGGCGGATATCGGTGGTGGCAAAGGCATGGGCTTTCGTACCTGTTGGATCAGCCACGGCAAAGCGTTAGACACAAAAACAGAAGGCGCGGACATTACTGTCCACGCACTTCCAGAACTTGCCGCGATTTTGGAAAAGGGGTGAGACATCCTATGTCCCCGAGCAGCCTTTCCTGCTGGTCTTCCACTGACTGCTGCCATCCAACATAACCAGTCCGGATTACATCGTTGTTGGCATGTGCCATCCTATGGCATGCGTACCGTCCCGTTGGGTCCGTCGAGAATTCAAGCACATCCTGTGAACAGCTCCTGCCGTGATCCTTATGTTCGTCCTGAACACAAAGCCATAGTAGGGCGAGAGCCGTATGGGCAACAGAGCGAAAGCGCTTGCCCTACTGTAAGAGATTGCCGACAACCTTTGTACGATGTTCAGTTAGGCGGGCGAGGCCTCATGCGCTGTCTCTGCTTCACGTAAACGGTCATTAAGGTCATTGATGGCGCGTGCCATATTTTCGAGCAAAATCACCGCTGTTTCGGGGTGCCGGGCGATTAATGAGCGGAAGTCGGCCTGCGGTACAACGGCCACCAGCATGTCGTCGCGGGCAATCACCGTTGCGGTGCGTGGTGTTCCGCACAGCATTGCCATGGCGCCAAACAATTCCCCGGGCAATACTTCGCCTACCTTCGTCTCGCCCCGATAGACATCGGCATGGCCTTCCACCACATGGTACACTTCGCCCGCCAGTTCGCCCTCGTGAATCATAACCTCGCCGGGGGCAAAGCTTAAGAAGCCATTGTGGTTGCTGGCGTCGTCGCGCGGTTCAACCTGTATGGCTTGTTGCAAGTAACTGAGTTGAGTGAGCAGGTAGGCCGTCCATTGCGCGGCACGTTGTTTACTGAGATGCAGGTGGCGCAGTACATCGCCGACGTTGTACACGTTTAGGAGGCTGCTCTGTTGAGCGATACAACCGAAGTCGGGCAAGGCATACCCGTTGGTTAAGCCAACCAGGTCACCGTGTTCATATTCCACCACGCCGCGCTCGCCGATGACGCCGTGCATGGAGCCGGACACCAGCCACGCCCAGTGATCTTTCGGCAGTTTCGCGTCCAGTGCTTCACCGGGCTGTAGGGTAAGTTGCTCGGTAGGTGGAGGTAAGTCCTTAAACAACAAGAGGTTGAGTTGAACGAGACGCTGGTTCAACGTATGTGCAATGTCGTTTTGTGCATGTAGTAAGTGCATGACCGAGGTCCACCCGCCAGCTGAATCGATGTTTGACCAAGCATAACAGGAGAGCACGACGAATTGCTTGACGCAGTTCCGATTCTGCAACATTCATCACAAACCGGTTTGGTTTTAATGCGTGAGCATGAAGACCGGGCAGATGGTCTGTGCCTGCGATTTTGGGTGGCCAATGGGGAAACGGCTTATCCGGTTGAAATTACGGGCACCGACAGCGTGTGTTTCGTGCGGCAAACCGATCTTCCGCAGCTCAAAGAACGCTTGCCGCCAGACTGTCGTGTGGGCGACGAGCCTTTCAAAACGGCGCTGGGTGAGCCGGTATTGCCAGTCTACACCCCGGGTTGGGAGATGCAGCGCCGCTGGGTGCGTAAAGCGGAGCGTTTGGGTATATCGGTGGAAGAAGACGACATTCCCCCCGCCGAGCGTTATCTCATGGAGCGTTTCATAACCGCCGGTGTCAGTGTGGAGATCACGGATAAAGGGCCTCGCCTGCGCCCGGCCGACATTGATTTGACCTTGCGCTGGGTGTCACTGGATATTGAAACGTCGCCATTCGTGCCCGGCGAATTACCTGAGTTGTACAGCATCGCCCTGTCTGGACCTATGGTACGGCGGGTTTATGTCGCTTGGCAGCAGGCGCCCAAAGATGATCGGTTTGACGGTGTGGAGATTGTTGCCTGTGGCGACGGACCGGGCGTTCTCCGACAGTTTTTGGCCGACTGGGAGGCGCTGGATGTCGACGTCATTCTGGGTTGGCGCGTGGTCGGGTTTGATCTCTTTGTGCTCTCCGGCTTGGCGGATCAATGGGGGATGGCCTTCACCTTGGGGCGACAGCGGCGTTTGGTTAGTTGGCGCAAACGACAAGACAAAGACTATTTAACGGTGCCCGGCCGCATGGTGGTGGATGGCGTAGAAGCTCTGCGTTCGGCCGGTCATCAGTTCGATAGCTTCGCCTTGGATGCCGTCGCCAACCGCATTCTGGGCAGTGGCAAAGCCATGGTGCAGGCCGAAGATGAAAGTAAAACCGACACCATTGACCGCTGGTTTCAGACCCAAGACCCGGATTTACTGTGGTACAACCTGACCGATGCCGATTTGGTGGGAGAGATCGTCCAGCAAGAAAAATTATTGGAGTTCTTGCTGGCCCGTGCCCGTATGACCGGGCACACCCTCGACCGCGTGGGTGGCTCCGCCGCTGCTTTTAACTATGTGTACTTGCCGCGCTTGCACCGCAAAGGCTATGTCGCCCCGCATGTGGGCAGCCAAACCTTAACCATGGCCAGCCCCGGCGGCTATGTGATGGACTCGTTGCCCGGCCTGTATCGCAATGTGCTGGTGCTGGATTTTAAAAGTCTGTACCCCAGCATTATGCGCACCTTCCAAATTGACCCATGGGCATTATGGGAAGGGTTGCAAGCGCCTGAAGAAGACTCCATTCCCGGCTATTTGGGTGGCCGCTTTCTGCGCCAAGGGGCGATTCTACCGACCCTGCTTGACCAACTGTGGCAAGCTCGTGACGCCGCCAAAGCCGAGCACAATGCCCCGCTGAGCCACGCCATTAAAATTCTGATGAATTCGTTTTATGGTGTGTTGGGTTCGGATTTGTGCCGGTTTTTTGATCCGCGCCTAGCGTCGTCGATCACCCGTCGCGGCCACGACATTATGATCCGAACCAAAGCGTGGTTTGAGGCCCGCGGGCTGACGGTAATTTACGGCGATACCGATTCGCAATTTGTCTGGGTGCGCGATTCGGCAACCGACCTTGAAGCGTTAGGCGCCGAGCTGGCGGCAGGCTTGAATGCCTTTTGGCGCGGTGAGATAGCACGCGAGTTCGGGATTGAAAGCCATCTCGAACTGCAATACGAAACCTGCTATCGCCGCTTTCACATGCCCACCATACGCGGCACAGAACAAGGCTCGAAAAAGCGCTACGCGGGCTTGGTGGTGCAAAAAGATGGTTCCGAGCAACTGGTGTTTCGCGGCATGGAAGCCGTACGCTCCGACTGGACACCGTTGGCGCAACGTTTCCAGCACGACCTGTACAACGCCCTGTTTCACGACCACCCGTTACAGCCCGTGTTGCAACGCACCGTGCGGCAGTTGTTTGCGGGCGAATTGGACGACCAACTCTGGTACCGCAAACGCCTGCGCCGCCCCGTATCCGGCTACGCCAAAAGTAACCCGCCACACGTTCAAGCCGCGCGCCGCCATGAACTGCTGACCGGCAAGCCACCGCAAGGCTGGGTGCGCTATCGGCAAGGACTACAAGGTGTGTTAGTACCCGCTGACCGCGACCAGCCCATTAACTATCAGCATTATTTTGATAAACAACTGGCGCCCATTGCGGACGCCGTATTGCATGTGCTTGGACAGGATTTTCAGACCTTAGCCGGGCCGCAGATGACGTTACTCTGAGGCTGGATAAAACTTCATCGACACCGAATTGATGCAGTAGCGCAGGCCGGTGGGCGCCGGGCCATCAGGGAAGACATGGCCCAGGTGGGCGTCACAATTGCCGCAGCGTACCTCAACGCGCACCATGCCGTGGCTGCGGTCTTCATGGCGGGTCACATTGCCACTTGCCATGACTTCCGAAAACGACGGCCAGCCGCATCCGGCATCAAATTTGGTGCTGTGTTCAAACAAGGGTGCGTCGCAGCAGATACAGTGGTAATTGCCGGGGGTAAAGGTATCCCAATATTCACCGGTAAACGGGCGTTCGGTGCCTGCTTGACGGGCCACCCGGAATTGTTCGGGGGTCAGTTCAGCGCGCCATTCGGCGTCGGTTTTGGTGAGCTTAGTCATGAAGGTATCCCGTTACAGGCGAAACGAAAATTTGAAATCCAAACGTGGATCAACAAAGTTCTGTACGCCACCAAGGTCGAGTTCGGATCCATTTTTGGCGCATTGTTCACCTTGGCGTCCGGTCATTTGCCCAGCGGCTACTTGAATCCCCAGTTGGGCATTAAAGACCGGGTTTACCTGCCAACGGTAGCCCCAGCGTGCGCCTGCATTCACGGGCAGGGCGGGACGGCAGGCATCAACCAGTGCGGTGTCGCCCGTGGGTACAACTTGTAGCCAACTGGCGCTGAGGCCCCAATAGAAGCCACCCGTATATTCCTGCATGTTTTGATAATGCACACCCAGGGCATGAAAAGCCGCGGCATCTCCGGCAAAGTAACTGTATTGCGGGCCGATCATGCGCTCCTCTTGCGGCACATCGATGGCAATGTCAAAGAACACATCACCATCGCTCGATGCACCTTCCAAGCCTTGCCAGAGTCGCCACGGATCAAACCGTACTTCGACCGCCTGCGCGGCGGATGCACAGCACAATAAGATGATTGCCACAAAACGCATGAAAGCTTCCTCGCAAACTTTGCGGCAAGCATAGCACAACCCAACGCCATTCCTAGGCGTTGGGGGTGTATAGGACGGGGTTATGTGCGGCGTGCGTCGCGAAAGGTCACCATACGTTGACGCGCTTCATCATAGAGGGTCAAGGTCAGTAAGTGCGGGGTGCGCAGCCAGGAGATTTTATTCACACCTTCGAGGTCGGGAATGCTTTTGACGACTTCTTTTAGCCGGTAAAAAGGCACCCGGCTGTCAAGGTGATGAATATGGTGCAAGCCAATATTGGCGGTGAGCCAATTCATAAAGCCTGGCATGGCCAGTTGGCTACTGCCTTCAATCGCGGCGGTGTGGTAATTCCATGTGTCTTGTGGCGCCCAATAGACGTCTTCAAATTGATGTTGCACATAGAACAGCCAAATGCCAATCATCATCGCTAGGTACAGTGTGAGGCAATAAACCGCAGCAACAAACCCGAACCCGACAAAGGTACCCAGCAGGACAACAATCGCTAACAGCACAACATTGTTGCTGATGATGCTGCGCCAGTTCTCTTTAAACGGCGTGGGGTGGAAAAAAGGAATGCGCATCTTTAACAATAGAAAGGCCGGTCCAAGGCCCATGATCACCAGCGGGTGGCGATAAAACCGGTAGCCCAAGCGGGCCCAAAAACCGGCGTTATTGTATTCTTCTACGGTCCAGGTTGTTACGTCCCCCGCACCCCGTTTGTCGAGGTTGCCCGTGGTCGCGTGGTGCATGGCGTGCGTGCGTTTCCAATAGCTGTAGGGTATGCCGGTCGTCGCGCCTAGCACCTTACCCATCCATTTGTTCAGGGTTTTGTTGTTAAAGAACGACCCATGCCCTAAATCATGCTGCAGCAGGAAGATACGCACCATGAAAAATGCGGTCGGTATGGTTAGCAACACACTCAACCAAGGCCAGCGCCCCCACAGCCAAGCGGCGGTGGCAAACAAGGCAATAAAGGGTAGAACGGTGAAAAGGACTTCCAGCCAGGCGCGTCCGGTCTTTGCTTTAGCGTAGGCGCGGACTTGCTTGGCGATGTGACGGTAATCGGAACTGCTCATAGGGAAAGGGTCTATCTTATTCAATTTCCGGCTAAGTTTACTGACCATGCATAGAAACGCCACGATAATTACATTGAATTGAACGGCGATCATACGAAAGTCCAAGGTCTGGCGTTTTCCCTGCTTGCCACGCAACGGTGCGACTTAATGCTGGACGCGCAGGGTAAAACTTGCTTTGCTGTGCGCCTTTGACTCGGACCGATAGGAGTGTTCAGGTGACTTTGATTGCGTATGCTGTGTTGTTGCTGGTGCTGATTGCGACCCCTGCGTTGTGGACGCGTTGGTGGCATTTTAATCGCTTTGCCGCCTATTCGTGGACCTTTATGGTCTTAATGGCCTGCATGGGCATTGTGTACTTGGGCTTTGGTACGTTGGACTGGGTACGCGTCTTTGGCTTGTTCGTGTTAATGGCCGCGATGACGGCCGCGCGGCACTACTATGGTCGTAAGCGGGACGCCGAACTACAAGCTGGGAAAGCGTCAGCCGGTGACGAAGGTTAGCAGCGGCAGTACCAGGTCGCGCTCGAATACCCGGGTTTTTCCATCGTCGAAGCGAATATGCAGTTGTTTGGCTTCCGAGCGCAGCAACCAGCCCATGCCAAAATGGTTGTGTTGCACCCGTTGCTGACCGTCGGGCGCGGTAGATGCCGTGGCGCTCTTTTCGGCAATGCTGCGTAATTCCACATTCGGGGCTGTTAGCGCGACGTACTGCTGCGCCAGCTTGGTCAGTGGTATGTTCAGCGTCAATGTGTTTTGGGTTTGTTGCGCAGGATCACGCAAGGCTTGACCCAAGGTTTGCGCCAGCGGTATTTCCATTTCAGCGACAAAGGGGCTGCGCTCATCGACGGCCGCTGGGGTGCACAGATGCACTTCGCGTTGACCCCGAGTTAAGGCCACATACAACAGACGACGTTCACTTTCTTCATCGACCGGCAAGCGCAAGTCGCCTTCTGGCCGATAGGGGTAAAAATGACGGTTCAACCCTGGAATGAACACAACGGGCCATTCGCGGCCTTTTGCCTTATGAATGCTGGTGAGCGTGATGCCGGTTTTCGGTTGTGCCGTTTGTCGCTGCGCTAACAATTGTTGTAACCAGTGGTCGGTTTCGGCGGCTGTGCGATCGTGTTGCTGTAAGAAGTGCAGAAATGCCTGCACGGTTTCTTTTTGTTCGTCGCCCTGCTGCGCCGAAAAGGCATTGCCCACTAAAGCATTCAAATAGTCCGTATTGTTCAGCCATGCGCTGATCAGCTGTTTAGCGGAGGTGCCCGGTCGTTCGGCCAATTGAATCACACTGCCGCGCAGCGCCAGTTGCTCCTGTTGCCAATGCGAGCATTTGGGCGGTAACTGCGCCATAAAGTGTTTGTAGAGTTCGTGTTTGCTCGACGCCAAGCGTTGTGCCATCTGCTTTAAAATGTCACGCTGTATCTTGGGGTAGGGCTGGGTCAGTAGCGTCAGCCAGCCTTGCGCGCGTTCGGCTTTGTTTTGTTGGGCAAAACGACCGCTGGCGATGCTGAGCAACAGCAACAAGGGTTGCAGTTCCGAGCGTTGTAACACGCCGCGTTCGGTTTCTAACTGAAACGGGATGTTCTGCGTCAGTAATTGCAGCTCCATCCGGGCAGCTTGCGCCCATAGCCGAAACAACACGGCAATGTCGGTGGCGGCATGCGTGCTCTGTTGTAGCCATGTCATGATCAGCGTGGTGTCGTCGTCCGTACGATGCAAATGCAGGGCAGTATCGGGCGTTCCGCTGTGTGCGCAGGTGAGGATCGGCTGGCGCCCGAGGTTGTGCTGAATTAGGTGATTAGCGGCCAGCGCCACTTGCGGGCCATAGCGGAAGGTAAGGCTTAGTGTATGTACCGCGCTGTCCGGGAAATACGTGGGAAAATGGTGCAGCATAAAACTGGGGTCGGAACCCCGAAATTCATAAATAGTTTGATCTGGGTCGCCGACCACCGTCACTGTGGCGCGTTCACCCGCCAGTATTTCGAGCAAGAATTGTTGGTTGGCGTTAATGTCTTGATATTCGTCCACAATGATGTGGTCAAGATGATTGGCGAATTGGACCGCGAGGTCAGCACGCTGGCTGAATAGGTTCACTGGGTCGTAGAGCATGTCGGAGAACGTAATGCGCTGTGCTTCTTTACGCCATTTTTCGAAGCGTTCAAAGGTTTTGACCAATAATTGCGCATTACCGGGCAGTCCGAGCTGTTTGAACACCAACGCAGGTGGCTCCAATCCCGCTTTGACCCGCTCGAAGAACGTCAGTGCGGGTTCAACCCATTTCCGTTTATTGTTCAGAATATCCTGAGCTTGCTCGCCGGTGCTGGCCAGTTCTTGCAACCAGCGCCAGATACGCGGCTCAAGTTCGCCAGAACCGAGAATGTCGCCTTGAATGGGTGGCAAAAGACCACGTTGGATCAAGGTGCGATAAATACTGAAGCCGAGCGAATGAAAGGTCCGTACATCCGGCATAGGGCCATGATGCACAGCGCGCAAGCGGCTTAGAAAATCCTGTTGGGTGCTGCGGTTGTACATCAGCACCAGTAGTCGGCGCGGTGCCACCCCATCTGCCAGCAAGGCTGCCGTTTGCCCGAGCAGCGTGGATGTTTTGCCAGACCCCGCCACCGCAACCACCCGTTGATGGCGTTGGCGCGTCGCAATAACCTGTTGCTGTTCGTCGGTGTAACGCGTCATAGCTTGGGTGGGCATCCTGTGCGGGCAAAACCAAAGCCGCACAGGATAAAGTAAACACCGCTGCGGTGCACCTAGCCGTAAGTATAGGTTAGCGCGGATTCAACAACGCGGGCCAGTGTTGGTCGGCGGCAGTAATGAAACTCGATTGATTGTTTTCCCAGCGCGTTTGAACGCTTTGGCTGAAGTTCAAGTACAGTTTGCCATCGACAATACTGAAGGCTTTTGGGTCAACGCGCACCGCATTACCATCGGCCATGGCGTAGGCGCAATAACCGCCATATTGCGGTGCATAGGCTTCCGGGTTGGCATCGAACAGGGCCTGGTGTTCCGGGGTGCTGAACAGCCAGGTTGCGCCGTTCCATTCGGAGGCTATGTTGGGGTCGCCTTTAACTGCCTGGTTCTCGGTAAAATACGCCACTGTGTCGTACCCTTGGATGGCGTGTGAACTCAAGAAGCCGGTATAAACGGGTTCAATCGCTGAGCTTATGGCGGGTAAGCCAAACAGCAACAACAGCGCGCTGATCAGCAGGGGTGTTCTGGTTCGGGTGTGTGTGGTTGGCACGATGATAGTCTCATGTTGAGGTTCAACAGTGAGACGAACGCCGCCATAAATAGTTCCCGTAGTAGGCCAGCCCCTGGCCGAAAGCTTCGCGCATGCTGGCGTGGACGGAGCCGCGCTCCTACGAAAAGCTTCGCGCATGCTGGCGTGGACGGAGCCGCGCGCCTGGCAATTTCCTAAGTGCGATCCTGCACCAGCACCCACGGCGCAATAACCAGAGCCCATAGCTCAGCGTTTTGGTCGTACCAAATCTGCGCTTGTTCGTTGCTGACGCCTGTCACCTGCTCGGCATCCGTCCAGGCTTTGAACGTTGCGGTGTTGTCGCGGATCAATTCTCGACCTACCGTAATGAGATCAAGGCCTGGCTGTACCACAATGACTTGACCGCGGGCGAAGTAGGGTTGCAGTTCCGCCCAAGAAATACGTGCCGCTTGCTGATTTAGGACGGCCGTGAGTTCGGTGTCGTTCAAGGATGCTTTTGTGCTGCTCATAGTAACCAAAACGGAATGAATAGATGGCGCAGTGTAAACCAAGTACTGCATAAAAAACGATGCTCGACTGACCTCAGTCAGGTTTCATTCGTAGCTGTTGTGCTATCGTGCAGTAAAAATGCTATAAATTGGACATTCCTGTCGAAGTCCAAAGACAAAAAACTATTGAGTAGGAGATGGATATGCGCAAAACCGGTGCTGTTACCCAGCGGGAAGTGAAGCTGAAACCCGGCGAGCAAATCATTTCCGCCACCGATCCGAAAAGTCGTATTACCCATGTTAACGATACCTTTGTGAAGATCAGCGGGTATAAACGGGAAGAACTGATCGGTGAAGGGCATAACATCCTGCGCCACTCCGATATGCCGGGCGCTGCCTTCAAGATGATGTGGGATCGCATTCAAGCCGGTAAGCCGTGGATGGGCCTGGTTAAAAACCGCTGCAAAAACGGCGACCACTATTGGGTAGATGCCTATGTGGTGCCGGTGTGGGAAGGTGAAAAGATCGTCGGATACGAGTCGGTGCGTGTGCAAACCGACCCGGTAATGCAAGCGCGCGCCGAAAAGCTGTATGCCCGCCTGAATGCTGGCAAGAAACCCTTTGCCACGACGGATCATCTGCGTGCCTATCAGCCATTTGCCGTTTGCGGCTTCGTGCTGGCGTTGGTTTTGCTGATTATCATGAATGTGGTCAGCCTTGGTGCCGGTGGTTGGTTAGCGCAAGGGATCACTTTGGTGCTTTCCCCATTAGTCGGCGGTTGGGTATTTCCCAAACTCATGAAACGGCACCTGGATCACGCCAGTGAGGTGGTCGATGATGTGGTCGCGCAATACGTGTACACAGGCGACATCGGGCCTTTAGGGCGCAGCCGCTTGGCGGTATTGATGCAGCAGCACCATTTGCAGACGGTACTCAGTCGGGTGGGCAGTCTGGCGCAAGAATTGAACAGCGCCACAAAAGCGACCAATGGCAGCATTCATCAGGTGGCGCAGCGGGTGGCACAGCAACGTGCCGATACCGACACCGTTGCGTCGGCAGTGCATGAAATGTCAGCGACCATCCGTGAGGTCGCGGAAAATACTCGTGTTACGGCTACGCGCACAGTTGAGGTCAGTCAGCAAGTGCGAGACAGCAACAGCGCCTTGTTGGATGCCGTGGCAAAAGTCAAAGCGCTCAATACCGAAGTGAACCAGGCTAATACCGTGATTGGCAAGCTGGCAACCGACTCTGGCAGCATCAAAAGTGCGGTGGACAGCATTGGAGCCATTGCTGAACAAACCAATTTGCTCGCTCTGAATGCCGCGATTGAAGCCGCGCGGGCTGGTGAACAGGGGCGTGGTTTTGCGGTCGTGGCGGATGAAGTGCGCAGTTTGGCGCAACGCACACAGGAAAGTACGGCGTCCATCAGTGAATTATTGAACACCTTGGCCGAGGCTACACAGCGTGCCGTCGGCGCCATTGAACGGAGCCATAAAGAAGCCGCGGAAGGCGTCGAAGCGATCAATCATGCCAGTGAGCAAATGAACATTATTCTGTCCGCGATGTCGGATATCGAGCATGGCACCGAAAATATTTCGGTTGCGGCTGCCCAGCAAGAAACAGCCGCAGAGGAAATTTCACGTTCCACGGTGCGTATTGCCGAGGGTGCGGATTCCACCGAAAAGGATATGGCAAACGGCGCGCAACAAGTCGATTCGATTGAAAAAATGGCGCGTGAGCAGGTGTCATTGATTGATCGCTTCGGCCGCTAACGCCAGTTTTTCCTCGCGTGATAATTGCTTTATTTGGTACTCGCGGCGACAGGCGCTGGCTCGGTCGGCGCTCGGTTCGGCATACAGTAACGACACCGGGCGACGCACCCGCGTATAGCGTGCGCCGCCGACCAGTTCGCCGTTGTGTTGTCGTACCCGGCGCGTCACATCCGTGGTTACGCCAGTGTATAGATTGCCGTCGCCGCACCGCACAATGTAGACCATCCACGAAGACTCAACCTTGATTTTTGAGTGTTTTTTGTGCATGGTTTTACTCATGTAAAGAAAATGCCATCAACGTAAACGTACGTGATGTGCCGCATGATAACAAAAAATTCGCCACACGCAGGCAATACGTCATGACGACCGAAGCACAGTTACAACAACTGGCCAGCCATAACCAAGCCCACCACCATATCCATCATCAACTGGTGTTTGGCCTTGAAGGGCGAGCCGAATTCGAGTTAGAAGGTGAAGGCGGGCGGGATGTGACACCTTGGACCGGGTGTTTGGTGCCTTCGGAATATAACCATGCGTTTCAGGGTATTGGTAATAATCAGATGTTGGTGGTCAATGTCGACCCTAAGCCGCACGCCATGTCGTTCATTCATCCCCAGGTATTAAGCCAGTTGTTTGATAAGCCACGTTATGTTGAGCTGGACTTACCCTTTGTCCGTATGTTGCGCTCCGTGGGTACAGAAATTGGCAATAACCCGACCGACCCTTGGCTGGCCGGACACGTAACCGGCATTCTGGTACACAGTTTATTTCACCGCCTAACCGATGCAGTCGCATTGCGTGCCGAACCGTCGCGCCGGATCAATCTGGCGCGGGTGGACGCATGGCTGCACCAGCATTTGGCGGAGGTGATTCGGGTGTCGGATCTGGCCAGCTTGTGTTGTTTGAGTGTGAGTCAATTTCAACACAGTTTCCAGCAATTAACGGGCAAAACGCCGTATCAATATGTCTTGCATGTACGTCTCAACACCGCCATCTGGTTGCTGCAGCATACGCAGCAGGCCATTGCCGATATTGCGCTACAGGTCGGGTTTGCGAATCAAAGCGCGCTGACCAAAGCGATGCGCAAAGTGCACGATCAGGTGCCCAGCCAGTATCGCCGCCCGCGGTTGCATTAGCGACACTTTAGCGATACCAGCCTGAGAAAAAGAGGTTATGGAAAGTTAAAACCTCAGAGGCGATAAGCTGGCTAGGCAAAAACGGGCGAGGAAGCGCAGTTTACGCCTGTAAAGGAGCATTTCGAGACCATTTTTAACAACGCCAGCGTGAGAAAAAGAGGTTTTACGTGCAGCGGAAACGTTGCGTCACCGTTTGCTGCTGCTCCGCCTGTCCTGCCACCTGCTCCGAAAACCCCTCAACCGCGTGCAGCTTGTCGTTGCTGACCTGCGCCAACGCGGTGACTTGCGACATGCTATCACTGATGACCACCGTTGTTTGCGCAATTTCCTCAATACTGGTGGCTAACACTTGGTTGCGTGATGCCACTTCATCCACCAGTGTTTTGACCTGATGAATTTCCTGTGCGGCTTGTTCACTCATGCTTTTACCTTGTGCCACCTGTGCACTGCCCGCCGAAACAGACGCCATCAGGCGATGCATCTGTTCCTTCATGTCGTCAACAATGCTGTTGATGTTACTGGTGGCCTGTACGGTCTTCTCCACTAAACCACGGACTTCATCGGCTACCACGGAGAAACCGCGCCCGGCTTCGCCTGCACGTGCCGCTTCGATGGCAGCGTTTAGGGCCAGCATATTGGTTTGCTCGGCGAGGCCATTGATCATGCCGGTAACGCTGTCGACGCGCTCGGAGGCTTTTTCCAGCTCGACGGCGTTCTGATTCAAGGTGCCAAAAATGTCGTGCACCGATTCAATGGCGACCATCGCCTGCTGCACCGACGTGTGGCCTGACTCGGCTGCATGACTGGCCGCGTTGGCTTGCAGATGCGCTTGCGTTGTTTCTTCGGCCATTTGATGCACGGTGGTGGCGATTTCCTGGACGGAGGTGGCCACAGAATGGGTTTGTCGGCTGGCTTCATCGTTGCTGACCACCAGATCATGCAGGGTACTGCGTAGGGCCGTTGCGCCCTGCTGTAAGTCCGAACTGCCGCGTTGCACATCGATGAGTGCGCTGGATAAATCGTGCGTTACCCGGTTCACGGCATGACCGACTTGGTCGAATTCATCCTGTTTACCGGCACTGACCTGCAAGCGCTGGCTTAGGTCGCCTTGCGCAATGTGGCTCAGGGTGGTCACGGTTGAGCTTAGGGTGCGTGAAACCCGCCGCTGCATCAGCCAGAGCACCACCATCACCAGAAAAGCAATGCTCGCACTGGCCGTTAAAATAATAATTTCGGCGCGCTCGCTGGCTTGAAGTGCTGCCGATCGGGCGATGGTTAAGCGATTATCCAACGCCGCCCGTTGGGTATTGACCTGATTGAGCAAGTCGGCCTGCTGTGTATTCGCGGCAGCATTTAAGGTGGTGATTTGTTCGTTCAATTGGCCCATGGCTTCCAACGCGGTGCGGAGAGTGGCCAGGATTGGTCCGTAGAGATCCACAAAATCGAAGTCTTCAGCACTTTGTTCAAAGGCGGCCAGCGCCGCCTCGGCGGCCTGGTAGGTTTCCGGGCTGGGGTTGTCGTTCAAGGCATCGAGGGTAGTGCGTAGGGTCTGGAATACATCATTGAACATAGAAAACATTTGTTCACGCAGCGTTTCTACCGCTTGCTGTGCCTCGCCACGAACGCCCTCGTCACGATTAACGCCGCGCTCGGTATGCAGCGTCAGCCAGTCTGTCATGGTGTTGACCCAGCGCGTGAGTGCTTCCGCCAGCGCCGTATCCGTTTGGCCTGCGGGGCCGCCCGGTTGCAGTACCGGCAGGTGACGCTGGGGTAAGGCCGTCAGTTGATCCGGGCTGGCTCCAGGAGAGAGTGCATTGGCGGCGAGCAATAAATCGACCTGTAGGGCATTCAGATGGTCCTGTTGGCCGTTCAATTGGTCCACCACGCGCGTGGTATCGTTCATTTGGCGCAAGGCGTTGGCGGCGACCGCCGCCAGGCCCATAAAACCCACCAGGGTCAACGCAATCATTAACAGCATTTTTTGCTTAAAGTTGAGGTGAATAGCCATGGCAGCGCTCTTATTATTTTGGTGTGTGAGTGCCTAAATGAATATTACGCTGTGTTGCGTAAATCAATGAATATTCGTATGTGCTGTCCATAACCGGAGTTTTGGAATAATTGTCCGGCGTTTTTGACAAGAACTGAGGGGGTTTATTGGCGATGCTGTATAGGTCTCTTCAACAGAGACTCATGCATACAGTTAAAAAATAAAAACGATAGCCCGATCGATGGCCTAGCAATGCAATGAGTGCACCAGCAAAAAATCCATAAATAAGGCAGCGCATTATGCCGCACTATGGGTTTGTCATGCGATCAAAAACTTACGGTGGAATCATTATGTACAAAACGAATGGATTAGTGAAAAAACTGATGGTCGGTGCAATCAGCGCCGGTATGTTGGTCGGAACCGCAGTCGCCGATAAGCTCGACGACGTATTGCAGCGCGGTGAAGTGCGCTGTGCGGTGGTATTGGATTTCCCACCCATGGGTTTCCGTGACCAGAATAACAACCCGGTGGGTATGGACGTGGACATGTGTGCCGATTTGGCCGCTGCCATGGGTGTTGATTACCAAATCGTCGGCGTGACTTGGGCGGAGCGTATTCCTGCGTTGATCACCGGTCGTGTCGATGTTGCTATTGCGTCCACCTCCGATACGTTGGAGCGTGCGCAAACGGTTGGCTTCACCATTCCTTACATGGTGTTCCAGTTCCAAGCCCTGCTGCCTGCGGATTCCGACATTACCACATGGGAAGACCTGCGTGACGCGCGCGTCGGTGCTGCGGTAGGTACTACGTATGAAAGCGAGTTCCTGGCGTATAAAGAGGCCAACTGGGGTGATGATTCCGGTCGCTATCTTTCGTTCCAAAGCGAAAACGAGTCCTTCCTTGCGGTATCACAAGGTCAGGTGGATGCCGTTATCGTAACCGATACAGCGGCTGCAAACGTGATTGAGTCCGGTCGTTTTGGCGATCTGAAATTGGGTCCTGTCGCGCCTTTCGGAGCTGATGTTGTCGGTATGATTACCCTGCGCCAAGAGTATGGCTGGATCAACTACCTGAACCTGTTCATTAACCGTCAGGTGCGCAGCGGTCGTTACGAAGAGCTGTACAGCGAGTGGATTGGTGGACAAGCACCTTCTCTGGTTACGCCGAACGTATATTACTAAGGGCGTTCACTGAAAGGGCGTAGATATTACGCCCTTATGTTATAAGCCTCTTTAATTCCAAAGAGGCTTAATCCTCTCTGCGGAGGTTATGCAGTATGGACTATACGTTCTTATGGCGTCCCGTTTGGCGCGCTTTACCCCAGTTATTTGACGCAGCACTGATTACCCTCGAAGTGTCCATATTATCCATGATAATCGGCACCGTGATTGCGTTCTTTATTTGCTTTGCCAAGATGTCGACGATATGGCCATTGCGCTTATTTGCCAGCACTTGGATTGAAGTGGCACGGAATACACCGGCTTTATTTCAATTATTCTTCTTTAAATTCGGCTTGGGTGCCGTGGGTATCATTATCGACCCATATCCCACCGTTGTTATGGCCTTGGCGTTCAATACTGCGGGCTATATGGCGGAAACCTTTCGGGGTGGCTATCAGGCCATACCGAGTACTCAATTGCGCGCCGCACGCTCATTGGGCATGAGCTTCACGCAATCACAAGTCTATGTGATGGTGCCACAGCTTTTACGGGCCGTGTATTACCCAATGACGAACCAGTTCATTTGGGTCTTGTTGATGAGCTCCCTGGGTATGTTGGTTGGCTTGCGTGAACTGTCGGGTGAAACGCAATTCTTGTACTCACGAACGTTCCGGGCCTTTGAGTTCTTTGCTGCCACGGCGGTGATCTATTACCTGATGGCAAAAACCCTGCTTATTGGTATGCGTATTCTAGGACGCAGCCTGTTCCGTCATGAATCGGGAGGTCGGTGATGTCTACTGCGACCAGTACGGTACAAATATTTGGTGATCTGCGCCCCCAGGACATGCTTTACCTGGGCGAAGCGGCACTGCGCACCTTGCACATTTCGGCCATCTCCATCACTGCCGGGACCTTATTCGGCATAGTGTTTGGTTGGTTTATGGCCGCCGGGAATCGTTTTGTGCAGTTCTGCGTGAATTCTGTTTTGGATGTGTTCCGCAGCGTGCCGCTGTTGATTCAACTGATCCTGTTTGACTCTTTTATCGCCATTGCCGGGTATCCCATGGAAGCCTTCTGGTCCGGGACCATCGTGCTGTCGGTGTACACCTCAGCCCTAGTGGCCTCGGTGGCACGTGGCGGTATCGAAGCAGTACCGCAGTCGTTGCGGCGGGCCAGCCGGTCGTTGGGCATGACTTATTGGCAAGACATGCGCTATGTGGTGTGGCCAGTGGGTATTCGCGCCGTATTTGCCTCATGGCTGGGGATTGCATTGAGTGTGATCAAGGACTCCGCCCTGGTGTCCGTGCTCGGGTATGTCGAATTACTGCGGGCGTCACAAATATTGATAGGCCGAACCGCCGAAACGTTCACCATATTGGGTATCGCCGGTTTGTTTTACTTTGCCTTGTCCTTCCCGCTGTCTAAGGCCGGTGAGTACATTGAAAAAAGGTGGCAACGATCATGATTAAAATTAATAACGTGCGTAAGTCGTTCGGTGATGTAGAGGTGCTCAAGGGCATAACGCTCGAAGTGCAGCAAGGTGAGGTGTTGTCCGTCATTGGTGCTTCCGGTTCGGGCAAGTCGACGCTGCTTTATTGCATCAATGGTTTGGAGCCCATTCAGTCGGGCACCATTGAAGTGGATGGCATGTCAGTGCACGACAAGAAAACCAACCTGAACCATTTGCGGCAGAAAATCGGCATGGTGTTTCAGCAATGGAATGCCTTCCCACACCTCACCGCGCTGGAAAATGTTGCCTTGGCGCCCCGCAAGGTACGCAAGATGAGCAAGGTGGATGCGTTGGCGTTGGCCGAGAAGCAACTGCGCCATGTAGGGTTGGGCGATAAGCTCAATCTTTACCCCAGTGCCTTGTCTGGCGGGCAGCTACAGCGCGTTGCCATTGCTCGCGCGCTCGCCATGGAACCTAATTACATGCTGTTCGATGAAGCCACTTCCGCTCTTGATCCAGAACTGGTGGGCGAGGTATTGGACACCATGCGCCTGCTCGCTGAAGAAGGCATGACGATGATCGTCGTCACCCACGAAATGGGCTTCGCGCGCGACGTTTCCGATCGCGTGGCGTTCTTCCAACAAGGGGTTATTGACGAAATCGGTAAGCCGGAAGAACTGTTCAATAATCCGAAAAGCGAACATTTGCAGCGCTTTTTGGCGAAAGTTCGCTAACTGTAGGGTCGTTTCGTTGTGTTTGCCCCAGCGGCCCGCTGCGTGGGTTTGACTGGGGCTTTTTTTGTAGAAATCGACGGATTTTTGGAACACCGATTCCATTTTTTTGACAAGAAGATGGCTAACGACTGCTCTACTGTTGTTTGTTAACACCATTGCATTTTTTGGGGCTGCCCATCATGAGTGACCTATTTATACCTGCTCGCCTGCTCACCGGCGACTACGACCACTGGGACAGTGCGGCTTGGCAAAAAGCCATCACACAACTGTATTCGGTCGATGAAACCCGTTGGGTTAAGGCGCTGTTGCCGCTGGCGCAATCGGGAGTGACCGAAGCTCGGGAAATCAGTAAGCAAGCACGACGTCTGGTTGAACGCGTGCGCAGTGAATCCGATGTGGCGCACGCCGTCGATAAACTATTGCAAGAATACAGCCTCGATAACGAAGAAGGCGTCATCTTGATGTGTCTGGCTGAAGCCTTGATGCGTATCCCCGATGCAGAAACAGCCGATGACCTGATTCGCGACAAACTCTCGCCCGCCAACTGGGCGGAACACCTAGGTAAGTCGGATTCTCTGCTGGTCAATGCTTCGACGTGGGGGTTGATGCTGACCGGCAGTGTTGTGCGACTGGACAGTCGGGAGAAGTCGCCCGCCAATTTGCTGGCGAAATTGATCAACCGTGCGGGCGAGCCGGTGATCCGTCAAGCCATGCACCAAGCCATGCGCATCATGGGTAAGCAGTTTGTACTCGGGCAAAGCATTAAAGAAGCCTTGAAAAACGGTAAGCCCTATCGCGCCAAAAAATACACCTATTCCTACGACATGCTGGGCGAAGCAGCGTTGACGGAAAAAGATGCCACGCGTTATTTAGCCTCGTACCGTCAAGCTATAGAAACCTTGGCCGCCTTCAGTACGCAATGGCCGCAAGATGTGCCGCTGCCGACCATATCGATCAAGCTATCCGCATTACACCCGCGCTATGAAGAAACCCAGCGCGAGCGCGTACTGACGGAATTGTCGGAACGAGTACTGTCGCTGGTCGACGTCGCCAGGCCAAACAACATCGGTATCACCATAGATGCCGAAGAGGCGGACCGCTTGGAGCTTTCACTGGCCTTGTTCGAACGCGTTTATCAACATCCCAAAGTCCAGGGTTTTGGCAATTTGGGCCTAGTGATTCAGGCCTATTCAAAACGTGCCTTGCCGGTGTTGGGTTATCTTACCCATTTGGCGCGCCAGCAAGGTGACCGTATTCCTGTTCGTTTGGTAAAAGGCGCCTATTGGGACAGTGAAATCAAACATTGCCAACAGTTGGGTACCCAAGGCTACCCGGTGTATACGCGGAAAGAAAACACCGACACCGCCTATTTGGCCTGTGCGCGTTACTTATTGAGCGATGCGGTGCAACCGCATATCTTCCCGCAATTTGCCACGCATAACGCGCATACGGTGGCGGCCATAAACACCATGGGCGAAGGCAAAGACTTTGAATTCCAGCGTCTGCATGGTATGGGCGACGCCCTGTATGACACCTTCAAAAGTGGCGAGCAACGCTCCATCCGTATTTATGCCCCAGTCGGCGCGCATAAAGACTTGCTGCCCTATTTGGTGCGGCGGCTATTGGAAAATGGCGCGAACTCGTCCTTCGTGCATCGCTTGGTGGATGCACGTACCCCGGTGGCAGAGCTGATCGCCTCTCCGGTCGAACTGGTGGCGGTGCGCGAGCACCACAGCAACACCCGTATCGTCTTGCCGAATGCCATATACGGCCCTGAACGCATGAATTCGCGTGGCCACAATCTGATGATAGACGCTGAACGGAGCGCCCTCATGTCCAAAATATCCGAATTTGATAACACGCTGTGGCGTGCATACCCTCTGTTGGCAGGCAAGCCTGAAGCCTCTGGCCAAACCATGGAGGTCAAAAGCCCCTATGACCAGAGCTTGGCGGTAGGGCAAGTCGATTTCGCCACCGCAGAGCAGTGCCGCAAAGCGCTTGAAATTGCCGATAGCAGTTTTACAGAATGGTATCAAACCCCCGTGAGCCAGCGGGCGGCCGTCCTAGAACGCATGGCCGATCTGTTGGAAGACAACGAAGGCGAATTGATTGCTTTATGTACCCGCGAAGCCGGTAAAACGTTGCAAGACGGCATTGATGAAGTGCGCGAAGCGGTCGACTTTTGTCGTTTTTATGCCCGCGAAGCACGGCATCACTTTACCAGCAGTATTAAACTGCCGGGGCCAACCGGTGAAAGCAACGAACTGTATTACGAAGGTCGGGGCGTATTCCTGTGCATCAGCCCATGGAACTTTCCGCTGGCTATCTTCCTAGGTCAGATCGCCGCCGCTCTGGTGGCCGGTAACACCGTACTGGCGAAACCTGCGGAAACCACGTCACTGATCGCAGCGCGGGCGGTGGAACTGTTCTATCAAGCGGGGATGCCTGCCAAGGTGCTGCAACTGTTGCCCGGTGAAGGGCGAGTAGTCGGCGGTGCACTGGTGCCCGATCCGCGCATCTCCGGCATTGCGTTTACCGGGTCAACCGAAACCGCGCGTGTCATTAACCGGCAGCTCGCCGACCGAGAAGGTCCGATCGCTACCTTCATCGCGGAAACGGGTGGGCAAAATGCCATGGTGGTGGACTCCACCGCCTTGCCTGAACAAGTGGTGACCGATGTAATTCATTCCGCCTTTGCTTCCGCCGGACAGCGTTGCTCGGCGTTGCGTGTACTCTGTGTACAAGATGACATTGGTGACCGCGTGGTCGAGCTGATCAAAGGCGCGATGGAAGAGTTGCGGGTAGGTAACCCGGAAGATCTGTCCACCGATGTGGGCCCTGTGATTGATGCAAAAGCCCGCGATGGACTGCTGGCCTATGTGGCCAAACAGACCCAAGCTGGCAAATTAATTCACCAGATGACCTTGCCCGAAGCCTGTGCAAGCGGCACCTTCGTCCCTCCCACCGTCTTGTCGATTGGCAGCATTGCCGAATTGGGCCGCGAACAATTCGGGCCCGTACTGCACGTTCTGCGCTACAAAGCCAAAGAACTGGATACCGTGTTGGATGCCATTAACGGCACCGGTTACGGCCTGACCTTGGGTGTGCATACGCGCAATGAAGCCACCGCGGCTTACATTGAAAAGCGCGTGCGCGTCGGTAACTGCTACATCAACCGCAACCAGATTGGTGCGGTGGTCGGTGTACAACCCTTCGGCGGACGCGGGTTGTCCGGCACTGGCCCGAAAGCCGGTGGCCCGAACTATGTATTGCGCTTTGCGACCGAACGGACTCGCACCATCAACACCACAGCGGTGGGCGGCAATGCTAGCCTGTTATCACTGGGTGGTGATGCGTAAGAAGACTGCGGGGATAATAGTACCAAGCAAAAAATCCGGCGTTCGCAACGAGCGCCGGATTTTTTCATATTACCCATGCCAGACTACAGTGCAGATTTTCGTCTTGTCGGGCTCAGTATAGATAGACGGCGCCGCTATTAGTATTCGAGTTGTTGGTCTGGTCGCCGCCCAAGCCGGTCGCGTTGCTGCCTTCTCCAGCCGCCCCGACCGCTAGGGTGTTGCCGTCGCCAGAAATGGCAAGCCTGATGCCAAAAGCTTCGCTCTCTTCGAGGTCAGGGTCTCCCCCTTCCGTGTTTGAGGCTTTCAGGTATGCCAATTGCAACCAAATGGTACCAGCGCGGCTGAAGACGTAGACCGCGCCGCTCTCGTAGGCCCCGTTGTTGCTTCCATCCCCGCCCACGCCCGTGGTGCTGCTGCTCTCCTCTGGTGCCCCCACCACTACAGTGTCGCCATCGCTGGAGAGCGCCACACTGAAGCCGAACCTGTCCTCCACTCCGGTGTTGGAGGCCTTCAAATAGGCCTGTTGTGACCAAACGTTGCCGCTGCGGGTGAAGATGTAGGCTGCGCCGCTATTTTCGGCCCCGTCGTTGTTCTGGTCACCGTCCACACCGATGGCGTTACTGTCCTCGTAAATCGCCCCAACCGCTAGGGTGTCGCCATCGCTGGAGAGCGCTACGTTCCAGCCGAACCTGTCTCTCTCTCCGGTATTGGAGGCTTTTAGGTAGGCTTGTTGATTCCAAATGGCGCTATTGCGGCTAAAGACGTAAACCGCGCCGCTACTGTTGGACTCGTTGTCAGTTTGTTCGCCACCCACACCGATGGCATTGCTGTCCTCCCAATGTGCCCCCGCCACTAGCGTGTTACCGTCGCCGGAAAGGGCCACGCTGATGCCGAACCAGTCACCAGCCTCGGAGTTGGAGGATTTGAGGTAGGCCTGCTGTGACCAATCGCTACCATTGAGGCTAAAAACGTAGACCGCGCCGCTTTCGCTCGCATCATTATTAGCGTAGTCGCCATCCACACCGGTGGCGTTGCTGGCTTCTCTAGGTGCCCCTACTGCTAGGGTGTTACCGTCGCTTGCCAAGGCTAGGCTGGTGCCGAAACCGTCGCCACTCTCTGGGTTGGAGGCCTTCAGGTAGGCCTGCTGTGACCAGTCGGTGCCGATGCGATTGAAGATGTAGACTGCTCCGCTCTCGCTCTCCCCATCGTTGGTCTGGTCTCCACCTACGCCGGTAGCGTTGCTGGACTCTCTAGGAGCCCCTACCGCTAGGCTGTCGCCGTCGCTGGTCAGCGCTACGCTGTAGCCGAATTCGTCGTTCGTCCCTGTATTAGAAGCCTTTAGGTAGGCTTGTTGTGTCCAGACAGCGCCGCTGCGAATGAACACGTACACTGCGCCACTATCATTCGCCCCATTGTTGGTCTGGTCGCCACCCACACCAGTGGCGTCGCTGGACTCTCCGGGAGCCCCTACCGCTAGTGTGTTGCCGTCATCTGAGAGTGCCACGGCGCCGAAATAGTCACCCGAACCAGTGTTGGAGGCCTTCACATAACCGATCGCTGCGGCAAGAGTGCCAGTGACGAAGACGGCGGCTGAGTCAGTACAGCCATGGCTGTTGCAGGCCTGAAGAATGTAGCTGGTATTAACGCGTGCTGGCAGGAATACCACGTGTTCATAGCTGGTGGTGTTGGCGGCAATACTTGTCACTGCGGTGTATCCAGAATTTCCATCTGCATTTTCTAAAAGACGGTACTCTGTCTCGCCACTGACATCTGCCCAACTGAAAGCAAAGGTTTTGACGCTTTGCGGGGTTAACGAGAGGGTAGGTGCGGGTGGGGCGACTGCGCCACTATTATCGTCTCTATTTTTCCCACCATTGCTATCACTATCGCATGCGGTTAAACCCAAAATTCCGATGATCACGAACGCAATAATTTTCCAACGATTAGCGGGCAATGACATGAAGTATCCTTATTGATTGAGTATAGGCAGCAGTAACAGCGTGCAGTTATCGGGGTGTTTAAACTCGGCAAACATTATTAAAAAATTTGCGCCTTGTTACGAATAGAAAATGGCTAAATTTCAATTGGTCAGACTTACGTATGGCTTTTCACAGCTGGATAAGTGGCGATGCGTAACAAGACACCTGCCGCGACTCATGGCATCATGTTCCATGAAATCCTCATGGAACCCAAACGATGAGCCAATGTCGCGGAGTCAGGTTGTTTGCCGGTGTGTTGTTTAGCCTCTGTATCGGTGTCCCGGCATGGGCTGACAGTGTCACCTTCAATCGGTTGAAGCTGGCGGCGCAGGGCTACATGGACGACTATGCGACAGACAGCGCTAATGCGGTGTCCAGTTGGGGTGGGGCGTTGGGCATTGAATACGTGGCACAGTTGATGTCAGCGTTCGCGCTTGAGCTGGCAGCCGGGCAACGGCGTGATCGGGTGACGTCGGCTGATGAACAATACGGACTGGTCGAAACTTACTACGCCTATGGCGGACGAGGCCTATGGCATTTTGCCGGTGATGAGATGGCGATGTCGCTCGCCGGGCGCGCCTTTGGTGGCCGCCTGAGTTCGCAAGACCTGTTATTGATGGGCACGAACCAAGACGTTGGCTATCGCTGGGCGGAAATCGGGTTCCACCATTTCTACGTTGCGCCCTGGTCGGAAGCGGGTGTCACATTGCGCCGGTACTTTTGGAGCGATGATACTTACGCCAACGCCGTCACCGCCGAGTTCATCAGCGGCTCCTATCGGTTGATGTGGGGCATTGAAGGTGAAACGACATTGGATTTACAGCATATCCGTTTAGGTGCCAGCCTGAACTACGCGTTCTAGCGCAGCGCCCGAGTGTCCTTTAACAAAAGTTCGTCGGTTTCAGCGAGTCCTGCCGGGCTTCTGGCAAGGCACAGCGCGCCGGGAATGGCCGTAGCCCTTGCCAAGCGCTGTAACGCAGCCAGAAGTCTGGTAGGCTCGCCCTTCGGGAGCCTTTGTCAGGCACCAGTACCGCGTTGCACTTCTGCGAAATAGAACCACTATTCCCGGCGAAGTGCGCCTTGTACTCGCACCTGACACAGGCTCTGAAACTCGACGAACTTTTGTTAAAGGACACTAGGCCTTGTCGGTCTATTTAACGCCCCAGCGCATCAATAAAGAGCTGAAGCTTTTCTGCACGTTTTTCCAAGGCGGGTTCGGGTCTTGCGGGAAGGCATCACGCAGTTGCGCCTGAAACAATTCTGCCGTGGCGATGGCGTCACTCAAGGCATGGTGTGCGCGCCACGTCGGCAGGTGGTAGTGCGTTCGGCAATGTCGCAGTGACAGGTTATTAGCCGTTGGCAAATGATCGGTGCCCAAGCGTCGGCGGGCGAAGTCCTGCGTATCCAGCCGGGTTGGCCGCCAACGTGTACCAAAATAGCGTTGATGAGCCTGACTTAGAAAATCGGCGTCAATATCCCCCCCATGAGTGATCAATACATGGCCTTTCAATTGTTGCAACAAGGTTGGCAGTATTTCATCGGGCTCGGCACCTGTGTCGGCTAAATCGCAGTCACGAATGTGGTGAATGGTTGCGCTGTGCGCTACGCTTTTCGGGCTGCGCAGCAGTATGTGCTCGGCTTGTCCGAGTGGTATGCCATCCTGCGTGATGGGCACAAAGCCGATGCTGAGAATGTGGTCTGTTTTCGGGTTCAGGCCTGACATTTCCATATCCAGCGCCAAAATAGCGCGGTCAAACATCAGGGGGCGGCTGTGCGTCATCCGGCGAAGCCTCCGGCAAATTTTTGTAGGGCGGCCGCTTGGGCATCTTTGATGGTGCGAAACGCAGCTTTGAGTTGTTGCCGTTCATTCGGGCTGAGTTGGTCGGGGTTCAGCCAGTGCCCGCTGTGGTCGCCGGTATTGCCGACGCGCTGGCGTAAACGCGTCAACAGCCGCCAAGCCAAACGCAAATCTTGCGCTAGGCCGCTGGACAGCGACTGATGGTCTTCCGCTGCCATAAGCCGGTTCAGGGTGTTGTTTTCCTCACTGTGCACCGCCAACGCATGCAGCCGCGCGAGGTCGTTGATCAGCGCGATGCCCTCATGTTTGAGATCCAGTTTGTTTTTATGTTCGCCCGAGTGGGTCAACAACAAGCTACGAAAGAAACCGATGGGTGGCGACTGCCGCAACGCCGACTGGGTCATCATGGCCAGAAAACGGCTGTTCGGTTGAATGGTTTGCATCCGTTCGCGCAAGCCACTCTGTAGGTGGTCGGGCCCGGCTATCAAGCGCCAGTCGAAAAAAATGGTACTGAACAATAGGGCTTCTTGGGTGGGTGTATCTATCCAATGCGCGAACTGGGCAGACCATTGATCAACACTGAGCCGCCATTCAGGGTTACTGGCCATGACGTTGCCGGGGCAGTGGCGCAAACCGCAGGCGTTGAGTCCGTCGCATACCCACGTGGCCAGATCCGCAAAATACTGAGCTTCGCGTTCATGGGGTTCACGCGCCAGTATCAGGCCATTGTCTTGGTCGGATTCCAATGTCATTTCTCGACGGGCTTGCGAACCGAACGCCAGCCAACCATAGGCCATTGGCGGTGGCCCCAGTTTTTTCTCGCCCAGTTGCAGTAGGCGGCGGGTCAGGCCATCCATGACCGTGGTGTACAGTTGGCCTAATAGGGGCAGGGCGCTGTCTTGTTGGCGCAACCTATCGAGCCATTGTTGTGCCCCGGACATTTGCTTTTGAATGCCGTCTAGTGTGCTTTCCCGGCTCAGCCTTTGAATGAAAAAGAGTGGCGAATCTTCTTGCGCATGCATCAAATCCGACACCGTTAACATACCAACGGGGGCGCCACGCTTAAGAATTGGCAGGTGGTGCAGTTGGCGCTCACTCATCAGCCATTGCGCATCCAGCAGGGTAGCACCGCTGTGCAACGTGGTCGGGGTGCGCGTCATGATGTCGGTGATGCTGGTGTGAATATCTAAGCCGGGTACTAGGGCGCGTGAACGCAGGTCGCGGTCGGTGACTATGCCGAGCAACTGCCCCTTATCCACCACGAGAATGCTGGACACGCGCGCTTCAGTCATCAATACAGCGGCTTGTTGGATGCTGTGTTGTGGTCCGGCCGTGATTAGCGTGCGCGACATCCAGTGGTCCACCGTTTGCAACAACGGGTGACTGGTGGCCGATTCCAAAGCATGCAGGTTTTGTCGCCGGTCAGCCAGTGATCGAAAAAACTCCGCCAACACGGTGTGTTGACTCATGATGTGGTCAAATACTGACTTGGGAATATGGTAGAGCAGGCAGTCTTCTAACGTGTGCACGGTCAACCCATGGGTATTTTGATCCAACACACTGCTGATACCGAAAATGTCGCCTTCATGCAGTCGGTCAACCAACGCGCCATGGCGATTGCGCAGTTCTACCGCGCCGGACCGAATGATGTTGAGATGTTGGGATGCACCGATCGGGCCATCCTTCACATGTGGCTGATAGTGGACAAGCAATTGCTGACACAGGCTGAGCAGCGCCGATTCATCGAGCTGGTCGAAAGGCGGACGATGGTGCAAAAACTGTACACTGTCGGCTAAATCATCGGCGTTGGCCATGGCATGCTCTCGCGGTTATCCGCAAACGGTTTGACGGCGCAGGTCTTGCGCTGAAACCATGCTCAGACCGGAGATGTCCGGCGTACCATCGCTGTTGATGGGTACTTGCTCACCCGTCTGGCAGTTTAAAATATAGGTGGTAAAGGTCACTACATCGACATATTGCTTTTCAAAATGATATTCCACAAATTGAGCCACTGGGGTGTTGTCGGTGACACCGCGCCGGATGTTTTCGGCGTCAATCACATGAAATTCCGTGGTCATGGGAAAAACAAATGTCCACGGGCGGAAAAATGAAGGGTTTGCCGCATGGCCCGTGATCACCGAACCTTCAGGCAATTGGCTAAGTTTGTGGTCGTACCAGGCGTATTCAAAGTTAATTTGATAGCCTAACATGCAGGTTCCGGCGAGCACGGGGACAATCCAAACCGGCAGCTTTTTGCGCGTTAAGGACCGCAGTACCAAAGCGATACCGGCGCCACCCAAACCTGCAAACACCAACGCCACTAAATGCCAAATCATAAGGTTTCCTTAAAAGAATAGGGCCTTCATTGGAAGGCCCTTTCGTCAACGTGTCAGTCTATACTCAGTGATTGACGGCTGAGCCTGCACCTTTAGGGTAGCGCACGCTTTCCACCAATTCCTGAATTTCAACCGGTGGTTCTTCAGTGGACAAGGCCACCGCATAGGCCACGGCAAAGTTGATGATAGCACCGACAGCACCGAACGACAGCGGAGAAATGCCTGCAATCCAGTTATCGGGGGTGTTCGCCAACGTATTGGTGCCGGGGATAAAGAACCAGCCCAAGTAGGTGAAGATGTACAGCAAGGTAGTCAGCAAGCCTGCCAACATACCGGCGACGGCACCTTTGCTGTTCATCCGCTTGGAGAAGATACCCATCATCAACGCTGGGAAGATCGATGCAGCAGCAATACCGAAGGCCAGGGCCACCGTTTGCGCCGCGAATCCGGGCGGATTCAAACCAAGGTAGGTCGCCAGTAAGATGGCACCCGCCATGGAAATCCGCGCTGCCAGCATTTCGCCTTTTTCGCTGATGTCCGGGTTGATCATGTTCTTGATCAAGTCGTGGCTGATCGCCGACGATATGGCCAGCAACAAACCAGCCGCGGTTGACAGCGCTGCGGCGATACCACCGGCGGCGATCAAACCAATGACCCAGCCAGGTAAGTTAGCGATTTCGGGGTTAGCCAATACCAGGATGTCGTTGTTCACCGTCAACTCATTGCCGTTCCAGCCTCGCTCAGCGGCGGTGGGTGCAAAGGCTTCGGTGGCGTTATACATCTGGATGCGGCCATCGTTATTGCGGTCGTTGAACACGATCAAGCCCGTATTTTCCCAGCTCTTAACCCACTCTGGACGATCTTCATACAACAAAGATGGTTCGGTCGGGCCGTTCGGGAATACGGTATCAATCAGGTTCAAACGGGCCATTGAGGCAACTGCAGGTGCAGTAGTGTACAAGATAGCGATGAACACCAATGCCCAACCTGCCGACCAACGCGCATCCGAAACCTTAGGTACGGTGAAGAAGCGGATGATAACGTGTGGCAAACCGGCAGTACCGATCATCAGCGACAGGGTGAACAGCACCATGTTCAGTTTGTTGTCCACATCGGCGGTGTAATCCTGGAAGCCCAGTTCACGTACTACTTCATCCAGTTTAGCCAGCAATGGCATGCCTGATTCGGTATGCGTACTCCATATACCCAACTGAGGCAGTGCATTGCCGGTCAGCTGCAGTGAAATGAACACCGCTGGAATGGTATATGCAATGATCAGCACCACATATTGCGCGACCTGCGTGTAGGTAATGCCTTTCATGCCCCCAAAAACCGCGTAGAAGAAGACGATGGCGGCAGCAATCCAGATACCTGCGGTACTGCTCACTTCCAGGAAGCGAGAGAACGCAACACCGGCACCGGTCATCTGACCGATAACGTAGGTCACCGAGGCCACAATCAAACAAATAACGGCTACCAAGCGTGCGCCACGGCTGTAGAAGCGGTCACCGATAAAGTCTGGCACGGTGAACTTACCGAACTTCCGCAAATACGGTGCCAGCAACATGGCAAGCAATACATAGCCGCCGGTCCAGCCCATGAGGAAGGTCGAGTTCGCATAACCGACCGAAATCAAACCGGCCATGGAAATAAACGAGGCTGCAGACATCCAGTCAGCCGCCGTCGCCATACCGTTCATGACCGGGTTAACCCCGCCACCGGCCACGTAGAACTCTTTCGTGGACCCGGCACGAGCCCAGATAGCAATGCCGATGTACAGCGCGAACGAGCCGCCGACAAACAGCAGGTTAATGGCAAATTGGCTCATGGGTTATTCCTCCATGCCAAATTCTTGATCGATCTTGTTCATCTTCCACGAGTAGAAGAAAATCAGGCCGATAAAAATCAGAATGGAACCTTGTTGAGCAAACCAGAAGCCCAAGTCAGTACCGCCAATGGCAACGCCTGCCAACCAAGGCCGGAAGAGAATGCCAAAACCATAGGAACACAGCGCCCAAACGACCAGGCAACCCACGATAAGACGTAGGTTGGCAGACCAGTATTGGGCGGCTTGAGATCTTTCATCAATCATGTTTCACGCTCCGTTGTTGTTCTTGTTCGGTAATCGTGTGACCTGTGTCACCGGGGCTAGCCTTGCCAGACAACCACCCTAGGGTACACAAGCCCTTAGGTCGTAAAACCCCTTCACATCGGAAGGCGATTTCGCAACCTGAACACTAGCAGCGTGCTTGGCAAGGTGCGCTTAGACTTTGGTCGATATACCCAAAAGTAACCGCCCAGAAAACGTCGCTTGGGCTTGCATGGTGTGGACGAGCATCTGATACTCTTTAGATGAACTTAAGCACCATCATTCTTACTGTACTGGGCTACGTTGCCGTATTGTTCACCATCGCCATGTATGGAGATCGGCGTTGGGCCACGCGCAAGCACCGTGGCGTGTGGGTCTATGGCTTGGCGTTAGGGGTATATTGTACCTCGTGGACTTATTACGGTGCGGTGGGGCAGGCCTCTGTATCGGGGTGGGACTACATCCCGATTTATCTTGGCCCCATTCTGGTGTGGACCTTCGCCTTTCCTTTGGTGCGTAAAATCCACCGTTTGGTAAAACGGCATCGCCTCACCACCATTTCCGATTTGCTGGCCAGTCGCTACGGCAAGCGGCCGGGCGTTGCCTTGTTTGTGACCCTGGTGTGTCTGTTTGCGGTGGTGCCTTATATTGCCCTGCAGCTCAAGGCCATTAAGGGCAGTTTGGTGCTAATCCTAGATGCCAACTGGCTGGTAAACCCTTTGGTGGTTGAACAGTTAGGTATCTGGATTGCCTTGTTAATGGCCGCGTTCGCCATCTTGTTTGGTACGCGGGTCGCCGATGTAACGCGGCCGCACCCCGGCTTGATGCTCGCCATAGCCTTTGAAAGTGTGGTGAAGATTTTGGCGCTGATTCTGGTGTCGTTCTTGGCCATCAGTTGGCTCAGTGAGGGTTCGAGTCAGCCCATATTGGCAGGGCCTTCGTTTTCCGGTTGGAGTCTCAGCGGAAATTTCCTTACCCAAACCTTGTTGGCCGCGGGCGCTATTTTGGTGCTGCCGCGTCAGTTTCAGGTGTCCTTTGTTGAAAGTACCGAACGTCGACAATTATTTCGAGGGCGATGGATTTTTGTCGTGTATCTCCTCATTACCTGCATTGTGATTGTGCCGATCACTACGCTAGGGGTACAGGTTTTCCAGGGCACCACGGTACAGGGTGATACCTATGTGCTGAGTTTGCCGCTGGCGCTTGGGCAAAACTGGTTGGGCCTGTTTGCCTTCTTGGGTGGCTTTTCGGCGGCCATGGCAATGATTGTGGTGTCCACCGTTACCATGAGTACGATGCTCACTAACGACCTTGTACTGCCATGGTTTTTGCGGCGACGACACAACAAGGGTGCTTTGGGTCGCAGCTCCTTGGTGCTGTTGCGCCGTCTCACGCTGATCATGGTCATTCTTATGGCCAGCATTTATGAGCAGTGGCTGGGTGCCGAATCAGCCTTAACCAGCATTGGCTTAATCAGTTTCTCTCTAATCGTACAATTGGTACCGCCGTTACTGTTGGGTTTGTGGTGGCACGGCGCGCATGCGCGCGGGGTTTATTTGGGCCTGACCTTAGGCGTCAGTGTATGGTTTTTTTGGTTGATGTGGCCACCGATGGCCGCCATCGGTGCATCGTCTCCGGTGCAATTTATCGTGCCCTTGGGTGTTGCTGACCCTTTAACGGAAGGGGTAGTGCTGTCGTTGCTGCTCAATACCTTCGGTGTTTGGTGGGGGTCGCGTCATGTACGGGCCGGTTTGACCGACCGGGCGCAAAGCCATGCTTTTGTGGATGAGCTGGCGAGCGATGGCTGGTCAATGATTGACGACAAAGTGCAAATTAAGGAATGCCTGGAAGCGCTGGATAACTTTGCGGGTGTGGGTACCGGCGACCGCCTCTTGCAGGACTATAACCGGCAACAGCGCACCGAGTTGGATCACAACATGGCACCGGATCAAGCCTTGTTGGACGCGATTGAAAAGGCCCTTGCGGCGGTGATTGGTGCCGTGTCGGCTAAAGCGGTGATGCAATCCATTCTGGTGGGTAAAACCTTGGATGTGGCCGAAGTGGTGAATCTCTTCGGAGAATCCTCACGCATCATGGCGTTTAACCAAAAGTTGTTGCAAACCACCATCGAAAATTTAGATCAAGGCGTCAGTGTGATCGACCGTCATCTGCGTTTGGTGGCGTGGAATCAACGCTATTTGCAGATGTTCCATTACCCGAAAGGTTTTCTGTACGTGGGCCGTCCCATTGCCGATGTGGTGCGCTACAACGCCGAGCGTGGTGAATGTGGGCCGGGCTCGATCGACAGCCATGTTGCACGCCGAATTGCTTATTTAGAACAAGGATCCGCACACCGTTTTGTTCGTGAGCGCATGAATGGCATGGTGCTGGAAATGAAAGGAAACCCCTTGCCGGGCGGTGGTTTTGTAACCACGTTTAACGACATCACCGAATTTGTGGCCACCCAAAACGCCCTCACCGAAGCCAAAGAGCACTTGGAAGAGCGGGTCACCCAACGTACCGAAGAATTGGAAAAGGAAATTGCTCGCCGCAAAGCCATTGAGGCCGACCTGGTGCTGGCGACGCAAGAAGCCGAAGAAGCGAACGCCAGTAAATCGCGCTTTTTGGCGTTTGCCAGCCACGATATTCGTCAGCCGCTGAACGCCGCCCGATTGTATCTCGATGCCTTGGCAAGCCGAAACCAGGATGAATTGATTGCAAAAGTCGATGCTGGGCTATCGGCGACGGAAACCTTATTGTCGACGTTATTGGACATCGCACGGCTGGATGCCGGACAAATGAAGCCCAAAATGCAACCGGTGGCGTTGCGCTCATTGGTGCAGGATGTTCTTGCCGAGGCCGATGTGGCGGCTAAACAGCAGGGTGTTACCTTGCGCTGGCGTGGGCCGGACTGGTGGGTGTGGTCTGACCCAGTGTATTTGCGGCGTATCGTACAAAATCTGGTCACCAACGCCATCCGGCACTGCGCCGGGGCGCAGGTGCTGGTGGGTTGGCGCAAGCAAAAGGGACTGATTCGACTGCAAGTGTTGGACACCGGCCCGGGCATTGGTGGGCACCATTTACCCTTCATTTTTAACGAGTTCTACCGCACCGATGAGTCCCGCCCCGGGGTCGGTTTGGGGCTGGCGGTGGTATCTCGCTTGACACGGATGGTTGAAGCGGAATTGGATGTACGTTCACGGGACGGGCGCGGAACGCATTTCTGGGTGCTCCTAAAGCCCAGTGTGCCGAGTGAGCATGTCGTCAGCACACCCAGCGTGGTTGATGACCTGCCGTTGTCGGATGTGTTGTATGTCGACAACGATGTGACCAATTTAGACGCTATGCAAGCGTTGTTTACCCAGTGGGGGCAGGCCCTGCGCATCGACCATAGACCGGCCCATTGGGCTGTTCCTGACTTGCCGCCGGTGATTTTGATGGACTACGACTTGGGCGCCACACGCACCGGGTTGGACTGGTTGCAGCATTGGCGTGCAGAAGGATGGACCGGGGCTGGTATCATTGTGACGGCTCATAACCACGAGACCTTGCGCAGCGCCGTAAAAGAAGCCGGTTTCTATTGGTTATCTAAGCCGGTCGCGCCAGCAAAATTGCGGGCCCTGCTGCGCCAAGTTCAGCAATCCTTGGTATGAGAAACCAGCAGCGCCACGTGCAACTGTTCATCTGTTTTCCCCTAACCTGCCGGTGATGACGTAGGGTAGCTATTCAGGGCGCAAACGCAGTTGACTTAACAAGGAGACCAGTTGGGCGCGGCCGTGCAAACCCAATTTGCGGAAAATTGTGGTGAGATGCGCTTTCACCGTGGCTTCACTGATGCCTAAGTCCCACGCAATGGTTTTATTCAATTCACCGGTGGATACGCGCATGGCCACTTCGAATTGGGCCGGGGTGAGTGTTTGCAACTGCGCCATGGCGTGCAGGAGTGCCGAGTGCTCCGCGCTGTGCGTCAGTTCGGGGAAATAGAGTTCACCGGCCAGTACGCATTCCAACGCATGGCGCAGGGCATCTGGGGCTGCTGACTTCGAACAAAACCCCGAGGCGCCTAATTCTTTACTGCCCGCAATAATCAGTGCTTGGTCGCTACCCGATACAACAATGACCGGCAGGGCAGGCCAATCGCGACGAATTTGCTGCAAGCCCAGCAGTCCGGCTGAACCGGGCATCGCCAAGTCGAGTACCAGTAAATCAGGCTCCTCGTGGTCATTCAACCAAGCGAGCGTGGCGGGAAGGGAATCCGTCTCCGCAATGTGGTGTTGGTTTGGCCCACTGCTTAACATCAGCCTTAAAGCATCACGGAACAGTGGGTGATCATCCGCAACTAGAATGCGTGCCATCGGATGGATCTGTCCTATATTTTTTATTGTGAGTTATTGTTGTGCGTTTTTGTTGTCCGGTCAGTCTAAGGCGTCCCTGCCGACCTGTCTATGTTCTGTTGCTGCTGATTCATCAATTCAGCGGTTGTTGGCCGTACCAGTGGCTCAGTCGGGTCAATTGGGCGTTGAGGTTGCGCAGGGCGGTCTCCGCATCCTGCTCGCCCGTTAGCACTCGGTGCACATTGCGCTGAATTGCTCGGGAAACCAACGGATAGCCGCGTCCCGTGATGGTGGCCGGGCGCGGCACACCCCCTTGAAAAATATCGACCAGTGCGGCGAATTCAGGGAAGGTTCGCATCAATTCCTGGTCTTCATACAGCGCCGGAATGGACGGATTGTAGCCCGCCAGTAGCGCCCGGTTTTTCTGTTCCTCCTCGCTCACCAAATAGCGCACTAGGTCAATCGCCAAGGCTTGATTTTCGGAGTATTGCGATACCCCAAGCTGCCAGCCACCCAATGTAGCCGAAGAACTGCCTTGCGTACCCCTGGGCAGCGGTGCCATACCAACGTTGCCGGCGATGACGCTGTCTGCTTGCTGCGCCAACCCCCACGCATAGGGCCAATTGCGCATGAACACTGCATCGCCCGCTTGGAAGATGGCACGCGACGCTTCTTCGTTATGGGTGACGGTTTCTGGTGGGCTGATGGTGCCGATCCACCCGGCCACGCGATCAAGCATCTCGATATTGCCCGGCTGGAGGATTGTGATGCTCATATCGTTTTCAACAAAATGCGTGCCGGTGCTGCTGTGAAACCATTCTAGAGCATCACAGGTTAAGCCTTCATAGCTGTCGCCCTGCCAGACATAGCCCCAGAGCTTTCCGCCACTGGTGCCGGTTGATTCTTGGGCCATGATGGTTTGGGCGATGCGTTCTAAATCGGTCCAGGTCTTAGGCACCGGTTGATTGTATTTCTCCAACAAGTCTTTGCGGTAATACAGTAGGCCGGAGTCAATAAACCATGGCAGCGCAATAAGCTCGCCGGTTGCGGTTGTATTGTTGGCGATCAGCCCGGCAAAAAAGGTCGGGTCGTCGGCTTGCAGGTGGGGTTTAAGATCGACCAAATCACTGCCCAGTAAACCCGCCCAAACCACATCCAGTTGCAGAATATCCAGTTCCGGTGAATTGGCTGAGATGATGGACTGGTAGTAGTCCAGTCGTTCATTCGACGCGTCGGGCAGGGGAATAATCTGCGCTCGATGTCCGGTGAGCCGTTCCCAGTTTCTGACCGATGCTTCGCAGGTTTCATATTCTGCACCGACGGCACCGCAAGCAATGGTGACCGGGCGCGTAGCCGTTTGCGCTAGCGTTACGTTAACGCACAGCAACGTACTCGTGACAAGCACAAGGAGAGAGGTGACGTTCATGTTAAATGCTCTTTATTGTTGTTATGGTAACGATGTTTGCTGGCTGGAGACCGATGGCAACGTTCAGCAGGAATCGCGCACAATCAGTTTGGCTTCCAGTAATACATCCTTGGTGTACTCACTGAGTCCCAGCACCATTTTTGCGGCCTGACGGCCTTTTTCGTTTTGTGGCTGGTGTACCGTGGTAAGAGCAGGTCGTTGATAGGCGGCCGTTGCGATGTCATCGAAGCCGATGACTTTAAGGTCTTGCGGTATATTCAGGCCCAGGTCTTGTGCTGCCGCAATGGCGCCAAGGGCCAAACGGTCACTCATGCACAACAACAGTTTCGGGCGTGGGTTCGACATCAGAGCTTCTCGAGCCGCTTGATAGCCGTACTCGTAGCGACTTTCGGGCACGTTCCATACCCATTCGTTGTCTAGGGAGCGCTTTGTTTCTTCTAATGCGGCTCGGTAACCGTCCAACCGGCGCCGCGAAACCGATTCATACGGTGACGCCAGTACGTCATCATCCTGAATGCGTCCCACCACTTCGGATTCGGTCAATACGCGCAGGGCCAATACGGCTAAAGGGCCATTTTCAATGGCTTTCAAGCCGTGACGAGCGGCATCGCGCGCGCCATGAAAATTATCGATATTCAGTGACCGTACTTCCGGCAAATTGAAATCGACCGTGATAGTAGGTTTACCCCGCACGACGATGCGCTCCAACACACTGCTGTCACGCGGCGGACCATAGATCACGAAACCGTCGGCCAGGCTGTCTACGGTGTTATTACGGTAAAACTCGGCCCGGCTGGGCAGCAACAGCATGTTGATGTTTTGCTGATCGAAGATTTCCGATACGCCATGCAAAAACCGGGTGGCGACCGGGTCTTCAAAATTGTATTGCAGGCGTTCCGTGAGCACCAAAGCGATGGTGCCCGTTTTGCCACTGCGTAGACTGCGCGCGGTGGCATTGGGGCCACGGTAGCCTAAGCGTTTAGCCTCCCCCAAAATACGTTCCCGCAAATCCGCCGACAACTGATCCGGACGACTGAAGGCATTGGAGACGGTGGCGGTGGATACCCCCAACGAGTGCGCGATGTCCTTCAGAGTCAGTTTCATGATGCTGTCCTCACTTAGGTTCAGCGAATACGGCGCTGTACGCCGGTAAGGTCATGGTCTTACCCGTCACCGTACCGGTGAAACCTGTGGCCGGTAGAGCGGTTGCCTCGACCGGCAGGTCTACCGTTAGGGTATTGCCGGTCAGGTTGATGCCAATCCACAGTGTTTGCTCTGCACTGTGCCGAGCAAACAGAATGGCCTCCTGTTGGTCATCCGCGAGCCACGTAAAATCACCCGCGACCAAGGCCGACTGCTCGCGCCGCCACGGTAAAAACCGGCGAACCCAATTCAGTACCGAGTCCGGGTTGTGATCTTGGGCCTCGGCACTCAAAGGCAAGTGGGCCGGATCCAGCGGTAGCCATGCGTCATCGGCGGTCGTAAAACCGCCGGTGGTGGTCCATGCCATGGGGGTACGGCAGCCATCACGACCTTTAAATTCGGGCCAGAACTCGATGCCATAAGGGTCCTGTAAGCGTTCGAACGGTACATTGCCTTCTGGTAAGCCCAATTCTTCGCCTTGGTACAAACAGGAAGAGCCGCGCAAGGAGAGCAACAACGCCAGGCTCGCTTTGGCAAAGTCTTGCCTCGGTGCTTCACCGCCCCAACGCGAAACACTGCGCATGACATCGTGGTTGCTGATGGCGAAATTAGGCCAGCCGTCTTCCAACTGGTCTTCCAAGGTCGTCAACACCGAGCGCAGATAGGTCGCGCTGTGGTCGGTGCCGAGCAAGTCGAAGGTATAGGCCATGTGCAGTTTGTCGCCGCCCGAGGTGTAGTCGGCCATCACGCGCAAACTATCGTAGGAGCCGATTTCCCCTACCGAGGTACGTGCCCTGTACTGATCCATCACCTGACGCAAACGTTGTAAAAACGCTAGGTTGTCGGGCTGGGTAATTTGATATTTGTGGAACTGCTTCGACCATGGATTATCATCCCCGGAGCCGACATGGCGTTCCGATGGCTGGCTGACCACCGGGTTGTCGCGTAATTCGGCATCGTGGAAATACATATTGACCACATCCAGACGGAAGCCGTCGACCCCCATCTCCAGCCAGAAGCGCATGACGTCCAAGATGGCGTCCTGCACCGCCGGGTTGTGGAAGTTGAGGTCCGGTTGTGAGGTCAGAAAATTATGCAGATAGTACTGTCGCCGCCGACTGTCCCACTGCCAGGCGGAGCCGCCAAAAATGGACAGCCAGTTATTTGGCGGGGTGCCATCGGCTTTCGCATCGGCCCAGACGTACCAGTCGGCAAAGTCGTTGTCGCGTGATTGGCGACTGGCCTTGAACCAACGGTGTTGATCGGACGTGTGGCTGTAAACCTGGTCGATGATCACTTTCAGGTTGAGTCGATGTGCTTCATCCAACAGCGCTTGGAAATCAGCCAGTGACCCAAACAACGGATCGACATCGCAGTAATCCGCCACGTCGTAGCCGAAATCCTTCATCGGGGAGGTAAAGAAGGGTGACAGCCAAACGGCATCCACCCCTAAACCAGCGATATAGGACAATTTTTGGGTGATGCCGGGTAAATCACCCACACCATCGCCGTTGCTGTCGAAAAAGCTGCGCGGATAGATCTGGTAAATGACCGCTCCGCGCCACCAATCGTTTGCGTCGACGCCCATCAGTGAACCCACTGACGATGTAGTTTCTGCAGACAACGCTTAGCCTCCTTTCACTGAACCGGCCAACAGGCCGCGTACGAAATAACGTTGCATCGACAGGAAGACCACAAGAGGTACGACGATGGAAACAAACGCCCCGGCCGTCAGCACTTCCCAGTTTTGTCCGCGTGAGCCGAGCAGTTCGCGCAGTTGCTGGGTCAATACGGTTTTGCCTTCACCTTGACCGAGGAATACCGAGGCGACCAGTAAGTCGTTCCACACCCAAAGGAACTGGAAGATGGCGAACGATGCCAACGCCGGAAACGACAAGGGCAGTACGATGGTGACAAAAATTTTGAAGTGTGACGCCCCATCCATCCGCGCGGACTCCATGATTTCCTTCGGCAACCCTGCCATATAGTTACGCAATAGATAGATCGCCAGCGGCAGACCAAACCCGGTGTGCGCCAGCCATATCCCCACGTAGTTGCGCGGATCGAAACCGAAAGCATTGCCGAGGATGTTATAGCTGCGCAAAATGGGAATCAGCGACATTTGCAGCGGCACAACAATTAAACCAACCATCACCGCTAACAGGAACAGGCGGCCGGGGAACTGCATCCACGCCAGCGCATAGGCCGCAAAGGCCGCAATCATGATGGGGATAAAAGTAGCCGGTAGCGTGACCGTCATGGTGTTCACAAACGAGGGCCCTATCCCTTCGGCTGCCAGCACGTTCTTGTAGTTTTCCAGCGTAAAGCGTGGCGCTTGGGCTTCGACAAAGAAAATACGTTTCCCTGAACGGTGGGTAAAGGGCTCGTCACTTTCCCAGCGGAAGGTACCATCGGCATTCACCGTTAAACGAGAACCGTCGTTCAGTGTCGACGTGGTGTCAGGCTCGAATTCGTCCACCGAGGTGGGGCGTTCACCCCACGCCAACACTTCGCCACGCTGGGATTCCGCAAAGAAATCGCCACTGATGACGAAAACGCCGTTGTTTTCGATCTGGCCTTCTGCAGTAGCGGTCCGATAAAAGTTATTGGTTTCTGTAGACGACAGCGCCGTCCACCAACCGGAAATGATCAACTGATCTTTATCCCGCACCGAGCTGATCAACAACCCCAGTGTGGGTAGCGTCCAGATCACCACCAAAAGCAAAACCAACAGGTGCTTGATGATGCTGCCAGCCGAATATTTTTGGGCATTAATCATGGCGTGCTCCTTAGTTGTGCTCTTGACGGGCTTGACGGACATTCCACCACATCAGCGGAATGACAGAGATCATGATGATGACGGCGATAGCACTACTGCGGCCGCCATCGTTCAGAATCCAGCGATACATCAAGTTAGCCAAAACTTCCGTCTCCCACTGGCCGTTGGTCATGGCGGCGACAATGTCGTACACCTTCAAAACCAAAACGGTGATGGTGGTCCATACCACCACAATGGTGCCCATGATCTGTGGAATCACAATTTTGGTGAGCATTTGCCACTCGGTTGCGCCTTCCATATTCGCTGCTTCAATGGTGTCTTCCGGCACGCCACGAATGGCGGCGCCCAACAACACCATGGCAAAGCCGGTTTGAATCCAGATCAAGATCGCCATCAAGAAGAAGTTGTTGGCGAACAGCATGGAAATCCAGTTTTGTGGCTCGAAGCCCAAGGACACAATAAACGCGTTGAGAATACCGATCTGATCGCCGCTGCCACGGTAGTCGTAAACAAACTTCCAAATGACACTGGCGCCGACAAAGGAAATGGCCATGGGGAGGAAAATTAATGAACGGGCGATTTGCCCCCACCAAATGCGGTCGGTCAGATACGCAATCAACAAGCCGAAGCCGGTGCTCATGGCCGGTACAAAAATGAGCCACAAAATGTTGTTGCGAATCGACGTGCGGAAGCCTGGGTCATTAAAAGCCCAAGCGTAGTTGGAAAAACCGACAAAGTCGTCGCCAAAGCGACCAAAAAAAGAAAGCTGTAAGGTTTTAAACACCGGGAAAACCAAATAAAACCCCAAAATCAGTAACGCTGGGCCAATAAAGACCCAAGGACGAATGCCTTCGCGAATGGCATCACGTCGTTGACGACCTTCGTCATCGGGAATGTGGTCGCTCGTTAAAAATCGGTCCAGTATGAAGTTGGAGCCGACGTAGAATAGTGTAGATACCACGATGGCCACGACGATGGCGGTGGCCGCCTGAATAAGTTGCTCAATCATCGTGAGCCTCCTTGGTTGAACAGCAGGACGTAGCGATAGATAGGGAGTTGGCGGGCCACGTTAAGCGCGTTAATGTGGCCCACCGGAGCATGTATGACTAGCTCATACCGTGGATCAGTTCAGTTGATCCCAGCTGCGCTGGATTGCGTTGGTGACTTGTTGAGCAGAAGAACCACCCACGAAGTCAACCATGCCCGTCCAGAATGAACCTGCACCGATCGCACCTGGCATCAAGTCAGACGCATCGAAACGGAACGTGGTGGCGTTCAACAGAATTTCACCTTGGCGACGCAGTGAATCGTTCGCATAGGCATCCAAGTTCACGCCCAAATGGGCAGACAGGAAATTACCACGCGCCATCCACAATTCGTGCGCTAAAGGCGTTTGCAGGTAGCTCAATACAGCACGAGCGGCTTGCGAATCGCGCGTCAGTGCCAAGACCGTACCAGCACCCAACACTGGGTTGCCCAAGTCTTTTTCTTCAAACGCAGGCAGGTAGAAGAAATCAACATCTTGACCCACTACGGTACCTTCAGGGAAGAACGCAGGGATAAAGCTGGCTTGACGGTGCATGAAGCATCCAGGTGGGATGTCAAACATCGGTGTAGGCGCATCACGGAAGTCCGTAGTACCTACCGCAGAAACACCACCTGAGACATAATCCGGGTTCTTCGCGAAGTCACCAAACAGGTTGATCGCTTCTTGAACACGAGGATCATTAAACTTAATGGTGTTGTTCACCCAGCCGTCGTATACGTCAGGCGTGTGCAAACGCAGCATGAAGTCTTCTACCCAGTCCGTTGCAGGCCAACCGGTTGCTGCACCTGAACCCAGACCGATACACCATGGCGTATTGCCGTCTGCGACCATCTGGTCGGACAGAGCAATCAGCTCTTCCATGCTGTTCGGTACGTCGTAACCGTAGTCAGAGAAGTTGTCAGGTGAATACCAAACCAGAGATTTCAGGTCGGTACGGTAGAACACGCCATAGAACTGGTCATTACCGTTGCGGTCAGAGTAGGTGCCTAAGTCAACCCACGATTGGCCAGCAGCGAAGTTCTGACGAATGAATTCTGCAGCGGAGTCACCCAGAGGTGTCAACAGGCCTTGGCGTGCCAAATCACCTGCCAAACCAGGCTGTGGGAAAACAGCGATGTTTGGTGGGCTACCGGCTTGCGCGTCGATCACAATTTGCTGTTCGAAGCTGTCAGAACCTGCATATTGTACGTCAGCACCCGTAGCTTCTTCGAAGTATGCGAGCACGTCGTTGAAATAACCGGCCTCTTCACCCAACCAAGGGCCAGAGATGGTCACGGTTTGACCGGACAAATCTAGATTTTCAAAATAAGACAAGCTGTTCCAGCTGTACGGGCCTTGGCCTTTGGTAAAGGGTTGTGCCACAGCGCCAGCGGAAACGATGCTGGCCGCAATAGCTACGGCGAGCGTCTTTTTATAGGACTTTATCATTTTTGTATTCCTGTAGTGTTGTAGTGAATGGTGCTAACACCTTGCCGTAGTGGCAAAGTTGTCGCTGGAACACAGCCCTTAATTTGGTTTTGTAATTAAGCTGTGTCGTATCACGGAGACTATCTTAAACGTTTAAGAAGCTGAATTTCAGCACTTAACTTCAGTTTTTAAGACTTTTTGGCTATATAAAGTTAACTAATTATTCCTACTCAATGGTATTGGCTTCTCCAAAAAGCCGGTAAGGCGAGGGCGCTTGTGGCTATTTCATCGGGTATGCTTGGGTGGCAATGTCACTGTGGTAGGCTATAGCACACAAACCCTTGGTCACGAGAAAACACTATGACGTTCAGCATGACGGGATTCGCCCGCGCCGAAGCCAACCTGCCGAGCGGCACGCTCAGTGTCGAAGTTAAATCCGTCAATCACCGTTATTTAGAAGTGTTTGTACGCTTGCCGGATGTCTTGCGATTTGCCGAGGCCCAGCTACGCGAGCGCGTGCGGCAAGAAATCTCGCGCGGCAAGCTGGAAGTGACCGTGCGTTGGCAACGCGAAGACACCGAGCAGTCGGGTTTTCATGTGCAGACTGAGGTGTTAATGCAATTGCATGCTGCGCTATCCACCGTGCGCACAAACCTGCCGGAGGTGGCCATGCCGAATGCGTTAGAACTGCTGCAATGGCCGGGGGTGATCGCCGAACCGCGCATTACCTCGGAAAGCCTCAACCAAACCCTGGAACAAGCACTTAATGATGCCTTGGTCGCGCTACGTGCGCACCGTGCCCGTGAGGGCACCGAACTGTCTAGCCAGATCAGTCAGCGCCTGGATCAGATTCAGGTCATTGTGCAAACCTTGCGGGCGGCCTACCCTGATCTTCAGCGCCATATTGCCGAGCGGTTACGGGAGCGCATTGCACGTTTTCAAGTCGATGTCGACCCGGAACGCTTCGAGCAAGAAGTGGTCATGCTGTTGCAAAAGGCCGATGTGGCGGAAGAGTTAGACCGCTTGGACGTGCACATTGCTGAAACACGCAAAATTCTACAGCGGAAAGAACCCATAGGTCGCCGGTTGGATTTTCTGATGCAGGAGTTTAATCGGGAAGCCAACACCTTAGGCTCAAAAGCCACCGCCACTGATTATTCTCAAGCCGCCATAGACCTAAAGGTATTGATCGAGCAAATGCGCGAGCAGATCCAAAACATCGAGTAGGTCTTTTGTGGCTGGCGACATCACACCATCGTTAAGTACACGTAGCCGTCGTCCATCTTCCATGGAATGGCGGCCAGTTCATCGCCTTGGCAGGGGCCAGAAATGCACAGTCCATCTGTGATATTGAACAAGGCGCCATGCATGGAGCATTGGATCAGTTCATGGTCCATGTCCAAAAACTGGTCTTCTTGAAATTCCAAGTTCACCCCTAGATGCGGACATTCGTTTTTGTACAGATACAACTCGGCGTCTTTTTTTACCGCGAACAGGGCAAGGCCGTTGGCTGTAAAGCCCTTGGATTCACCTTCGGGAATGTCGTTAAAGTGGCAAAGCTTGTAGGCCATAGCTTGCAGGTCCTCTAGCGGCTGATGATGGTTGGGCACCCTAACGTGGGGTGCGGCACAATGTCTACGTCTAACTGAAAATGGCGGGCAATACGCTCTTCTGTAAGCACCTCATGTGGCGTTCCGGTACAAACTAGCTTGCCCTGCTCTAACACAGCAATGCGGTCGGCATAGCGGGCGGCCAGATTCAGGTCGTGTACCACAAACAGCACGCTAACACCTTGCGCTTGCAGTGGAGCCATTTGCCGGAATACCGCGTGCTGGTGCGCCAGATCGAGTCCGCTGACCGGTTCATCCAACAGTAAAATACGCGGTCGGTCAGCAATCGGTTCCCAAATTTGCGCCAAAACACGCGCCAATTGTACGCGTTGCTGTTCGCCGCCCGAGCAGGCCGTGTAGGCCTTGGGCAGGAGATGCGTGACATCGCAGGCGTCAGCCGCTGCCGCTATAATGGCTTGATCACGTTGATTGCCGGTGCGGTGCGGGTAACGGCCCAGCGCGATGACTTCATGCACTTGAAACGGAAAGGTCAGCGAAGCGCTTTGTGGTAGCACGCCGAGCCAACACGCGCGGTCATCGGGTTTGTAGTGGGCCAGTGGCTGGCCAGCGACCAAAACATGGCCTGCGGCTAGCGGCCATTCCCCGGTAATGCAACGCAATAACGATGATTTTCCAGCGCCGTTCATGCCCACTAACGCGACGGCCTCACCCGCGCGCGCGCAGAGGTCTATGCCATCCAGGATCGGGCGGCCAGCGCGTTCGAGTCGAAGCTGGACAAGGGTTAGGTGTTCGGATGCCATAGCCGCGAGTACATCAATAAAATCACGAAAAAAGGACCCCCGATTAACGCCGTGATGATGCCGACGGGCATTTCAATCGGGGCGATGAGGGTGCGCGCCAAGGTGTCGGCAAAGACTAATAGCCCTGCGCCCGCCATGGCGGAATACCACAATAAATGCCGATGGTTCGGACCAAACAGTAAGCGCATGATGTGCGGCATCACCAAGCCCACAAAGCCGATCATGCCGGTAAATGCCACGGCCGAGCCGCTGATCAAAGTAACGCCCAATAAGCACCATTGCTTGGCCCGTTTAACCGAAAAGCCCAAATGATGCGCCTCGGACTCTCCCAGCAACAGGGCATTCAGGAAGCGCGCGTGCGCGACGATGATAGCCGTGCCTAGCCCGATGGCAACCAGCAAGAGGGGAATCTTGTTCCAAGTGGCCGCCGCTAAAGAGCCAAGCCCCCAAAACGACAGAATACGCAGTTGCTGGTCACTGGCAACATAGGCACAGACGCTGATGATGGCACCGGCAAATACATTAATGGCAATGCCAATTAGGATAACGCGGTTAGGGTCGAAGCTGTGCTGGCGGGCCAGTACCAGCATCAACGCAAGTGTGCTGGCTGCGCCTAAGCTGGCCAGCAGCGGCAGGGTGGCGACGCCCAGCAGGCTGGTGAGCAAAAGAAAAAAGCCCGGTGCTAAAATCATGGTGCCCAGGGCGAACGCAGTGGCGCCCGAGGTGATACCCAGAATGGTTGGTTCGGCCAGTGGGTTGCGAAACAAAGCCTGTAAACAGGCTCCAGAGATGGCGAGGCCCGCGCCGATCAACGCTGCCATAAGCAAACGCGGCAGCCGAATATCCCAGACTACAGTGCGGTAAAGGGGCTGATTAGCGGACGTTTCGGCGCCGCCCCAAAGTGAATTTGCTAAATCCGACCAGCCGATCGGTAAGCTGCCCGAGCGTAACCCCCATAACAGCACCAGTACCAACAAGGCGGCCAGTACCGCATAGCGCCGCCATGTTACGGGCTGCGTCATTACACCCGATCCTGTAGGGAAGCGACCTGGCGGTCCAGCACGCGCTGCCAGTTGGCCGTAAAACCCGTAAGCCGCCAGACCTCCAAGGTTTGTGAGTCGGGCAGCGCAATGTCGCGGTAAATTTCGGCCTCCACGACATCGCCCAGCGGGGCGTACTGAAACACCGGCTCGCCGACCAGAATCTGCGCGCCTTGGTTATGCGCACTCAAGGCATCCAACTGTTTCAAAATGTGGCCAAAAATGGTCAGTACCGGTAGGCCACGGCTGCTCTGAATACCGGAATACAACGGGCCGGCCATGACCGAAACGCTGAATTCCGGGCGCGGCCGAGCGGTCCAGCCATCCATGTTGTTCAACAGTTGATCCAGTACATAACTGGCACAGAGTGCACGTTGTACAAAGTCGCCATCTTCGGCATCGTTCTGTACGATGAAACGCCATGGGTCTTGTGTGGGCTCACCTTGATAAAGACGCATCACTTCATCACAACGTTGCTGAATAAAGTCCATCAGGCGTTTTACTGCATCGGGCGGTAGGCGCTTTTCCAGTTCGTGCAAGTTCACCAGCTCTATCTTGATCAAGGCACCGAGCGCATTGGCCCCGGGTTGGTCACTGGCACGAAAGTTCTCAATCAGTTCTTGAATCTGGTGGGTGGGTAGCCGGTGGCGCAACGCTGAAAGTAACTCGAGTGCATCGCGGTGGTTTTTCTGTAAATTCTGTAACAGACGATGCAAGCGGGCTTGAGGTTCAAGGGTTTCGGGCGCGTTCAGGTCTGGAAAACTGTCGAGCAACAATTGATGCACCGCCTGCGTGTGCTGTTGTTGCCGCCGAACCAGCCAATGCAACATGCCAAAGGCGGCCGCACCGAGCGCCAGGAAGGACAGCAACAAGAAGCCGAGGCTGCGCCAGGTAGCTTGGCGCAATGAGGTGTCATCCTGCCAAAGGGTGAGGGTGCCGAGCAGTTGGTCTTCATAGTAAAGGGGAGTATTGAACAGCGTATGCTCCGGGCCGGGTACGTCACCTGCCTCAGTGAGCGTGCGCCCGTTAGCATCGAGGATTTCAAGGCCGGTAATGTTGGCCTCGCGTGCCCAGCGGCGCGCCTCGACGGTAACGCTAATACGATCATCCAAGGTCAACAAGCTCGCCGCTCGGTGGCCGTATTCATTCGCTAACTGGGTTCCGTGTTGCTGCCAGACCCGGTTTAATTCGCGCTGGGTGGGCCATATCAATAACATGGCGCTGAACAGCGTCAACACCATGACCGCCAACGCCGTCAGGACTATGGTGGGGGAGCGAAACAAGCGGTGCAACAAGGTCCACATATTTGGGTTCAAGAATCCGGGTCGATGGCTGTATTCTGGGCTGATTGCCGGTACAATGCCCGGCTAATTTAGACGGCCCGTAGTCTACCCTGTGCGGGCGGTCGTCACCACCCTTTCATTACGCGAGGAATGTACCATGAGTAACCAGCAGGCTTTGGAGTTAGCAAACAAGATTGAGAACGGGTTATTTCGGATCAGTGGCGACGCACCGCGCGCCATGTCAACGCATGAGCACGACGATACTGTGGAAGAGCTGCGGGCATTGGTGGCGCAACTGAAAGCCGCCTTGGCGAGCTGATTCGTACTATGACCATACCCTCTCCTGTGGCGTCTGAAGTCATTTTGGTTAAGGTTTCGGGCGAAGACCGCCGTGGTTTGACCCTGGCCTTTTCAAACGTACTGGCGCAGCACAATATCTCCATTCTTGATATCGGGCAGTCGGTCATTCATGACCAGCTCAATTTGGGTATGTTGATTGAGCTGCCGGGTGGCGGTATGGCCAGCACGGTGTTGAAGGACCTGTTGTACAAAGGTCATGAGATGGGCGTTGGGGTGCAATTTACCCCGGTCAGTGCGGAAGACTATGAGCACTGGGTCAGCGGGCAAGGAAAAGAGCGCTATACCGTCACCTTGTTGGCACGCAAAATCACGGCGACACATTTCGCACGCATGGCCGAAGTGGTGGCGGAACAAGCGCTGAACATCGATGACATCGTGCGATTGTCGGGTCGCGTGCCTTTAGGGCAGGTTCCCGAGAACAGCCGGGCGTGTGTGGAAATCTCGTTGCGTGGCAAGCCGGTGGATGCCGATGCCATGCGCGCGCGCTTTCTACAGGTGGCGGGTGAATTGGACGTCGACATCGCCTTTCAGGAAGACACTCTGTACCGCCGTAACCGCCGCCTGATTTGCTTCGATATGGATTCTACATTGATTGAGGCCGAAGTCATTGACGAGCTGGCGAAAGCCGCAGGCGTGGGTGAACAAGTAGCCGAAATCACCGAAGCCGCGATGCGCGGTGAACTGGATTTTCAAGAAAGTTTTCGGCGTCGTATGGCGTTACTGAAAGGCTTGAAGAAGTCGGTTTTGGCTGAGGTGGCTGCCCAGTTACCCATCACCGAAGGGGCAGAACGCCTGATTCGCCATGTCAAAACCTTAGGGTATCGCACCGCGATATTGTCCGGTGGGTTCACCTATTTTGGTGAGTACTTGCAGGACAAGTTGGGTATAGATTATGTGTACGCCAACGTTCTGGCATTTGATGAACACGACGAATTAACCGGTGAAGTGATTGAGCCCATTGTCGACGGTGCACGCAAAGCGGAGCTGTTGAAGCAAATTGCGGCGGATATGAACATTTCCTTAGAGCAAGTGATTGCCGTGGGCGACGGCGCGAATGACTTGCCCATGCTCAGTGCCGCTGGCTTGGGCATTGCGTTTCGCGCTAAACCCATTGTGCAGCAAAACGCTAAACAAGCACTGAGCACCATTGGCTTGGATGGCATTTTGTATTTGTTGGGATTTAAAGACCAACACCAGATTGACCAACTTTAGATTACGCTTCACCTTCAAACGGAAACGACATGGCGTCAATAGGCTGCTGCAAATAGTGGCCTTGCACATAATGCACACCCGCCTGCCACAACCCGGCCATCACTTGAGCATTTTCAATGTGCGGCACAATGGACGCAATTTCATGCTGGTGAATGTAGCTGATCAAATTCGTTAATTGGGCGAGATTCTCGGCATTGTCCAGATCGCGAACATACAGCGGGTCGACCTTGATAAAGTTAATGTGCAGGTGGCGCAGCAGCAGTTCCGCCTTATCGGGGTGGCCGAAGCGCCCAATGGCCAGCCGGGCATGCAACACATTCAGCCCTTTGCTGAACGCTTTGAGTGCTTTCAGATAATTGTGTGCCATCTGTTCAGAAACCTGAAAGACAACGGCATCACCCGGTAACTTGGCTTCGCGCAGCGCTTTGTTGGCCCAAGGCAAGAATGTGGAGTCTTGTATTGTGGCGGCGGTGAGGTGCACGAACGCACGCGTATTCGAGCTGCGTTCACGTCGATGTTTGGCCAATTCCAATACGGTTTTCTTAAACACCCAACGGTCCAGGTGGCAGGCTAAGTCTGCCACGTTTGCGGCTTCCAAAAATTCCTGCGGGGCAATTAAGTCGCCGTGTTCATTCGGCAAGCGCACCAGCACTTCATAATTTTCATCACTGCTGACGCGCAGATTCACCAAGGGTTGGAACAATATGATCAATTGATTTTTGGTCAGCGCCGCACGCAGTTTGGTCACCATCGAATTTTCGGCGTCCGACTGGTCACCCGGGCGGTACACGACCAAATCTTTATGTTTTTTAATGGCGCGCATGCAGGCTTCGTGCGCGTGTGTAATGGCTTCCACATCGGACGCAGTGGTTTCGGTAATGCGACTGATGCCGCCGTGCAATTCTACCTGCACGGTTTGACCGTCCACCTCAAACAGGTGATTGGATACCGCATGCACAAAGCGTTCGGTTTTGGTGATGTAATTATCGTTATCGCCGGGGCAGATCAGAGCAAATGCATCATCGGAATAGCGGGCCATAACGCCCACGTCTGTAAAAGTTTTCCGTAACACGTCGGCCACAAAGCCGAGCAGCAAGTCGGTCCCGGCAATGCCCAGTTGTTCTTTATGTTTCGCCATGTCGACCAATTGCAGGAAAGCCAGACAGCGCTTGCCTTGCGTGGCGTGAACTTCGCGCACCACATCGTTCAACACATCATCAAAATACTGCCGGTTGTGCAGTTGCGTTTGTGCATCCAAGCTGGCTAATTCTTTTACCCGTGCTTGCAAGGCTTCGGTGTTCACTTCGGCTTTGCTGATGGTAATTTGAATACAGGCTTCCCCTTCGTAGCTGGCCGGGCTTACCGATAAGCGCGCTTCGAAGGTTTCACCGCTTTCGTGTTCGCCGGTCACATTGAGCTGGACCTTTTTTCCTTCGGCTACTTTCTTCAGTTCGGATTTAATGGCATCGGCCGGTGAGCTGTGTACCAAATCCATTAATGGCATGCAGGCCAGCTCTTCCATGTCATCGTAGCCAAACAGTTCTCGGTAAGAGTCGTTGGCATAGATGTGCATACCCTCGTGGACATAGGCTATGGCATCTTTTGATCCGTTGAGCAATAACTGACACCGCCGTTCTGACTCGGTTAACAGGTGTTCCAGCGTGCGCTTTTGCCGCCGTATTTGTAATTGCGCAAAAGCACGGCGCACCACATGCACGACAGCGGCAGCGTGATCTGCCACCACCACGGCTTCCGCGCCCAAACTCAAGCCCTTTTCGATAAAGTCTTCGGTGTACGAATCCACCAAGCCGATGATGGGGATATCTTTGCCGCTGTCTTGAATGATGCCAATGGCGATTTCCGGGTCTACGGTGTCGGCCGACAGGTGCACACAGGCAATGTCGAACAATTGTTGATCCAAGACCAGATTCAGTTCATCTGCCGAGGCCACAAAATGACTGCGCACGGCTTGTCCACGGTTACGCAACCCACTGAGTAGGGGTTCTGCTTCATGTTGCGTGCGGTGCAACATCATTAAATTCAGGCTGGTGTTGTTATCAGGCTTCATGGGCTAGGTCTTGTTGATTCAAAGGTCTCAGAACGACTTCCATAACGGATCCATCGTCCAATCGTTATTAGATTGTGCTGGCTTTTCCATGGCAGTGGTCATGGGTTCAATGGTGTATTGCGCCACGGCACTGGTTTCCGTAATTTTTTGGCTGAGTCGATAGGTGGTTTCCGTATTCTTCCGATAGATCATGGCCTTCTGGCCGGATTTGACGGCCAAGCGGGGCAGTATAATGGACTCCGGCTGCGCGATGGCTTTGATTTCGGGCAGAATAATGCCGCGTAAGAAGTCGGTATGTTGGCCGGTTTTTTGGCGTAACCGTACAGCACAGGACTGCGCATTCGGCGACAGCAGTTCAACGCCCAGCAGCAAGCCGCGGTTGGGCACTTGGCGGGTCCAGCGCAGCAGGCCGATGGTTCGGTGCTTGGCGCGTTCGTCACGGACCGCGATTAATTCCCCAGTAACCAAGTGCTTGGGCGCTTGATCAGCCCATTGCAGACAATAGCCCCGCGCACTTTTGTCGCATAGAGTAGCGGCATATTCCGGAACGTCCTCTAGGGCAATCAGCGGTTGTTCGTCGTCGTATTCCATCGGTATGGCCGGAATCACGTTGGAGCCGGCATCAAATGAATCGGTCCATACATCGCGGTTTAACTGATCGTGCCGTGTGGCGCGTGCAGCAAAACGTTCGCTGTTGGGGTTTTTATTGTCGCCACGATAAGGTGCTAAAAACGACTCAAAGGTTTGCAAACCGCTCAATTGTTGGTGCACCGCCGAAAGGCCAACCGTCACCTGAATCGCACCCGTGGCTGCTTGACGACGGAATCGGCGTGGTTGGGCCCGGTGCCACGCTAGGGCCAAATGGTTCAGCAAGTGGTCGTTCATGCCAGGCACCGTAGGCAAGGACTCGCGCTGACTTCGGAGGCGGGTGACTATTGGCTTGGTATCAACCGTCAATGCATTGGGTAAGAGCGTCGTTTGCTCGCTGATGTACTGTGGTGGCAGGTCCCTAGACAACTCCAATAAATAAGTGCTGCCTTGCGTCGCGTTAGCCAGACGAGCCAGCGAGCACCACGCCAAGCAGGCACGATAAACCGGATCAATCTCGTGTTTTTGGAGCTGAAACGTTTGTGCCGTCGCCAGCATCAGGGCGGCTAAATAGCCGTGTTCTAGGGTGCAATTCTGCCCCTGCCAGGTGAGCGGTGTGCGGGCTATATCGGCCTTGCGGGCCAGACGATAGAGTTGATGCAGTTCCGCCCAGAGGCCGGGCGGTGCGGGCAAGTAGAGGCTCAGGGCGCGCCGTAAATTGGGCAGCAGGCTCCACAAGCAATGATGCAGGGCGCGGGTCATGACGTCTTTTTTGGACATCATCTTCCAGCCCTGGCTGGCTTCAATCAGTACCGTCTTATAGCCGGTGGCTAATTCCATATGCAGCGCTTGCGCCAAACCAGCAACTTTACGTTCGGTATCATCCAATTGGTAGGTGCTGTCGAGATGACGGGTGAACAAACCATCGGCGGCATAGATAACGCTAGGGCTCAAGACATTCAGTAAGCTCAAACGGTCGGCAGGACTGGCTTTCAGTTGGTTCAATTCCCGTAGCGCGCTGTAAAGCCTCCGGCCCGTTTCAGCCAGATTGACTTTGGGTAAGGTGTTTACCCAATCCGCCAAGTCACGTTCACGCGCAACACAGAAGGATAAGCTCTTCTGCACGGTGTCCTGTGGCTTGAGATACATTACGGGTTTTTCTGGCATCCATTTTCCTGTGTAAATTCCCAGCCAGCCTGTGCGGCCACTTTATGTACTATAAGTGGGGCTGCAAGGCACTGACAATGCTCCTTACAGCGCGCTGACACCAAGGAAATGCTTCACAGTTTTCCTTCAGCCGGGAGCCATGTTTTATTGGGCTGTTCCGGTATTTCGCGCACCAAGCGGGGCACCAAGTAGCCGGGAAGCTGCTCTTTTAATCCTTCATGCAATAACAATGCCTTTTCATCGGGCACCGCAAAATGCGCCGCCCCGGCTACGCTGTCGAGCTGGTGCAAGTAATAGGGCAGTATGTGGGCGGCAAATAAGGCTTTGGAAAGGGCGCGCAGTGTCAGTAAATTGTCGTTTACACCCGCCAGGAGCACTGCTTGATTCAGCAGTGTTATCCCGGCCCGTTGCCACGGCGCAATGACGGCCGACAGGGCGGGTGAAATCTCCCGGCCATGATTAGCATGCAAGACCAGAACCGGCTGCAAGCGTGTGGCGGTCAGAACGTTTTGCAGCTCCGGGGTAAGCCGGTCGGGCAGCACGATCGGCAGGCGCGAGTGAAAACGCACGGTGTCGAGGTGAGGTACGGTGGCTAGGTCCTGTAGCCAGTGGTGCAGCGCTTTGTCCGTCAGCATCAGTGGATCGCCGCCACTAAAGATGACTTCGTTTACGTCCGGGTGTTCGTGCAGGTAGCGCACAATAGCCTGGCGTTCGTCAGCGCCAATACGGTGGCCGTCGTAGGGGAAATGACGGCGAAAGCAATATCGGCAATGAATGGCGCAGGCGCTCGTGGGCACCAGTAATACTCGTGTGCGGTATTTGTGGATTAAGCCCGGCAGTGGCGATGCGCTGCGCTCTTGCAGGGGGTCGATACTGAAGCCGGGTACATCATGCTGTTCGCGCTGCCACGGCAGGATTTGCCGCAACAAGGGGTCGTGCCAGTCGCCCGGCGTTACCAGACTGGCGTAAAATCGCGTGGTGCGCACCGGAAACGAGACGCGTTCTAGGTCGGCCAAGGCTTCGGGTGGGGAAACTAACTGGCACGCGTGCAGTAGGCTGGGCAAGTCGGTAATGAGTTCGCCCAGTTGTTGTTGCCAAGCGGTTTTTTCTGTACGGACCGGCTGCACAGACACAGAGTTTACAGGTATCATAAGCGGCTAAAATTTCTCATCGTGGCGGTAGTGCCGCGTTATTAACGGACGGAACAACTATGGCAAGCTATTCTACCAACGAATTTCGTGGCGGTCTTAAAGTATTGTTGGAAGGGGACCCTTGCAGCATCATCGAAAACGAATACGTGAAGCCCGGCAAAGGCCAAGCGTTCAACCGGGTTAAGCTCAAGAACCTGAAAACCGGCCGGGTCTGGGAGCGCACCTTTAAATCGGGTGAGAGCTTGGAAGGTGCGGATGTGGTCGATATTGACATGGAGTACATGTACACCGACGGTGAGTTTTGGCATTTCATGAAGGGTGACGGCTCCTACGAGCAGTACGGTGCAAGTGCAGACGCCATTCGTGACGTAAAAGACTGGTTGAAAGAACAAGAGTCTTACACCGTAACGCTTTGGAACGATGCCATTTTGACGGCCGCGCCACCGAATTTTGTTGAATTGCAGATCGTTGAAACCGACCCCGGTGTGAAAGGTGATACCGCAACGGGCGGCACCAAACCCGCTAAACTCACCACCGGTGCCGTAGTTAAGGTGCCATTGTTTATTGATGTGGGTGAAGTGATTCGCGTCGACACGCGCTCTGGCGAATACGTCTCGCGCGCCAAATAATATGACCACCTGGCTCCCTACGGCGCCACTGGAGCATCTGCAAGCCCGCGCGGCCACCATGGCTTCTGTGCGGGCTTTTTTTGCGGCGCGAGATGTTCTGGAAGTGGAAACGCCTCTGCTCAGCAGTGCGATGAACAGTGACCCCAACATTGCATCGGTAACGGCGCAACAGATGGGCCGCACCTATTACTTGAATACCTCACCGGAGTTCCCGATGAAGCGCTTGTTGGCTGCCGGGTATGGGGCCATTTATCAATTTGCCAAGGTGTTTCGAGCCGGTGAGGCCGGGCGGCGGCATAACCCGGAGTTCACCATGCTGGAGTGGTATCGCCCGGGCTATGATGATGTCGCTATGAGGGCGGAAGTACACGCACTGTTGGTGACCTTGATACCCGGTTTGCCACGCTTGGACTTCACCTATGAGGCCGCCTTTAAGCGCTTCGCCGGGTTTGATCCGCACCGGATTCCTTTGGTGGATTTGCAGGCGCAAACCCACTCCCGTTTCGAGTGGTCGAGTGCGGTACGCAATGAAATGCTAGATTGTTGGTTGGCACAGGTTGTTGAGCCCGCCCTGCCACAGGACCATTTGACCTTTATTACGGACTGGCCCGCCGATATGGCCGCTCTCGCGCAAGTGACCGAGAATGCCGACGGCTGGCCGGTGGCGCGGCGTTTTGAAGCCTTCTATCGCGGCATGGAAATGGCCAACGGTTACTATGAGTTGCGCGATGCCGACGCACAACGCGCACGCTTTGAGGCCGATTTGGTGCGTCGGACTGAGCAGAATCTGCCGGTTGGGCCATTGGATGAGCACTTGGATGCCGCACTGAAAGCTGGATTGCCGGAATGTGCGGGCGTGGCGATGGGCTTTGATCGGTTGATGATGGTGTTGCTGGGAGAAAATGACATCAGCCGTGTGATCAGTTTTCCAATGAATCGTGCCTGATTAAAAAAGCCTGCATGGCGCAGGCTTTTTTGTCTCAATGCTTGGCGAATCGATTGGCTAATGACGCCAGCTTCTCATTCAAACGCGCTTCTTTTTCTGCCGGCGTCTCTGGTGCTGCAGGTTCTGTCGGCTTTTCTGCGTTCGATTTGGGTGCTTGCGGCGTACTTGGCTTGTCGGCCTTACGCTTCGCGTGATTCGGTTTACCCTCGGCATTCATGGGCCGTGACTTTTTGGCTTTGGGCCGCGCTGCTTGCTCCGTTTTCCGGCGTGCATCACGCTTTGCTTTACGCCGTTCCTCGATTTCCGCCACACGCGTCTTGGCGTGTTCGGCGTCTTCGGGCTTTACTTCACCGGCTTCGCCTTGCAACCCAAAACGTGCACCACCCGCCGCTACAGATTTGATGTAGCTGTACTGTTGCACATAGAAATTTAAAGCCCGACGAATCTTGGTTTTAGAAAACTTTCCGTCTTCCGCCAAGCTGACGTGAATATTAATTTGCAATGGCTTGGGCGCGCGCAAATTAAATAAGTCGGGGTACTGTTCGGCCAGTAAATCGAACGCCGCACGATTCGGATGAACCTTGGGGGTTTGGTCAGCAGCAGCGGTTGTTGCTTCTGGGCTGGCGGCAGGTGCCTGCGGCTTTTCAGCCGTTGCGGTGTCTTGGTCGGTCACAGCGTACTCATAGTATGGAATCAAACAACGCGCAGCATAGCGATTCACTGCGTCAGACTCAAGGGCTGGGCGTTCAGAACCCGCTGAATTATCGTCAACTAGGGTCTTTTTGCCATGGTTTGGCCCAAACGAACGGTCTGACCTGCTTGCATATCGGCTTGCCACTGCCAACCATGATCTTCGGTCAGTACCACGACGGTGGAGCCTAACAGAAAGCGGCCGATTTCATCGCCTTGCTTAAAGGTTGGCGCGTCGGCCCCGTAATGCCAAGTGCGCACTTCGTTAGCGCCCGGTGCAACGGTGCCGGCCCAAACAGTCGCTATGCTGGCGACAATCATGGCGCCCACCAAAACCATGGCTAAACTGCCGTGTTCTGTGTCAAATTCACAGACGACTCGCTCGTTGCGGGCAAACAAGCCGTCTACTCGTTCAGTGGTAGCAGGATTAACACTGAAAAGTTGGCCTGGAATGTACGTCATTCGGGTCAACTTCCCAGCACAGGGTAAATGAATGCGATGATAGTCTTTAGGCGATAAGTAAATGGTACTAAACAGCCCATGATCGTATTCGGTTGGCTGGTCACTGGATCGGCCCAGCAGGGCCTGGGTGCTGAAATCATGACCTTTGGCTTGGAAAATTCGCCCTTCGGCGATGGGTCGGGACTGACTTATGGCACCGTCAACCGGACAAATGAGGATTTGACTATCAGGTGTAAAAGGGCGAGCGCCATCGCGCAAGGCGCGGGTGAAAAAGGCGTTAAAACTTTTGTAGGTGCGCAATTCCGGCTCGGCCGCTTCGCTCATATTGACCTGATATTTCTTGGCGAACCAGCGCATAACCGGTTGCGCCAGCCACGCCCGTTCACTGTGCGCTACTTTTCCCACAAGACGGCTCAAGGCATGTTGCGGTAGAATCTTCTGCAAAGCGACAAACAGGGCGTCCGACATTCTGGCGTTCCTAACAAATTAGGTAAATAAGTGGTGGCAAAGGTTACTGGTTTAGAGCGCTTGACGCTAGCCTCGGTGGCGGCACTGTTGATAGTGATGCCGTAATGGCAAAACGGCGACTGACCAAACAACAGGAAGCGCGCATTCGACATACGCAAAGGGAGCGGCATCGCCGTGCCGAACGCAAAGCCAACTTGGTAGAGACGCAGTTGGCCGAAGGCCAGCTGGGCAGCGAACAGCCGGGCGTGGTGCAGGCGCATTACGGGGCGACGTTAGCGATTGAACGTCCGGAGGACGGTCAGGTGTTTCGGTGCTATCAGCGTGCCAATTTACCCGCCCTAGTTACCGGCGATCGAGTAACTTGGTGTGCAGGCCAAGACGATACCGGCGTGGTTGTCGCCTGTGAAGATCGTCGCAGCTTATTGGTGCGACCCGATTTGCGGGGTCAGTTGCGCCCCGTGGCGGCCAATATTGATCAAATTATGATTGTGTTTTCCAGCATTCCGGCGACGCCTTTGGCGTTGTTGGACCGGTATTTGGTGGCTGCCGCGTTGTCGAACATAGAGCCGGTGCTGGTGTTAAACAAGTCAGACTTGCTGACCGTTGATGATCCCTACAGAACCTATTTGGCTGATTATGCTGCACTGGGTTATCGCACCTTGTTGCTGAGTGCGAAAGCGCCGCTGACAGATACCTTGGTGCCCGAATTACGTGCCAAGACGACGGCCTTTGTTGGGCAGTCGGGCGTGGGTAAGTCGTCGTTGATTGCCCAGTTATTGGGCGATCAGGAAGACATTGTAGTAGGTGAGATTTCCGAGGCAACGGGTAAAGGCCGCCACACCACCACTACAGCCATGTTGTATCACATGCCGCAGGGTGGCGATTTGATCGATTCGCCGGGTATTCGTGAATTCGGTCTGTGGCATGTACCGGAAGACCAAGTGATGCAGGGCTTTCCTGACTTACAAGCCTACAACGGCCAATGTAAGTTCCGCGATTGCAGTCACCGCGATGACCCTGGTTGCGCGTTGCAGGCGGCTATTGCGCGGGGCGACGTACTGGCGCGAAGGCTCGACAGCTACCATGCCATTCTGGCCTCATTAGCGGAAGTTAGCGGCTACCGGCGTTACGAGTGAGGTTGTACAGGCGGTTGTAGGGCGTTGCGTAGCGCACTTATTCGGCGGGATAGAGTTTGCTGTAATCTTTCTGGGCGATTGGCATACCACGGCCTTGCGGGCCCTGTTGCGGTTGTTCCAAGACCACCAGGGCAAGGCTGGGTACCACAAAATGGTCGTCCGGTTGGCTGATGTCATGTAGGCGCTCATCGTGGCCGTTTGCTTGCACGGGGTGTAACTGAAATCCGGGCACCCGAAAGGTTTGGCTGCGAGTGTTCATGTTCATAATCACCATCAAGGCATTGCGCTCAGGATCCAGGTCGGGTACGCCTTGTCCGTCATTGATGGTCATAATCAGAAAGCCATTCGCTTGATTAACGCCAACGTTGCGAAAATCAAGGCGGCTGGCGATTTGTTGTTGGCTGGTCAGGCGAAGGAGTGGTGTACTCTGGCGAATGGCGAGCCATTCATCGAGGGCGCTGCGCTGGTTGGCGGTCAACGAACTCATGTCACCCACCAAGTGAATACTGCCTTGGCTCAACAGCGGTAAACCCATGGCAATGCGCCGACGCTGCTCGTTCTCATCGTTGTTAGGGCTGTCGTGGTCGGGTGACAACAGCGTATTGAGGTCTAACGCCTGCACGGTCTCTTGCGGGTCGTTGGCTAGGCCTGCAAAAAATTGTCCGTCAGGCACGTTGCGCCCGCGCATCAAGCGGTCCGTCTGGGTGAGCAACAGATAGTTTTGTTGTCGCCCTGCTAAGGCAATGCGCTGCGCATCGGTAGCTTCTCGCCATTCGGCGCGGTTGGCGAAATCCAGCGTGCTGGGCAGGCGCAAAACGTCCAGACTTGGCGGTATTAGGCTGCCCACGCCAGTGCTGGAAAGTGGTGACACCGCCGCTGCCGGTAGGTCACTGTAAGCAAAAAAGGCTGGATGTTGATTGCGCACGCGCACCTGTGAGCGCATCAGGGCTTCACGGTGTAGTTGATCGGCGCGGTATAACCGCACGCTTTCAAAGCCAAAGGCTTGGGCTAATTGCACCAATCCGTCGGTCAATAAGCGTTCCATCATGCGGTGTTCGGTGGCGGTGATGGCGCAACAACCATCACGCAACGCCGCACCGGTGATGGGGTCGCGGCGGTGATAATAGGCTGGCACAATCTTGTCGAGCATCGATGACGTGGCGTCGTTGAAGGTCTGAATGCGCGTAAAATCACCGTCGACACCGACGCGATAACCGGCCAGCCGCCAACGTAAAACCGTTTCGCGTAGAGAGCGTATGGTTTCTAAGCCCTCTGCACCGCTGCGGGCAAACGGCGGAAGTAGAAAGTGCCGCACCTGACCGGCAGCGTGCTCTGTCGCCTCGGGGTCGTACAGGTGTACATGCGTAAATGCCGGGGCATCTCGTGGCTGGAGCGTTTGCGCATGGGGCAACGCCAAGCGCCAGAGCACGGCATCTTCCGGTGCGGGAGTTACCTGTTCCGTTGGCCACGCCATCCAACCATCGGGGCGCAATGAAGGGTGATCGAGATCGACGACTTGGGAATATTGCCCATCGGGTGATAGGTTCAGGCTGTAAGGGTCTGTCACCCGGTGAGTCTCTATTTTCTGCGTCGTAGGATGGTAGGCCACCACCTCATAGTGATAATAACGGCCATGCGGTGCCGTTCGACTTAAGTGTGACCAGTTGCCGCTGGTGCTGTCCTCGCGCAGCGGGAAACGTTCCAACAGTTCAAATTGGTCATCATAAAGGAACAGGCTTACGCGTTGCGCCGTTGGTGCCCATACTTGAAATACTGTGCCCGCATAATAGGGCAAAGCACCGAGCTGCATTTGCGTTGCGCGGGGGGCGTACAGGGCATCCAAAACGCCGGCTATTTGCACGGCGGTCGCATCCAAAACGCGCTCAAAGCGGTCGCGGGCGCCAACGGCGAGCTGGCCTTTAAGCCAGAGCTTGATATCGACCGATGCGGGTACGCCCCAGGCTTGCCAATCCGCCAGGTCCGGGTAGCGTTCGGCAATGTTGGCGGGTAGTACGCGCGGTACAAGGCGAACGCTGTCGGCGGCGCCGAACAGTGACAAGCTGGTGGTGTTGTGGGACAGTCGTGCAATGGGCGAATAGTATAGGCGAACTTCTTCTACGTCTCCGGCGTTGTAGAGCAGTAAGTCAGGTGTAACCCAATGTGCAGCGGCTTCCGTTAGGCCCTCGGCTTCCTCTGTTGGCACGGCTTCAAACACCTCGGGCACCGCTAATTCTACGGGGGCGCTGAAGAAGTCTTCGACCTCAATGGGTTCGCCGGTTTGGAGGGTGTCTGGCTGCGCAGCGCTGTCATCTTCGGTGAACGCCGCGTCTGGAATGGCATCAAAACTGGGCTGGGCAACCGCAACGCTCGCCAATAGCAGCCACAGTAACCCACGAGTTCCTTGAACAATTAACCCCTTCATCGTTTGCCGACCCACCCTTTGCCTTCGGATTCATGCCGCAGCATAAAACAACTGTCGGGCAGTTGCATGACACAATTACACTTCTCAGACGTGACACACTGGCGAGAAGCGCTATCTACCTCTAAACTGTGCGGCAGAATGTATCTCTCGTGAGTCCTATGAATAAAGACACCAATTTGGTCTGGATTGACCTAGAAATGACCGGGTTAGACCCCGAAAAGGAACGCATCATTGAAATTGCCACCATCGTTACCGATGCGGACCTCAATATTTTGGCCGAAGGTCCTGAATTGGTGATTCATCAGCCTATGAGCCTACTGGATGCTATGGACCCCTGGTGTGTAAAGCACCATGGCGAATCTGGTCTGACCCAGCGGGTCATTGACAGCACCGTGACCGACGAAGAAGCCGAAGCGCAAACCCTTGCCTTTTTGCAAGATTGGGTAACGCCGGGGAAATCCCCTTTGGCGGGTAACACCATAGGCCAGGACCGCCGCTTTATGGTGAAGTACATGCCCAAGCTCGAAGCCTATATGCATTACCGCAACCTGGATGTTTCGACCTTGAAAGAACTGGCGAAACGTTGGAAGCCGGGCATTGTGGATGGCTTTAAAAAGCAGAACTCACACCGCGCGCTCGATGATATCCGCGAAAGTATTGAAGAACTGCGCTACTACCGTGAGCATTTTATTCAGCTTTGAGGGGTGATAAAGAGGGTAAGAACGGATGTGTAGCCGCCTTTGAATTATCATCGGCGGCCATAGTGCAAACTTAGGCGACGGCGAACAGGTTTTTATGGGCGTCTAACCATTGTTCAAACGGTGTAGGTTCTTTGCCGGTTAACTGCTTGAAATGGTCGGTGACTTCAGCCACACCACCTTGCCGTGTGTTAATGTCGAAACTGGCGAAAATTTCTGCTAATGCCGGCGGCAGCCCGGCTTGGGTTAAGTCTGCTTGCTTCTGTTCGTCCGTAATAGGCACTACGGCGATGGGCTTGCCACTCACCTTACTCAGCAGTTCGGCCATGTCTTGGGTGCGGTAGGCTTTCGCGCCACTCAAGGTGTAGGTCTTGTTGGTGGTATCGCCGCTTGCTAAAGCATGGGCGGCGGCTAAGGCGAGGTCGGCACGGGCAATGTGTGCCGAACGCCCGTCGCCCGCAGCGCTAAACCACTGGCCGCTGGCTAGGATGTGTTCGGTCTCCATGAACAAATTCTCGAAGTACCAGTTATTGCGTAAAATGGTCCAGCTCATGTTGCTGGCAGCCAATGCCTGTTCCGTGCCGAGGTGATCGCCTGCAAAAGTAATCGCCGAACCTTCCGGTTTAGGCATGGACGTATAAATAACGTGTTTTACACCCGCTTGTTCCGCCGCAGCAATGGCGTTCTTATGCTGTTCCAAGCGCTTGCCGGGTAGGCCGAGGGTGTCAGTGCTGATCAGCAACAAGCGCTGCACGCCCTTGAATGCATCGGCCAAGGTTGTCGTGTTGTCGAAATCTGCATGGCGAACCTCGACTCCTTGAGCGGCAACCTCAACCAGTTTGGTGGTATCGCGGGTAAGGGCAACAATGTGTTGTGCCGGAACCTGCAAGTTATCCAACAGGTATTTGATAACCTGGCGGCCTAATTGACCTGCCACACCGGTTACAGCAATCGGGTATTGATGAGACATAGCATTTCCTCTCAGTGGTATTAAATTACGTTTATCAATCTAGTTACTTTATAATACCGACTAATTGAACGTGCAGAAGTAGGGCGCAAAAAGTGACCTAGTTACTACGCAGTAACGATAGGAGAGATTAAGGTGGGTAAGCGTAAACCAGAATTTGAAGCGCTGAATCGCAACTGCCCGATTCGGGATGTGCTGGATCGGCTCGGTGATCGTTGGACGGTTTTGGTGTTAATGACGCTGGGCGAACAAACACTGCGGTTCAGCGCGTTGCGCCGGGAGATTGAAGATATTTCGCCGCGTATGCTGGCGCAAACACTGCGCCATTTGGAGAAAGACGGTCTGGTGAGTCGTCAGGTTTATCCCACCGTGCCTCCGCGAGTGGAATACCGTATGACGCCGTTGGGCCATTCCTTTTTTGACCCGTTACAGCACTTGATTCAGTGGGCTGATGAGCATCATGAGCAGGTACGGCAGGCACGCGAAGCCTATGTAGCACCCGAAAGCCATGAAGCGCTTTAGATGCAACCTTTAACGCTGTTCGCGCCCGTGCCCCCCATTTTTACTGCGCTCGATAGGCGCGCAATCCACCATTGATATAGCGGACGTTTTTGTAACCCATGTTTTTCAAGGCCGCAGCCGACAAGGCACCACGATTATTCGCATTGCAGTAACACAGAATGGTCGCGTCGAGATCAGGAATCTCGCCTTCCACATTCATTTCCAACTTGCCACGGCTGATGTTGATTGAACCGGCGATGTGGTCAGCGTCATGCTCTTCCTTGTCACGAATATCGAGCAATATAGCACCATGACTGACCATTTCGTCAACTTGGTCGGGTTTGATGTCGTTGACCTCAGCGCGTGCTCGGTCAGCCATTGCTTGAAATTTTTCGGTGTAAGCCATGTTGTTTCTCCTAAGGTATGTATTAGGTAACTTTAATATAAGTATTTTCTAAAGTAAAGCAGGAAATGTGACGACAGATAAGGAACAGATTGCCCAATGATGTCAGGGTGATAGGATGGGCATATCAGTCACTTTGTTGGTATGAGATGAACAACGAGCAACCGAAAAACCCGCTGCATGGCATTACCTTGGAGGCTATCGTGGTAGCACTGGAAGCGCATTATGGTTGGGATGTACTCGGCCAAAAAATCAACATCAACTGCTTCAATAACGATCCGTCGGTTAAGTCCAGTTTGAAGTTTTTGCGCCGTACGCCATGGGCGAGGGCACAGGTTGAGCAGCTATATGTTGAGACGTTTTCGGATTGAAGGTGAATCTGTGATTGCAGGATAAGATTTTTTAAACGGAATCAAGGAGCTTTAATGTATACCTACGAACAAGGACCTTTGCGCAAGATACCTGCTGACGTATCACTGGCAAAGGCGATGTTGCCTCTGCTTCTGATGTTTTGTTGTTTCCTAGTGTTCTACATGTTTGTTATCGAAGAGCGTTTCGTTGAGTTTCTTCAGTTCTTCTTGATGTTGTGTATTTTCAACCTCGTTGCTCAAGCCGTTTCATTACGCAGCGCTCAATGGGTGTTGCAAAAATAACATAGGAATCCCCGTGCTCTATTTCGCGTTGCTGTTCTCGGTTGTCCTGCTGCTATGCGGCTCGTCGGAGCGTCGTGAGGCGCGTTATGGTTTGTCGGTGGCGGCCGTTTTGCTGGCCTGGCTGGTGGGCTACCACAGCATGCTGTTCAGTGCTTTTGTCCTTGCGTACATGGGCTTGACCTATTGGATGCACGCGCAACCACTGCCTAGACCGTGGTTATGGGGCCGATATTTCCTGTGGTTTTTGTTCAGCGCGGCCTTGGTGTTGCATGCGGTGCCGGGGTATGAAGGCTTACTGGTGGTGGAGGCACAGCCATGGAAACCCGGTGCGGTGTCTACGCCGTTTTATTTGAATACCGATAAGGTGTTGGTGGCGTGGTCATTGCTCACGTGGCTGCCTTTGTGGGGGCGCAGCCTGCCTGCCTTATCTCGTGCGATCCCGGCCAGTGCGCCCATTGGTCTGATGGTCTTGGGCATCTCGGTCATTATGGGTGTGGCGGTCATGCTGAGGCTGATCGATGTTAGCCTAGGCTTGCCAATGTGGTTTGGGTTCTTTGCACTGAGCAATTTAGTGAACACCTGTATTGCCGAAGAATTGTTGTTTCGCGGCGTCGTACAGCGTTGGTTGCAGCAGCGGTTTAACCTTTGGTTGGCGGTGCTGTTGGCGAGTGTGTTGTTCGGTTTGGCGCACTTTGGCGGCGGCATGGCGTTTGTGCTGGTCGCCACCTTGGCCGGGTTATTGTACGGTGCGGTGTACGCATTAACGGGCCGTTTATGGTGGGCTATTGCGGCGCATTGGCTATTGAACATGGTGCATCTGGTCGGTTTTACGTACCCGATGCTGGCGTAATGAAATCTGAGGTGAAACGTTATGGCGCACTTTATTCTGTTTTACGACTACGCTCCGGATTATTTGGAACGCCGGGCTGAATTCCGAGACGAACACCTAAATCTGGCTTGGGCGGCACAAGCCCGTGGTGAGCTGTTTTTGGCCGGTGCATTGGCCGAGCCGTCTGATGGCGGGGTGTTGATTTTTTCTTGCGAGACGGCAGCAACGCCAGAGGCTTTCGCGCAAGCTGACCCCTATGTGCACCATGGTTTGGTCACTACCTATCGTGTTCGTCCTTGGACCACAGTCGTGGGTGAACATGCAGCATCGCCGGTGCGACCTTAATTTTCTGTGGGCCTTTTTGCGCTAGGGAGAAAATTTTCAGTTGAATCCTGTGCGCAATCTCGTTATGGTTCAAGCCATGAAAACACAACAGATACACCTCTCTCTCGCCCTACTACGACTGCTATGATCTTCGGCAGGCCCTAGCCCTGCACGTCAGAACCTCGCTTTAACCGTTAACCAGCAAAGAATCAAACAGTCAAAAAAGGTCGTTTTCATGTTAGTTACTCATTCAATCGTTGTTCTACTGCTCAGCCTACTACGACTGCCCTCCGGAGGCTGAGCCGTGCGTTGTTGGCGGTGCTCAGTCACCACACCTCTTGCCGCCAAACAACTGAATAGCCAAAAAATTAAAAAGAGTAGACTGAGCCATGAACAACCCATCTATCCCTGCATCAGACCGCACGCCTTCTGCATTCGACCACCGTAAATACGTCGCCTATGATACGCCAACCCTGCCCGACCGCACCTGGCCCGACCGAGTTATCACGCAAGCGCCCATTTGGTGCAGTGTGGACCTGCGCGACGGTAACCAAGCCTTGGTTGACCCCATGACCGTGCCACAAAAATTGATGATGTTTGAATTGCTGGTGGATTTGGGTTTCAAAGAAATCGAAATCGGCTTCCCTTCGGCATCGCAAACCGAGTTCGATTTTTGTCGGCAGTTGATCGAAGAAGAGCGCATTCCGGCGGACGTGACGATTCAAGTGTTGGTACAAGCCCGCGAACCCTTGATTGCCCGCACTTTTGAGGCGTTAAAGGGGGTCAAGCAAGCCATTGTACATGTGTACAACTCTACCTCACGGGTACAACGTGAACAGGTGTTCCGACAGGATATGAACGCCATCCGGCAGTTAGCACGCCAGGGCGCGCGCTGGGTGAAAAATTACGCGCAGCAATACCCGGATACGCAATGGCGGTTTCAATATTCACCCGAAAGCTTCACCGGCACCGAATTGGAGTACGCCATCTCCGTGTGTAACGCCGTATTGGATGTTTGGCAGCCCAGTGCGGAAGCCAAGGCAATCATCAATTTGCCGGCTACCGTCGAGATGTCTACACCGAACGTGTTTGCCGACCAAGTAGAGCGGGTACATCGGGCATTGGCCTACCGTGATGCGGTGGTCTTATCCGTGCATACGCACAATGACCGAGGTACCGGCATTGCGGCTTCCGAATTAGCCGTCATGGCGGGCGCGGATCGAGTTGAAGGCACCTTGTTGGGCAACGGTGAGCGCACCGGCAACATGGACATTTTTACCATGGCGATGAACCTGTATTCGCGCGGGGTAGACCCAGAGTTGAACTTGGCGGATGTGGAGCGTATCGAACAGGTGTATACCACCTGTACGAATTTACCGGTGCATCCGCGTCATCCCTACATTGGCGAACTGGTGTATACCGCGTTTTCCGGCAGTCACCAAGACGCGATCAAAAAATGCTTGGCGGTGCGCCAGCCGGAAGACCCGTGGGAAGTGGCCTATCTGCCGATTGACCCCGCCGATTTAGGCCGCTCTTATGAAGCGGTGATTCGGGTGAATTCGCAATCCGGTAAGGGTGGTGTCGCTTATCTGTTGGAACAGAATACGGGGTATCGCTTGCCGCGAGCCTTGCAAGTCGCCTTTGCGCAGGTGGTACAACAGGAATCCGAGCGTTCGGCCAAAGAAATTCATGCTGCATGGATTACGCAAGCCTTCCATGACGCTTACAGTCAGCAAGCGCCGTTGTCGGTAGAAAGCTATCGCTTGAACGCGGCGCGCGGGGGCAAGGATCAGTTATCCGTCGAGGTGATCTATCACGGGCAAGCGCAAACCTGGGTCGGTCAAGGGCAGGGACCACTGGCCGCGTGGGTGAATGCGGTGAACAACCACTGTGGTTTGTCTTTGGAGGTGGATGACTACGCCGAGCACAGTTTGGGTCATGACAAAGACGCCGACGCCGTGGCCTTTGTGGCCTTGAAGGGTAACGACACGGTTTTTTGGGGCTGTGCCACCGGGAGCGACATCGTGCGCACCGCCCTGGATGCGGTGGTTGCAGGTGCCAACGCGGCGATCAAGCAGGCGGTAGATAAACAGGACAAACAAAGTGCTTAATCGAGACTTTTCTACATTATGCTTTCTTTAATAAGAATATGAAAATCCGTGATTAGACGTCTGCCCTTAAGGCGTCTATATTTGTTGCACAAATACAACACTGCCCTGATGAGGGCGCAACCAGGCTGACAGGAATCGAGCATGAAAACCCTAAAACTATCCCTTGGTGCCCTAGTGGTTACCAGTGCATTGCTGGGCACCACGGCCAGCGCCGACGAACATGCATTAAACGCCGAACAATTGCAGGCGGCTGTTTTAGCTGGTGGCTGTGCAGGTTGCCATGGCACGGATGGACGGCGTGATGCGTTAAACGGTCGTGCGGCGACGGTACTGGAGCGCCAGCTCCTCAGCTTTAAAAACGACGAGCGTCCTTCTACCATCATGGGGCGGATCGCCAAAGGTTACAGCGATGAAGAAATCGCTGAGATTGCGCAATATTTCGCCAGCCTTGATAACTGAGCAGGAGAAAGAACATGACGGACAATACAGCAACAAAATCACTGCTCAGCCCCGTTGAAAAGGCCGGAGTTTCTCGGCGTAACTTGCTTAAAGGTGTCGGTGCCGTAGGTGCCCTGACTACGCTGAGTGCCTGTGCAACCATCGGCTCTTCTGCTCGGGTAGACGGTCGAGTGGTTGTCATCGGAGGCGGTTTTGGCGGCGCAACTGCCGCGAAATACATCAAACGCGCCAACCCTAACGTCGCGGTCACCTTAGTGGAGCCGAACGCCACCTTTTATACCTGCCCGTTCAGCAACCTCTACCTCGGCGGTATTCGGGAGTTCGAAGAAATCGGACATGGTTATGATGAGCTGCGCAATGTGTATGGTGTTGAGGTCGTACACACCCTTGCCGAAGACATCGATCCGGTTGCGCATCGCGTGCAATTGGCGAACGGCACCACGTTAGAATACGACAAGTTGGTGATGTCGCCCGGCATTGATATGCGCTGGAATGCGATCGAAGGGTATGACGAAGCAGCCGCTGAGTTGGCGCCGCACGCGTGGAAAGCCGGTGCACAAACGCAGATCTTGAAGCGTCAACTGGAAGCCATGCCAAATGGTGGGCTGTTTGTGATGGTCGCTCCGCCAAACCCGTACCGTTGCCCACCGGGGCCGTATGAGCGCGCCAGCATGGTGGCACACTATTTCAAAGAGAATAAGCCAGACTCGAAGATTTTGATTCTGGACCCGAAAGATGCGTTCTCTAAGCAAGGCTTATTCACCGATGGTTGGAACCAACTGTATCCCGGTATGATCGAATGGGTCGGACTCTCGAACGACGGCCGTGTGGTGCGCGTGGATGCGGCGCGGCGTGAAGTAGAAACAGAATTCGGTACTCGACATCAAGCCAGTGTGCTCAACGTGATTCCAGCGCAAAAAGCCGGTTGGATAGCGGATCGAGCCGGTGTAACCGACGCCAGCGGTTGGGTGCCGGTGCAAGCACGCACGTTTGAATCGCAGCAGGTGCCGGACATCTACGTGATCGGTGACGCCACCGTTGCCGCGCCTATGCCGAAGTCGGGTTTCTGCGCCAATTCGCAAGCCAAAGTTGCCGCCGCCGCGATTGTATCAGCCTTGGATGGCCGGTCGGCGCCCAACCCGTATTTCACCAATACCTGTTACAGCCTGATTGGACCAGAATACGGTGTATCGGTAGCGGCTATTTATAACCTGAACACAGAGGGTAATATTCAGGCAGTCGCCGGGGCAGGTGGATTAAGCCCGAGCACTGGTGATGCAAGTCTGCGGCGGGCGGAGGCGATGAATGCGCATCGGTGGTATGATGCTATATGCCAAGACGCTTGGGGTACTCCCTCTTAAGAGTGGTCTAAAAACTATTGCGCTCGCCCTGACGGCGTTAAAATTTTCCGAAAAATGCTCACTTACGTTCAGTAAGCTGCGCGTTTTCGGAAAATTTTGCCTTGCCAGTGTTTCGCTCATGACGTTTTTAGAGCCACTCTTGAATGATTGAGAATTGACTGGCCTTTTGTTGATTGAGAATCAAATTTTCTGCTGCAAGGAAGGGGATGGTCATTCGGCCACCCCTTTTTTACTTTCATTTAGCTCACTAAGGGCAAGGTGTTCATGAGCAATACAGAGTTGGCCATTCTTGGTGGCGGAATCATCGGTTTGCTGTTCGGTATGGTTGGGCAGCGCTCGGGCTTTTGTTTGATGCGCGGTCTTGAGCATGCGTGGGTGCAGAACGATGGCCGCAAGTTGCGGGCGTTTGCAACGGCGATGGCGGTGGCATTATTGCTGACTCAGGTATTGAACGCTGTCACCGATCTGGATCTCACTGGGGCGCTCTACTTGCAGCCTACCATGTCATGGCTTTTGGTGCCGGTGGGCGGTGTTATGTTTGGCTTGGGCATGGTGTTGGCGAATGGCTGTGGGGCGCGGGCATTGGTGTTACTGGGTCAGGGTAATTTACGCTCGTTAGTGGTGTTATTGGTGTTGGGATTAACCGCTTACATGACACTCTCGGGCGTGTTGGCCCCCTTACGCTTGTGGCTGGAGGGGTTAACGACAATCCGTTTGCCAGCCCGCAGTTTGCCTCTATGGTTTTCGCAGGTTGGGGTGTCCGTGTCTATTGCTACCGCCGTGATGACGCTGCTGTTGGCCGGTGGTTTGGTGTTATGGGCGTTTCAGAGCCGGACATTCAGACAGGCTAAGACCGAACTGGCGTCGGGCGTCATCATTGGAGTACTGGTGGCTGCTGGCTGGTGGGTGACGGGTGTCTTGGCCGCCGATATCTTTACCCCGGTGCGTTTGGCATCCCTAACCTTCGTGGCGCCCATTGGTGACAGTGTGCAGTATTTAATGATTTCGACAGGCATGAATGCCAATTTTGGGATTTCGGTAGTCGGCGGAATGATTGCCGGTAGTCTGTTTATGGCGTTAATTACCGGTACATTTCAGTGGGAGTCATACTCATCTCCGCAACACATGCGGCGTTCAGTGAGCGGTGCCGTTTTGATGGGGTGTGGTGGTGTCTTAGCTCTGGGTTGCAGCATTGGCCAAGGCTTGACCGGATTTTCAACCCTGGCGTTGACCAGTTTTGTGGCCATTGGCGCCATTGTTTTTGGTGCGTGGTTAGGTCTGAAAGGGCCGCTGCGTTCGTATGTTCGTTCATGAATTTGAGATAGGAAATCGTTATGCCTCGTAGTGTGCGTTCGGGCTTTCTGGTAACGGTGTTGATGATGTGTTTAGCCCCATTGGCGCTGGCGGATTGGCAGCGCTTTGAGGCGGTGCGTGAAGCGGTCGGTGAAGCAACTCCGCGAGCGCAAGGGCTAACGATGGAGTTGCCTCTGGTGTCTGAGGATGGCTCGGCGGTGCCGGTCACCATCAAGGTCGACAGCCCCATGCGGACAGATCAATACATCGAATCGATTCAAATCTTTGCCGACGGCAACCCGAACGCCGAAGTGGTGGATTTCTTGCTAACGCCGCGGGTCGGCCGTGCCGAGGTTTCCACGCGTATTCGCGTCAATGAAAGCCAGACTATTTGGGCCGTAGCGCGGAGTAATACCGGTGAAGTGTGGGTCACATCACGTGATATTCGCGTTACTGTGGGCGGTTGTTTGATGACCGCCGAAGACAACAGCAGCGTGTTGCTCAGTCAGCCGAGGGTAGCACTGCCAAGGGCCTTCCGTGCTGGTAACGCAGACGAAGTCCGCACGCTGGTCACACACCCGATGGAGACGGGTCTGCGCGAAGGGCCGAATGGCGATGTGCTGCCGCGCCGCTTGGTAGAATCCTTAACCGTATCCATCGGTGGGGAAACAGCACTGACGGTTCGTATGCACACAGCGGTATCAGCTAACCCTTACATGCGTTTCTTCCTGGCCCCTCAAGCGAGTGCTGAAGCGATCTTTGTCTGGCAAGAAGACAGCGGTTTCAGCGTGAGCTCAACACACTCGCTCACGGTGAATTAAACCAACCCCACGCTGCGCAATAGGAACAAACCCAACGTGGTGGTCAGTAGTGAGAAAAAGGTGGTGACGGCGATAATTTCCGCCGCCAACTCGCCCCACGGCGTCATTGCGCGGGCCATAACATAGCTCGCGGCGGCCGTTGGCGAGGCCATCATCAAGAACAAAATCCCTAGCGCTTCACCACGGAAACCGAACAGCAAGGCAACAAGCACCGCTGAAACGGGAATGATGATCAATTTAAACGCACTGGCCAGCAGCACCAAGAAGCGGTTATTGCGTAAACTCTTAAAGCGTAAGCTCGCCCCAACGCAAATCAACGCCATGGGTAGCGTTAAATCCGCCAAACCTTGTAGTGTGCTGTCCGCCAACGCCGGCAATGCCCACCCGGTCAGTGACCAGGCTAAACCCAACATGACGCCAATGATCATCGGGTTCCGTGCCAGTTGATTGACCAGCATCAGCGGTGACATCTTTGCTTGCCCGGCTTGTAACACAACAATGGCGGTCAGATTGTAAATCAAAGTGATGAACGCCAAATACAGCGAGGCCAAGGGGATTACCGAGGTACCAAACGCATTGACCACCATCGCCAACCCGATGATACCCATATTGCCCCGATAAGCTCCTTGCACAAACACGCCGCGCCGAGAACGATCCGGGGTGAACATGGGCGTAATCCACCACAACAGTACCACCGTAAGTAGCGTAAAAATGGCGGCGAAGCCGATCAGCCCGCCCTGCCAACTGTCGACCACCGAAGAGCGTGCTGTGTTAAGGAACAATAAGGTCGGCAAACACCAAGTAAACACCAAACGGTTGGCATCCTGAATGAAGGCGTCACTCAATCGGTTCGTGCGTTTGAGCGCATTGCCGCCCGCGAGCCAAAGTAAAATAGGCAGGGTAGTCGAGAGCGAAAACAAGAGATTGTCGAGCAAAGACACTACAAACTTCTCCACGCAGAGGGACGTTTCAGGGCGGGTATGCAAACGGCGCAGATTCTAGCACAGACAATGAGATTTGGATCGTTCCACCGTTGGGAAACTGGACGGTGGCAGTTCCAGTTTGCGGTTCGTCTATGCTGGCAGAATGGTCAAGGTTATGGCATTGTCGGCAAGACAGAGAAACAGGAGCTAACATGGCAGTGATCAAAGTTATCGGTCGACCCGCGTCGCTTGGTGGAGCACCGTTGGCGCGTGTACTTCCGCACCGTTCGTGCCGTGCCGTAGGGCCTTTCGTTTTCTTGGATCACTTCGGCCCGGCCGAGCAACAGGATATGCAGGTTGCGCCGCATCCGCATATTGGTTTACACACGCTGACTTGGTTGTTCAGCGGTGAAATTTTGCATCGTGACAGCTTGGGTACAGAAGCCGCCATTCGAACCGGTGAGGTCAACTGGATGACCGCAGGCGCTGGCATTACCCACTCTGAACGTACTCCGAACGGACAGCCACAGGACCTCCATGGGCTGCAATGCTGGGTCGCACAAAGTCGCGCTGATGAACAAGGCGAACCAGGGTTTCAGCATGTGGGTGCTGATGATTTGCCTCGGTTTTCCCGCGACGGCGTGCGCTGGACGGTGGTGGTCGGGCATTGGTTGGAAGAGCATTCGCCGGTGCGGATCAATTGGCCGACCTTCTTTGTTGAAGGTCGAACCGAAGCCAGTGACACCTGGGAGTGGCCGTACCCCGCCATTTGGACCATGGGAATTTACGTCGTCTCAGGTTCATTGACCGTCAGTTATGACGGTAACACGCATCGTGTGGTGGCGGGCGAATTGTTGGTCATTCCACCGCAAGAACAAGGCGTGCCGCAGCCGCATGTGGAAGCCCTGGCGGGCGTGCAATTTGTGTGTTTTGGTGGCGAACCGTTGCCCGAACAGCGTTTTTTTGATTGGAATTTTGTCGCCTCGGATCCAGCGCTGTTGGCCAGCGCCCGTGCCGACTGGATGGCACAGCGGCGCTTTGCCCCGGTGCCGGGAGACCCAGAGCGCATCCCCCATCCCGCCGAGCAGGATCAAGATGCGCCCGGTGTCGCTGAAGGGTGAATCGGCAGCTCGACCTTGGGCGCACGTTGACTCAAAAGAACGCCAGCAAACACCAATGCAATGGCGAACCATTGTTGCAGGTTCATGGTGTCCTGCAGCAAAACCATACCGAAGAACAAAGTAAACACCGGCAGTAAATTGGTGTATCCCGCTGTGACGGTCGCGCTGATATGACTCAAGGCATAGTTATATAAACCGTACGCGCCCAAGGTCACCACAACGCCCAGATAGCCCAAAATAATCCAGGTGCTCAGTGCAACCGTGTCAGGCCAGGGCTGTGTCATGGCCAATGGGAAGAAAAAGGCCGTACCGACAAAGGCTTGCATGGCGGTTAAAAACAACGGGCTGTAACCGCGCGTGAGCTTCTTGACCAACAAGGTGTAGCCCACGGCACTGGCCATGGCAAGAAATTCGAGAAAGTTACCCAGCGCCGGGTTGGGCGCACTGGCACTGATGTCGCTGTTCCATGACATCCAGACCACGCCAATCACCGCAATACCAAAGCCACTCCATTGATAGCGGCTGATCTGCTCGCGCAAGAAATACCACGCTCCGGCTGCGACCATTAGGGGTAGCATGCTGGTGATCATGCCCGCTTGACTGGCGGTGGTGTATTGCAAAGCCATGGCTTCAAAAATGAAATACAAGCAAGGCTCGAAGGCCGCCATGCCCAGCAGCCACTTCCAGTCACCCGCTTGATAACGAACCCCGCTCGCCCACAATTTATAGAGCAACAAAAAGGTGATTGCGCCTATCGCCATCCGAACGAAAATGACCTGCATCGGGTGCATCACGCCCACGGCAATCTTTAACGCAATAAAGGAACTGCCCCAGATGGACATCGCCAATAGAAGTGCCAAATGTGCACGTAACGTCGAGGACATGCTGAACTCTCGGAGAAAATTAGGCGGCGTATTGTCGCAGAAAAATTGAATCTGACCAGCCGCTGAGAAAAATGACCGGATGACGCCTGTCAATTGGCAAGGACATTACCTATTCACGGCATCGTGTCGGCAAGATACGCCTCGATGGCGGCGATGGTTGGCGGGTCCAAAATGCCCAGTTGGGGAGCATCGTAGTAACCCAGTCGATGCAAGTAGGTTTGGGCTTGCCGCAAGGCCATGCGCATACTGGTGCGCCCCAAGTTCTCGGTTACCTGACCGTTCGCATAACCCAGAGTGTCTAATGCCCGGTTGAGCCGCTGCTGCACGTCGTCTTCTGCTAACGTTGCAAGCGCCGATTCAACGGGCTGTGGACGCAAATCATCACACCCGGTTAACAGCAACAGTAAGGTGAGAACGCCAAGCCAAATCATCGGTTGTCGCAGGGCCATATTGACCACCCAAAAAGGCATAGAGATACCCGAAACAGGGTAACAAAAAAGCCGCCCGAAGGCGGCTCAAAGCAGCGCTAGGCGCTTATTATTTAACGCGTTTGATTTCGCCGCTTTCAATTTTCGCCCAGTATTTGTTCACTTCACGTTTCACCACTGGCATCAACAGGTATAGCCCGATGATGTTAGGAATCGCCATGGCGAACAACATGGAATCCGAGAAGTCGATGACGGGACCCAAGCTCATGCTGGCACCAATGACGATGAAGAACAGGAAGATGATGTTATAAACGATCTCCTTGTTTCTACCTTCGCCAAACAGGTAGGTCCAGCTCTTCAAGCCATAATAGGACCAGGCAAACATGGTGGATAACGCAAACAGCACGACCGCAATGGCCAGTACGACAGGAAACCATGGCAACACCGTCGCATAGGCTGCGGAGGTCAATTCCACCCCGGTTAAATCCGTCATCAAGGCACCACTGATAATGATCACCAGTGCGGTCATGGTGCAGATCACGACGGTATCAATGAAGGGCTCCAGCAAAGCCACAAAGCCTTCCGATACGGGTTCGCTGGTTTGTGCAGCCGAGTGAGCAATGGCTGCCGAACCGATACCGGCCTCATTCGAGAACGCGGCTCGACGGAAACCTTGAATCAGCGCACCCAATACGCCGCCTACAACGCCTTCTCCGGTGAAGGCACCGCTGAAGATTTGTCCGATCGCCCAGCCCACCATATCTATGTTGGCTAAAATAATGATCATCCCGGCACCAAAATACAGGGCAGCCATAAACGGGATCAGCTTTTCCGTAACGCGGCCAATGGCTTTAATACCACCAATGATTACGCTACCGACAATCGCCGCCATGATCAGGCCGAAAAGCCAGCCCTTGTCGGCAAAGAAACTCTCAGCCCCGCCGGTAACATTAACAATTTGCGAAAAGGCTTGGTTGGCTTGAAACATATTGCCGCCACCCATAGCACCGCCAATACAGCAAATAGCAAAGGCAACGGCGAAAACCTTGCCCAAACCACCCATGCCGCGTTCTTCGCGTAAGCCTTTTTCCAGGTAGTACATCGGCCCGCCAGATACCCGGCCATCCGGCAGGTGGTTACGGTATTTAACGCCCAGAATACACTCGGTGAACTTTGACGCCATGCCCAGCAGACCTGCCAGAATCATCCAGAAGGTTGCCCCCGCACCACCGATGGACACCGCGACCGCTACCCCGGCAATGTTGCCCAAACCCACGGTGCCCGACAGCGCGGTGGTTAAGGCTTGGAAGTGCGACACTTCACCGGCGTCCGTAGGCTTTGAATAGCGGCCACGCACCAAGTCGATGGCGTGCTTGAAGCCGCGAAACTGAATAAAGCGGAAAAAGAACGTGGCAACCAGACCGCAAATAACCAACCAGCCGACGATGAGAGGAAATTGTACGCCCCCAATGGGTACGGAGTAGAAGATGACATTGACGATGGGTGTTGCGATGGGTTCGAAGACACGGCTTATTGCAGCATCTAAACCCGTTTGTTGGGCGAAACTGCTGACCGACAAAAGCGACAATGTCGTCAGGGCGAGTATTTTTTGAATGAATTTTGGCATGTGAGAATGCTCCAATCTAGAAATGAAAAATCGCTGATCGGCTCTTAGACGTTGCCCCTATGGGACTACGGTCACAGGAACCGGTGAACTTTGCACTAAAGACAACCCCAAGCTGCCCACGAGCACATTCTTCAATTTTGAAGCGCCCTTACGGCCAACAAATATTTGCGCGTTGTCTTGCGTCTTCGCGATTTCACACATCAACTCGGTTGGATTGCCATAACGTACTTCACTGGTCACGGACAAACCGGATTGGCGCAGCTCGGCACAGGTCGGCTCAATGAATTTTTCGGCCGCTGCCACTTCTTCCACTTTGCGAGCATGGCGCTCACGCAGCTCCTCTTTGGACAAAAAGGTGTAAGGGGACCACTCGAGAATGTGCACCAAATGAATGGCGCCGCCCTGGGCATTGGCGCATTTTACCGCGAAATCCAAGGCTCTCTTGCACGAATCTGTGCCGTCGAAGCCGACGATAAAGGTACTTGCCATGATGTTTTCTCCATTTTTGTTGTTATAAACAGCCATAGCACCACTGTGTTACTTCCAAGCAGTGATACACAATTGCAATTAGACCCTAGTCGCAAGTAAAGGCGCTGTAAAGCAAAAAACCGACAGCGCAGCGGAAAAGCTGTTCGATTTGTCAAAAAATCCTGACATTGTGCCGGTCCTCTGGAGCAGCGCAAGCCGTAAGCGCGTTACCGAGCAAAAGGCAGGCGCGTCACGGTGCTGAATCAGGCGGTATTTTATCGGCAAAGATCGTGCAAAAGTGCATCTGAACGACTATGTTAGCCCGTATTGAGCGCTGCTTTCAGGAAACCTTAGGTACATGGTAAGCATGTACGGAGACGCATCACCGAATGAATACAAAACCCCTCTTGGCCATCATTGTGTTTTTAATCTCCGGCGTATCGGGTTCATGGTGGATGGCGCAGTGGTTAAAAGACTCCGAAACCAGGGTGATTGAAGCCTCGTTTGAAAATGATGTGGCGCGGCACACCGCGGCATTGGAACGTGAAATTCTGTTAAATCTCGAGATATTGTTTTCGATCAAAGGCGCGCTGGATGTGCTGCCGGTGCTTACCGAAGAAAGCTTCGACGTGCTGACCCGTGATGTACTGGCGCGTACCTCGGCCATTCAGGCGTTTGCTTGGGCGCCGCGCGTTGTGCATGAGGCGCGTGCGCAGTTTGAACTCGAGCGTCAATCGGATATCCCCGGCTTTGCCATCACCGCGCGGTCGCCGACCGATGCCGTGGTGCCCGCCCCGGTAGCGCCCGAATACTACCCGGTGTATTACATTGAGCCCTTGCGTGACAATCAAGCCGCATTAGGCTTCGATCTGTCCACCGAAGCACGGCGTCGAGCGGCCTTATTGGCGGCCCGTGATCAAGGCGAAATGGTGGCCACGGCAGGCATTCGCCTCGTCCAGGAAACCAGTGATCAGGTTGGATTCTTGGTGTTTACCCCCGTTTATTCCGGGCGGCCTACGGATTTGGCGTCACGGCGGCGTGAACTGATCGGCTTCTTCAACGGCGTTTTCCGTCTGGGCGATATGTTTGCCAGCGCCATTGAAACGACCGATCTGGATACCATGTACCTGCGGTTGGTGGATCGCACCAATGGGCAGAATGAAGTGTTGTTGGAGTCCGGCTCGCTGGACGACGGGCAATATTCTATGACCAATGCCTATCGTCATACCCTCAGCCCGATCGCCGGGCGGCAATGGGAGATCCAGGCAGTGCCCAACAACGCTTATGTGTCCAGCCAACGCAGTTGGGTGCCACAAATGACCTTGGGTGGAGGCCTGATTATCACGCTATTGTTGAGCAGTTACGGGTTGATGGTACTGCGTAAAAACAGCCAATTAAAACGGGCAAAGGATGAACTGGAGCAAATATCACTGACCGACGGCTTAACCGGTGTAGCGAATCGCCGCCATTTTGATCAGCATTTGGACGAGCAATGGCAGTTGTCGGTCCGCGAGCTTGGCGCCATAAGTTTGTTGATCATCGACATTGATCATTTTAAGAATTTTAACGACCAGTTTGGGCATCAGGCGGGCGATGAGTGCTTGATGAAGGTTGCGCGGGCTTTAAACACGGTCATCAAGCGACCCACAGACTTGGTGGCCCGTTACGGTGGCGAGGAATTCGCAGTGATTTTGCCGAACACCACCCGGGCCGATGAACTGGCGGAAGCTTGCCGGGAGCGTGTCGAGGCGTTACGTATTGAAAATCCACGCCATGGTGTGAAGTCGGTGCTGACCGTCAGCGTGGGCGTGTCAACGATGGAGCCTCATCGCGGCAGCGAATTTACGGATCTGATTGCCTCGGCCGATCGCGCACTCTATCGGGCTAAGTCGTCAGGCCGCAATCGCGTCGAGGTGGCCTAAACACCCTCAATATTGTGCGGTTCTGGCCTTGAGAATGTGCGCGAGTTCTTCGTCCGTCAACACCAAGGGATTCGTCTTCATACTGCCACCGCGCGCATTGCTGATCACCCGCCCGGCATCGTCGGCGCGATAACCGAATGAGTCTAAGGTTGGCATGCCTAGGCGGGCTGTCCAGTCGCTGAGTATCTCCACCAAGCTTTCTTGTGCGGCCTTGTCGTCCAAAGTCATATTGCCCGCCAACAAACGACCGACATGCGCGTATTTGGTCAGGGCGGGGCTGTCGGGGTGGCGTTCGTGCAGAGCCGAAATATTCACCCGCGTAGCTTCTGCCACCAGAGTCCCGCAGACTACGCCGTGCGGTATGGGAAAGAAGGCACCTAATGGCGAGGCCAAACCGTGCACGGAGCCCAAACCAACTTGGGCTAACGTGATGCCCGATTGCAACGCAGCATAGGCGAGGTCGGTAAAGCCAGAGTCGGGCTGACCAAGTTCGGTTTCATAGGCCGACCAAAATCCCCGCACGAAGGCTTCCAGTCCAGACCATGCTAAGGCATCGGTGAAGGGGTTAGCCTTAATCGAAACGTAAGATTCCAAGAGTTGCGTAAACGCATCCATGCCATTGGCCGCCAAGAGAAATTTGGGGCAGGCGTGCAGCAGGTCAGGATCGACAATGGCGATCTGGGCAACCAAAGCGTCCGCCCGGAAGGATTTTTTAAAACCCTCGGTACCTTGCACGCTTAACACGGCGTTTTTGGTTGCTTCGCTGCCGGTGCCTGCCGTGGTTGGCACAGCAATAAAGGGCAGCTCTGGGCCGTCATAGGTAAGACCTTGGCCGACGCCTTCCAAGTAGTCCATCACGGAATGGCCGCTGGGTAGCAGACCCGCCACGGCTTTTGCCGCATCCAGTGGACTGCCGCCGCCAATCCCTACTACGGCTTTGACGTTTTGGTTGTGCAGTTCTCGTACCGTCTCATCAACCCAATGCGGAGTAGGTTCACCCTGTACCGAGCGCCATGTCCAGGTGATGCCCACGGTGTTCAATTCTGCCTGCAGAGTGGGCCACGCCGGAGTGTCGATGAATGAGCGCTGGCCGGTAATGATCAGGATGTGTGGCCCGAACGAACGCAATCGTGATGCAAGTTGCCGGATGCTGCCGGAGCCAAAGATGATTTCGGGCAACCGGGAGACCGTGAACGGAGATATAGTCATAGAAACACTCATGGTTGGCGGTGTGTTGGGTGTACAAAGCGCTGTTAATTTATCGCGGCATTATATATAAACAAAGACCTACTTAAGAGCGCTTCAACAGGACGTTTATATGCTGATCAGTAACCTAGAATATATCCCCGGACGCACCGTCACCACCCATTTGGGTCTGGTGCAGGGCAGTACCGTGCGGGCGAAGCACGTTGGGCGTGATATTGCGGCGACGTTAAAGAACATTTTTGGCGGAGAATTGCGCGGTTATACCGAATTGTTGAATGACGCCCGTCAGGAAGCGTTGGCGCGCATGGAAGCACAAGCGCAAGCCTTAGGCGCCAACGCTATTCTGAATGTGCGTTTTTCGACCAGTTCAGTGGCGCAAGGGGCTGCCGAGCTGTATGCCTATGGCACGGCCGTGGTCGTGGAGTCAGTCTGATGCTTTCTTGGTCATTACTGCCCTTATTGGGTCCGCTTGTTTTATTGCTGCTCGGCTTTGTGGTTGGGCGGCGTTTGGAACGTCGGCACTTTATCGACTTGGCGGCGCGCGAACAGGCGTCCGATCTGCCGATGATTATTTTAGCGAAGCGCGGCGCGGAGCGTTGTCAACATGGTGCCTTGGTCACCGGGTCCGTAGTGATTTCGCACGACTATTTCAAGCGCTTTATGGCCGCCCTTCGGATGCTGTTCGGTGGTCGGTTGCACAGCTATGAAACGCTGCTGGAGCGGGCTCGGCGAGAAGCCTTGTTACGTTTGCGCGAAACGGCAGGGCAGTTGGGGGCGACCCATGTTTATAACGTGAAGGTGGAAACGGCCGCCATCAGCGGTCGTGGCGGGCAGAACCGCATAGGTTCATTGGAAGTATTGGTATACGGTACGGCAGTGATCGCTCCATAATTCCATTTGCCGAGCGCGGCTCGGCCTTTTAAACTGACAAGTCAATAATTCTTGTTCGCTGCGGCAGCGGCGAACGCTCACCCTTCAGGATGGATGTATGGCAGCGTTTGGTACCGTTTTTATGCCGGAAATGGCGTTGGCTCGCTTTGATGGTCAAGGCTGGAGTAACCCGGAGATTGTCTCGTCAGATAGCCTGACACTGCACCCCGGCGCGCATGTTTTGCACTACTCAAGCACGTGTTTTGAGGGCTTGAAAGCCTTCCGTCACGCCGATGGCTCGGTCAATATTTTCCGGATTGATCGCAACATCGCACGCTTGGCGCAAAGCAGCGAATTGTTAGCGTTGCCGTCGGTTGATACGGCCATGCTGCAACAGATGATCATTGATGTCGTACGCCGTTTTGCGTCAGACGTACCTGAGCCTCCGGGTTCCATGTACATTCGGCCGACCCACATTGGAACCGAGGCCGCCATCGGCAAGGCGGCAGCGCCCACGGTGGAATCGTTGTTGTATGTGCTGTTGTCGCCTGTTGGTGACTATTTTGCCGGAGGCGATAAAACCCTGCGTTTGCTGCTCGAAGAGAATGGCGCGCGCTGTGCCGCGCATATGGGCATGGTCAAGAGTGGCGGTAATTACGCCAGTGCCTTGCAGCCGATTATGAAAGCACGGGCTTCCGTGCAAGCCGATCAAGTGCTGTTTTGCCCTGGCGGTGATGTTCAGGAGACAGGTGCAGCCAATTTCCTGCTGATCGATGGGAATGAAATCATCACCAAAGCGCTGGACACATCCTTCTTGCATGGCGTAACACGAGATTCCATTCTGACCTTAGCGCGTGACATGGGTATGACGGTATCCGAGCGGGAACTGACGGTGAGTGAACTGCTCGAACGTTCTGCTCGCTCTGGGGCAGAGGCGGCATTGTCAGGCACGGCGGCGGTATTGGCGCCAGTAGGCACCTTGATTCACAACGGACAAGAACATCAAGTAGGCGATGGAAAAGTTGGGCCGAAAACGTTGCAACTGCGCCAAGCCTTAAATGACATTCAATGGGGTAGAGCGGCTGATACACATGGCTGGTTAACCCGCGTTTAAGCACCTTTGTGCTGGGGTAAACCGTGACACCTTTTACGTTTGCCAATCGTTACGCCCAATTGCCGAGTGCTTTTTTTGCTCGGCAATTACCCATCCCGGTGGCCGCCCCCACCCTGATTACGTTCAATTCAGCCTTAGCCGAAGAATTGGGCTATCAAGGCAGTGTGGAAGCTGAACAGCTAGCCCGCTGGTTTTCCGGCAATGAAGTCATACCTGGGGCTGATCCATTGGCGCAAGCCTACGCCGGGCACCAGTTCGGGCATTTTGTCCCGCAACTGGGTGATGGTCGGGCCATTTTATTGGGTGATGTGCTGGACGTCAGAGGGCAAGTGCGGGACCTCCAATTGAAGGGTGCCGGGCGGACGCCCTTTTCGCGTGGTGGTGACGGCCGCGCGCCCATTGGCCCGGTGTTGCGTGAATATCTGCTCAGTGAAGCCATGCATGCCCTGGGTGTGCCCACCACACGAGCTTTAGCCGCCGTGACCACCGGTGAGCGTATTTTTCGTGATGTCTCCGTGCCGGGTGCCATTCTGACCCGCGTAGCGGCGAGTCATATTCGCATCGGCACCTTTCAATTTTTTGCCGCACGAGGCAATAAAACGGCACTGCATGCCTTAACGGAGCATAGCTTAGCCCGTCATTACCCCGATCGTCTTCAAGACCCTGTTCCTACCATGGCGTTATTGGAGGAAGTGGTAAAACGACAGGCGGCACTGGTCGCCCACTGGATGGGTCTCGGGTTTATTCATGGCGTAATGAATACCGACAACATGACCATTTCCGGTGAAACCATCGATTACGGCCCCTGTGCCTTCATGGAAAACTATGCGCCCGACCGTGTATTCAGTTCCATTGACCGTGACGGGCGCTACGCCTACGACCAACAGCCCGGCATTGCGCAATGGAATCTTGCCCGCTTGGCGGAGGCACTCCTAAACGCCGATGAAGATCCCAATACGCACCTAGCCGAAGCCGAACGCATCATCGGGTCATTCAAAACGCACTATGATGCTGCATGGCTGGCGGTGTTTGGTGCGAAACTGGGTTTGACCCATGTCGAGTCGGACGACCGTGTGTTGATCGAACGCTATTTGGCGGAACTGCATCAGTCCGATCAAGATTTTACCCGCGGATTTGCCAGCCTGTTGTCCACGCTTAAACAACTGCCGACGGACGTTTGGGTGTCCGAGGACTGGCTGGCGGATTGGCAGGCACGGTTGGCGCGCGACGGCACAACGCCGGAACAGCAATTTGCCCTGTTGCAGCGCAGTAATCCCGTGGTGATTCCGCGCAACCATTGGGTTGCCACGGTTATCCAGGCGGCCGAAGACCATGCAGATTTCACTCCGTTTAAAGCACTGTTGGCCGCCGTGACCCGACCCTTTGAGCACCCGGACAATTCGGCCTATGAACAACCGGCGCCACCGGAAGAACGCGTTTTTAGAACCTTTTGTGGGACTTGATTAAGCGAGCTTTCCTATATGGAGGTAAGATGAAAAGGATAGTAGGACTTTGTTTGGCTATAGCCTTACTGGGCATGGGTTATTGGGTCACCGGGCTTGGCTATGAGCGGCTAACCCAGTTTCGTCAAATAGAGCGATTGCCCAGCGTGCCGGTGCATGCGGTATTGCCCGGTGAAGTCAACCTGCAAGGGCAGGCGGAACCCATCACCCCCGACCAAGTGCTGGTTACACCAGACACGGAGCGCGAGGTCGTGTACTACCGCTACCACATCGAGCGTGAAGTGGTTGATTCGGACGGCGACCGCCGTTGGCAGACCGTTTCGGACACCATTGAATACACGCCATTTCTCTTACGCGATGCCACCGGTGCGGTGCTGATTGAACCGGATGTTCGTGCCTCCTTGCCACAAACTCATCGCCGGCATGAAGGTGACCGGCGATACACCGAATACAGCATCTTTCCCGGTGCTGACCTCTTTGTGCTCGGTTATGCGGTGCCGCTCAGCGGTCAAGATTCCCTGCAAGTGAGTTTTACCGAGCCCGGCAGTTACACGCCTTTGTTGTCGGCTTACGGCGAGTCGCGCGAGCGCAGCACCATGGCTGCCACGTCGGTTGCTTTTATCCTGCTAGGGGTGGCCGCATTGGCGGCGGGTGTGTTTGCTTTGGTCTGGGTGTTGCAATGGCACAAGACCCTGATGTTCGTGTTCCTGATGGCCTTGGTGGTGTTTGTGACGCTGTTCAGTCGCGGGATGCAAATGGCAAAAGCCGATGTTGAGGATGCGTTGTCACGTTTGCAGGCGCATGAACAACAAGTGCTGCAGCTCCTGCGCGATCAACTGCCCGCCATCGACGCTCGTTTGGATTGGACGCAGTTAGCGCGGCAAGTATCGGACGCGAACGTGCCGGTCGATCGTGCGGATCGCCTAGCAGCGGTGGTTGACCATGTATTATTGCGGCAGGCAAGGGTCGCCGACCTCATTCAATTATGGCCGGAGCGTCGATTTGTGCCCGCAGATATGAGCGCCCCGGAGGTCTCGCCACAGCCGCCAGAGGTATTCCGGCCGACGCGATTGAGCGTTTGGCATACCCTGATGTTTATATTGGGTGGGCTGCTGACGGCAGGGCTTGCATTACCGTTCAGTCTGCGCCGAATCAAACTGAAACGTCTGATGGAGAATTTGCCCACCACCCATGTGGCCGGGGTGGTGTTCGGGCTGAATGAAATACAAGGTCGTGCTGTATTGCCCGACGGCATGACGGCACTCACCGGCCCACTGAGCGGCGAACCCTGTTTGAGTTATCGTTTTACCATAGAAGAACAGCGCAAAAGCGGCAAGAGCACAAAATGGGTCGAAATTTACCGGGACCACACCGAGCAACCGTTCGAGCTTGCGCCCGATGAAGCAGACCCTAAGCAAGGCCGTTTGCGGGTATATCCGAGCCAGGCTGAATTTGTGGTGCAGGACCGTGTGGTCAAGAAACAGGGGAAGCAACGGCATACCGAAATTCGCATTCGACCGGACACGCCGTTGTATGTCCTCGGGCCTGTTGATGTGTCGGAAGAAGGGTCTGCACTCGAGGTCCGCCATGGCGACCAGGATCAACCCTTCATTGTGACCGACTTATCCGAAGGCGAATTGATGGTGCGTAAGGCAGCGCAGGCGTTTGCCGGTTTCTGTGTTGCGCTCATCGGTGGGGTGGCTGTGGCCTTGGGGTTAGCTGGGCAATCAGGGCAGTTTGGCGTCTTGCCCTACCTGTGGTGCGCTGCTGTTCCACTCGTCTATTGGGGCGTTTTGGTGCTGATATTGATGTATAACGATTTGGTCTTCTTGCGCCAACGCATTCAGCTCACCGATGCAAACGTCAACGTCGCACTTAAAAAACGCGCCAACTTGTTGCCCATGCTGGAATCGGTCACGCAAATGTACCTGGCGCACGAAAAGGAACTTCAAGCGCGTATTGTGGCCCTGCGCCAGCAATGGCAGCCGGACGCTTGGACGGCGCAAGCGCGGGCCGAGCTCATTGCCCAAGAACACCAACTGCACGACACCCTGTTAGTGCGTTTTGAAGCCTATCCCGAACTCAAAGCAGACGCGAGTGTTCGCGCGTTAATGCACCAGTTGGCTCGTTTGGAAGACGATATCGCACACATGCGCATCGGCTACACTCAGGCCATCGAACAATACAACACCCGGCGCGGTCAATTACCGGACATTTTGGTGGCGTCCTTGACCGGATTCGCGCCGGCCGATCCGATCAAATTTTAATCATTGGGTGCTGGCTAACGGCCCCCGAGCTGGTTAAACTGTAACCAGCTCAGTGAGGTTCATTGCATGGCCATTAATTTCAGCTCCGCCCCGTCCGTCAGCACCAACTCCGTCTATCCCGGTTTGGTACAGCAAGCTTCTAGCGGCGTGCGCATCAATCAGGCCGCCGACGATGCGGCCGGTGCAGCGATCGTTCAAGGGCTGTCCTCTCAGGTCAATGGGCAGTCGGTGGCGATGCGCAACATTGGCGACGGCCAAAGTTTATTGCAAACCCGTGGCGGTATGGTCAGCCAATTTACGGAGCAGGTTCAGCGTATGCGGGAATTGGCCGTACAAGCCAATAATGGCATTAACAGCCCGGATGAGCGCAACCTGATCAATCGTGAGTTTGAGACACTGCGTGATGGCATCAATGAACAAATAGCCGGTGCTGAATTTAACGGCCGCAAACTCTTTTCGGCCGATCCGTTGTCGTTACAAACCGGGGCCAACCCCAGCGACACCACGGTAGTATCGGGTACAAACCTGACGGACACTCTCGCAGCGCTGGATTTTGGATCGTTGCAGTTGGGCGGTGATGGTGACTTGTCTGCAGTTTTGGACCGGCTGGACGACAGTTTGGCGGCCTTGACCGACACCCAAGTGCAGGATGGTGCTGCCAGCAACCGGCTTGATCAACAAGCCAATCAATTGGTGCAAAGCCGCATAGATAACAGCACGGCGCGCAGCGGGATACAAGATACGGACATTGCGGAACTGGCCAGTCAATTAGCGCAAGATGACGTGCAAAATCGTGCCCAGTTGTTGTTGCAAGGGCAAGCCAACGCCAACAGCAGTAACGTACTACGCTTGCTGAACGCCTAAATCCCGGGGGGTTGGTCGTCTGATCAGGCGTTTGTGCTGCCTCGTTCCTGTTCAATCAAATCGTGGTACAGGTGGTCTACGGACGCTTTCAATGCCGTAGCGTCAGCCAGTGATAAGCTGGAAAGACACCACAGTTGTTGTGGTATTTGCTGTGCTTCAGTATGCATTTTGCGTCCGTCGGTACTGAGCTGAATTAACCACTGACGCTCATCGTGCTCGTCTTTGCGCCGGGCAATCAAGCTCTTCTGTTCCAAGCGTTTCAAAATGGGCGTTAAGGTCCCGGAATCCAGCCGTGTTTCTTCTACCAAGTGCTTGATAGGCACCCCATCCCGCTCCCACAGCGACAACATCACCAGATACTGTGGATAGGTCAAATCCAGTGGTTCCAAGAGCGGACGATAGGCGCGAATCAGGGCGTTGGTGGCACTGTACAGTGCATGGCAAATTTGGTTACGCAGCAACAGCGGCTCCGCAGCGGAAGAAGACATGGCTCGAATGTTTGCTCGATGGTTAATGAGGTATTTATTTTGCGCGCAAGGTATTGACGAGTCAAGTTCAAGCGTCTATTGTTTTGCGCACAAGATAAATCAATGAGGAATATCTAAGATGTGGTTCGTACTGTTAATTTTGGCGCTGGTCGCCGTCGCGTTTATCGCCATCTATACCCAAAATGCCCGCGTGCCGGAATTGGGGCATGAGAATGGTCGTCTGAAACCGCTCAGTAAAGACCCTAACGGCGTCTCAACCCAGACCGATGATCCGGCGAAGCAAGTGCAACCTTGGGCATTCAAAGCCGATCAAAAGTCTACCCTGCAGGCGATCCTGCAAGCCGTTGAACTTTATGGGAAAGCGGAGGTCATAACCCAGCGTGATGACTATCTTTATGTCGTATTCGTCACGCCCTTGATGCGCTACAGAGATGATGCCGAGTTCTACCTGGATGCACAGACACAGCGTGTGCACTTCCGGTCGAAAAGTCGGGCCGGAAAGTCGGATTTAGGGCTCAACCAAAAACGCTTTGCGCGGCTCACAGAACTCTACAATCAGGTTGCAGACACGGCCGCGCAGTGAGCCCGCACACAAGGAACCTTTGGACTATGAAAAACTACGATCTCATTGTAATCGGGTCAGGTGCGGGTGGTTTAACCGCCACCTTCACGGCGCTGGGTTTTGGTAAAAGCGTTTTAGTGATCGAAAAAGATCGACCCGGTGGCGAATGTACGTGGTCAGGTTGTATTCCCAGCAAATCGCTGATTAACCAAGCGAAAGCGGTGCATACGGCACGGAAATTTGCCGATATTCAGGTTGATGGCGCGTCGATTATGGCCAATGTGCGCGCCGTGAGTGAACGCATCTATGAACACGAAACACCGGAAGTGCTGCAGAAAGCCGGTGCTGACTATCTCAATGGCGAGGCGGTTTTTGTCGATGCACACACGCTCGCCGTGGGTGATCAGCGTGTTCGGGGCAAGAAAATTATCCTGGCAACCGGAAGTGCGCCCTTGTTACCGCCCATACCCGGTCTGAGCGAGGTTGCCCCACTGACCAATGAGAACATTTTCCAGCTCGAACAACTGCCCGAATCGTTACTGATCTTGGGTGGCGGTGTGATCAGCATGGAGCTGGCACAAGCCCTGAATCGGTTAGGGGTACGCTGTACCGTGGTTGAGATGTTGCCGGAAGTCTTGGGCCGGGAGGAGCCCGAGTTTGCGGCCCTGATGCGCGAAAAACTGGCGTCTGAAGGCGTGGTGTTCCAGCTCGACACCAAGGCCACGCGGGTAGAAAAAACCGCACAGGGTATCCGCTTGCACACGGTTCGTGGCACACAGGAAAGCACATTAGACGCGGAGCAAATTTTGGTCGCGTTAGGCCGCGCACCGAATATTAAGGGTATGGGCTTGGACACCGTGGGTATTCAGGTCGATAAGGGTGTGGTGGTGAATAAGCACTTGCAAACTTCCTTACCGCACGTATACGCCTGCGGCGATGTGGCAGGACCTTATTTGCTCAGTCACATGGCGAATTACCAAGGCAAAATAGCCGCCATGAACGCGGTGTTGCCGCTACCGGTCAAACGCTCGGTGAATTATCAACACGTCACCTGGGCAACGTTTACCGATCCTGAATTGGCGCGTGCGGGAATGACAGAAACCGAGGCTCGTGCACAGTACGGAGACCGGATACGGGTCTATCACTATGATTTTGCCAAACTCGATCGGGCGCAAACCAAGGCCGGAGATATGGGGCGCATCAAATTGATAACCGACCACCGGGCCCGCGTTTTGGGTGCCCACATTATTGCCGAGCGGGCGGGCGACTTGATTGCCGAGGTGCAGGTGTTGAAAACCCTCGGCATTCCGTTCAGTAAGTTGCAGGGGGTTATCCATCCGTACCCAAGTTATGCCGACGCTTTGCGGCAATTGAGTCAGCAAGTGTTTTTGGACCGAATATTCCAGCATCCGGTGGTAAAGCTGTTTCGTTCCGGAAAATAGAAATTCTTGCGAGCGCCGGTTGGCAGGCATGTCGAAAGACTTGGCATGGGCGGGTCGGTAGTGGGTAATATGTGACCTCTCTGTACGCAAGAGGTGTTTGTGATGTCACGGTTACCCGCAATGAAGGTAGAGCGCGAAAACCCAGGTGGTGACGCAAAGGCCAAAGCCGCCAGTGCTGAACCGGTTGGGACGTTCATTTACGAACGCTGGATCAATCGCAGTGTACTCTTGCTCTTGGGCACCTATGCCGTATTTTTAGGAACCAATATTCTGGGGTTCTTTATGGGCAATTGGGTGCTGGAATCGTTTCTGCCCGATAGTCTGCGCAGTCATTTCTATGTGTATATTGATAGCCTGCAAGACGATGGATTGATGTTAGGCTTAAACATTGGGCCATTTCCTGTCATGGCCGTGCTGGTGTTTGTGTACTTTCTTCCGCTGTGGCGCTACCTGCACCACCCGGATGCCACGGAACTGCAAAAGATCCGGGCGCAACGGCGTATTCTTAATGCCACTTTTGCCATCACCACCTTAACGGTGGTGTCCTGGATTTTGGCGCTCTCCTTAGTGCAAGGTTACATGCAATTCACTTACCCGGAGTTTTCAACAGCGTATCGATTGCGCGCTGTTTTGGTGTTCGGCATGTGCGGCATGTTCTCCAGTTTGCTCAGTTTCAGTGCGTTTGACTATTTGTGCCGCCGTTATTTTATTCCGTGGTTTTTCTCACCGAAAGAATTGGTGCGTATCCGCCCATGGATCATACCGTCGCTCAGCAGACGGCAAGCCGTAGGTTGGCTCGGCGTTAGTCTGTTCCCCATTGTTTTGTTGTTGGTGTATATATCGGGCTTGTCCTCCTGGCCAGACAATGCTTTATTTGTCCTCGGTACCGGGGTGTTTCTGGCGGGCTTGAGTTTTTTGTTGGCTATGCTGTCCAGTAAGACGTTATCGCTGTCGCTGGATGAATTGGTGGGTGCGATCAAACAATTACAGCGGCAAAACTACGCGGTTTCAGTGCCTCTGCGCAGTCAAGATGAAGTCGGGATACTTGCCCAAGGGGTAAATCAGTTGGCACTTTCTATGGCCGCCGAAGCGCAACTGCAACACACCTTAGGGCAGGCGGTCGACCCGCAAGTTCGAGACCATTTGCTGGCGCACCCGGAGGACTGGGGGACACAATCCCTCAACATCGCGGTCCTCTTTTGTGATCTTCGCGGTTTTACGGCCTATTCTGCCGAACGCAGTCCAACCGAAGTGACACAGTTCTTGAACCGTTTTTTCGACATTGCCGGGCCCCTCGTGGCCAAGCAGGGCGGCCATATCAACAAGTATTTGGGTGATGCTTTTATGGCCGTATTTGGTGCGCCCACAGTACTAGAGGATCCGGGTAAACAGGCGTTGCAGGCGGCGCAAGCCATCTGGCATGCCACGCGTGATATGCCGGACGTGCAATTAGCCATGGGAATACATGCTGGGCCTGCCTTGGCTGGGCCGGTGGGCAGCTCGCAGCGCCGCGAGTATTCGGTGATTGGTGATACCGTCAATACCGCCAGTCGCTTGGAGGGCATGGCGAAATCCCATGATGCGGTATTGGTCGTATCTGACGTGGTGTTACCGGATGATTGTCGAGATTTGGCGGAGTGGTCTAACTTGGGCGATGTGACGTTGCGTGGCCGTACACAAGCACTGTCTGCGTGGGTGTGGCAGCCTCAGTAGGCTGGGTAACGGGCTCCTTGGGCAATACTGGCAACTGCTCCTGCGTTGCCAGCATATATGGCTAGGACGGCCGGTATGTAGAGAATGCAGGAGCAATTCTCTGCCCGCCCATCCTTGGGCAATACTGGCAACTGCTCCTGCGTTGCCAGCATACCGCCCATCCTTGGGCATAAAAAAGCGCAGCCCGAAGGCTACGCTTTGATTTGGGGTACCTAAGCAGAATCAGGCGATATCAAAGCGATCCGCATTCATCACCTTATTCCACGCCTTCACGAAGTCCTGAACGAACTTCTCTTTGGCGTCGCTCTGGGCGTATACCTCAGACAGCGCACGCAGTTGCGAATTTGAACCAAAGATCAGGTCAACCCGTGTTGCGGTCCACTTCACAGCGCCGGTTTTCCGGTCACGACCTTCATACGTGTTGTCTGACACAGGCTTCCACTCGGTGCTCATGTCCACAATGTTCAGGAAGAAATCGTTGGTCAATTTGCCTGGAGACTGGGTCAATACACCATGCTTGGCTTGTCCGTAGTTAGCGTCTAATGCCCGTAGGCCGCCGACCAATACGGTCATCTCTGGTGCGCTGAGTTGCAGTTGATGGGCTTTATCCAACAACATTTCCTCATCTGCTACCGTAAAGGCCGCCCGACGATAGTTGCGGAAACCATCGGCTTCCGGTTTCAGGAATTCAAAGGATTCCACATCCGTCTGCTCAGCCGTAGCGTCTGTACGCCCGGGAGTGAACGGTACCTCAACGCTATGGCCAGCATCTTTCGCTGCTTTTTCGATCGCTGCGTTACCACCCAGCACGATCAAGTCAGCAAGCGATACTTTTTTGCTGCCACTATTGAAAGCCGCTTGAATGCCTTCCAACGTTTTCAATACTTTCGCCAGTTGTGCCGGTTGGTTCACTTCCCAATCTTTCTGTGGTGCCAAGCGAATGCGTGCGCCGTTGGCACCACCGCGCATGTCGGAACCACGGAAGGTTGAAGCAGATGACCAAGCCGTGTAGACCAGTTCCTGTACGCTCAAACCAGAAGCCAGAATCTTAGCTTTCAGATCGGCAATGTCTTTCGCGTCTACCAGTGGATGATCCACTGCGGGCACAGGGTCCTGCCAGATCAAATCTTCCGCAGGCACTTCGGGGCCTAAATAGCGAGCTTTTGGACCCATGTCACGGTGCGTCAGTTTGAACCAAGCGCGCGCGAACGCATCGGCGAATTCTTCCGGATTTTTATGGAAGTGTTCGGAGATTTTCCGGTAATCCGGATCTTCGCGCATCGCCATATCGGCAGTGGTCATCATCAAACCAACGCGCTTGGCGGCATCGGCCGCATGTGGGGCATGGTCGTTGTCGGCCAGACCGACGGCTTTCCATTGGTTGGCTCCGGCAGGGCTCTTGGTCAGTTCCCATTCGTAGCCGAACAGAACATCGAAATAGCCCATGTCCCATTTGATGGGGTTGGAAGTCCAGGCGCCTTCAATACCACTGGTAATGGCGTCGCCGCCTTTACCGCTGCCATGGCTGCTCTTCCAGCCAAAGCCCATTTCTTCGATGGGAGCTGCTTCTGGTTCTGGTCCGACCAAGGCCGCATCGCCTGCACCGTGTGCCTTACCAAAGGTGTGACCACCGGCGGTCAGGGCAACGGTTTCATAATCGTTCATCGCCATACGGGCGAAGGTTTCACGAATGTCTTTGGCTGATGCCAGTGGGTCAGGGTGACCATCGGGGCCTTCAGGGTTTACATAGATCAAACCCATCTGCACGGCGGCCAACGGATTTTCTAAGTCCCGCTCACCTGAATAACGGCTGTTGGGTTTGTCGCTGGTTGCCAGCCATTCTTTTTCTGAGCCCCAGTAAATATCTTCTTCTGGCTGATAAATGTCGGCTCGACCACCAGCGAAGCCAAAGGTCTTGAAGCCCATGGTTTCCATGCCGACGTTACCGGCCAGAATCATCAAGTCGGCCCATGACAATTTGTTGCCGTACTTTTGCTTCACCGGCCACAAGAGGCGCCGTGCCTTATCAAGGTTGCCGTTATCCGGCCAACTGTTAACGGGTGCGAAGCGCTGATTGCCCGTACCGGCGCCACCGCGACCATCGGCCGTACGGTACGTACCTGCACTGTGCCAGGCCATACGCACAAACAGTGGTCCATAATGACCGTAGTCCGCTGGCCACCAGTCCTGTGAGTCGGTCATGATGGCGGCCAGATCTTTCTTTACGGCTGCGAGGTCAAGCGACTTGAACGCTTCCGCGTAGTCGAAGTCTTCACCCAGCGGGTTAGACTTAGGCGAATGTTGATGCAGAATGTTTAAATTCAGTTGATTAGGCCACCATTCGTGGTTGGCGGTGCCTACGCTGCCCATGGTAGTGCGAGAGCCATGCATCACGGGGCATTTGCCACCGCTGGCGTCATTTTTTATTGCACTCATGTTTCTCTCCTGTTGCTGCTTTCGTTACCGGCTAGGTGTCGTCACGAAACCGAAATGGACGACAGTAGCCCTCTGAAACCTTAGTGAATATTGGATTCACCATTGAGAGTGTCTTGTCGGTCTGAATACAACATAGCACAGGCTTTCATTGTTTCCAGTAACTAAAGGGTAATGGGTTGATAGATAATAACTATTAATTGACGGGGTATATGATAAAACCTTGATGTACAGGGGTTTCCACGGCAGAGTGTCTTAGTGAAACTCCACATTGAACGCACAATATTTACAGCGAGGTGGGTATGGCAGACAAACAATCTTACGATTTTGTCATCGTAGGGGGCGGTTCTGCGGGCACCGTGCTGGCGAACCGGCTCAGTGCTAACCCATCCCTTCGTGTGTGCTTGCTCGAAGCCGGGCCGACCGACCGAAACCCGCTGATTCGGATCCCGATTGGCATTATCGGGCTCATGCGCAGCCGTTCCGTTAATTGGCGCTTATGGACCGAGCCGCAAGCTCAATTGAATCATCGTCGGCTGTATTGGCCACGCGGTAAAACCTTGGGTGGCAGCAGTGCGATTAACGCGATGTGCTACACGCGAGGCCATCCCAGTGACTATGATCATTGGGCACAGTTGGGCAATGCCGGTTGGGGGTACGCTGAACTGCTGCCGTACTTCAAACGGGCGGAGCATTTCGAACACGGGGCTGATGCGTATCATGGGGTTGGGGGGCCGCTGCATGTGTCGAGTTTGCGACATCACAACCCGTTAAGCGCCGCCTTTATTAGTGCGGCAACAGCGGTGGGCGTACCGCTCAACAACGACTTCAACGGACCTCAACAGGAAGGCGTGGGGCTGTACCATGTCATGCAAAAAAATGGCGCGCGGTGCAGCAATGCGGAAGCCTACCTCCACCCGGTGCGTGACCGCCCCAACTTGCACGTTATGACGGGTGCACGGGTTCAGCGTCTGGTGTTTTCCGGCACGCGCGCCATCGGTGTCGACTGCCTCGTCCAGAGACAGCCCCAGCGGGTAATGGCCGAAGGTGAGGTGATACTGTGTGGAGGTGCCATTCATTCACCGCAATTATTGCAGCTATCAGGGGTTGGCCCGCGTGCGGTACTGGCCGAGCACAGTATCCCGGAAGTTTTGGCGTTGCCCGGCGTAGGCGAAAACTTACAGGACCACTTGGATATCTCAGTGATTCAGCGTGCCAGCACCCCCGTTGGCGTTTCACTTGGGCCTCGGTATTGGTGGCGAGGGTTGCTGGGTGGCGTGCAATACCTAAAACACCGACAAGGTGAGTGGACCAGCAACTTGGCGGAAGCCGGCGGCTTTGCCCGAACGCAACCCAGCCTCAGTCAGCCAGATGTGCAGTTTCATTTTCTACCGGCCATAGAAATTGACCATGGACTGGACTTGCGCCAAACCATTCGTCATTTCGGCTATACCCTGCGTGTCTGCGATTTGCGCCCGCAAAGCCGGGGACGCATTACCTTGCACAGTGCCGACCCCAATGCTGCCCCCTGTATTGATCCGAATTATTTAGCGACCGAGCACGATATGGAGCAAATGGTGCGGGCCGTTAAACTGGGCCGGGAGATTCTCGCGCAAGCTCCGTTCGATCCGCACCGCGGAAAGGCACTATACCCAGGCGCCAAGGTGCAAACCGATTCCCAGTTAAGAGTTTACGTGCGCGCGCATGCCGAGTCGATTTATCACCCCGTGGGCACCTGTAAAATGGGCCGGGACGATATGGCCGTGGTGGATGATCAATTGCGTGTACACGGACTGGAAGGCCTGCGTGTGGTGGACGCCTCCATCATGCCCACGCTCGTCGGAGGCAATACCAATGCCCCGACCACGGCCATTGCGGAGCGCGCAGCGGATTGTATTTTGGGTGCGTGTTAAAGGGGCACGCGCGATGATTTAACACGGCAGGACGGAAAAACTCAGCCCGCTGTTTACCCGCGACCGGATCAACAGCAGTGTGAATGAAACGATCAACACCGTATCCGGTTGGAAACATCGCGCCACCGAACTTGAGGTGCCGAAGTCGTTTATAGCGGAAGAGGTGTCTAATTTGAGGCTGGGTATCTAGTTGCTGCCTGGCCAAACCACTTACATCAGAGTTCCTATACCCAGTAACAGCAGGCCCACTGTGGCTGGTACGGCTTGGATAAAGAGAATCTTCTTGCTGGCCGTAGCAGCACCATAAATACCGGCTACCAATACACAGACCAAGAAGAAGACCTTAACCGACAAACCTGCCTCGCCCAGCATCAACCCCCAGAACAATCCCGCCGCCAGGAAGCCGTTGTACAGCCCTTGGTTAGCCGCCAATGTCTTCGTTTGGGTGGCGAAATCCTGCGATAAACCAAACGCCTTGCGACCTTGCGGCTTGTCCCACAAGAACATCTCCAGCACCAGGATGTAGACATGTAACGCGGCGATGAGCAAAACAACCGTGTTGCTGAGCAAAGTAATCATGGTGTTGGCATCCTTAGTGTTTGGTCTTCAGTAGAATAAAGTAAATATAGGGCAAGAAAAGAAAAATTTCGTGACATTGACCCGGTCCGCGATGCGATCAAACCATCTGGTAACGAACGAATAGCGCTAATCAGCTGCAATACGTTGAAGCTCCCCAAATAATTCAGGTTGCTTGATGTCGCTCTTGGGTTGCGTATTCATGTCGTGCTTCAACATTGGTGTGGCGAATGAGTGCAGATGTTGGTTTGCCAACGTTCTGTCCAACCAATGCGGTATCTCGTTATCCTCAATCATTAACGGCAGTGATTTCGGGTGAATGTGTGCCAGCTTCGGGTGGCCGGGCAGGGTCACGATAGATACACCAAGTTCATAGCCGCCTTCAGGCGTTGGGTAAGCCTTGGCCATGGCGCCGAACAGAATGGGCTCACCGTCTGCACGCTCTATGGCGTAAGGCACTTTCCCCAACCACTCGTAATATCCGCTGGCAGGTATCAACACCCGGAATGATTTCGGGCGGGTGTTGTGTAGGGTTCTTCCCGTCGCCATGACTTTGTCTATGCGGCTGTTAAACGTCGCGTACTCTTGATGCGGCGTAAGCGTACCCTCAACGTCGGATTTCATCAGTAACCACCAGCGCGCAGATTGCAGAATGTATTGTCCCGATTTGTTTTGTACGATCACCAGAACGCGATCCGTTGGTCTAAACACCGTGAATTCTGAACGTCCATCTAAGATGCGGCGCGGGTTAATAATCTCCCGCCCTACCCATTCACCGAGGTCACTCGGTGACTCAAGGCCAAAATAGGCGGCTAGCGTGGGGGACTGCCTGACATAAAAAGCACCGCACATGGAATCACCTGCGAGGGGTTGTATTTCAATGTTACCGATGGAACAAACAAACTATAGCGTAATGAGGGCAAGAATAATTAAGACATTATCGGAGGGGGGAATGGTGGGCCTTGCTGGACTTGAACCAGCGACCTGCCGATTATGAGTCGGATGCTCTAACCAACTGAGCTAAAGGCCCCTAACTTGTTTTCTAACTTGTCTTTTGGCGTTTCACTTGTGTGAGCGGCTTTGTTGCCATCTCGTTCAACTCGGTCATGTACAAATGTACAGTCCATCGTTTCACTCGCTGTCGCCGCGCCCTAGCGCCAAATCTGGTGTTAGGTTATTGCAGTATTGGCTATGCCGAAGAGTTCGCGCAGAGCGCTCCGCTCCTACGGTCATAACCTAGCTTTCGTAGAAGGGCTGCGCTCCAACGGAAGCTGGCACGCATTATAACGGCATGGATTTTCAAGTCTAGCTAATGCCTTGATTTGGCAATAAAAAACCCGGCAAAAGCCGGGTTTATGCCCATGGATGGGCGGTATGCTGGCAACGCAGGAGCAGTTGCCAGTACCAGCCGACTATTCGTCGATGAAGGTGCGCAGGTGATCAGAGCGGCTAGGGTGGCGCAATTTGCGCAACGCTTTGGCTTCAATCTGCCGGATACGTTCACGGGTGACGTCGAACTGTTTGCCCACTTCTTCCAGCGTGTGGTCGGTGTTCATGTCGATCCCGAAACGCATGCGCAATACCTTCGCTTCGCGGGCGGTAAGGCCACTAAGGACTTCACGGGTGGCCTCTTCCAAGCTCTTGTCGGTTGCCGAGTCGGAAGGCGATTCCATGGTGTTGTCTTCAATGAAGTCACCCAAGCTTGAATCTTCGTCATCACCAATGGGTGTTTCCAACGAAATCGGTTCTTTGGCAATTTTCAACACTTTGCGAATCTTGTCTTCTGGCATATCCATGCGTTCTGCCAGTTCTTCCGGTGTCGGTTCACGACCCATCTCTTGCAGCATCTGCCGAGAAATACGGTTCAGTTTGTTGATGGTTTCGATCATGTGCACCGGAATACGGATGGTGCGTGCCTGGTCGGCAATCGAGCGCGTAATGGCCTGCCGAATCCACCAAGTGGCATAGGTTGAAAACTTGTAGCCCCGACGGTATTCGAATTTGTCGACCGCTTTCATCAAGCCGATGTTGCCTTCCTGAATCAAGTCCAAGAATTGCAAGCCACGGTTGGTGTATTTCTTGGCGATGGAGATAACCAGACGTAGGTTAGCTTCGACCATTTCTTTTTTGGCACGACGCGCCCGCGCTTCACCGATGGAGATCCGGCGGTGAATGTCTTTGATTTCAGACAAGGTCAAGCCCGTACTTTTTTCCAAATTGCGGAGTTTGCGTTGCGCCCGTTTCAGTTCAATTTCATGCGCAAACAGTTTCTCGCCAAACTTAGGATGATCAAACAGCTCCTGCAGCCAAGCCTCGTTGACTTCGTTGCCTTGGAAGCCTTTGATGAAGTCACGGCGCGACATGCCAACGCTCGCACCGGTCATGATGTTCATGATGTTGCGTTCTTGTGTCCGTACAACGGTGATGGCGGTGTTCACTTTTTCCATCATGGCGTCGTGTTGACGATTCGCCAGCTTGAATGGCGAGAACACATCACCCAGCAATTTCAAGGCTTCTTGGCCTTCTTTGCTGGTACGGCCATGTTTGCCGATGACCGCTTGCGCGTGCTCGTAAGCCGCACGTAATTCATCAAAACGGGCCCGGGCCATTTCGGGGTCGATGCCGCCGTCACCTGGATCGTCTTCCGTTAAACTCTCGGTGTCGTCGTCATCATCCAGTGAGGTGTCGTCGTCATCGCTGCTGGCAGCGCTGCTGGTATCATCGGCGCTGTCACTGGCGGCGTCGAGCGAGGTGTCATCCGGGTCAAGAAAGCTGCTCAGGATATCGGTCAACCGACCTTCTTCAGTCTGGCTGGCGTCGTACGCTGCACACACCTGTTCAAGGTTGCCGGGAAAGTACGCTAAGGCGTGCATGACTTCACGCAAGCCTTCTTCAATGCGCTTGGCAATAACGATCTCGCCTTCACGCGTTAATAGCTCGACGGTGCCCATTTCACGCATGTACATGCGCACCGGGTCCGTGGTGCGGCCAGCGTCGGATTCTACGGCAACCAGAACGGCGGCGGCTTCTTCCGAAGCGTCGTCGTCGGTGGCGTCGTCGGACATGAAAATGTCGCCGTCATCGGGTGCCGTCTCGACGACGTTAATCCCGATGTCATTGATCATCCTGATGATGTCTTCAACCTGCTCAGGGCTGGCTATCTCTTCGGGCAAATGGTCATTAACCTCAGCGTATGTGAGGTAACCTTGTTCTTTGCCTTTGGCGATCAGTTTCTTGAGACGAGATTGCTGTTGCTGAGAATTTTCAGCCATCCAAATACCTGTAAAGTGTCAAGTGCTCGGGGATTATAAAAAATAGCGGCGCAGTATAGCGATTTACCAAACAGATTTCCACCGCCTATGGCGATTCAGTCCGTCTTTCGGGTTCTTTAATGGTGCCGTTTTTGCTGGATTTCAAGAGTTCGAGGTATCTTTCTTTTTGTTCGCGGGTCATCAGCCGGTGGTCACTGACCCAGAGGGTGCGAAGTTGCTGGTATTCTTCATGTTCTGAGGCTTGATGCGTAAGGTCAAGCATTAGAGCCTGCAAGATATCACGATGAAACGCTTGCGGCTGAGGGTATTGCGTTAATATAGCGAAATATTCGGTGCGAGACAGGGCCTGCAAGATGTCGTCGAACCCGTGTGGCGCGAGCAAATCATGCGCGGCATAGCGATTTTCGGCGCTATGTTGTTGCAATAGCGTCAGCATGCTCTCAACCCACGCGGTGTGATCACCGGCTTTGAAGCGCCGTGTGCCGAGGTCGATGTGCGTGACCAAGGTAGGCCAGCACAACATAAGCGCCATCGCTTTCTGCCATGGTGGCGGCTGCCGGGTTTGTTGTAAATCAACCGGTGTCGGGGCGCGATACTGGCGGCGGGAAAAGGTTTCCTGACCAAAATCGGGCGGTGTAATGTCATCACTCGGGCCGTAAGGCTCTGTCTGATTGGGTGCGGCGTGGTCCTGGAGCGGCGGTGGGCCGTCCCGCATCCAATCCGGCACGTCGTCCGGCGAGCTTTGTGGCTGCAAGGGCGCCATCACCGGTTGGCCGGGTTTGTTGTTCCGGTCAGGGTTTCTGGCGGTTTGCTGGCTGCCTGTTTTATTGCTGTGTTTGGCGGCTTGTAAGGCAGTGTAGTGGTCGAGCTGTTGTTGAATGACGTCATGCGGCAGCTCGGCAATGTCGGCCAAGCGGCGAATGATCATGGCGCGCAACGTGCCGTCCTCTGGCAGGCGATGCAGGTCGGGCAGGGCGATGTGCACGAGGCGCGCTTTGCCTTCCACGCTGGTCATATCGACTTGGTCTTGCCAGTGTTGCAGGATGAACTCGCCCAAACTGGGTGATTGGCTGAGGCGCTGCTCAAATTCTACGACGCCTTCCTTGCGAATCAGGGTGTCCGGGTCTTCGCCGTCGGGCAGAAACAAGAACCGCATGGTACGGCCGTCTTTGGCTTCGCTGAGGGCAACCTCCAAGGCGCGCACCGCGGCTTGTCGTCCGGCGTTGTCGCCGTCGAAGCAAAAAATCACTTCGTTGACCACTTTGAACATTTTATGCAGATGTTCTTCACTGGTGGCTGTGCCCAGTGTGGCGACACCATAGGGCACGCCAAACTGGTGCAGGCTGATGACGTCCATATAGCCTTCCACCACCAAAAAGCGTTCAGGCTTTTGTGGTGCGTGCAGTGCTTCGTACAGGCCGTACAGCTCTTTGCGCTTTTGATAGAGGTCGGTTTCAGGCGAATTGAGGTACTTCGGCTTTTCATCGGTCAGGACGCGACCACCGAAGCCGATGACTTGGCCCCGTTGATTGCGAATGGGAAACATAATGCGGTCACGAAAACGGTCGTATACCTTGCCGTCTTCTTTTTCAATCACCATGCCAGCATCAATCAGCCGCTTGAGCTGCGCGGGGTCTTGCGCACCCGCGGCGGTCATTAGGTTGTCCCAGCCTGGCGGGGCATAACCCAGGCCAAAGTGCTGCGCAATTTGCCCGCTAAGGCCGCGGCCTTTGAGATAACGCACGGCATGATCGCCGCGGGCATGGGCGCGTAATTGGGTGCGATAGAATTCGGCGGCAATGTCGAGCACGCCTTGTAGGGTTTTGCGTTGCTGCCGTTGTTGGTCGGCTTGCGGGTTGTGTTCGCGCGGTACTTCTACCCCGGCCAAACGTGCGAGTTCTTCAATGGCTTCGGGGAATTCCAAACGGTCATGTTCGAGCAAGAACTTCAACGAATTGCCTGCGGCACCACAACCAAAGCAATAGTAGAACTGCTTTTGCGGATTAACCGAAAATGAGGGGGATTTTTCGTTGTGAAACGGACACAGGGCAGAATAGTTTTTTCCGGTGCGCTTCAGCTTCACGCGATGAGAAATGACATCGACAATGTCTACGCGGTCGAGTAAGTCGTCAATGAATGACTGTGGTATACGTCCGGCCATGCTGGATACCCTAGGCTGGCAGAAAAAAGTCGCGCGGTGCTGTGTTCGGTGTAGCGTTGAGTTCAGTTTGGCATAAAGTGCTTCAACCCATGCACGCTTTCACCAGCTTGCTGACCACGGTCATATCGGCACGGCCCTGAACCTGAGGTTTCAGTATAGCCATTACTTTACCCATGTCAGCCATCGACTGTGCACCGGTTTCGGCAACTGCGGATTGAACCATAGCCTGCAACTCTGCTTCGGAAAGCGGTGCGGGCAGAAACTGAGAGATCACCTCCAGTTCGGCTTCTTCAATGTCGACAAGGTCTTGTCGACCTGCAGCACTGAACTGAGCGATGGAATCACGGCGTTGCTTTTGCATTTTATCCAGCAGTGCCAAGATTCGTTCATCGCTCACCTCAATACGCTCGTCCACTTCCACACGCTTAATTTCAGACAACATCAAGCGAACGGTGCCGAGGCGCGCTTTATCTTGCGCCCGCATGGCATCTTTCATCGCCTGTGTCAGTTCTGCTTTTAAGCTCATGTTGGTCTCCGGTGTTCGTGCGTACGCCGCAGCATAACGGAATCATCAGAAGCGTTGCGGCTTCTGAACATCATCCTGAGGCGGTCAAGGCCACAGGAATGGAATACAACAGGGTATGCGTGACGCGTGCTGTTTAATACAGACGGTTCAGACGCTTAGATTCACGCGATACTTTTTTCGCGTGGCGTTTTACTGCAGCAGCAGCTTTACGCTTACGAGCCCAAGTAGGCTTTTCATAGAACTCACGCTTGCGTACGTCTGCCAATACACCGGCTTTTTCGCAAGAACGTTTGAAACGACGTAAGGCTACGTCAAATGGCTCGTTATCTTTTACTTTAACTTGTGGCATGAAAGCTTTGACCTTTTCCGTTAATGGCTTGTTTTCCCGCTTGGCGCACTCAATTTAAAGAGTGTCAATGGTTTGCCAAGATTTGGGAGGCGCGATTTTACGCCGCTGTTGTCTTCTTGTCAAAGTCGGAATACTGGTATTACGACGATGCGGTCAGTATGATGCCTGCCACTGAATGTCTCGTGTAACGAGGTATAACATAACGCATGAATAAGCCGTGCCGTAAATGGCCTGTTAGCCGGAGATAACATGTTGGTGCTGGGTATTGAATCCTCCTGTGATGAAACCGGAGTGGCGCTGTACGATACTGAACTTGGGTTGTTGGGTCATCAGCTGTACAGCCAGGTAAAAATGCACGCGAAATACGGTGGTGTGGTGCCAGAATTGGCCTCGCGTGACCATGTGCGAAGGCTTGTGCCTCTCATTCAAGACGTGTTGCTACAGGCCGGGCGGCAGCGGGAAGATATTAACGGCGTGGCCTATACGGCAGGTCCTGGTTTGTTGGGTGCTCTCATGGTGGGTGCTATGGCGGCGCGCAGTATGGCCTATGCGTGGGGTGTACCCGCGTTGGCGGTGCATCACATGGAAGGGCATTTATTGGCGCCGATGTTGGAAGCGAATCCGCCCGCGTTCCCGTTTGTGGCCTTATTGGTGTCCGGTGGGCATACGCAACTTATTAAAGTTGAAGGCATCGGGCAGTATGAGTTGCTGGGTGAAAGCGTCGACGATGCTGCCGGTGAGGCGTTTGATAAAACCGCCAAGCTCTTGGATTTAGGCTATCCCGGTGGGCCCGTACTGGCTAAATTGGCGGAGCAGGGGGTTGGTGGCCGGTTCACGTTTCCATCCCCGATGGTCGATCGTCCCGGTATGGATTTCTCGTTTAGCGGCTTGAAGACCGCTGTGCGACAGGCCGTGAATGCCATGCCGGAGCCATTGACCGAACAGGATAAGGCCGATATTGCTTTAGCCTTTCAAACCGCCGTGGTGCGCACCTTGGTCATTAAATGTAAGCGGGCTTTGGATGCTACAGGCTATAAAACTTTGGTCATTGCCGGCGGTGTGAGTGCCAACCTGGCGTTACGCAGCGCGCTGGAAGACGCCACGCGCGCGCGTGGTGCGCGAGTGTATTATCCGGCATTATCCTTCTGTACCGATAACGGCGCGATGATTGCGTACGCTGGGGCGCAACGCTTGGTGCAGGGCGAGCATACGAAGCTGCCTGTTACTTTGCGCGCACGGTGGCCATTGACCGAGCTGCCGTCTCCGCCGGTGGTAGCGGATCGATCTCAATAAGTATTAAGGCGTCGAGGGTGCGGTGGGTGTATAGCGATCGTTTAGTCATCAGAAATTTGCAAGTACCAACCTTGATCGGTGTGTTCCCGTTCGAGCGTGAAGCCCTGCAAACTCTGCGTTTGGACATCACCTTGCATACGGACATTTCGCGTGCTGGTGCAACCGACGACTTGGTTCACACCTTAAATTATGCGGCCATCGCCGAGACGGTGGTGGCGTTTGGTGCGCAGGCTACGTTTCAGTTGTTGGAAGCGTTCGCCGAAGCACTGATTCAGTTACTGTTTGCCCGGTTTCCGGTACCCCGGATCGATTTAGTGATCTACAAAGACGGCTGCATTCCCGGTGCGCAAGGCGCTGAATTGCACATTACGCGGGAGCGTTCGCATGGCGAAGACTGAGGTATTGTTGAGCCTAGGATCGAATGTTGATCGAGAGTATCACTTAAAAGCCGCCCTTGATGCGCTTGGGGAGGCCTATGGCCCGTTGGATGTGTCGCCCGTTTATGAGAGTGCGGCGGTGGGGTTTTCGGGCGATGCCTTTTTCAATTTAGCGGTGGCGTTGCAGACCGACGAAAGTCTGAGGGACCTGAACGTGCACTTAAAGCAGATAGAAGATGCCTGTGGGCGAGACCGCAGTCAGCCTAAGTTTTCCGACCGTACGCTGGACATCGATGTTCTCACCTATGGTGATTTGGCCGGAGAAGTCGAAGGCATCAAACTGCCGCGTTATGAAGTGTATAAAAACGCCTATGTACTGAAGCCCCTAGCGGATTTGCGCCCCAACCAGCCGGTGCCGGGAAATCCCGAACAGACATGGCAACGTCTCTGGCTTGCCTTTCCGCACGAAAAGCAGCCCCTCACCGAAGTGAATTTGTAGGTCCGCCGGGCCTGTCGTGCCTCCTCTCGAGCTGTTTTCCTTTCGTTTACTTTTTCGTACCAGACCATGAGCGAGTTAGCGGCGTATACGCGTCGATTTTACAGTGGATCAATGAGGAAATTTTGCTTGTGGCGAATTTTCTTCACCCGCCAATAGCCATCCAGTCTGTCAAACCCTGCCGTAAACCCCCTCGCAGTTTTAATGATTCCACTTACTTTTGAAGAGAGAGACTTGCAATGAAAATGACATTAAAAGCGTTGGTATTCAGTGTGGTTGCTTTGGCGGGTAGTGCTTTCGCGGGTGGCCACAACCATTCAAAAGATATTGTAGATACTGCTGTCGAAGCCGGTGACTTTACAACATTGGTTGCTGCTGTGCAGGCCGCAGGGTTGGTTGAAACCTTGAAAGGCCCTGGCCCGTTCACTGTATTTGCACCTACGGATGATGCCTTTGCTGCGTTGCCTGCCGGTACGGTAGAAGGCTTGTTGCAAAACATTCCTCAGTTGCAGGCGGTTCTGACCTATCACGTGGTGCCCGGTAAAGTAATGGCCGCTGATGTGGTTGGCTTGTCCACCGCCACCACAGTACAAGGTAGCAATATTGATATTGAAGTGCGTAACGGCAATGTGTATGTCGATGGTGCGCAGGTTGTGATGACTGATATCGAAACATCTAACGGTGTGATCCATGTAATCGACGCGGTCATTTTGCCGAACTGATCCACAGCATTTTCCTCAAGCTCGACCTTGTGACCTTTTAGCGGCCCTCGTGGCCGCTTTTTTATGTCCAGGGAATGCCACGTCTCACACCTAGGTCATCCTGCCGGTCGCTGTTATACTGCTCGGCCAAGAAAACACGGTGAGGCGATAACGTGCTGGCGCGATGGTTTTTACACGGCGTTTCAATATTGGTTTTGGTGTTCATGACGGTCGTGGGGGTGCTGTGGTGGAATCATCAACAACCGACCACGATCAATCCCCTCAAGGCAGAGCAGCAAAGCATAACGCTGGCGAATGGACTGCGTTTACATCTGCTTGCGGACCCCGACGCGCCGCATGCGGAAATGGTCGTCGATTGGGCGGCGGGTTATGTATCTGAACCGACCGACCTACCCGGTGTGCATGACCTGTTGTTAGAGGCTTTGTTGCATATTGAATCTGCTGCAGGCCATCGTCACCTTGCCAACCATCTGGCACGTGATCCACTCGGTGACTTAACCGTTACACCCCAAGCCAGCCACACCCGCATTCGATTACAAGCCAGTCCCAGTGTGTTTTTGGCCGAAGTTCAGCGCATGGCGCGCCTGCTCCATAGCCCGGAATTGCCTTTCCCGGTCATCGTCAATGCGCGTCATCAATTGCCTGCCCAGTCACCCGCGTACGACTTTTTGCGCCCCACCGAGCAACGTCTGTTGGACGACTATGTGCTCGATCGGTTTTTAGCACCGGGGCCCGTTGCCCGGTCATTAGACGGTTGGGAAGGCATCAGCGATGAAGGCGTGGCCCGATTGGTTGCGCAACGGGCCAGTGAAAAACTCAGTGCGAACTTGTTTGACATTACATTGCGCGCCCCCCTTGCCATGGCGGATTTACGTGCTGCTCTACCAGAATTTGAAGAACTGCGCGCCGGAACCGCCTTGCCTGATGCTGAACAATATGCGTTCAGTCCGATGCAGGAGCAATTGCGTGAGCCGCAGATTGTACGTGCCCGAGAACTGGATTTAGCGCCCCAAATGCTATTGCTCTACCCGTGGCGACTGGCGACGGAACAGCGCGCAGAAGCCAATGAATTGGTGCGCTGGGCAGAGGCGCACTATGCGGGCGGGCTGGCGGAGCGATTGGTCAGCAACGGTTTGATCACGCACATAGAGGCGCACTACAACGATGAATATTTTGCGCTGCGCTTAACGCCTACGGCGGACGGGCGCGCGAATGAAGCCATTATTTATAGTACGGCATCCCGCTTCCTGGCACAGTTGCAAAATGGTCCAAATGCCAACGAACTGATCCGCCGCATGGCCGGTGACGGCCGGATTGCCGGTGAGCTGGCAATCACGGAATTAAATTTAGACCCCAGTCTGTTTGTTCTGTTGGAGTCTGGCCCCGGTGCCGGCAATTATAACTGGCGCGTAGAGCCGGTCATGCAAGGCTATGCGCAGCGCGCCTTGACACTTTCACTGCCGCAAGTTCGGCCCAGTTATCCCGTAGCCGACATCCCTTTTATACCGAATACTTTTGAGTTGCTGGGTTGGCAGCCGGAGTTGCTGCTGGACAGTGAGGCGTTGACGGTATGGCACTATGCCGACAATCAATTTGATACGGCGCTGGCCAATATGACGGTGCGCGTGCATTTGCCAATAGGGCATCATCCAGAAGTGCAGGCCCGGTGGCAACAATGGGCGGAACAGACGCCCGCTTGGTGGACGGCTACGACGCAGTGGTCCCAGCATGGACAACCGGACAGTGGCCAGGGATTGCGTGTTTCGGTGGATGAACAAGGTATTGTGTGGTCGTTTACGGACACGTGGTCAGTCGTTGAAGCTTGGGCAATTGAGTGGCGCAGTACGCTGGATCGCCTTGCCCCCGAGCTTACGGAGCCTGCAGAGTCTATGGTTGTCGCCCATCGACTCATGCAAGCACGAGCCGAATTAACACCTTTGCAGGTGCCGGAGAGCTTGTCCGAATACCCCTTAACCGTTCTGCTTTCTGGTCGTGTTGATCGCGCGCGTGCCAGCGGATTAGTAACGCCATGGCGGGAAACGGATGTTGTCGCTAGTCCCGCAGAGGTGGCGGCACCTGAACCATTGCCGACACGGCATCAAGTAGCGGAAGTAGAGGTGCCGGGTGATGCGTCGCGTGTCGTGCGAATACTGCAAATTCCACAGAATGATGTCCGCAGTACGGTATTGGCCGAGTGGGCATTGCCATGGTTGCAAGAAACCTTAGAAGGTATCGCCCGGCGTCAGCAGTTTACCGGAACGGTACAGGTGCAACTGGTTCGACCAACCGGAATTCCTGCATTGCAGGTGGAATTGGCAAGCTCGGAACAAGACCCCGCACTGTTGGGGCTGTATTTGAATACGATATGGGCGGAACTCAGGAATGCCGTAGCGCAATTCCCTGTGGCCGTTTTTCAGCAAAGTACGCAGCAGCGTGCGGCACTTTATCGGGCACCTGCTGAATCAATCACCTTGGCGAATCAGTATTTTTGGCAGGACATCAGCGAGCAACGAGCCCACTTTAATGGACGCTTGGAGCGCGCGTTGATCCTGGAAGGCACCAGCATCGAAGGGTGGCAGTATTTTATGCGGCAGTGGTTGTTGGAAGGCGTTGCCCGGCAGTTCACGGTGTACGAAATCGGTGCGCAGTGGCAGGAAGATTATGATCGCAACCGACGTTTACCTGCCGGTTCATCGCTCTGGTGATGCGCATGCGGCATTGGATGTGTCGAGGAGACGCGTCAATGCCGCCGAGCAGAGCTATGGATGAAGCGCGGCGGACGTATTAAATGCCCTCTGGGATCACCGTTGTTTCAGCGTTTAACGGAATGATCATAGACAAGGTAAGCCGTTGCTCAAGCTGGCTTTCAATGCTGACTTGGCCGCCTAAGGTCTCCGTATAACGGGCCACAATCATCATGCCAAGGCCGGGGCCCAAAAGTTCACCATTATTCCCGTAATGCAGTTGGAATTGAGTAAACCACGACTTGGCGTCCTCATCGGTGATACCTTGCCCATGCGCTGCTATGGTGATTTGAATACAATCACCTAAGTCGCCATGGATAAAACTGACCAGTCGACCATCCATGCGTTGTTGCGCCGCGAATGGTGCAAGGCCGATTAAAGCGCGCTGGATCAAGGATTCAAAAATTTTGCGTGACATCACGCCGCGCGCATCCTGATCATCGGTTTCCAGGATAAACTTTTCGCCCAAAACTCCGGAGACCTGAAGCGATCGAATCACACGGCGGCAAGCGTCCACGACGAGGAAGTCGTCCTTTTCGGCGTTGTTGTGCTCCAATTCCAGTTGCAACAATTCCATCAAGTCGGCGGAAATCTGGGTCAGATAATCCAGCTTGCTGGCCATCTGACGGTCCAAGTCCATGGTCGCGGCCGATATTTGCACTTCGGTGGTAATCACATTCAGCACATCGGCCACTTTCAGCATGGCGCGACTCTGATCGTCATGGCTGCGTTGCATATTACGGCGGATCTTCGCGCTGCGGCTCACTTCGTAAGTTAAGCGTTCCTGTTCTAAGTGTGCTTCCTGAATGCGCCGGTTGAGGTTGCCTTGATGTCGAAGCACATCACCAAACTGCATATTCATCGAGAGCAGGAATCCCGCACCCATGACCAGGGTCGCCACCGCCGTTATGGCCAAAATGATCATCAACCAGATGGGCAATAATTGGAGGCTGATGGTCCAGCCAACCACGGCTGCATTCACCAAGGCCACCAGAATAAAGAACATCGGTTGATACATTTTGTGTCGGCGAGACGACGCACTGGTCATAATGTTGCCCTATACCGCTTTAGATTTAATGATGTTGGCCCACTGTGCTGGCCCGGAAATATGCACCGACTCACCCTGCGCATCCACCGCCACCGTCACCGGCATTTCTTCGACCTCGAACTCGTAGATCGCTTCCATACCCAAGTCCTCGAACGCTAGGCATTTCGACGATTTGATGGCTTTCGACACCAGGTACGCTGCCCCGCCTACGGCCATTAGATAGACCGCCGAATGCTTTTTGATGGCATCGAGTCCGGCCGGGCCACGTTCCGCTTTGCCTATCATGCCCAGCAATCCGGTTTTATCCAAGACGGTTTCGGTAAATTTGTCCATTCGGGTCGCGGTTGTTGGACCTGCCGGGCCGACGACTTCGTCACCGATGGGGTCAACCGGGCCAACGTAGTATATGAAGCGATTGCGCAGATCAACCGGCAAAGACTCACCTTTGTTGATCATATCGACCATGCGCTTGTGCGCCGCGTCGCGGCCGGTCAGCATTTTGCCGGATAACAACAAGGTTTCGCCGGTTTTCCAGGTCTTCACCTCTTCTGGCGTAACGGTGTCCAGATTTACCCGACGCGCGTTCGGGCCCGCTTCCCAAGTAATTTCCGGCCAGTCGGACAGTTTTGGCGGTTCCAGTTCCGCCGGGCCGGAGCCATCCAAAACGAAATGCGTATGCCGCGTCGCCGCACAGTTGGGGATAATAGCAACCGGCTTATTGGCGGCGTGGGTTGGATAGTCTTTCACCTTGACATCCAGCACCGTGGTCAAGCCGCCCAAGCCTTGCGCGCCAATGCCCAATTGGTTGATTTTATCAAACAGCTCCAAACGCAGTGTTTCGCTGCGATTACTGGCACCGCGGGCCTGCAAGTCTTGAATATCAATGGGCTCCAACAGGGCTTCTTTGGCCAGCATCATCGCTTTCTCGGCCGTACCACCGATACCAATACCGATCATCCCTGGCGGGCACCAGCCAGCGCCCATTTTTGGAATTTGTTCCAGCACCCAATCCACGACTGAATCGGAGGGGTTGAGCATGGCGAACTTGGACTTAGCTTCACTGCCACCGCCTTTAGCGGCCACATGAACATCAACGGTATCACCGGGTACTAACCGGGTATGAATGATGGCGGGTGTGTTGTCCTTGGTATTACGACGGGCGCCGTCGGGGTCATCCAAAATGGATGCGCGGAGAATATTGTCCGGGTGCAGATAAGCCCGCCGTACCCCTTCGTTCACCATGTCTTCCACGCTCATGGTGGCGTCGGCCCACTGCACATTCATACCAATGTTTAAAAATACGGTGACGATACCGGTGTCCTGACAAATCGGGCGGTGACCTTGAGCACACATCCGGCTGTTGATCAGGATCTGTGCCATAGCGTCCTTAGCTGCGGGTGATTCTTCGCGCTCATACGCTTCGTTTACCGCCTTGATAAAATCTACCGGGTGATAGTACGAAATGAATTGCAGGGCATCGGCAACGCTGTCAATTAGGTCGGCCTGACGTATTGTGGTCATGCTAGGCTCCGAGTCGTTATAGTCTAGGTAGGGTTTTGTGCGGCACATTCTACACCATGAAGGGCCTAGAACCAGCCTTAAACGCCGCGAGTCAACGCGGTCAACCGGGCTTCCTGTTCGGTTAGAAAGTCATCCACAGCCTGCAATACGGCGTTTTCCGGGTGCTCGGATTGTAACGCGCGCACGCGTTGCCGAGCGCCTTCGATGTTTAAGGCACTGCCAACATCCGTTTGGGTCAGGGCTGCGCTGAGATACTGTTCCCAAGTCCTCTGCCAGTTGTCAGGTAACTTCGGTAAAACATCGCCCCGGTGTCGTGCTACGAAGCGTTGCACCAAGGCTTGCAAACGCTGGTCTTTGGGCATGGGCAAATGTGGCCATTCTGCGGCTGGTGTGCCGTATACGGCCCCAGCCATATCACGATCACGGTCGTTGATGAATCCGTCGTACAGGGCTTGTTCGGCATCCGCAGGTTGGTGTTCCCGGTGCATGGCGGTGTGTAGATTAGGCAATACGGTGGCGAGTGGTGGTAAATTCGCCAAGTGGCGCTCGAACACGCGTCGATCAATGCCGTGTCGAGCCGCAACCTCATCGGTGAACAAGCTGATGGGCCCTGCCATCGGACATTTGTTTACATGCACCGATTTAATCGCTAATCGTGGCGTTTCGCCCAGCTCGGCACTGGGGGTATAGAGTCGGTAACGCATTTCATCGGCTGAAAGTTCAGCCAGCTCGGCCGGGTCCGAGCGTAAGTCAAAGCACAGGATTTCATTTTTGTTGGTAGGGTGAAAGTCCAACGGCACCAGCACCGTTATGCAACCTTGGCTTGCCGGTATCATGCCTGAGACATGCACAAAGGGCTGATGCCGTAACACAGGAATTTGGCTTTTCACGAAGGTTTTATCCCGGCATTGGAGGGCCCAAGAAAAAAGCTTCGGTTGGGTGCGCTTAATTAACTGTGCCATACCAATGGTGGCGCGCACATCGGACAGGGCATCGTGGGCTTGCGTATGTTCCAGCCCATTCGCCTGACTAAGTTCTTCGAGGCGAAAGCTGGGGCTGCCGTCTTCCTTGCGGGGCCAGTTAATGCCGTCCGGGCGCAAAGCGTAGGTAAACCGCACGACATCCAGTAAGTCCCAGCGGCTGTTGCCTTGCCGCCACTCGCGGTCATAAACGGGTAATAAATTGCGATAAAATAGAAAGCGGCTCACTTCGTCGTCAAAGCGAATGGAGTTAAACCCGGCGCTGCAGGTATTGGGTTGACTCATGGCATGCAAAATACGTTGTGCAAATTCGGGTTCCGGCATGCCGTGTTCTTGGCAGTATTGTGGGGTGAGGCCCGTAATCAAGCACGCGTCCGGAGATGGGACCAAGTCCGGCAGCGGCTGACAAAGCCAGTTCATCGGCTCGCCGATGATGTTTAATTCCGCATCGGTACGTAACGCGGCAAATTGGCTGGGTTTGTCCTGCCGTGGGTGTTGACCGAAGGTTTCAAAGTCGTACCAAAGAAAGCTGGATGCAGACATAGTGTAGCGGTTCGTTACCGTTTAATGGCACACTAACCCGCCGATCGGTGGGTGTAAACATTAAGAGGGTTTTGTTGTGCTGAAAAAGCTGTTTAAGCGCCAGGAAGTCATGACGGTTGAGCAAGTCCGAGCGTTGTCGACGCACGCCGACCGTGCTCGACTGGAACAACTGGCACGCCAAGCTGACCCGGATGTGCGTGCCGCTGCATTGGCGCATTTGGGGGATGTCGATTTTGCACTGCAAGCCTTTGCGCACCCGAATCCGATCATTTCCGAGGCGGCTCGCGCCATTCTTATTGATGCCTTACTACACCACCGAATGGATGATGGAAAACTGGCCAGTCTCACGGTAGAGCAACGTTTTGGTTTGCTGTTTGAAAGCCAGCCAGAGCGAGCAACACAGTGGTTGACCGAGCAGCCCGAGGCCGTGGTGTTGCAGTTGGCGTTGCAGGCCGCGCGAGCCCCTGAACGTCATCTGGCCGCGGCCTTTTTGCAAGATGAAGAAGCCTTGCAGCAAGTGCAAAGAGCGGCAAAAGGGCACGACAACGGCCTGTATAAAATTGTGAAGGCCCGTTTGGCAGAAGCCCGCGCCGAGCGGCGCGCCCTCGAAGAACGGCAAGCCCAGTTGGCGCGCCTGCAAGAAAATTTGCAGCGCTTGGTGCACAGTCCCTATGACCCCTTGTTAGAGGGTAAGTTTCTACATCAGCAACAACAATTGGCGGAATTAGAGCCGAATACTGATGAACAGGCCATTTTTGACCCCATCATTCAGCAAGTTCAAACACGCATAGAAAACGAGCAAGCGGCTGAGGCGTTGGCACAGCAAGCGGCGGATGAACAGCAGAACGCTACGCAAGAGGCGCTGCGGGTATTGGCCGACACCACCACAATGATGCGTCGCCAGTTGGCCCTGTATTTAGAAGATGGCCGCTTATTGCCCGACGATTGGGCCACCAGCCAAACGTGGCTGGAAAAAGCACGACAAGCGCACCGGGCCGCTATAGAACGGCTGCAAGTAGCACCCGCGATGAATGCCGATGTGCAGAAAACCAGTCAATGGGTAGAACAAACGTTGCAGCGCTTACACGATATGACCGCCCGCTGGGGTGGCATGAGTGCAGCGCTGGCGTCCGCTGAAGATGATGATGCCGCGGCCCTAGCGGCATTGCGTGCACTGCTGGAGCCCCTGCAAAAACACCAGCAAGAGCCCGGCGAGTGGCCCGAAAGTGTCACCCAAGTGGCGGCGAAATTAGGTACGGTGGCTGCTTTGCAGGCCGAACATCACGAAGCGGAAGTGCAAGCGGTGCGCAAGGTGCGTGGGCTGTTGCGGCGTGGTCGCGGAGCCATTCGTGCGGGACATTTACGGCAAGCACGGGGCATTTGGCACAGCGTAGAAGAAGCCTTGATAGAGGTGCCGACGGGTCATGATGCCTTGCATCAAGAGGTGGCTGATTTCTTGGCGGAATTAGAGCAGCTCGGTGACTGGCAATCGTTTGCGGTATTGCCAAAGAAGCAGGCCCTGATTGAGCAAATGCAGGCCCTGATCGAGCGTTCCATGCACCCGAAGGATAAAGCGGATGCGGTGCAACAATTGCAAAATGAATGGCGCGCTTTGTCGCGCGGTGATGGTGGGCAACACCAAACCTTGTGGGAACAATTCCATGCGTTGGCGGATGAAGCCTTTGCCCCGTGCAAAGAATATTTCGCCGAACAAGACAAACTGATGGCACTCAACGCCAGCAAGCGTTGTGAGCTGATTGGTCAATTGACGCAGTACGCAGAAACCAATGACTGGCATAACCCGGATTGGGCCGAAGTAGAAAAAGTATTGCGTTTGGCAGGCCGGGACTGGCGTCACTACACACCGGTAAAACCACAGGATTTCAGAACAACCGAGCGCGATTACCGTGAAATAGTTGAGCGTATTCGTAAGCAGTTAGACCTCGAATTTGAGCGCAACAAGTCCGAGCGTGAGCAGATCATCGCCGCCGCTGAAGCCCTGCGCGAAGAACCCGATTTACGCCGTGCGACGGAAGAGCTAAAGCGCTTGCAGCAGGCATGGAAAAACGCCGGGCGGACTCATCGACAAGATGATCGTCGCCTTTGGCTGAGTTTTCGAAGTATTTGTGATGAGGTATTCGAGCGTCGGAATGTCCAGCAAAACGCTGCCTCAGCCCGTATGGAACACCATGTACGTGCCGCAGAAGAGCTGATTAAGCGGGTGGAACAAGCGGCGCAAGGGGATGAAAAAACGGTCGCCATCGCGCTTCAGCAGTTGTCAGAATGGGAAGCGGAATTTGCGAATTGTGCACCGCTACCCAAAGCGCAGGCACCCGGGCTGAAAGCTCAATTTACGCAAGCGGTGGATGCCTTGAAACATGCGCGGCAACGGCGTCGTCAAACGGCTGAAATTGCCCGTTGGGATGCCTTGTTCGAGCGTTTGGCCGAGTTGGCTGAGTCCGAGCATCACGCGTGGCAGGGTAAAGAGGTAACGGTCAACACCGAGCAGCGCACGGCATGGACCGACGTGGCCGACCTGCCTAAGGTTGCGGCACGGATATTGCCCCGTGTGCAAGCCTTACACACAAGTGACGCTGCGCATGCTAATGCAGAGAGCAACCTGCATCTGCATCATCGACACTGTGTATTGATGGAGATTTTAGTAGGTATCAGCAGCCCGGAAAGCGATACGGCTCTTAGGATGGAGATTCAGGTCGAGCGCCTAGCGGAGGGGATGGGTCAGCATAATACCGAACAGGCCATGCAAGATGCGTTGGAACAATGGTTGCTGTTACCCGGCTATTGCCCGCCCGACCATTATCAAGACTTTCATGAGCGCATTCGCCGCGCGGTGCTGCATTATTTTTTTAAATAAATCATAAATTTAGCGGATTCCTTGCGACGTGTTTCTGAACTAGGAGCAGGGTTTTCGTTGTTTGCATGCTTGGGATGACAAGGTTGAATTATTAATTCATTCAAAAGAAATTATTGACAAGCGAAGCCTGCTCCGTATGATCAAAACCTGTTGATGCCGGAATCGACTGAATCTTCTCAGCAGTTTGCTAGGAGTTCTTAGGCGACCAATCAGCTCACAATAATAAATACCTACAAATGAAGTAGTTAAAAATAAATACAATATCGCAACCGGAGGAAGACCATGACGAGGCTCAAAACAGGCGTCGCAACTCTAATCGCAGGTACCCTTTTTTCAGGGGCTGCTCTAGCCAATGACCACACCGCCAGTGCATGTCTAATCACTAAAACGGACACCAATCCATTCTTTGTAAAAATGCGCGAAGGGGCAGAAGCAAAAGCGCAAGAACTGGGTATGCAGCTCAGATCCTATGCTGGCCGCATCGATGGCGACCATGAAACTCAGGTGCAAGCGATTGAAACCTGCATTGCTGATGGCGCAGACGGTATCTTGCTGACGGCGTCTGACACTTCATCCATCGTCTCGGCAGTAGAGCAGGCACGTGATGCGGGGCTGCTGGTGATCGCCTTGGATACACCGCTGGATCCTGCCAATGCAGCCGATGCGACATTCGCAACTGACAACTTCCGGGCCGGTGAATTAATTGGTGCTTGGGCGGCCGCTCGGCTCGGCAATGACGCCCGGAACGCGCGCATCGGTCTGTTGAACATTAACGTCAGTCAGCCTTCTGTGGGCGTGCTGCGAAATCAAGGCTTCTTGACCGGTTTCGGTATTGATGTCGGCAATCCCAATCGCTGGGGCGATGAAACCGATTCGCGGATTGTGGGCCACGATGTGTCCGATGGTAACGAAGAAGGCGGCCGTCGCGCGATGGAAAACCTCTTGGCACAGGACCCAATGATCAACGTGGTATACACCATCAACGAGCCAGCCGCTGCGGGCGCCTATCAGGCTTTACGGGCCATTAACCGTGAAAATGACGTGTTGATTGTGTCGGTTGACGGCAGTTGCTCGGGCGTGGCTGACATTCAGGATGGCGTCATCGGGGCGACAGCACAACAGTATCCGTTGTCGATGGCCTCCTTGGGTATGGAAGCAATTAAGCGTTGGGCGGAAGATGGCGTGAAACCGGATCCAACACCGGGTAAAGACTTCTTCGATACCGGTGTTTCACTGGTTACCGATGATGCGGCTTCAGGGGTAGAGTCTATTTCTGTTCGTGAAGGTTTAAATCGCTGCTGGGGCTAACGCCACCGAACCTGCCAAGCCTGCTAGGCTTGGTAGGTCTGCACGGCCCGGCTTGCAATGACAAGGCGGGCTGTTTTAGACCCCCACAGTTGAACAGACGACGTTTTCCGCCTTGAGGATTACCATGACTGATAGAAACAATTCATTTGAGAAGATTGCACCCGAACCCACGGCGGATATTGCTTTGCCCGCTTTTGCGCCAGCATCTACCGGCTTCCTGTCTCGACTGCAACACCTGTTGCATTCTAACCCGTCCATGGTGCCGTTGATTGTCCTGCTAATGTCGGTCGGTGTGTTTGGTTTGGTCTTGGGCGAGCGGTTCTTTTCACCTTTTGCGCTGACATTGATTCTGCAGCAGGTTCAGATCGTCGGCATCATCGCTGCCGCGCAGAGCCTGATTATTTTGACGAAGGGCATTGACTTGTCGGTGGGGGCCATCATGGTACTGTCGTCGGTCGTTATGGGTCAGTTTACGTTCCGTTATGGGATACCGGTTCCTATCAGTATTATCTGCGGTCTGATCTGTGGTATGGCGTGTGGTGCGGTCAGTGGCCTGTTGGTGTCGCGCATGAAATTACCACCTTTTATTGTCACCTTAGGCATGTGGCAAATCGTGTTGGCCACCAACTTCCTGTATTCCGGCAATGAAACCATTCGTGCGCAAATCATTGAAACAGAAGCCCCCTTACTGCAATTCTTTGGTACCAAATTCAGTATCGGTGGAGCGGTTTTCACCTTTGGCGTCATATTCATGGTGCTCCTTATCGTTGGCTTGGCCTATGCACTAAAACACACGGCATGGGGGCGCCATGTCTATGCTGTGGGTGATGATATTGATGCGGCCGAGTTGTCGGGTGTTAAAACGGGGCGTGTGTTGCTGTCTGTTTACATGTTGTCCGGGCTGATTTGTGCGTTTGCCGGTTGGGCCTTGATTGGGCGTATTGGTTCGGTTTCGCCTACCGCCGGTCAGTTGTCCAATATCGAGTCCATTACGGCGGTAGTGATTGGCGGAATCTCGCTGTTCGGTGGTCGGGGATCCATTATGGGGGCGTTGTATGGCGCGTTGATTGTGGGTGTCTTTACCCTTGGACTGCGGTTATTGGGGGCCGATGCGCAGTGGACGTATCTTCTGATTGGCGTCTTGATCATCTGTGCGGTTGCGGTGGACCAATGGATTAGAAGGGTATCAGTATAATGAAAAACGTATCCCCTATTTTGGAAGCAAAGAATCTGGTCAAGTCTTTCGGTCGTGTGATGGCGTTGGATCATTGTGATTTTGACCTGTTGCCTGGCGAAATCTTAGCCGTTATTGGTGATAACGGGGCAGGGAAATCGACGCTAATTAAAACGTTATCCGGTGCCATCACACCGGATTCCGGTGAGCTGTTCTTAGCCGGGCAAAAAATACAGTTCGGCTCACCCATAGATGCCCGAAAACAGGGCATAGAGACCGTGTATCAACAACTCGCGATGTCACCGGCCTTGTCGATCGCCGACAATATGTTTATGGGGCGGGAGTTGCGGCGGCCGGGCTTTATGGGGCAGGTGTTGCGTCAGCTCGACCGGCCGGCGATGGAAAAATTTGCCCGGGAGAAATTAAACGAATTGGGTTTAATGACCATTCAAAATATTCGTCAGCCGGTGGAGACTTTGTCGGGTGGGCAGCGCCAAGGTGTTGCCGTGGCCCGTGCGGCGGCTTTTGGTTCGCGCGTTATTATTCTGGATGAACCGACGGCGGCCTTAGGTGTTAAGGAGAGCCGCCGGGTTCTGGAACTCATTGTCGAAGTCAAAGCGCGCGGTATTCCGATCGTACTGATCAGCCACAACATGCCCCATGTTTTTGAAGTAGCGGATCGAGTGCATATTCACCGCTTAGGTAAGCGGTTGTGCGTCATTGATCCCAAAGACTATACGATGAGCGATGCGGTGGCTTTGATGACGGGCGCAAAAGAACCTGATACAGAACGTTCGGCGGCGTGAACATGATGAGTGTTAATGCAAAAGTCGCCAAGGTCGTGCAGCTTGTTGAGTCGCGTCTGATACCGGGACAACGTCTTATGCTGGCGATAGCCGGGCCGCCGGGGTCCGGTAAATCAACTTTGGCCGACGTGGTTGTTCATCATTTGAATTCGCGGCAGGATCCAGCCTATGCCGCGGCGCTGCTGCCCATGGACGGGTTTCATTTGGACAATCACATACTGCGTGAGTACGGGTTGCTGAATCGCAAAGGTGCACCAAATACCTTTGATGCACCCGGTTTGTTGTCCCTGCTGAAGCAGGTGAGGCAGCAAACGGGAACACTGTATTATCCGTTGTTTGATCGTGAACAAGATCGCTCCTTGCCGAAAGCGGGGACGTTACGGAGGGATATTCCCATTGTCATTGTGGAAGGGAACTACCTTTTGTTGGATGCGCCGGTATGGCGAGAGATCAGCCAGTGCTTTGATGCCACCGTATTTTTGCATACTCCCCTTCCGGTATTAAAGGAGCGTTTATTGAATCGATGGATAGGGTTCGGTTTCTCGGCACAGGATGCGGAGCTTAAAGCTCAAGACAATGATTTACTTAACGCAGAATTGGTGATTCAAGACAGCATCCATGCTGACCTAACGCTGGACTAAACATGCCTACTAGGATTTAAAGATGGTCGATGGGGTTTCGCGCAGCAAGGTGTTTTGGTCGATCATGTATTCTGTGGAAATTTGATAGGCTGCGGCGCCTACCGCACGCGCCAGGCTGCCAAAGTTACCGGGCATTATTCCAGGGCGCACAACCCCTTGTTGATCCAATTGATCAAGGCGTTGATTGATTTCCTTCACGAGGCGTTTGCGGATGATATCTGGGAATGCGCCATCGAGGACCACCACCTCAAAATCAATCACCGCAAGCGCAGAAATGATGGCGTGCGCCAAGCTCCGGCCTGAACGCTGTATCCATTGCGTGAGTTCCGGCTCAAGCGCATCCCAATCGCAGTCTTCCGTATAGATGGTCATGGCAAGTTCCGGGTCGCGCGCGGCGACCATGTGTTCCAAAACGACCAGGGACGCATGATCTACCAAGCGATCGCCGCCTGGCTCGTCTGGAATTCTCAGCGGGCCAAAGCCCCCCGCACTGCCTCGTCGTCCCGGAAATACACTGCCGTTCAATACCAAGCCGCCGCCAATGAAGGTGCCCACAAAGAAGTAAACAAAGTCTTGGGAGTCGTGCGGTGGACCAAACACCAATTCACCGCGACAAGCCGCAGTGCCGTCATTTTCAATTTTAATGGGCCATGGATATTGACTCATCAATGTTTTCTTCACATCGAAAGAGCGCCACGCCGCCATGTCCTCCACTGGCGCACCGAAGTCGTCGGTCCAGCTCCAGAGTTCAAACGGCGTTGCGATGTTCAATGCAGCGATATCATTTTCGGTTTTACCGGCCGAGGCCAGCAACGGAGGCAGATTCTCGGCAAGAAACTTCAAGGTGTTATCAGGGGTTGGGTAAAGGTGCGCTTCGGTTTTGCTGACCAGAACCTTGCCGACGAAATTCACCACCACTAAATCGAACGAACGTCGCCCAATTTTAAACCCGATGTAGTGTCGAGCGTCGGGGTTCAGCATCATGGGCACCGAGGGTTGGCCAATGCGGCCTCTGTTTGGCGAGCCACGCAGCAAAAGACCTTCTTCTTCCAGTGCGCGAAAAATAACGGAAATGGCGTTGGCCGAGAGTCCGGTTATGCGCGTGGCTTCCGCTTTGGTCAGGCGCTCGTGAACGCGCAACAAGTGCAACACCAAGCGTTCGTTGATACCTCGGACAGTGGTTAAATTGGAGCCTTTTAACGGTTGGAAACGCATCAAATGCCTGCTATTGCAAATGGGGTGTAACGCCGAACATTTCAGCGTGGCTGTAACCGGGTGTCAAGTTTACCTTATGTTGGCGGGCATGAGGTGATTTCTGTTCAGGCTTCGGTTTAAAAGGATGGACCACAAAAGCGTGGATAGAATTATTTTCCAAATAAATTCAAAGGGTTATTGACAAGATGCAGAGTCGACATTAGTATACGCCCACATTGCAGCGCGGCACTGAGATTCAGAGCCAAGCACCCACCAGAAGGGGCAAAACAGTTTGATGCGGGATGGAGCAGTCTGGTAGCTCGTCGGGCTCATAACCCGAAGGTCGTTGGTTCAAATCCAGCTCCCGCTACCAATTAGAGAACCCGATATGCGAAAGCGTATCGGGTTTTTTGTTGCGTATGAGTATTGGCCGTAAGGAAGGTCGGGCTCGGCTCTTAATAACCGCAGGAAGGTCGTTGGTTTAGAAGCGAAGATAAAAATCTCGCAGTAGGGCTCGGTACTCCGCGCTGTACGCATGGGTGGCATCTTTGATGGTTAAGGTCGTAACGTCGGTGGCACAGGCCTGGCGCACTAAACTGACCATCCAACGATGCGCGGTTTTGTCTGGCGTTGATTGCACTGCACAGTGGCGTCGTACATGCCAACCTAAGGGTTCCGCTAAAGCAATGAGCTGTTGCGCACTCGAAACAGGCAAGATAAAACTGAATTGCCCGTTAGGTGTCAGCCACTCCGTCACTCGTTTAATCATTGCGTGGAAAGGCAAGCTGTCGGCATGACGGGCCTGTTGCCGAGCGGCTTTCGGTGAACCCAAGCTGTCGCTGAAAAACGGTGGGTTAGAGATAATCATGTCATAGCGACTGGGGGCTTGCCACGAGAGCACGTCGCCTTGCAGGAACGCTATGCGCTCCTGCCATGGACTCTGTGCCGCATTGTCTGCGGCTTGTTGGGTGGCGTCTTGATCAAGCTCTATACCGGTGATGGCAACGGAACCCGAGGTACGTTGCGCCACCATCAAGCTCAGAATCCCACTGCCTGCACCGATATCCAGCACCGCGCCGAGTTCGGGCACTTCAGCCCATGCACCAAGGAGCAAGGCGTCCGTACCCACTTTCATTGCACAACGGTCATGCTGAACGGTAAATTGTTTGCAGTGGAACGGTGGTGTTGCAGTGGTCACATCAATTCAAGAACTCATTGCGCGTGGTGGCATTGGTCTTGAATATACCACCCAACGCAGTGGTTTCCGTGGTTGAGTTGGCGTCCATAATGCCGCGCGATTTCACGCAATAGTGTGTGGCTTCTATGCTCACAGCAACATTGTCGGTTTCAAGCAGCGTTTGCAAGGCGACCAACACTTGCTGCGTTAACCGTTCTTGCACTTGCGGGCGCTGGGCAAAAAAACGCACGATGCGGTTAATTTTTGACAGGCCAATGACTTTGTCGGCGGGGATGTAGGCAACTCTCGCCCGTCCGTCGATGGTCACAAAGTGGTGTTCGCAGGTGCTGATGACGCTGATGTCCTTCACCTTCACCATTTCCTCGACACCCATTTTGTTCTCAATCAACGACATCTTGGGGAAGTTGGCGTAATCCAGCCCAGCGAAAATTTCATCAACGTACATCTTGGCGATGCGATGGGGCGTCTCGGCCAAACTGTCGTCGTTCAAGTCTAAACCTAAGGTGCTTACCACTTCAGTCATTAAGCCACGAATGCGCTCATATTTTGCATCCCGGTCCAGTTGATTAGGTAGTAGGGGCGTCTCAAGACCTCGTTCAATGAGCGTATCACGAACTTTCTGGGCTTCATTTGACATCATAAGATCACCGCATGGCGTTTGTTTTGTCTGAATACGATACAACATCAGGCGCTGGATTACCGAATGATGACATAAATCTGTCGTAGAAAAGTTTCTGCTTTGGCCTGGAATGGACTATATTGTCAACGTACGGCGAGCCATGGGTGCGCCGTAAAACGACAAACAAAAACAAAAACGACGTAAAAAGCCATTTTCATTCTCTAACGCTGCTGAAATCTTTATTGTTTCTTAATCGGTTAAGATGGCTGAAATGGTCCTTCGTTGGTGTTGACTCAAGTGGAGTGTACGTTATGAAAATGACCGTAGTACGGCGTACGGGTCTCGGTTTTCTCTTGTTGTTGGTTTTAATGACGGTGATCGGCGTGGCTGCACTGCGCAGCCAGCAAACCATGCAACGCAGTATGTCGGAAATTACGGGTGACGTGTTGCCCCAACTGCAGTCAGGCTATGCCTTGATGATTACGGCGCAGAACATCAACAAAGCCGTGGCCCAACACGCCAGCGAACAAAACGTTGAGCTGTTGACGGTTTATGAGGCGGAGTTTGCACGCGAAGTCGAGCAATATGGTTTATTACTGGATACGCTCGTGGCCCAGACCGACGGCATGGATGCACTGCAAAATGAATTGAATCAAGCCAATGGTCTGCTGCAATCGCTGATTGAGCTTGGTGAACGGCAGCTGGCCATTCGTTCTGAACTGTTGGCTGCGGATGACGCCTACTTTGCCGAAGTTCAAGGCGAAGCTTCACGGTGGTTAGCCTTTCCGAATGAAATGCGGGTGGTCGATCGGGTCATGGAAGTTCTAAGCCAGCAAACGACGCGAGAAGCCAGCGCAATAGGCGCAGATACGCAATATGTGCGTGACAAGATTGACCTGGTACGTACCGAAGTGACAAACAGCAATACCATGACCTCGGTACAGGAACTGATTGAGCTGCGTGAGTTTTTACAGGGCGAACTGCAAAATACTCAAGTCAGGATTGAGCGGCTAGAAGATTCCAATACCGTATTGTTTGACCGGCTTGGGCGCTTCGTCACGGTATTGGACCGTGCGGTTAACGCTGACGATGGTACCTTAGCCCTCAACATCCAACGCCTGCAGTTGCAGGCCGAGTCCAACCGCTTGCAAGCCGCCATTGCCAACGACATTAACGGTGGCGTGGCCGCACTGCAGCGCCTGAGCGATCAAATTGCCGAGCGCTCGAATGCGCTGCAAAGTGAGTTAGCGAGCGATGCCCAGCAAGCGCAGGTGGCTATCGTCGGTACCTACGCAGTCTCACTGTTGTTGGCACTGTTCATTGTCTTTGGTCTCATTCGCAGCATACGCAAACCGCTGAATCAAATCGTCACCGTGTTGAAAGAGATTTCGGCGGGTGATTTGAGCCACCAAGTCCGCTTGAAAGGGCAGGACGAGTTCACCGCCATTGGCGATGGCATCAATAATCTCTTGCGTCATTTGCGGGATATTTTGCAAGGCATTGGGCAAACCTCGGCGGAAGTGAACGCGGTAACGCAACAGGTGATGACGACCACGGCGTCCAGTCGCCAAAAACTGCGCGAGCAAAAAGAGCAAACCGACCTGGTGGCGACGGCAGTAACCGAGATGGAGTCCGCCACGCAAGAAGTAGCGAACAGTGCTAGCGGTACCTTGGCGGAGGTGGATCGAGTAAATAAAGAAGCGCGTGATGGCCAGCACAACATGGACATCAGCTTACAAGCTATTCAGACCTTGGAAGGTAATTTGCAAAAAGCCAGTGGCGTCATCGATGCGCTGAATAAGGAATCCGAAAACATCGGCAACATTTTGGCGGTGATCAAAGGCATTGCCGAACAAACGAACTTGTTGGCACTGAATGCAGCGATCGAAGCGGCGCGCGCGGGTGAGCAGGGCAGAGGTTTTGCCGTTGTTGCCGATGAAGTGCGAGACCTGGCGAGCAAAACGCAAAAGTCGACCGAAGAAATCTATCAAATGATTGAAGCCTTGCAGTCACGTTCGCAAGAGGCCGTTGGTTTGATGTCGCAGAACCGTGAACAGTCGCAGGTGGTGGTCAGTGAATCGGAGAAAACCGGACAGTCCATCGGCGAAATACTGGGTTCATTGGCGCGCATGTCGGAAATGATTCATCACATCGCCAATGCGGTCAATGAACAGAAAGTGGTGGCGGGTGAAGTGGCCAATAATACGGTGGTGATTGCGGATATGGCGGATCAGGTTGTTAACAATGCGTCGAGGAATGCCGATACGTTCGAGCAACTGGCGGCATTAACACACGAACAAGAAGCCTTAGTCGGTCGTTTTAAGTTTTAACCCCGAGTAAGTACGTCACAAAAAAGCCCAAGATGATTCTTGGGCTTTTTTATTGCCGGTAAACTATTCGGCGAACGGCCCTCTGACCAAGCGCACGGGATAGCCAAAGTGTTTGTAGGCATAATAGACCGAGCCTGAATAGAACGACACACTCCATGCCGAGTAGTCGGGGTTACGCAACGGTGTGCTGCTCCAATACCACGTGGGTTCTGTGTTCACGAAGGGGCCGACCATGATGGTTGGACGTTGGTAGTTGCCTGCACAGGTGGTGAAGTTCTCTGGCATACCCAATCGGGCTGGCTGCCCGGTGGAGCAATAAACCAAGGCGCGCAATTCAGTAACGGTGGGTACACGCCAGTCGTCAAAACCCGCTAGGTCAGAATTGATGGACGCTAGTTCATCCCATTGTAGGGTCGTGGCATCGCCCGAACATTGCTCTGCATCCGCGTTCCATTGCTGGCCTAGGCTGCAACGCTGCCACATCAAACCGGTTTCCAAATCCTGCGCGATGTGGCCTTCCTGGGCTACCGTAAAACGCTCTTCAGGGCTCAGGCGACGGGGCGCTGTGGTCGGTTGTGCAGACGGTGTGACGGTACTTGAAGCTGGTGCAGTGGGGGTGCTGGCCCGAGCCGGCAGTGGCGGCGGGTCAGGTAATTCGACCGGATAACCTTTACGGACCCAGCGGACATGACTGGGCAGATCAATGCGCTTGGATAAGGATGTGCCGCTGGAAAAATTAACATACCATCCGGCAAAGCCTTGAGCGTCGGCGTTGCTGGCCGACCAATAATGCCCTTCTATGGTGTCCGGGAATGCTTGGGCGAGAATGGTGGGAGAGCTGTAATCACCGATACAGGACACCCCATTTTCCATCGGGTCAAAGCGCACCGGTTGATTGGTGGAGCAGTACACCAATGAACGCAATTCGGCTATGTTCGGTACCTGCCAGCCGGTAGGGCGACGCATAGCCTGAGCTTCGGCCCATGTCATGCTGGATGGTGTGCCCAAGCAACGCTGTTGTTGCGTGTTCCATGTTTGCCCAACGCTGCACCGCATCCACTCCAATTCGGTAACCAAGTCATAAATAATGCTGCCATTTTCTAAGGGAACATAGCGTTCAGATAGCGTGCCAGCCGGTAGCCGGTGGCGATCGGCCAAAACGCCGCTACTGAGCAACAAGGCAACCATTAGCGATAACCCATGGGACAGCACAGTATTGCGAGTGGTCATGCTTACCTCAAAATCCAAATTCAGACGATTATAGACGCTATGGCTCTTTGTCGGCCATGGGTAGGGAAAACTGAGCACATTTTGTCATGCGTGCCACATGGTGGCCATTCCATTAATACGATAATTGGCCGTTCGCATGGAGTGGAGTATAGTGTGCCGCCTGTCCGGTCGGTTGACTGGATGGCCAAGTTTATTGAACCACTACAGGCATTAGGTATTCGTTTGGATCAGGATCATCAACCCATTCCGCAAGCTCAGCAAAGCACCTTAGTACGCACGTTCACCGAGTGGAAAACGCTGGCTTTATTGGGCGCGCCTATCTTGGTTGCGCAGTTGGCACAAATGGCCAATGGCGTGATTGATACCATCATGGCCGGTAATTACAGTGCCAGTGATTTGGCGGGCGTGGGCATTGGGAGCAGCTTGTGGTCGCCGCTGTTTCTGTTCTTCATGGGGTTATTGAGTGCTCTCCAGCCGATGATTTCCGGTCATCGCGGGGCTCGCCAGTCAGAACACATCATGCCCATGACCTGGCAGGGAATCTATGTTGCCTTGGGCTGTGCAGTGTTAATGATCGGGTTGCTGTTTAATGTGAAGCCCGTGTTGGTGTTGTTGCAAATGGACCTGCAAACGGCCTCCATTACCGAGGGCTATCTGCGCTCGTTTTCTCTGGGCGTGCCGGCGTTGTTGCTGTTGGTCGCTTTGCGCGGCCTGACCGACGGTTTGGGCCACACCCGCACCTTTATGGCGTTTTCCCTGCTGGGCACGGCGGTTAATTTGCCACTGAACTATGTTTTGATTTACGGCAAATTTGGCTTGCCCGCCATGGGCGGCGTAGGCTGTGGTTGGGCTACCGCGATATCGCAGTGGGTATCCTTGTTGGCGCTGCTGTTATATCTCAATCGCAGTAAGCTTTATGCCCAATTCCATTTGTTGCGGGATTGGGCGAAACCCAGCCGGACATCCATTGGGCGCTTGCTGCGGCTTGGGGTGCCCATCGGTTTTACGATATTTGTTGAAGCCAGCATGTTTGCCGTGATCGCCTTGTTTTTGGCCCCGCTGGGGGCTGTGGTGGTGGCGGGACATCAAATCGTTTTAAACGTCGTGTCGTTGTTGTTTATGGTACCGCTCAGTTTGGGCATGGCGTTGACCTTGCGCATCAGTTTTTTAGTGGGTGCTAAGGCACCGGACACAGCCCGTTTGTTGGGGCGCAGTGCGATTGTTCTGGCACTTGGGATCGCCTTGGTTTACGCGCCGCTGCTCTTCTTTTCACGCGATCTCTTGGCGAGTCTGTATACGCAAGATACGGCCGTGCGGCAGGTTGCCACCCAATTGCTGGTGTTTGGTGCGGTCTTCCAAATTGCGGACGTGGTGCAGGTTACGGCGATCAGCGCTTTGCGCGGTTATCGTGATACGCGCATTCCGATGTTTATTATGCTGTTGTCGTTCTGGGCGATCTGCTTGCCCTTGGGGTATGTGCTCACCTTTACCCCATGGCTGACCGATGCACCGATTGGCGCGCCAGGGTTTTGGATTGGTCTGACGGCGGGTTTAACCACCGCCAGTATCCTGCTAACGACTCGACTGTTGCGCTTTCAAGCACGCTGAGCGCGGAGCCCGATCAGCGACGCCAGGTTTCTACCGTTCCTAAGCCGTAGATACTGACCCATTCACTGAGCTGAGCCGGTGTACGGGTCCGCTTCTCCAGCGTTTCCTGAGTATAAGGGTTCAAATAAGTGCCGGTCGGTAACTTAGGTTCTGCCGGACGCGCCTTAGCCTTTTCTTTATGCCCTTCGCTGATAACCCGCGCGTAATAACTCTTCAAATGTTGGTGAATACCTTCATCTTCGTTACTGCGTGATTTAATCCAGCGTTCAATACGTTTTTCCAAGCGCCGAAATATCTCTTCAACGGGGATATCTAACGCTTTGCAAGCATCTTCCATGTCGGTAATAATTTTTTGCGTACGCTCTTCTTTTTCTGCAATTGCAGTACGCGCTTCTTCCAAGCGTTTTAATTCCGAACGGTACATGTCCAGCTTCTGATCTAAGGCAGAAATACTCACACGGGCCTCGTTAAATACAAGTTAAGTGAAAGGGAGTGGCAATTAAAAACGAAACGATAGCGCAAGATAAGAATGATGGCTAGTAGGCTTTTCGAGACGGCAACGAAAACGATGTTTGATCTCTATCACCTATTACCATAACAATGTGTGTTAGCATTTATTGATATTAAAGGTTCTGAGCAGAAATCATGAGTTTACCGTTACCCCAAGCGCTATGGCACCACTTGGCCGAGGAAGATGTGTTGGCGGAAGTGCGCAGCCATCATCACCGCGGTTTAAGTACCGAGGATGTGGCAGAGCGACAACGCTTGTTTGGATTTAACCGTATCTCAACACAAAAAACCACATCAGCCATTAAGCGCTTTTTGCTGCAACTTCATAATCCGCTGATTTATATTTTACTGTTGTCTACCGCAGTTACTTTCCTATTACGTGAATATATCGATTCGGTGGTCATTTTTTCCGTCGTGTTGGTGAATGCGATGATTGGCTATCTGCAAGAATCCAAGGCAGAGCAAGCCTTAAATTCATTACGACAAATGTTGTCTGCCAATGCGGTGGTGGTGCGTAACGGTAAAAAGCACACCGTACCGGCCGATGAACTCGTACCCGGCGATATTGTATTGTTGGCGTCTGGCGACAAAGTGCCAGCGGATGTGCGGTTGATTGAAAATCGAAATCTTCAGGTGGATGAATCTGCGCTGACCGGAGAATCGGTCGCGGTACAAAAACAACGCGTCAGTCTAGCCAAAGACACCGTGCTGGCCGACCGCATTAATATGGCTTTTGCCAGTACACTGGTGACATATGGTCAAGCCACTGGCGTTGTTATAGCAACCGGTGATCAAACGGAAACGGGTAAGATCGCGCGCTTAATCAACAACGCCGTGACGCTTGAAACGCCTTTGACGAAGAAGATTCAGGCCTTCAGCAAAATTTTGTTATGGGTGATTCTCACCCTCGCGGCACTCACCTTTGCAGTTGGGTTGGCCCGTGGACAATATTGGGTGGATACCTTTATCGCGGCGGTGGCCTTATCTGTGGCCGCTATACCTGAGGGTTTGCCCGCGGTAGTGACCATAACACTGGCGATTGGGGTAAGGCGCATGGCACGACGTCATGCCATTGTGCGCAAATTGCCCGCTGTCGAAACCCTTGGCTCAACCACCATTATTTGTTCCGACAAAACAGGCACCCTTACGGAAAACCAAATGACGGTGCAGTACCTGTACGCGGGCGGGCAAACCTATCGTGTGAGCGGGTCTGGCTATCAGCCGGAAGGCGATATTCGTGACGCCGATGGCAAGGTCGTGAAGCCGCTGCCCGAGGCGCTGCAAGCCCTATTGAGCGGTGGTGTGCTTTGCAATGACTCGCAGTGGACACAGCATGAGGGTATTTGGGATATACAGGGTGACCCGACCGAAGGGGCTATGTTGGTGGCGGCGGTAAAGGGCGGCTTGTCGTTGCAGGATTGTGTCCAACGGATGCCCCGAGTGGATGTGCTACCCTTTGAGTCTGACCAGCAATATATGGCAACAAGGCACCTTGATGTAGAGTCTAAGGATGAACATCGCGTTGTTTTTAAAGGTTCGGTTGAGCGCATTTTGCAGCGGTGCACCCAAGCCATGGCGCCCGATGGAATCACACAACCGTTGTCCGCAGATCAGGTATTGGCGCAAGTAGAAGCCTTGGCGACCCAGGGCCTGCGTGTCTTGGCGGTTGCGCACGCGCGTATTGCTGCCGATGCGCCAACCCTGGTGGATTTAATGGCCACCGACACGCTGCCAGACCTGACCTTTGTCGGCTTGCAAGCCATGATCGACCCGCCCCGTGCAGAAGCCATACGTGCCGTTCATGCCTGCCAGCAAGCGGGCATTCAAGTGAAGATGATCACCGGTGATCATACGTTGACCGCGAAAGCCATCGCCGAGCAAATGGGTATCGCCCGTCACTCATACGTTCAAGCAGACGTTCAAGAACACCGTGTATTGACCGGGCAACAATTGTCCGCCCTGAGCGACCATGAACTTTTACAAGAAGTGGAACAGGTGGCGGTCTTTGCGCGGGTAGCCCCCGAACAAAAGTTAAAACTGGTGACCGCACTGCAAGCCAAACGGCATGTCGTGGCGATGACTGGCGACGGGGTGAATGATGCCCCCGCCCTCAAACAAGCGGATATTGGAATCGCCATGGGTAAGGGCGGTACCGAAGTGGCGAAAGAAGCGGCGGCCATGGTGTTGACGGATGATAACTTTGCCACCATAGCCGGTGCCGTCGAAGAAGGACGTAACGTTTTTGACAACCTAGTGAAGTTCATCACCTGGGTGTTGCCGACCAACCTGGGGCAGGGTTTTGTCATCATGGTGGCCATTCTGCTCGGCACCGCCCTGCCGGTATTGCCGGTGCAAGCCTTGTGGTTGAACACCACCGCCGCCGTTTTTCTTGGCTTAATGTTAGCCTTTGAACCCAAAGAGACGGGGCTGATGGCCCGCGCGCCTAGATCACCGGACGCACCACTGCTGACGTGGGAAATGATTCTGCGGGTGGTCTCCGTGAGCACCTGGTTGCTGCTGGGTGCGTTTGGGCTCTTTCAATGGGCGTTAGCGCAAGGCGAAACGGAAGCCGTCGCCCGAACCTTAGCCGTTACCCTATTCGTTGTGGTGCAAAGTGTATTTCTGCTGAACTGTCGTTCACTGCGGGGCAGTGTATTTCACCTGCCGTGGTTGTCGAATCCGTGGATTTGGTACGGCATTGCCGCCATGATGTTGGCGCAACTGGCTTTTGTATATACCCCCATCATGAACCTGCTGTTTTACAGCGCACCCATAAGCCTGGCTCACTGGGTCATGATGCTGGTGTACGGGGTGTTGGTACTGCTATTGGTAGAAGCAGAAAAATGGTTGTGGCGGCGGTTTGCACAGTCATGACGAGCAATAAAGCAACCATGAAAATATGGGTCGACGCCGATGCCTGTCCAAGCGTAATCAAGGAAATCTTGTTCCGGGCGGCGGAGCGCGTTGGGGTGCCCATGACGCTGGTGGCAAACCAGCCGATGAAGACGCCACCGTCGCAGTGGATCGATAGCCTGCGAGTGGGGCAAGGTTTTGACGTGGCCGATAATGAAATCGTGCGGCGGTTAAACGCGGGCGATTTGGTGATTACGGCCGACATTCCCTTGGCGGCCGAAGTGATTGAGAAGGGCGGCCATGCCCTAAACCCGCGTGGCGAGCTGTACACCACACAAAACATAAAGGCACGCCTCAACATGCGTGACTTTATGGAGAATCTGCGTGCCAGCGGTGTGCACACGGGTGGCCCGGCGGCTCTCAATCAAAACGACCGAAAGGCCTTTGCCGACAGCTTGGACCGCTTTTTAGCCAAGCATGTGTCGGCAAAATAGCGTTTACCTAGGTGATTTCAGCGTACCGCCCGCACGTTACTCGCGCCTGACGTGCGTTGCTGAATGCGCGGGTTGCCGAGATAGTCCACGCGTGAGGCACCACTGGCTTCGACGTTCAGTTGTTCGAGCGCATGGACCTGTGCCTTTGAGGCACCACTCACGGCGACATTGGCTTCCGTGGTGGGCAGGTTGTGGGCTTCTATTTGGCTGGCCCCGCTGGCCTGAGCGATCAACAAGGCCATCGGCTCACCGTTGGCTAAGGTGATCTGTGAGGCGCCGGATGCGTCGGCATCCAAGCTTTGCGTATGCAGGCGGTCAATGGTCACCTGGCTGGCGCCGGAGGCTTGTACGCGCGCCGTTTCCGCTTGCAACAAGCCGACATTGACTTCACTGGCGCCACTGACTTGTAGGCGAAAGGTGTCGGTATCAATGGCCTCAACCCAGGCTTCTACGGCACCTGATACGTGCAAATGTTCCAGATCACGCACTTCCAAAACGAAGTGTACGCGGTCCGCATTCCGGTTGAACCAAGACCAGAAAAAGCGCTTGCCTGAGCTGACGCCCAGCGTTAACTCATCGCCTCGTTGGGTGACTTCAACGCGGGCGAGTCCGTTTTCCGTGGCTTCAACATACAATGTTTCGCGGTCACCTTGTCGAAGGGTCAGGTGGGCGGCATTGCCGACTGATACGGAACGCACATCGGCAATGGGGTATTCCTGACGCAAGGTATCCGCCAGCGCGGATTGGTAGGCAAATACCAATAAGGTGGACAAAAATAGAACGTGCAGTCGCCAAAGGGGAAAGATCATGGAACTTCCTATAATGTGATTAATGTCCACGTTAAGATGCGATTCAGTCTAGTTTTGGATTCAACAAAAAGAAAAATATTTTTTGAATCTAAACAGGTGTCCGCTGTCGTCAAAGAGAAGACATTAATGATGAGGAATTATTTATGTGGTCGCAGCATGTTTCACCCCCGGTAAGATGGTTTGGTGCAAGGGTGCGCTATGGCTTGACGCTTCTATTTGCCGTAGTCGGTTTAGGTCTACAAAGTGTGCCGGCGGTGGCGGATCAACAGGGTGGTATTTCGGCCACCGACGTTTACCCAACCGGGCAGCCTGTGCGGATCGAACCACTGATCCCGAATGATGGTGCAGCGCAGTCGAGCCAAAACACCGAGCTTTCCGCACCCATTCGAGAGGCCATAGCGCGCAGCTCCAATGATGTGGCCTTTTCTATGTTAATTCCCTTGTTCGGTATTATCTTTCTGTTTGGCGGACCCGTGCTGGTGGTGATTGTGGTGGCCGTTTTGCATTATCGTAGCAAGGCTCGACGTACCGAGTTGCGGGCGCAGATTATATTGAAAGCCTTAGAAGCCGGGCGCGAACTGCCGGATGCCTTACTGCCGGGCGATGAAGTCGTGGCCGAAAATAATAACCTACGCCGTGGTGTGCGTAATATCGGCTTGGGCTTTGCTGTTCTGCTGCCGCTGGGAATGTTGGCGGGATTTGATGTCGGGTCATTGGGGTTTATCCCCATGAGCATTGGGGTGGCTCAGGTATGCCTGTGGCGCTGGGTCGACCGGTCGACGGAGCAAGGATAATCGGATGTCGATAACGGACGCCGCGCTGATCGAGCGCGTGGTCAAACGGCAGGATCGCCATGCCTATTCGCAATTGGTCTTGCGACATCAGTCCACCGTGCGCCAGTGGACGCGCCGCCTGTGCAATGGCGATGAGGCACTGGGCGATGATCTCGCTCAAGAAACCTTCATTAAAGCCTATGCGGCACTGCCCGCATTTCGTGGCGACGGTAAGCTGAGTACATGGTTGTACCGTATAGCCTTCAATCTGGCCGCCAGTCAGTGGCGTCGGCAGCAACCGGAATGGGTGGATTGGGATGTGATGGTGGAAAATGAACAGGAAGGTGATGACAACGCGCTAACGATGGCTGATCAACTGACCCAAACGCGCGACCTCACCCGCGCCATGAAACAGTTGAGTGCGCCGCAACAATGGGCGATCGAATTGTGTTTCGCGGACGGCTTTTCGCACCGCGAGGTGGCCGATATTATGGGTGTACCTGTCGGTACGGTGAAAACCCACATCTTGCGTGGGAAGCAAACATTGAGTCGCCTGTTGGCGACCTGGGGGCACGAGGCATGAACATCGATAAGGCATGGGAGCAACAACTGGCCAAGCAATTAAAGGCCCAGCAAACCTATGTGGAAGACAATGGCTTCACCGCCGGGGTGTTAGCGGCGCTGCCCAGCGAATCGGGCGCATCGTCGTCGGCAGAGTATCGTGGTTTGTTGGCGATTCCACCGCTGTTGGTCAGTGCTGTTGTACTGTTGCAAGGTCAGCCATGGTTGCGCTTGCGTGATGTGTGGGCGTGGCTCTCGGCCGGCGATACGCTCAGCTTACTCACGGTCGGCGCCATGGTGTCGGCCGGTTTGCTGGTCGGTTGCGGGGCTTGGTTGGCGCGTGATATGAAGGTGCTTTGACAAGATGTGCTGGGATGGGAAGTGCTGAGCCAGGAGGTTTAGTTGATGAGAGAAACGTGCCCCTTTCTGTTCGGCTATTCCAAATAGCGCATTTTGATTCGATCGATGGTGCCGTCTGCCTTCATGGCTGCAATGGTTTGACTGTAGTCCACCACCAGTTGTGGCAAGTTAGGGTAGGTGCTGGCTTTGGAAAAAACGTTGTAGTAAGTAGCAGACCGTAACGGCGGATTCACGTAAGTGATTTCATCGCGCCAACCTAATAGGCCGAGCTCATAGCGCGTGGCAATGGTATTCAAGGCTACGGCATCAATGCGGCCGGCACGTAGTTTCGCCAGTTGCAGGTCATTTTGGGTGACCATATCGAGTTCCAATCCCGCGTTCCAAAACGCTTCTGTATAGGCATAGCCTTGGGTGGCGCCAATGCGCAAGCCTTGCAAGTCTTCGAAGCTGTGGAAATAAATTCGCCCGATATTGTCGCGATGAATGAAGAAATTCCAGTCGAGGTCTAAATAGCTTTCTTCCGGGTAGTAGGCTATGGCTTCGCGCTCTGGGCTGTGGGACAACACCAAACCCATATCCGCTTGCCCCTGGCTCAGCATGTGCAACATACGCGTACCGCTCTCCACCAGGATAAACCGGTGATCGACACCCAAGCGTTGAAAGGCTTCGCTCACAATGTCGATATCGATACCGGTAAAACGGTCGGCCTGTTGCATCTTCAGTGGGGGTTCGGCGGTGCCGACAATCGCCAGTTCGTTGGCGTGGCTTATGGCAGTGAGCCCCAGCACGCAGCTCAGAGCACCACACCAACGCCGTAAAAACGCGGGTAAAACATGGAATAGTGAGGACTGCATAACTACGTTCCTGAATGATGAGTAAGCGTAATGTGCACGTTCTGCGCGTGCATCTATACGCTGTTACTATAGTTAACCACGCCGGGTACCGCCACCCTGCACGCCGTACTCAGTCTTCCCCGAGAAACCCACCCGTTTGGTGTGCCCACAGTTGGGCATAAATGCCGCCCTTGGCCACCAATTCGGCATGCGTACCTTCCTCGACAATTTGCCCTTGATCCATCACCAATAGACGGTCCATCGCCATAATGGTGGACAAGCGGTGCGCAATGGCGATCACGGTTTTGCCTTCCATCAATTTGTAGAGACTTTTTTGAATGGCCGCTTCAACTTCCGAGTCCAAGGCGGACGTGGCTTCATCCAGCACCAGAATGGGTGCGTCTTTCAGCAATACGCGCGCAATGGCAATGCGCTGGCGCTGTCCGCCAGATAATTTCACGCCGCGCTCACCCACTTGGGCGTCATAGCCGGTGCGGCCTTGCGGGTCACTGAGTTCTTGAATGAATTCATGCGCTTCGGCTTGCTGTGTCGCAGCGAGGAGTTCAGCTTCGCTGGCGCTGGGTTTGCCGTACAAAATGTTCTCCCGTACCGAACGGTGCAGCAAGGACGTGTCTTGCGTCACCATACCAATATGTGCGCGTAGGCTTTCTTGTTGTACCTCGTGGATGTTTTGCCCATCGATCAAAATGCGCCCGCCTTCGACATCGTGAAAACGCAGCAACAAATTCACCAAGGTCGATTTTCCGGCTCCGGAACGGCCCACCAAACCAACTTTTTCGCCGGGCTTGATGTGAATGGATAGGTCCTCCATCACGCCACTTTCTTTGCCGTAATGAAAGCGCACATGATCGAAGATCACTTCACCGGCGTTTACGACTAAGGGTTTGGCATCGGGTGCATCCACCACATCACGCGGATGCGACAGCGTGGTCATACCATCGGCCACCGCGCCGATGTTTTCAAACAGTCCGCTGACCTCCCACATAATCCACTGCGCCATACCGTTCAAGCGCAGCGACAAGCTAATGGCTATCGCAATCGCGCCAATCGAAATCGCGCTGAGCGACCAGAGCCACAGTGACAACGCTGAAATCACAAAGGCCAATGTGTAATTAATGGTTTGCACGGTAACATTCCACAGGGTAACCAAACGCATTTGCCGGTACACGGTATCCAGAAAGCCATCCATGCTGTCGCGTGCGTAGTCGCCTTCGCTGTCGGTGTGGGCAAAGAGTTTAACGGTTTGAATGTTGGTGTAGCTGTCCACCACGCGTCCGGTCATCATCGAGCGGGCCTCGGCTTGCTCGGTAGATACGCGTTTCAGGCGCGGCACAAAATAGAGTTGCGCCGCGATGTAAGCGGTCAACCAGCCGACCAAAGGCAGGGCCAAGCGGGAGTCGGCCTGCGCGACCAGAATGATCATGGTGGTGAAATAAATCACCACATACACCATTACATCGAGCAGTTTCATTACGGTTTCACGCACGGACAAAGAAGTCTGCATCACCTTGGTGGCAATGCGCCCAGCGAAATCGTTTTGATAAAACGACAAGCTTTGCTTCAGCAGATAGCGGTGCGCCAGCCAACGGATCACCATGGGGAAATTACCCAACAGGGTTTGGTGCACCACCGCACTGTGCAGGAAGATGACCGATGGCAAAATGATCAGTAACGTCAAACCCATCCACGCCAAACGCCGCCCTTCTTCTTGAAAGAAGGTCTCCGGATTTTTGTCCACCAACCAGTCGACCAGTTGGCCGAGAAAGCCAAACAACGAGACTTCGATGATGGCGACCGTCGCGGTCAGTAACGACATAATCAGCAACGGCACTTCCATGCCGCGCATGTAGTGCCGACAAAACGCCACCAAGGTCGCGGGTGGTTGCTCCGGTTCGGCGGGTGGAAAGGGTTTAATAAAACGTTCAAAAAGCGTCAGCATGGAGTTTTCTCAAGGCGGGTCACAGACCAAAATCGGACGCGGAGTATAGCCCAGTTCAGCGCCCGTTGCCGCTGACGAATGTCATGCCCTTAGCGTATCCTGTCACGTCGTCTTGCCATTCACCCAACGGCGAAGCCAAGGCAACAGATCTGTCGCCAGCATACCGCGCTCACCTAGCTCGGCAGCCACCGCATCGGCCGCCCGACCATGGCCGAAGACGCCGCAGCGCGCGGCATCCCATGGTGAGAGCCCCTGTGCCCAGAGTCCACCGATCACGCCGGTAAGCACATCGCCCATACCCGCCGTGGCCATGCCGGGATTGCCCGTTGTGTTCATCAGGTGTTGGCTGCCATCACCAATTAACGTGCGCTCACCTTTCAATACCCAGACGCCACCGAAGGTTTGAATCAATGCGTGTAGGGCGGCGGGGCGATTGTGCTCAATGTCGGCCACTTGGCACGACAATAAGCGTGCCGCTTCACCCGGATGCGGTGTGCCCACAAAGCCCGCGGGTAGGTGTTGCTTCTGGTGGCGCGCTAACCAGTTCAGACCATCGGCGTCTAACACCATGGGTTTGCCGCTGTGCAATGCCTGGCGCCACATCGCTTCCGACCAGTCATCTTGTCCGAGTCCGGGGCCGACCAACAGCAATGACATGGGGTCGAACGCCGCGTCCAATACATCGGGGTGGGCGATGCCGTGCACCATCAACTCCGGGCAACCCGCGCCCGCAAGCAGGCGTGACTCGGGGTGCACTGCCAACGTAACTCGACCTGCTCCAACTCTTAATGCTGCTTCGCCCGCCATACGCGCCGCTCCAGCCATGCCGACGTGACCACCCACGACCATAATGTGCCCAAAGTGCCCCTTATGGGCGGCCCGAGCGCGCGGCTCGGTGAACGGGCAGGCGGCCTCGTTGGCGTGGACATCAAGGGCTATGGATGGATCAATTTTCGACATAGGGCGATGGGTCAACATGGCTAAGAATGTGGCTTGAGTATAGTCATTGTTGCGGTGGTCGGCAGAGTGGGGGCAAATTTGACATTCCTTTTATCTCGGTGTAGTTAAAAAACAAGCAATAGGGGGGGGTAAAGCATGAACCTGCGGGGAGTGGGCTGGCTGATACTGGTATGCGTTGTGCTGATCGGTTGTAATCCTAGCGCAGAGAACGATCAGACGACAAACGATACGACCACTGATGATGACTCATCGAATACGACAAACACGAACAGCAGCGAAGAAAATTCCAGCGTCAGTCCGGAATCTTCATTACCCGTCATCGTGGACCTTGGAACTGCTTTTAAACGTCGAGGCATTGAAGGATCCTCGTATTATCACTCTGAATCGCCATATCGAATAGATTTTGAGAAGCTAGAAGGTGTAAGAGGTACAGGACACATTCGCCATCTGGTCGACTTGAATAATGATGTTGTACCGGAGTTGCTGACCTTGAATGGTGTTGCTGAGTCGGCCGATTCAACCGTGAAAACGGAGGTTTACCGTATCGCTAATGAGACAGCGGAATTGTACAACCCTTGGAATACTTCAGCCCCTGAACTGGTCTGGCCTCGGAAGTCCCTCATTGCTGACTTCGATGGAAATGGCCATTTAGACGCCGTTTTGCTGGGGCATGGCTGGGATAAAGATCCGTTTCCTGGAGAATCTGTCCAATATTTTCTCAATGATGACGGTACCCTGACAACCTACGTGATCAATGGCACGGCAAAGGTGGGGAACATACGCGCTTTCTGGCACGGTGGCAGTGCAGCCGATATCGACGGTGATGGTGATATAGATTTGGTATTGAGTGACGCGGACGCAATCCGGATCTTCGAAAACAGAGGTGATGGAACTTTTGAACCGCCAACTTCCCTTACGGACTCTGCGGGTTTTTACACCCTTGAGTTGGTGGACATTAACGGCGATGGCAATGCAGACATCCTCGGCGGCGGGCATGAATTCGATGGAACTCCTACCGCTTATGCGCTGGGGAACGGGAAGGGGGACTTCCCAGATTCACCGGTCGAATTGCCTGCGATAGCAACTTTTGGGGTGGTCGTCGATGTAGATGTGTTCGATGCGAACGGCGATGATTTTCTGGAAATTCTGGTCACACGCACCGGCGGCACCAGCAGCGCCGCTGATACAAACTTTTATGAGGGATATCATATTCAACTTCTGACGAGCAGTGACGAAGGTTATGTCTCCAGCACGATCGCCGAGAGTACCACGGGCGACTGGGTAGAATGGCTCCATATTCAGGACATCGATGGTGACAGCAAGCTGGAGGCGTATTCCGATTTGCTGAACAGTGGTCTTGAATGGGATCTGGAATAGACGTAATGCGGACAGCAAAGATCCGCTTCGTTCCAGAGGTTTGCACATTTCCTCAAGATTCCTCCAAGGAAGTTTTGATTGGTGCAGTCGCGACGTGACACCATCTACACAATATCCACCGCCGTTCCAGACACCCGAATGCCGCCGAGCTCTGGCACGTCAATGTGCAAAAGGCTAGGGCGGCCCATCTGCGCACCTTGATGAATCAGAAATTGGCTGGGCACAGGAATCAGATCGGCCGCCCGTAAGTAGCCGCCCAGCGCGGCAGCGGCGGCGCCCGTAGCCGGGTCCTCCACCACACCACCGACGGGAAAGGCGTTGCGAGCGTGAAACACTTCGTCCGACTCGCGGTAAACGAGCTGTATCGTGGTTAATCCCTCACGCAGCATTAACGCTTTCAGCCGGTCGAAGTCATAGGTCAGTTGATCAAGACGAATCAGTGAACCAGTCGCCAATATCAAGTGCCAAGCGCCGCCGTAAGCCAACGCAGGAGGAATTGTCTCGTTCAGTTCCTCGGGCGACCATTGCAGCAGGTTAAGAACCTCGTTCACCAAGGTAGATGGGGCCGGTTTCTGTTCTGGCGCGACTGAAGTTAGAGTCGCTTGCAACTCACCTTTTGAATCGTCAACACGCACCGGCACAAGACCAACCGCAGTGTTTAATTGATAGCTGCCCGTGCCACTCAAACGGCCCAGCACAACAGCACTGGCAACGGTTGCATGGCCGCAAAAGCTCACTTCGGCTAAGGGGCTGTAGTAACGAATGGTTCTGTGTTCACCCGTGGTTGGGGCGATAAAGGCGGTTTCCGAATAACCGACCTCGGTGGCTATGCGTTGCATGTCTTCTGGTGCGGGCAGTTCATCGCCAATCCAGACACCTGCTGGGTTGCCGCCTGCGGGGTCAGATGAGAAAGCGGCGAGTCGATAGAGTTGGCCTTGCATAATATGTTCTCTCTTTTGGCTAATGTTGCATGGAGACATTATATTGGCATCAAAATAATTAATGAAAACTGCTATTTTCTTATGCTTAGCATTAGTAAAATTTAGCCTTTATCGAGCCGCGATGAAGGTGTTCATGATCCCAAACAGACTTCCGCCATTGAATTCACTGCGGGCCTTCGAGGTCGCTGCTCGCCTTGGTAGTTTTGCCGCAGCAGCGGACGAGTTAAGCCTAACATCGGCCGCCATTAGTCATCGTATCAAATCACTTGAAGACCGTTTGGGCGTAGCGCTGTTTGATCGTCAGCCGCGTGGTGTAACCCTCACCGACGCCGGTCGGCGTTATTATGAACGCCTATCTGATATTTTTACGCAGATCGAACAAGCGACATTGGCGTTGAATGACCAGAGCATTGATGGGCCACTCACCGTGTCGGCTCCGCATTCTTTCTTGCAGCACTGGTTGCTGCCTAGGCTGGTCAGTCTGCGCGCCCGCCATCCGGGGTTGTTGCTTGTGCTGCGGGGCGAGAGCCAGCTCATGAACTTTCGGGATCATCAAGCAGACGTTGGTATTCGGTTTGGTACGGGACGCTACCCCAATCTGTATGTGGAACCATTGATGACCGACCGGATCTCAATTTTGGGCGCAACGGAGCGTCTGAACGCCCTAAGTGACACTCACCCGATCAGCCTGTTGCGAGCACAACCATTGTTAGAAGACAGTAGCGTTCATGCCTCTGAACCATGGAATACATGGCAGCCGTGGTTTCAGGCACTGGGTATTCGGCGTACGAGCAACGATAGCCCCCTGCAGTTTTCTGACAGCAGCCTTGTTTTAGCGGCCTGTGTGGAAGGTCTTGGGTTGTGTTTGGGCCGCTACTCCATTGCTAGCCATCTGTTGGCGGCACGAAAACTACAGGCCATAGCCCCTTGGCGCAGCCATGAGTATGCGTATTATCTCGTATCTCATCCGTCGGAGGCTGAAAATCCTCGTGCACTAGCCTTCAAGAATTGGTTGCAGGACGAGGTGATGAACTTTATGGAGGTGTCGCCAATTTGATGCCAACGCGCTAAATGCTGGCCTCGATGATGCATTTTAAGGACTGATGCTCGTCCGCTGTCGACCCAAGTCCTTCGCGTTATAAAGGGCTTGGTCGGCACGCTGAATCAGGCTGTTTAGGTGTTCACCGGCTTGCCACTGGGCAATGCCCGCACTGTAGGTGATGGGTCCTTTTGGCAAGTCGAGGGCGGCTACCTGTGCACGTAAGGCATCATCCAGTTGCTGCGCGTTGGATAATACGCCCGGGACGATGATCATAAATTCTTCGCCACCGAAACGTCCCGGATGCGCATGGTGTTCAGTCGCCACGGTTTGCATGGCTAACGATAGCTGGCGCAAGACATCGTCGCCATAAAGATGGCCATGGGTATCATTCACGCGTTTGAATTCATCAATATCAAGCATCATCAAACAAAACGGCTGCTCATGGTGCAGCAGGTTCATCGCTTCTTTATGAATGCTGGCGTGGTTCAATAACCCTGTCAGGCTGTCGCGTTGCGCCAGTTCGCGCAGTTGGTGGGTCAATGTCTGTGCTTTTTCAATTTCCTGATTGAAGCGTCGGACATGACCGATGATCACAATGCTGATCAATAACGCGCAAGAGACATAACTGATGATCAAATCGGTCAGCCGATCCGCTTCACGGATGTAGGGGTACACCCACTCCGGCCAATACCATTCCAGTACCAGCAAGACGACGGGCGAGAACAACAAGAACGCCATGGCGGTGCGCCAGCCGGGAATATGGCTGCGAATGATACCGACGGTAAATGACAGCACCACCAAGAAGAAAATTAACGTCGGACCTTGCGAACCGCCGTTCAGAAACCAAGTGGCCGGGAGCACGATCAACACCAGTGCCAGCAACAAAATCAGCGATGCCGGGGCCGACGCCGAACGCCAGCGCGCCCACCACCATAACCAGGCTACGGCCGGGGCTAAGGCAAAATAGATCCATGCCAACGCCGGGTGTGATACACCCATCCATAAGTTGAACGCAGCGGCCATGATGAGGAACGCAAAAGCCGTGACCAATAGCGAAATCTGTTGCTGGGCAAACGCGGAGGTGCGGTCGCCAAACAACCATTGGTGCAGTTGGCGAAACTTCAGGTGACGACGACGGTCCTTGTAGGTCAAAGTGAAATCTCCAGATATTTGCCACATTCAATGGGGTTAAGCATCAAAGCGCGACAATACTGCTTAAAAATTAGTTCAGGCTAATTAATCCGATACCTGTACTGTAGCTGAACTCCGTTAACTTGCAAATGCACTCGTTGCACGAACTGTCAATCTTTCTCCGTCAGCCGTTATTATCTATGATGCGGCATGACCCATGGAGATGTATCGATGAACACGCGCCTAATGCCTGTCTTGCCCGTCTTAATATCGGCTTGTTTATTATTAATGTTGTCTTTCGGCTATCGGGCGGGCTTCGGTCTATTCCTGCAGCCCATCTCAGACGCGCGGGGTTGGGGGCGAGACGTGTTGGCGTTCGCGCTGGCGGTACAGAATCTTGCGTGGGGCATCATGGCGGTGTTTGCCGGTGGTCTGGCTGACCGCTTCGGTAATTTGCGCGTGCTGTTAGGCGGCGTGGTGTGTTATGCCGCGGGCATGTGGGGCATGGCACACGCCATGACGGAGATAACCATGGTGGCCACGGCAGGGGTACTCATCGGTGCCGGCATTGCCGGTACGGCCTTCGGTATTGTTCTGCCTGCCTTGGCGCGTGCGGTGGCTCCTGAGAAACGCGGCTGGGCCTTGGGTTTGGGCACGGCAGCGGGCAGCTTTGGACAGTTTTTGGTGGTGCCTATCATGGGTGAAATGGTGACCGGTCTAGGCTGGTTTTCAGCGCTGCAGTGGTTGAGCTTGTCGGCGTTTTTAATGGCTATTCTCGCCCTGCCGCTAGCGCGCTTTGGTGGCGCATCCGACACTAGTAGCCCGGCTATTGATGCTTCGTTGTGGCAAATCGTGCGGCGGGCATTTGGGGCGCGGTCCTATACCTTGCTGGCTTTGGGGTTTTTCGTGTGCGGCTTTCATGTGGCCTTCATCACCGTACACATGCCCGGCTATTTGGTTGACCTGGGTTTTGATGCGCGCATTGGGGCATGGAGCATCAGCTTAATTGGTCTGTGCAATGTCGTGGGTGCTTATATGGCTGGTGTGATGAGCGGCAAGCGTTCGAAACCGGCGATCTTGAGCTTTATTTACACCGGTCGGGTGGTGGCGATTACGCTCTTCCTGCTGTTGCCTGTGACCTTACCCAGTATCCTTATCTTCAGCGCTGCGATGGGCTTCTTATGGCTGGCGACAGTGCCACCCACCACCGGGCTGGTCGCGACGTTTTTTGGCACTCGGTACATGACGCTGCTCTATGGTATTGTTTTTCTCAGTCACCAAATAGGCAGCTTTTCGGGTATTTGGTTGGGCGGTTGGCTCTACGCTCGCTTTGGCAATTATGATGGCGTTTGGCTGGCCGGCATCGTGTTGGGTGCCCTTGCGGCGGCCTTACACTGGCCGATCAAAGAATCCGATGAACAGGCGCGGCTGCGCAACCCCATTCCGACGGCTTAACGGTCTGTCGTCCATGCAAGGAATTCGTCACCACTGAAATGAACCCATTACGACTGCTCGACCGTTTGAAATATGTCCTGGAACGTCAGTTGATCAAGGGCGCTGGTTATCAATTACTCGTGGTGATGCTGATTATTTCCACGTTGTCGCTGCTGGGTGGCGTGCTGGTGCTGCGCGATGGTGACTTTGGCGGACTGAGTGAAGCCATGTGGTGGGCCTTCTTGCGCATGACCGACCCCGGTTATTTGGGTGATGATAGCGGCACCTGGAAACGGGTGGTGTCGACGCTCTTGACCATTGCAGGCTATGTTCTCTTTATGGGTACATTGGTGGCCATCATGACGCAATGGCTGTTGGCGCGATGGCGTGATCTTGAGCGCGGACTGACGCCAGTTTCGATGAAGCATCACTTGGTGGTGTTGGGGTGGAGCAACCGGACCATCCCTCTGGTACGCGAGTTGGTCAGTACCCGTGGCCGTATGCAACGGTTTTTGCAACTGCATGGGGCAAAGCGTTTGCGCTTGGTGATCATGGATGATGACATCACGGTGGAACAGCACCATACCCTGCGCCGCGATGCGGTCATTGCGCCGCGTTTGGCCGACATTGTGTTGCGCTCCGGTTCGCCCATGAACATTGAACATTTGGTGCGAGCGTCGTGCAATACGGCAGCAGCGGTGATCTTGCCCAGCGCTTTTCAAGGCCCGCAACCCCTGGTGAATGCCGATGTAGAAACGGTTAAAGCGCTCATGTCCATCCGCAGTCAGGCGCATGGTGGCCCCTTACCCTATGTGGTGGCGGAGCTGCAGGATGTACGTCATACCGGTGTGGCCCGCCGTGCGTATCCCGGTGATTTGGAAATCATCACTGGAGATGCCTATGTCAGCCGCTTATTGGCCCAAACCGTGCGAAGACCGGGTCTCTCCATGGTGTTTCGTGAGCTGATGACGCAGTCGCCCGGCCAAAAACTCTACGTGCGACAATTTCCTAAACTGGTCGATAAAGCCCCGTCCGAACTGCGGCGCAGTTTCAAACAGGCGGTATTTTGCGGCATTTTGCGCGTCCTTCCAGGCGGCGCTGCCCGTCTGCTCATTGCCGAACACGAGCGGTTGGGTGAAGCCGATCATGTCGTGTTGTTGGCGGGTGATTACACGGACACCGAACCGAGCAAGCCCAATGCACCACCCGCAGCAATAGGTCAGGCGGTCGCACCGGAAAAACTGCCGTATCAACAACGCTTATTGATTTTGGGCTGGAACCGGAAAATTCCGATGTTTCTGCGCGAACTAGTGACCTACGAACATGAAGGCTTCGCGGTGGATGTGGTGTCCACCATGAGCATTGCGGCCCGCGAAGATGCGCTACAAGAAACCCTGGCGGGACAAAACCGGGTGCTGTGTCGACAGTTGCACGCAGACTATACGTTAGAATCCGCCTTGCGGCCTCTAGAACCCGCGCGGTATGACCGCATTCTCCTCTTGGGCAGTGACCGGGTGCAGTCCGGGGCGGAGGCCGATGCGCGCACCATGGTGGGTTATCTTTGCCTGGAAAATATACTGTCCGATCAACCGCGCCACCCGCCCATCATTCTCGAACTGAATGATGCCTACAACGAAGCGTTGATGGTGCACAACGACAGCGAAGTAATTCTAAGCCCAATTTTGGTGAGTCATCTACTGGCGCAAGTCGCGCTGCGGCGGGAACTAAAGTTGGTATACGACGAACTCTTCACTGTAGGTGGGCCCGACGTACAGTTTCGCTCAGTGCCGAAGGAATGGCTGGGCCGTACCGTGCCCACCCGCGCCATGGCTGATGTCTTGTGGCAGCAAGGCGATGTGCTGTTGGGGGTGTTTCATGAGCGCGAGGCCGATCAGCCGGCTACCGTGGACATGAACCTCAGTGCATCGACAGAGTGGGTTCTAGCACCGCGTGACCGCTTGATTGTGATTCACTACAGCAGCGTATAAATTGACTATACTCTGAAGAAGTTTGGCAAAGAGGTAAACCTATGAACAAGCGCTGCGTCATGATGTTGCTGGCGTTGTGTCTGCTGAACGGATTCACGGCGCATGCCCGTGAGATCACGATTTCATCGGGTGGCTGGCCACCCTTCATTACGGAAGACCAAAAGCACAACGGCTTTATTGCGCACTTGATCAGCGACATCTTTGCCGATGCCGGAATAACCGTAACCTATGTCTACCGCCCTTGGGCGAGGGTGTACCAAGAAACGGCACTGGCGCAATACGACGCCACTGCCGTGTGGATGGATGCGCCCGACCGCCATGCGGATTTCTGGTACAGCTCCCCGGTGTTGAATGAAACCTTTGTATTTTTTCATCGTCAGGATGATGATTTTGACTGGACGGTGTTCACCGATCTGGCTGGGTTGAATGTGGGCGGTATCCTCGGTTACAGCTACGGGCCAGGTTTTGATGCCGCGCTGGCGGATGAGGTGTTTATGATGGAACGCGTGCACGACGACCGCTTCAACTTCCTCAAATTGCTTTCCGCCCGCATTGATGTTTACCCGCAAGAAGTCAGCGTTGGTTACTACGCGTTACGCCGTGATTTAAGCCCTGAAGAAGCCGCAAGAGTTACACACCACGAACAACCCGTACTGGTGAATCAAAGCTTTTTACTGCTGCCCAAGCAAGCGCCGGAAAGCGCTGAATTGCTGGCGATATTCAATGAAGGCTTGGCGCGTTATCGCGCGGATGGGCGCTATGATGCGTATTTCGAAGCTTTTCATCGTGGGGAGTATGAGCTTCGTTAGGGGAGTATATCCGCCGCAATCCGTTCCGAGGAATACGCCATCAACTCAACGGCAATGCTTTTGGACGTCGGTGTATGGCTTAATTCGCCCATGCTGTCCAACGGCACCAATGGGTTGGTTTCGGGGTAGTAGGCGGCAACGTTGCCGAGTGGTATAGCGTAGGGTACCAAGGTAAAGCCATGCACGGCGCGCTCTTGATGGTCGTCCCACAGTGAGCGAATGCTCACCAACTGGCCTGCACTGAACCCCAGCCGTTCTATGTCGGCGGGGTTTATAAACACCACCTTGCGCGCGCCCTTAATGCCGCGATAGCGGTCATCCATGCCATAAATGGTGGTGTTGTATTGATCGTGCGAGCGTAATGTCTGCATCACCAAGGTGCGTTCGGTCAGCAGGTGCGTGGCGCGTTCCGACAATACATGCTGCGGCAGCGTATGGCGGTGGACAATCACCTTGCCGGTGGGCGTGCGCCATTGTTGTTCACGTGCGCTGTTGCCCAAATAGAAACCGCCGGGTTGACGCAAGCGGCGGTTGAAGTCATTAAAGCCCGGTACGGTGTCTGCAATGAGCTCGCGGATACGGTCATAGTTCTGCACCATCGCGTGCCAGTCAATCGGATAGTTACCCAAGGTTGCGTGTGCTATACCGGCAATAATGGCCGGTTCAGACAGTAAGTGCTCACTGGGGGGCGTCACTACGCCGCCGGATGCGTGCACCATACTGAAGGAATCTTCCACCGTAACCTGCTGCGCCACCCCATTCTGTCGATCAATGTCGGTGCGGCCCAAGCACGGCAAGATCAACGCCTGCTTACCGGGCGTGACATGGGAACGGTTGAGTTTGGTACTGATGTGTACCGTTAAATCACACTGTTGGAGCGCCTGCGCGGTTAGGGTCGTGTCGGGAGTAGCAGCGGCAAAGTTCCCGCCGAGGCCGATAAATACCTTGGCGTCGCCGCGCAGCATAGCTTGAATCGCGGCTACGGTAGCATGCCCCGGTGCGCGCGGGGTCGAGATGCCGAAACGTGCGTCCAGCGCCGCCAAGAACGCTTCTGCCGGGCGTTCGTTAATGCCCATGGTGCGATCACCCTGCACATTGCTGTGTCCGCGCACGGGGCACAGGCCCGCACCGCGCTTGCCCAACTGGCCGCGCAGCAACATCAGATTCACGAATTCATGGATGGTGGCGACCGAATGCCGATGCTGGGTAATGCCCATTGCCCAGGTCAGAATGACGCGGTCGGCACGCACATAACGCTGGGCGGCAGCGGTTAAATCCGCTCGGTTGAGGCCGGATTGCTCGACGATGTGTGTCCAGGTGGTGGCGCGCACTTGATCGAGGTAGTCTGTCATGCCATCGGTGTGGGCGGCGATAAACGCGTGATCGAAAATGGTTTCTCCGCCGTCTTCACGCTCCAGCATGGCTTTTACCATGCCGCGCACGGCCGCCATGTCACCACCTATTTTCGGGCAGTAGTAAGCGCTGTGCATATCAGTGGCCCCATCGGTCAGCATTTCAACAGGGCTTTGCGGGTTCTGAAAACGCTCCAGGCCGCGCTCTTTCAGCGTGTTGAATATCACCACATCTTTGCCGCGCTTCATGACGTCTCGCAACGTATCCAACATACGCGGGTGGTTGGTGCCGGGGTTTTGTCCGAATACAAAAACGGCATCGGCGTGGTGAAAGTCCTCAATGGTGACGGTGCCTTTGCCCACCCCAATACTGCCCGTTAAGGCATAGCCACTGGCCTCGTGGCACATGTTGGAGCAGTCGGGGAAGTTGTTGGTACCAAAGCTGCGCACGAACAATTGGTACAGGAAGGCAGCTTCATTGCTGGTGCGGCCAGAGGTATAAAACTCGGCTTGATCCGGCGAGTCCAGACTGTTGAGTGTGGCCCCGATCAGTGCAAAGGCGGCGTCCCATGTAATGGGTTCATAATGGTCCGTTACTGCGTTGTAGTGCAGGGGTTCAGACAGGCGGCCTTGGCTTTCAAGATAATAGTCACTTTGTTCGCGTAGCCAACGTACGGTGTATTGAGCAAAGAACTCTGCGCCCACCGTTTTTCGGGTGGCTTCCCAATTCACGGCTTTCGCGCCGTTCTCGCAAAAACGAATCACGCCCGGATCTTCTTTTTCACCCCAGGCACAGCCGGGGCAGTCGAAGCCGTGATGCTGATTGGTTTTCAACAAGGTTTTGATATTACGCAGAGCATTTTCACTGGCCAGCCAATGGATCGCGGTACTGCGCAGTGCACCCCAGCCACCCGCGGGGCGGGTATAGGGTGTGAAGAGTGTGTGGTCGGTGAAGATCGTCTTTGATTTGCTCATAATGGCTCTGAAGCAAGCGTGCTGACACCCGCATGCGCACGAGTATAAAGGCGCGGACCACTGTGTTTGGTGAGGTGGATCAAATTCAGTCGGTGGGCGCGTGCACAGTCCACGGCCAAACGCGAAGGCGCAGCCAGATGCACCAAGGTCGACAGTCCGGCACGCACGGCTTTTTGTACCAATTCAAGGCTGCACCGGCTGCTCAGCACCGCCATGTGGTTATGGAGGCTTATGTTCTGGCGCAGCGCGTAGCCGAGCACTTTGTCGAGCGCATTATGGCGACCAATGTCTTCCCGCACACAGAGTACCTGTCCTTGCGGGTTCAGTAACATGGCTGCATGCACCGCGCCCGTTTGCTGCCCAAGGCGTTGGGCTTCGGTTAATTGCTCGCGCAGGTTCGTCAATTGGCTTGCTGCGGGCGGTGCGGCGTCTGGCAACCGCTGCAGTTCTGGTAGCGCGGTGGCGAGTGAGTCGACACCGCAAAGTCCGCAACCACTGACCCCCATCAGCCGCTGTCGATGCGCACCCAGAGCGTTCGCCTGCCGAGCGGTTAATTGTACATCCGCTAACCAACCGTGTGGTGTGGGCGTTAGCTGCCAGTCCACGATGTCCGTTGTACTGTTCATTACGCCATTGGTCAGACTGAAACCGAACACAAAATCATCCAAGTTTACCGGGGTGACCAACATCACAGCGTAGCTGATGCCTTGATAGCTGATGGCAATTGGCACCTCGTCGACCAGATCAGTCTGGCCGGTCTGGCCATCGGACAAGCACGTATATGGATAGACAATCGGGCCGCTCGCGGCTGAGTTGGACAACAGAGTGCCTCCCCGTAGATGGAAACATTCAGAACATTGCGTTGCAGTATAACGATTCCGTTTGGAGTAAGGTACGTGTCAATCAGAAACGGTTAATTGAGGAGTAACAACATGAATCAAACCATTGAAACCCTGCTTGCGCATCGATCTATTCGCAAGTTTACGACCCAACCCATTACCCAGCCGGTGGTGGACACTCTGGTGCAAGCCGGACAAGCGGCAGCGACGTCCAGCTTTATTCAGGCGTGCACGGTCATTCAAGTGAGCCAAGGCCCGGCGCGTGAGCGGCTTGCCGAACTGTCCGGCAATCAGTCCTATGTTGCTACCGCGCCCGTTTTTTTGGTGTTTTGTGCCGATATGCACCGGCACCAAGTGGCCTGTGATCAGCACAATGCGCCCATGTTGTCGGGCTTCACCGAACAGTTTTTAACCGCGTCGGTCGATTGTGCTTTGTTCGCACAAAATGTGGTGGTGGCTGCAGAGTCAATGGGCTTGGGCATTTGCTACATTGGTGGTCTGCGTAACCAGATTGCGGCGGTCGGTGAATTGCTGGCGTTGCCCAACTTGGTTTACCCGGTGTTTGGCCTCTGCTTGGGTTATTCGGATCAAAACCCGGAAGTGAAGCCGCGCTTGCCGTTGCCGGTGGTGTTGAAGCAAGAGCGCTATGACGACGGTGCAGACCGGGTGCACCTAGCCGAATACGATGCTCACGTGCGGGCGTACTATGAATCCCGCACAGGCAATAACAAGTCCATGACGTGGACAGAACAAATTTCGGGCATGTTGCAGAAAGAGGCGCGGCCGCATATGTTACCGTACTTGCAGGGGCAGGGTTATCTGCTCAAGTAGGCCTGATGAATGGGGGCAGAGCATGAAAATTGGTGAGTTGGCGCGGTTAACCGGTGCGTCGATTAAAGCCATACGACTCTATGAAGACATGGGGCTGTTGCCCCCTGTGCCGCGCGATGGTAGCTATCGACGTTACGGAAAGCGCCACTTCGAGCAGGTGGTATTGATCCGGCAGGCGCAGGGTCTGGGGTTTCGGTTGCGAGAATTAGTGACGGTGCCGGTACTCCACGACGGCTTCGATTGGCAACAGCTTCGCGCCTTGTTGGAGCAAAAACGCGCCAACGTGCAACGTACGATGGCCGAGCTTCAACAAAAAGATAAAGCCTTGCAGCAGGTGATCGATGAGTTGGATAGCTGCCCCGAGGTCATGGGGCAATTGACGCAATGTGAAACACTGACAGGCACTTGACTCTACCCCTAGAGGAATACTTCACACTGCCATGGTTTCTTCAACCATGGAGTTCGTTATGAGCATAAACCCCACGCCTCCGAAGCGTATTTTGATTATCCTCGGCCATCCCGCTGAACGCAGTTTGTCAGCCGCGATGGCCGAGCAATACCAAATGGGTGCGCAGGAAAGTGGCGCGGACGTCCGCTTTTTGCGGGTCGGAGCGCTGCAATTTGATCCCGTTCTGCGGGCCGGGTATAACGCCCCGCAGCCCTTAGAAGAAGATCTCGTGGCCGCGCAACAAGATATCGCATGGGCGCAGCACTTGGTGTTTGTGTATCCCATTTGGTGGGGTGCGATGCCGGCTTTGTTGAAGGGTTTTATTGACCGGGTTTTCTTGCCTGGCTTTGCGTTTAAATACCGGCGTGACAGTGCGTGGTGGGACCGTCTATTAGCTGGCCGCAGTGCCCGGCTTATCACCTTGATGGATACACCGCCCTGGTACTTTCGCTGGTTCTTCCGCATGCCGGGTCACCACCAAATGCGCCGGACAATTCTCGAGTTTGCCGGTGTAAAACCGGTGCGAATCAGCAGCTTTGGTGCCGTGCGTACGGCGGATAAAACGCAGCGTGCCGCATGGCTGGACAGTGTATACCGGCTAGGCTTGCGCCTTCGCTAGTCGACATGGTTGCGCCCGCCCAAACGGGAGCGCAGAATAGCGCTCTCATTTTTTAACCGTTTGGACGGCATTGTGGTCAATTTCGCGTTGTTGTCGGTGTTTGTGCCGACGTTTTTCTTCGTGTCGATAACCCCCGGTATGTGCATGACCTTGGCGATGACGTTAGGCATCACCATCGGCGTTAAACGCACCCTATGGATGATGTGGGGGGAAATGCTGGGTGTTGCTTTAGTGGCCTTGCTCGCCGTTCTTGGGGTGGCCGCCGTATTGCTCGCCTACCCACAGTTGTTCACGGCCTTTAAATGGGGCGGGGGCGCCTATTTATTTTACATCGGTGTGCAAATGTGGCGGTCACGTGGCAGCATGGCCATTCCTGAAACGGCTGCCGAAGTGCGAAGTACATCGCGCGGGCAATTGTTTGTACAGGGCTTTGTAACGGCGGTGGCCAACCCGAAAGGCTGGGCGTTTCATATTGCCTTATTGCCACCGTTTATTGACCAGTCTTTGCCTTTGTCGCCGCAGTTGGCCTTCCTGTTGACCATCATTGTGTTGTTGGAACTGATCTGCATGCTGGCCTATGCCAGTGGCGGTAAAGCGCTGCGCTATTTTCTGGCGCAGGCCTCAAATGTGCGGGTTATGAATCGTATTGCCGGCAGTTTGATGGTGGGTGTAGGTGCTTGGTTAGCCTTTTTGTGAAGGGGTTTACATCCAATCAGAATGGCGTATCGTACTGCAACCCAAAGTGGTTTTTACAATGGAGAACAACCGATGGCTTCAGTAGCAATGCGTGGAACAACCTTTCAAACCGTAGGTGATTTACCACCTGTGGGTACGCAAGCGCCAGATTTTCAAATGACGGCTGCCGATTTGAGTGAAATGAAACTGGCTGATTTTGGCGGTCAGCGTGTGGTGTTGAATATTTTCCCGAGCATCGACACCCCAACCTGTGCAACCTCTGTGCGCAAGTTCAATGAATTGGTCAGCAAATTGGACAACACCGTGGTGCTGTGCGTTTCTGCCGACTTGCCCTTTGCGCAGGCACGCTTTTGTGGCTCTGAAGGCCTGAGCAATGTGAAAAACGCCTCAACCTTCCGTAGCTCGTTTGGTGAAGACTATGGTGTGGAATTCCGCAATGGCCCATTGGCAGGCTTGTTATCGCGTGCGGTTGTGGTGCTGGATGAGGCCGGACGGGTGATTTACACCGAGCAGGTCGCGGAAACCGGCAATGAACCGAATTATGACGGTGCGGTTGCTGCGTTGAGTTGATCGGCTGGCCTGCGGCAAAATCGTAGGCTTAGAGACGCCACCCAAGGGTGGCGTCAAAACTGGGCCGTAAGCGCCATGCGTTTACGGCCTCATTGACCCACTGACCCTGTACGCCATATCCTGCATCCACGCGAAAATCTCCCCACGTCTTTAGCCAGCGCCAGCGCGTATGTGTCGTTACACTGTCGAGCGTTAAATCGTCTCGGGTGTCCCACAGAACGGTTATGCCTGTGTCTAATCCCCAATTCGGGTGTGCTTCAAGCATTGGGTGTTGCCACAGCACGCCTAGACCGTAGGATTCCAGTTCATAGCCTAGGTGCAGACGCGCCTGCCAGCGACCTTGTTCTGCGGAAGGTATTTTGGCGAAACTGATGGCTTGTGTGGCACGCAGGCTCGCGGGTGTGTAGTGCCAAAACCATGAAGACTCGGCGGCTAATGACAGCGGAGAAGTAAGCAGACCGACCAGCATAAGCACTGCAGAAAACGAAAGCCGCTGTTTCATGGCTGCCACCCTACACTGAATTCATAGGTTGGGCAGAGGTAACAGGCCAACGCTGAAAAATAATCACCAAACCCGCTCTGTACACCCAAACCTAGGCTTAACGACAGCGGGTCCCAGACCCACTGATAGGCTTGACGCGCTTTAACGCGCACCGACCATTGCGCATCATTGTTCTGCGTTGAAGAAAAATCGGTCTGCAGCATCAGGTGCGGGTGCCAGCCGTGTTGACGCGGGCCAGCAGAATAGAAATCCACCCGCAAGGCCGGTGAAAATACGCGGGCCGAGTCGAACAGTACGTCATCGCCATCACGGTAGTACAAGCCCAGTGCCCAAGTTCTGTGCTCTCCCCAAGCAAAGTCCAACTCGGCGTTAACGCTTTGCGTTATTAAGGCAAAAATGGGGTCGGAACGCACGCGCAGTAATTCGGCGGGTGCTGTACTCGATAATATCCAGAGCACAAGAGTAGCGACCCCAAGGACGGGTTGGCGCGCTTTAGCGGTCATTCTGGCGAAGTTATTCATTAAAAAAACCACCCAATGCTCAGCCGTGCTGTCGGCCACAAGCGCCAATTATCGCTTATCACATCGGTGGCGTAGTCTTCACGCCCGTAGGTGAACTCAGGGCCAATGCCAAGGGCCAGATTGAACGTATCCCACCGCCATTGGTGACTGCTCAGTACCGTCAGTTTCCATTGCGTGTGGAACGATCCCATGATGGCACCGTATTGCACATGTCCGTGGGTACGCCAGCCGGTTTCACTGAACCTTGGTCGATGCTGAATTACTTCAATACCCCATTGCTGGGCACTGAAATCGGCCGTGGTTTTCAGCGTCGGCGCTAGACTCAGGTACTCGGTAAGGGCGATGTCTACGGCAACGTCAAGGATGCCGACAAATACATAAGCCGGTTGGGTACGCACATTAAACGATTGCGCATAGCTCGCAGGTGCACAGCAAAGTAGAGCGCTAATGAAAAGAATCCTGCATAACATATCTCTATCCTTGCCATGCTCTGTGTTAAAGTCAGTGACCTATAATACGCTGCAAACAGTTGGAGTTAACAGACATGAAAGCGGCTCTTTACGTGTGGTTCGGTATTCTGTTCATGAGTTTGGGGTGTGCGATTGATCCTCAAGTCTCACTGGCACAGGGGCGCTCCACGGACGCGTCGGGCACGCTGGAAGTCAGTGGCACCGCCAGCTTTCTCGAGCGTATTGCCGTTCACCCGGATAGCTATGTCGTGGTCACGGTATTGGTTCCATCCCCGACGCCAAGGGTGTTAGCAACGCAGCGCTTGAGTGCTGTCGGCAATCCGCCCTACCGATTCGCATTAGATGTGGATGCCGACCGTTGGCCGACACAGGCTGATGTTCGGCTCAGTATTCAAGTCTACAGCCCGGAGCGGCAACTGCTGTTTCACCTGCCAGAAGCGCAGCCGTTAAAACGTGGTGCGGCGCAAAACCTGCAGATACGGTTGGTCCGAGCGGCGGCGGATGACAGAAATCCGTGGTCGGCGGCCGAAGCGCGCGGCGTGATGTTTCGTGCGGTCGGGCAGGAGCCCGGTTGGTTGGTTGAGGTCGATGCTGCGGCGCAACCGAACGTGCGTGTGCTACTGGATTACGGTACCCGAGAACTGTTCGGAAGGGCGATGCATCGACCCAGTGCGGATTCGGAGTTGGCATTTACCCTGGCAGAAGGCAACGGCACGTTAATGGTGGTCGATAGGCCCTGTACCGACACCATGAGCGGCGAAAGCTACCCAACACAGGTCACGTTAACCGTAGAAGGCCAGACATTACAGGGCTGTGGCCGCTTCTTACCCTAGTGCCCGTTTTGTTGCGTGCGTAATAACGTTAAAAAATCGTCCGGGGCGAGAGGGCGATATAGGTAGTAGCCCTGCCCGGAATGACATCCCCATTGTTTTAAGAGCGCTAATTGCTCGGCGGTTTCAATGCCTTCTGCGGTGGCGCAGGTGTGCAGGTCCTGACTTAAGGTAATCAGGGACCGGCACAGCGTTTCATGGGTGCTGTTGATGGTCAGTTCGCGCACGAACTGGCGGTCTATTTTGATTTCTTGTGGTGCCAGGCGATGAATGTTCTGCATTGAGCTGTAACCCGCGCCGAAATCGTCGATCGACAGGCTGAACCCCGCTGCACGCAGCAGATCCGCGTTTTCGATCGCCATGGCCTTATCGCTTAAGGCTGTGGTTTCGGTGATTTCCAAAATGAATCGTGCGGGTTCCAGTTGATACTTTTGGCACAGTGCTAGGGTGTCCTGGGCAAACGCCGGTTGCAGTAAGTCCCTAGCTGAGATGTTGATGGCCAAACTGCAGGACTTCAACGCCGCCCGGTGTAAGGCGACCCACTCGAAGGTCAGGTTTAGCACCACCTGCGTCAGTTTAAAAATCAGTCCCACGCGCTCTGCAAGCGGAATGAAAACATCCGGGCCTATGCTGCCTTTTTCCGGGTGGTGCCAGCGCAGTAGGACTTCACCGCTGTGAATCGCCATGCTGCTGAGATCAACCTTGGGTTGAACCACAAATTCAAAACGGCGATGACGGATGGCCTGCGTTAATTCCACCACCAGATACAATTGATCTTGCTGTTGTTCAACCCAGCCGGTTTGATATTCCGACCACAGGGCACTCGCCGTACCGTTTTCATCAGCGGCCATTTGGGCCTTTTGAAACAGGCTGACCATGTCATGGTCTTGTGCTTGTGCTTGCGGTTTGGCAACACCCATGGCAAACATTTGCTGAAATTCCGATCCATCCACTTGGATAGGCTCGTTAAGTTGTGGCTCCAGTCGATAAAGCACCTTATCGAGCGATGCTGAGGGGTGGAGCAGAAATATCCATTGATCCTCTGCCATATCAATCACCCGTGCTACCCGTTGATTGGGCAATGTGTGAGGAATGACCGAAGGTTCATGGCTCAACGCCTGGTCTAAACGCTGAGCTAACAGGCCTGTCACCTGAGCGGAACGTGCGGGTCCAACCGCAGTGCTGAGGTCGTGCAAACTCACCAGTTGGATGAGTACCATGGTGGGCCCTGATGCGTTGTTCGGCAGCTCTGACGACCAAGGGCTTTTGGCGACATAGCGCAAGAAAAATTGACGGTTCGGTAGCTCGGATTGAGGGTTGGTGAGTGTGCGGACATTATTTTCCTGCTCCAAATGCCGCGCCCGAATTGCCAGACTGAAGGTAAAACCCAGTAACTGCAGCAGCGTGCAGACCAGCAAGGCGTATTCCGTCAACGTATTAAAGGGCAGTAAGGTGCGGAAGGTAGCATTGCCGACAAACGCCCCAAGCAAGAAAACCGACCACGACAGCAAGTACAAACCTGCCGGCGCGAAGCCTTGGCGGCGCACCTGTATGCCCCAGTAGATACTCAGCACGGATAAGCCGACTTGTATCAGTGCATAGGGCGTAGCATATAACCGCTCGGGGAGAACAATGCTGGCGAGCAATGCCAGAAGGAACAACAGGTCAATGTGCCGACGCCGTTTCCACCAATGCGGCAAGCGCGTGCGAAGTTGTAGAAAGTGTAGACTGAATTGAAAAATGCTCCATGCCGCCATGGTATAGAGTGAGAGGATATGCTGCGCCATCCATTGGTTGATGGCCATCGGGAGAAACCAAGGACCAAAACCTTGGGTCACGCCCAAACTCAACAATACGGCGACATGAAAAATTAAGTAGTAGCCATACGCTGGATAGCGTGACAGAAGGAAAACCACGGTGTTGTGGAGCAATAAAATCATTAACGCCCCGACCGCCATCGCCCACACTTTGTAACGCGATGCGACCTGCTCAATATGCGCCGCAGGTTCGAAGATACGAAGCGGCAGCAACATAGGGCCGGTACTCGACTTGCGGATCAATACATCGAGTTCAACGTTCGCCGGGTGCTGAATCGGAAACCAAATGCCAGCGTAACGCCCGTCCCAAGGTGACCAAGGTTGGCGATCACCACGCCGCCATTGGCGGTGTAGTTTGCCGTCATGAAATACAAACACGTCGAGTTCATCGAGCATGTAGTTGCTGATGTCCAATATGTGCTGCGAGGCTGCGGGTTGGAAAGGGAAACCGAGCTTGTGCCAATAAATATCGGTGGACAGCCGGGTTGAAGCGGCGAACTGTTCGGTGGAAAAGGTGAGTGAGTCCAAGGCCTCTGCCGCCGTAAGCGGTGGCCGGGTTTGCTCTGAGTGACGGCCACGGGACTCCACTGCCGTGGGCAATGCCGACGAAATATAGCGCCCATCCGTCGACCAAGTGGATGCCGAAGCGAACGCACCCAAAAGCCAACAAATGAACAGTCCTGTGCCGAAGAGGGTTCGCATCCGCGGTTCCTTGATCGAACGGATAGGTTCGGCCAAAGTATAGACCATTCGGGCCGAAGGTGTTTCCTTTAACGTGACATTAATGGCACGCCGCCGATTTGTTTGGCCAGATAATTCGCGTATTGATCCGTCTGTTGGGTCACAAAATCCAGAATGCGTAAATACACCTGATACAACGGCCAGTCGGCGTTCGGCGCGTCCTCGCGCATCAAATCCAATACCCGTTGCGTGCGATAGCTGAGATCATGCCCTTGTTTGTCATGCAGTTCATGGCCAGCGCTCAGAAAGGCATGCAGCAAAGTGCTCAGTGTGGTGTAGGCACCAATTTCCACTTCGGTTTTGTGGCGGTCTTTAAACACTTTCTGCCGGGCCAGTTGTTTCGCGTTACGGATGCCTTCTTGAATGTGTTGCGGGCAATAGGCCAATAAGTCACCGTCCAATTCACCGCGCATGATGACGTCCAGTTGCTGCATAAACGCATCGGCGACCGCATCAATCACCGCCTGCATCGCCTTACCGCGCAGCGCTGCGAGTTGACGCAAGGGTGCCACTTCGGTGCCGCTGCCAGTGATGTTTAATTCAGCCTGCGGGTTCAAGCCCAGCATGATGGCTTGTACTTCGGAAAAACTGAGGATGCGCAAGTCCACGGCGTCTTCTAAGTCGATGATGGCGTAGCAGATGTCATCTGCGGCTTCCATCAGGTACGACAGCGGGTGGCGGCACCAGGCCTGCGCACCACGTTGCAGTAAACCCAGTCGACCGGCAATGTGGTTCAGGGTGGACGCCTCATGTTGAAAACAGGCAAATTTACCTTTGCTGTTTTTGTGCTGTGCGGTCCAGGGGTATTTCAACATGCTGGCGATGGTCGGGTAGGTAAGGCGTAACCCGCCGCGAAACAGGTGATACTCCACCTGTGTGACGATGCGAAACCCTTGCGCATTGCCTTCCCAACTTTGCACGTCCAAGCGTTCACTGTCGGTTAGATTGTCCAGCAGGGCTGCGTTTTGCGGCTGTTTGAACCAGTCTTGAATGGCATATTCACCGGCATGGCCAAAGGGTGGGTTGCCAATGTCATGCGCCAAGCAAGCGGCCTGCACAATCACGCCTAAGTCGTCGGGCTGAATCCAATCGGGAAGGTCTTCATGGATTCGCTCGCCCACTTTTAAGCCCAACGACCGGCCCACACTGCCCACCTCAACGCTGTGAATTAGCCGGGTATGCACGTGGTCATTCAGCGACAGCGGATGCACCTGCGTTTTGCCACTCAAGCGCCGAAAGGCATTGGAAAAAACAATACGGTCGTAGTCTTTGTGGAAGTGGCTACGCCCCAGTTCATGCGGTTCAAGCGCCGAGTGGGCATGCCGTTCGGTGCTCAACAATCGATCCCATTGCATACGCTGCGGTAGGTTCATGGTCGGTCATCTCCTCAGGCGGGGCGTTCGGGTATCAAGGTCAGTTGGTATTCCGTAGTGCCGGGTAAGAACGGGGACGGCGTTCCCGTGGCCCAGTCTTGGTGGCCGCGCCAATAGTAGGGGCTGAGCAAATGCCCGGATTGACTGGTGGGCATGTGTAGCAAGCCTTCGGTTTCCTGACCGGGCGCTACGGCCATACGAAAAGAGGCCCCTAAGCGGCCCGAATTCACGTTGATGCTGTACAGGTCGCCGCCACGTGGGCTGCCGGGAATGTTCATGATCCAGCGCAACACCGGTATTTCATTACCCATGGGGTGTTCAAAGGTGGTGCGGTTGATGTGGCCCCAGGTGGCGTTTTCCAGCAGGCGTTGCTCGCCTTCAAGGCTGTTGAGTGCATTTCGGGCTGCACCGGTGAACAGGTCTTGCCACGTGTCATACGCCGGGTTCAGTAAGTGCGGCTCCGCCGACTGAACCAAGCGCCACAAAGGGGTGTCGATTCGTTGGGTAATGCGCGCTGTGGCAAAGGTTGCCGACTGTTGTGCGACATGCGCAAATACCGGTCCCAGCACGCGGGCCAACAGTTCATCGCGGTACGTGCGGACAAATCGATAGGCCACGCTGTCGGCACTGGCGCTGCCGGTCCAGTCGGCCAGAGCGGCTTCTGCGGCGGCGCGTTCGGTATCTGCCAGCGTCTCAATGTGCGCCTGTAGGTGTTCATACCAGCGTTGCATGGCGGGTGTTTGTTCGTCCTGCAACAGGTTGAAAAGGTCGGTGGTGGTAAAGCGCTCGCTGCTGTTGAGCTGAGCCGCTAAGCGTTGGGCACGGTAGCCCGGCGCGAAGCCTTGGTCGGCCAGTGCCGGATCAGCCAGCGGTGCGTTGTTGGCATGCCATAATCGGTCCGCACCGCGTAAGGTCGGATTATTGAGCTGAAAACCGGCCAAAGCGGCGTTCGTGGTCGACCAGTCTCGGGGTAAATTGCCGTCTTGGTCGCGGCGGTTCGGCAACCAACCGGCGTAAGTCCATAGAATTTCGCCCGCGCGATCACCCACCAACATGCCCTGGCCGGGTATACCCATGCGCCGCAAAGGCAGTACGTCGCTGAGTTGGTCGGCAGTCTCCAGCGCTAAGAGGTCAAAATTAACACTGTTGTCATCATGCGCCAGCCAACGCAAGGCCAACCATTGGCCGTTATGGTCCTGGCCTATGACCGGTCCCCAGCGGGTGTAGCGAATGTTTAACGGCTGTGGACTGGAGCCGCGGATATTGATGGCTTCATCCAGCACCGTGAAGGACTCCCAGCCGTCCGGGGTAAGGTATTCATCGGCGCGTGTTTGTAAGCGAATGACATCACTGGCATCGGCAAAGGCATTTACGAAGGTCCAGGCGAGCTGTTGGTTGCTGCCCAACGCCATGATGGGGGTGCCGGGCAAGGTCAGCCCCGCTATAACATGGTCGCTACCGGATACCTGCCACGTCGCCCGATACCAATAATTCGGTACCCGCAAGGGTAGGTGAATATCGCCGGCCACCAACGCGCTGCCATGGTCGGTCAGCCGACCGGACACCGCAACGCCATTACTCATTGTTGGCCAGCTTTCTTGAACTGGTGCATGGGGTACAGGGTCGGCGACGAGTTCGGTGTACGGGGTGCTGGGCAGCACCACCGTCGGGTAATCAATCGGCGTCAGGCCAGATTCTTGGCTCGCATCGGCGGCCAGTAAAAAGCGAAACCAGTCTTCCGGTACAACCTGTGCCAGCGCATCGAGCGAGCGTTCACGTTCACCCTGGCTGTCTTGTAGTGCCAGATAAAAGGCATAGATCACCAGGGCCGAATCTTCCGCTCGCCAAGGTTCGGGCGTTTGCCGCAGCAGTAAATACTCTGCCGAGGGCTCGCGCTGCTCGCCAATACCCTGATTTACCCCGGCGGTATAGGCTTCCAGCACCGCACGTTGCTCGTCCGGCAGTTGGGCGATGGCACGCTCGGCCCGTTGCCGAAACACATGCATGCGGTTACGGCGGTCTTGCGGCAGAGCCGATGGCCCTAACAGTGCTGCCAGCTCCCCGGCAGCGGTACGGCGCTGTAAGTCCATTTGAAAGAAGCGTTCTTGCGCGTGCAAATATCCCAGCGCATAGGCGATGTCGGTACGAAAGCTGGCGCGCAGGCTTGGAATGCCCTGACTGTCACGCCCAATTTCCACGCGTGACTGTAAGCCGGGCACAATATGGTTGCCTTGCAAACGTGGTAGGCTGCCTTGCAGATACTGATACGCCGTCATTCCCAGCGTCGAGGTGAGCACCACGCCGATGACCAATAAAACCTGTAATGGGGTGGTGTATCTCATGCCGCCGCGTCAGTAACCATTTGAAATTACGGGCAGTGTAGCATGCTCATGTACAGACGTGATGGGCTTATGGCTGGGTTTTTTGCGGCTTGCCCAGTACACTGTCGCCACACGGTAATTAACCCGACGAATTTATTTCTTTAGTGCGAAACGGATAACGAGACATATGACCGATATCATCATCGACCAGGATGGCGTAGAGCGCATTTCACTCGCGCAATTCACCGAAAAAGCGTACCTCGATTATTCGATGTACGTCATTCTGGATCGTGCCCTGCCGCACATTGGCGATGGTTTGAAACCCGTACAGCGGCGCATCATATACGCCATGAGCGAATTAGGGCTGAAGAATACCGCCAAGTATAAAAAATCGGCCCGTACGGTGGGCGATGTGTTGGGTAAATTTCACCCGCACGGCGACAGCGCCTGTTACGAAGCCATGGTGTTGATGGCACAGCCTTTTTCCTATCGCTACCCGTTGGTGGACGGACAGGGTAACTGGGGTTCACCGGACGACCCGAAATCCTTCGCCGCGATGCGTTATACCGAATCACGTTTGGCGGCCTTTGCTGATACGTTGTTGAGTGAGCTGGGGCAGGGCACGGTCGATTGGGTGCCCAATTTTGATGGCACGCTCGACGAGCCGGAAATTCTGCCCTCACGCCTGCCGCATGTGTTGCTGAACGGCACCACGGGGATTGCCGTGGGCATGGCAACGGATATCCCACCGCATAATGTGCGTGAAATTGTATCGGCTTGTGTGCATTTATTGGATGCACCGGGCGCCACCAACCAAGATTTAATGTTGCACGTCAAAGGACCGGACTATCCCACCAAGGCGGAAATCATTACCCCGCGGGACGAGCTAGAGAAAATCTATCAAACCGGCAAGGGAAGTGTGCGAGCGCGGGCCATTTATGAAGTGGATGACGGCGACATCATCATCACGGAATTGCCGTTTCAGTCATCACCGAGCAAGGTGCTGACGCAAATAGCCGCGCAAATGCAGGCCAAAAAATTACCCATGGTGTCGGATTTGCGGGATGAATCCGACCATGAAAATCCGACCCGTCTGGTCATTACACCGCGCTCCAATCGTATTGATGTGGATGGCTTGATGAACCATCTCTACGCCACCACCGATTTGGAAAAAAGTTATCGCGTCAACCTAAACCTCATTGGTTTGGACGGTCGGCCTGCCGTGCGGGATTTGCGTGGCATCTTGAGCGAATGGCTGACCTTCCGGCAGTCCACGGTGCGGCGGCGTTTGCAGTATCGGTTGGACAAGGTACTGGATCGTCTGCACATTTTAGACGGCTTGCTGGTGGCGTATCTGAACATAGATGAAGTCATTGCCATCATTCGCCATGAAGACGAGCCAAAAGCGGAATTGATGCGCCGATTCGGCTTGAGTGCCATCCAAGCCGACGCAATTCTGGACTTGAAATTACGCCATTTGGCGCGCTTGGAAGAAATGAAGATTCGCGGCGAGCAGGATGAATTGCAAGCCGAGCGCGAGAAGCTGGAAAAGATTTTGGGCTCGGAAGCGCGTTTACGTCAGTTGATCAAAAAAGAACTGTTGGCCGATGCGGAAACCTATGGCGATGAGCGACGCAGCCCCTTGGTGGTGCGCCGTGAGGCTTCGGCGTTCAGCGAAATGGATTTGATGCCCAATGAACCGGTCACCGTAGTGCTGTCGGACAAGGGTTGGATACGGTCAGGCAAAGGCCATGAATTGGATGCCGAAGGGTTAAGTTATAAGTCGGGTGACCGCTTTGCCATGGCTGCGTTGGGGCGCTCAAACCAGTCCACGGTGTTGCTCGACCATACCGGTCGGGCATATTCGTTGCCAACACATACGTTACCCAGCGCGCGCGGACAAGGCGAGCCGGTATCCGGGCGTTTGACCTTGCCACCGGGTTGCGCCTTCAAAGGCTTACTGTTGGATGACCCGGAGGCGATGTATGTGCTGGGCAGCACAGCAGGCTATGGTTTTGTCACCCAATATGAGCAGCTGTTAGGTAAAAACAAGAACGGTAAGGCGATGCTGACATTACCGGAGGGCGCGCAGGTGATGCAGCCGCAAAGAATTTCCGATCTGAACCACAGCTTGTTGGCCGTGGCGTCGAATGAAGGGCGCTTATTGCTTTTCCCGGTGCGTGATTTGCCACAATTGGCAAAAGGTAAGGGCAATAAGATGCTGAACGTTCCGGCGTCCCGTGTGGCCTCTGGCGAAGAATTCGTGGTGGGTATGGCGGTATTGATGCCTGACGATGCGTTGGTGTTGCAGTCGGGCAAGCGCACGCTCACCCTGAAAGGCGCAGATTTAGCGCACTATATAGGCGAGCGCGGACGCCGCGGTAATAAATTACCACGCGGTTTTCAACGCGTTGATGGCATGTCGCTAGGATAGTCGACTACACTATTATTGGCTGGGCAGAGGTCGAGCATTATCGACATCGACCTGCTGGATATGTGCGGTGCCGGGCTTTCTGGGCTAACCATGGCATACCCCTAGGACTGTGCACGGGCGTGCTGCGGCATGGATGCCGCAGTCGAGCCTACATGGATGTATTCACGGCGTCCCGTAAACAGGCCTAGGGGTATGCCATGGTAGCCTTGGAAATAATCCTAGGCCATTGGTTCCCAACATTGACTATGAGACGACGAAACTATGACGATTAAAGCTGACATCAGTAATTTCTATGAAGATCTGGTGGTGGACTTCATCATCAATGAGCATTCAGATCAGGGCCTAAGCAAAGACGAGTTTAACGATATCGCCTGCTTGGCGCTGAACCACTTGCCCGCACGGTATTATCGCCATTCGGTGGATATGGCGTTCTTCCTGACCACGCCCGAGCGTATTGAAATGCGTAAGAAGGTGCAAAAAGCCGTCGATGAAGCGGTGGCTCAGGTGATTTCCTTTCGTGACAAAGACGAAGAATATTGATCCTCGCTGTTTTGATCGGGCAGTAACTCCGGCTTGCTGATGCCGTAGCCCTGCCCGAAATGCACCCCGAGTTCCTTTAGTGCGTAGCGCAGCTCATCGTTTTCCACAAATTCGGCAATGGTTTGCAAATTCATGCTCTGCGCAACATCGTGAATGGACTTCACCATGGCGTAATCCGATGCCGTGGTGAGCATGTTGCGTACGAAACTGCCGTCAATTTTTAAGTATTGCACAGGCAGTTGCTTTAAATAGCCGTAGGACGAATAACCGGTGCCAAAATCATCCAGCGAAAAAGAGCAGCCATCGTTGCGCAGTTCGGCGATAAATTGCTGGGTTACGTCTATGCGTGTTACCGCCATGCTTTCCGTTATTTCAAAACATATCTTCTCTGGTGGTATGTCGTACCGCTGAAACTGTTGTCGAATGAACCGAATGCTATCGGGTGCGCTGAGCGACTGCCCGCTCAGGTTTACGCTGGCGCGGTGCAGGGCAGCTAATTGGTGCGGATGTTGCTGCAGCCACTGAAAGAAATGCTCGATCACCCAGCGGTCAATGGCTTCCATCAAGCCATAGCGTTCAGCAGCAGGCAGAAACTCGCCCGGTGCGGCGATGCGTCCGTCAGGTAAGCGCAAGCGCAAAAGAACTTCGTAATGCGTCCCTGGTTCATTGAATGACAAAGGCTGAATGATTTGCCGAGTCAACAAGAAGCGGTTGTCGGTGAGGGCGCTGTACAGTTCAGATACCCAAGCCGACATGGTTTGGCGGCGCTGCAAATCGGCGTCGGTTTCGGTGTAGAAATTAACATGGTTGCCTCCTTGTTCTTTGGCCGCCTGACAGGCGGTGTCGGCCCGCGCCAGTATGTCATCGGCGGTTTTTTTGCCGGGAGAGAAGGTTGTCACACCAATACTGGCGGCAAAATTGTAGGGTTTGTTTTGGTGAATGAACGCAATATCGGTGGTTGCTTTGCGCAGCCGTTCCGCGATATCCATTGCCGTACTGTTTTCGGCCTGGGGCAGTAAAGCCGCGAATTCGTCCGCTCCGGTACGCGCAGTCATGCTGCCGATGGGCAAGGTGGCTTGTAACTGTGCAGCAAACTGGGCCAGCGCTTGGTCGCCCTGTTCGTGTCCGCATTGGGTGTTGATCAAGCGAAAGTTATCAAGATTGATGCACAGCAGACCCCAGCGCCCATTCGGCTGGTTGTGTTCATCCACAGCTTTTTGAATGGCGGAGAGAAAGCTCCGGCGGTTTAACAGGCCGGTCAGCGGGTCGTGGGTCGCTAAATACTGCAATCGCTGTTCAAACGCTTTGCGGCCGGTAATGTCAATGAAACTGCATTTTATGGCACCTCTGCCGGGCGCATCTTCATGCCATGCCAGCACCAGCATCCAGAGTTCCCGTTGTTCGGCGGTCTGCAAGCGCATTTCACGGCCTTGCATTTTGCCCAGGGTTTGCACTTCATGGCGCAGTGTTTCGAAGTCTTCCGGGTCTTTCAACATCAGGGTTAGGTCAAGCTGCCCGCTCGTGTTCAGTTCGCGAAAGTTTTCGCAGTCAAAGAAACGACAAAATGCGGGATTAGCGTCTACCAGAACACCTTCGGGTGTGACCGTTACAAAACCTTCTTCGGCGTTCATGTACAGCCGTTGAAAGCGCATTAAATGATTTATGGACGATTGTTGCGCCGCGATACGACGATCACGCTCGCGGCGCATTTGATTGTTTAAGGACACGTACAGCAGCGAGAAGGTGCTCAGTGCACCTATGTGAATTCCATAGTCAGTCCAAAGGTTGCGGGGCAGCCATTGCAGACGGTTGCTCAGCACCAGAACGATACCCAAGGAATAGATCGCCCAAGCGATGCTCACCAAGCGAAAGGCATCACGTTGTTGGTGCAGCCAAAGAGTCCCGTAGTAAACCGTTACCATAATGGTAACCACCAGCGCGACCCCCAAGGAAGGGAGCGTCATGCTGACATACCAGGGTGTAAATGCTTGCAGTAGGGTGAACAGTGCCACGATGGCACCCAATATCAGGGCACGTTCACGCCACTGCGACGGGGCGTTGTTGCGCCGCTGCCGCAACACCACAGGCGTTGCAGCGACCAGTGTGATGTGTAAACCAATACAGACCAGCATCAAGCGGTGTGACCAGGTATTCGGCAGCAAGCCGGGAAGCAGATTCCATAACCCACCGCTGGACAGAAAATACAGGTTCATGACCACACCCAAAACGGTATAGAACAGGTAGAAGCGTTTTTGGGTGGTGAAATACAACAAGACACTGTAAAGCGTGATCAGCAATAGAATGCCATGGAATGCTCCGAGGCTTACTAAACGCCAAAGGCGCTGCCGTTCATAATCGTCAGCGTCGACCAAGGTGACCGGTACTTGTGCGTGGCCTACGTTTTGTAAGGACCAGCGCAGTTCCGTTGTGCTGAGGGGCGGTAGCTCAATGGCGACGGCCCAGAGCACATCCGGGCGGCGGCTTGGTGGATCGGGGTGTTGTGAACCTAGCTGGATGCGCTGCGGTAGGTAAAGTGACGCGGAACCCCGGTTTTCGTTCAAGGTGCGGGCTTTCCACTGTACCTCAAAACTGCCCAGCAGCGGTTCATGCGCCACCAGCACCCAGTGGGTGGTTTCCGCCAAGGGGTTGACCAGTTCAACAAACTGCCCGTTCAGCCTACCGGGCAAACCGATAGGCTGTGTTTCAGTGGTTATGTTGATGCGCTGTAAGGGTTCTGCGGCCACCAGCCAAGGCCAGCCCAGTAACACCGACAGTACAGTTCCCAACAGTCGTCGTGTCGGCATACCGTGCGTCCCGGCCAATCTAAAAAAGAGTCCAACTCAGTGTAGCACAGGATTATTTTGATCACTGATCCAAGGCATTGGGTTGGCTCAACAGCACCATGGTTCGTGGTTCTGTGCGGTATTGATCCCGTATTTTTTCGTCGCTCACGGGTGGCGGCGTAGCCGCGCGCGTATCCAGTAACGTCTGCCAAGCAAGCTTGGCATGACCGGGGAAATGGAAGGCACACGGCTTGGTGCTGGCATTGATTAGCCAGATAAAACGCTCGGCGCAAGCGCTTAATTCACTTTGTAGGTTCGCCACGGTCGACGACAGGAGCAGGCCAATGGTTTGGTTTTCCGCGTTATGCCAGTCCTGAATGCTCATCGGTTCACCCTGGGAATTGAACCAATGTACGGCATCGCTCTGCGCCGGTTCTTCCAGAATTTGTTCCGGGCTGAAGATCAAATCATGAAAGAGCGTAGAACTTTGCCGAATGTGAATGAGATGCTGTACGTAGCGGTAAAGTTCCAAATCCGGCTGTGACCAGTCGTACCAACTGATGGCGTTGTCCTGGCAGTAAGCGTTGTTATTACCGCGTTGGGTACGACCGATTTCATCGCCGCCCAACAAATGCACCGCACCTTGAGACAACAATAGGGTGGCCAGCAGATTCCGCTTTTGCTGGGCGCGCAGGGCGGTAATGGCCGGGTCATTGGTCGGGCCTTCAACGCCATAATTAGCGCTGAGGTTGTGTCCGTGTCCGTCGCGGTTTTGTTCTTTGTTGGCTTCGTTGTGCCGGTGTTCGTAGGACACCAAGTCCTGCAACGTGAAGCCGTCGTGATAGGTGACGTAGTTGAGGCTGGTCGATAACGCCCGGATGCCTTTCTGCAAGCGATCGCGTGAGCCCATCAAGCGCGTGCAAAAATCTGGCAGTAGGCCATGATCTCCGCGCCAAAACGCACGCACGGTATCGCGGAACTGGTCATTGCATTCGTACCAATGATCCGGGAATTGCCCCAGTTGATAGCCATTCGGGCCAATGTCCCATGGCTCGGCAATCAGTTTGGTGCGGCTCAGGACCGGGTCTTGCGCGACGGCCTTAAAGAAGGCTGCATGGGGCGAAAAGTCTCTGGCCTCGCGCCCTAACGTGGCGGCCAAATCAAACCGGAAACCGTCAACGTGATACTGTTCTACCCACAACCGTAGGCTATCCATGACCATTTTTAGCGTGGAAGTCTGGTGCACGTTAACCGTGTTACCGCAGCCGGAATCGTTGATGAACCGGGTGCCAGGGCCGTCGAAGCGATAGAAGCGATCGGCCGCTAGACCTTTTTGGCTCAAGGTGGTGCCGTCCAGTCCGGCTTCAGCGGTGTGGTTGTACACCACATCCAACAGCACTTCGATGCCCGCTTGGTGAAGTGAGCGCACGAGCGTCTTGAATTCGGTAATGGCGTCGGCCACCGCGTAGCGTGGGTCGGGCGCGAACCAGTTGATGGGGTTGTAGCCCCAGTAGTTGCGCAGCCCAAGGCCTTGTAAACGAGGCTCCGACATGGCGGCATGAATGGGCATGATCTGTACGGCGGTAATGCCCAATTCGGTTAAATGTTGAATGATCGACGGGTGCGCCATACCCAAGTAAGTGCCACGCAGTTCCGGCGGCACGTCCGGGTGCGTTTGGCTGATGCCACGGATATGGGTTTCGTAGACGATGGTTTGCGTCCACGGGGTATACAGCGGCTGGTCGTCTTGCCAGTCAAATTGATGATCCACCACCAGCGATTTCGGCATGGCTTCGCCGCTGTTCAGCGGGCTGCGTTGTAATTCGCCTTCGCTGGCGAGGGTGTCAAAACTGGGGTGGTATTCAACGGCTCGACTGAGCCCTTGCGCGTAAGGATCAAGCAGCAATTTGCGCCGCGAGAAAAACCGCTTTTCTTCCGGCTTAAACAGGCCTCGCGCTCGATAACCGTATGCCTGTCCGGCACGAATGCCAGGTACATAAATGTGCCACACATTACCGGTACGCGTAGTCAGTGGAAGCTGATTGATTTCGCGCTCTTGGTCATCGTATAAACAGAGGGTAATGCCGCTCGCCAAAGGGCTGTAAACGGCAAAGTTGCATCCATGGTTATCGAGTTGAGCACCAAGAGGAAACGGCAGCCCGGGTTGGGCTGCCGTGCCAGCATGAACAGTAGAGGTCATAAATAATTAAGATCGTCGCTTTAATACTAAGGTCGAGAGCGGCGGTATTCTGACCTGTAAACGGTGGTCGAGTCCATCTTTGCCTTCGGCTTGGCTGTCATAGCCGAGCCCCGCATCAAAATTACTGCCCCAATAGTAGCTGGAATCCGTGTTCAGCAGCACATCGTAACGGCCTGCCTCGGGTACGCCCAGAACGTAATGCTGTTGCGGTGTGGGGGTGAAATTGCAAATGACCACAAGGGTTTCACCGGCACTGCTGAAACGGCAGAAACTCAGCACACTGTTGGCGGCGTCACTGTGGTTAATCCAACGGAAGCCTTTCGGGTCGTTGTCCAGTTCATGCAAGGCCGGCTCGGTTTTGTACAGGGTATTGAGGTCTTTGATGAGTTGCTGACAACCGCGATGCTTTTCATACTCCAACAGCCACCAGTCCAGTTGGCCGTTGTGGTTCCATTCCGTGCCGGTGCCCAATTCATTGCCCATGAAATTCAGCTTCTTACCGGGGTGGGTAAACATAAAGGCGTAATAGGTGCGCAAGTTAGCCATTTGTTGCCATTCATCGCCCGGCATGCGGTCCAGTATCGTACCTTTGCCATGCACAACTTCGTCGTGTGACAGCGGCAAAACGAAGTTTTCATCGTACGCATAGATCATGCTGAAGGTGAGGTCGTTGTGATGGAACTGCCGGTAGATCGGGTCTTTCTGCACATACTCCAAGGTGTCGTGCATCCAGCCCATGTTCCATTTGAAACCGAAGCCCAGGCCACCCATAAATGTGGGCTTGGATACACCGGCGAATGACGTGGATTCTTCTGCAATGGTGTAGCGGTCGGGGAAGTTACCGTATACCGCCTCATTAAAGCGCTTAACAAAGGCAATGGCCTCGTAGTTGTGGTTGCCGCCATCGACGTTCGGCACCCATTCCCCGTCTTCCCGTGAATAATCGAGGTAGAGCATGGAAGCCACCGCATCAACGCGAATACCGTCCACATGAAAGTATTCCAGCCAGAGCATGGCGCTGGAAATCAAAAAGTCACAAACCGTATGTCGGCCGTAATCATAAATAAAGGAATTCCAATCCGGGTGCCAGCCGCGCCTTGGGTCTTCGTATTCGTACAACGGCGTGCCGTCAAAGCGGGCCAAACCGTGCGCATCTGCCGGGAAGTGAGCCGGAACCCAGTCCACAATCACCGCAATGCCAGCTTGGTGGCAGCGGTCGACAAAATATTTAAAGTCATCCGGTGTGCCGAAGCGGCTGGTCGGGGCAAAAAGCCCTACGGGCTGGTAACCCCACGAACCATCAAAGGGGTACTCGCTGACCGGCAGGAGTTCAATATGGGTGTAGCCCACCTCCTGCACATAAGGAATCAATTGCTCGGCCAGTTCGCGATAGTTTAGGGGGGTGCCATCGTCATGGCGACGCCAAGAGCCTGCCTGAACTTCGTACACCGACATCGGAAGAAAGCGCGGGTCATGTACCGGGCGTTGCTGCCAGCTTTGGTCTTGCCACTGATAGTGCTGGTGATCCCAAACCACCGAATGAAAGCTGGGGTATTGGGCATGCCAAAAACCGTATGGATCGGCTTTATGGGGCAGGACATCACCCTGTTGTGATTTCAGCTCGAATTTGTACTCGGCACCGGCGCCTAGATCCGGTACAAAGAGCCGCCAGTAGCCATCATGATGGCTCATCATCGGATGACGGCGACCGTCCCATTGATTGAAATTGCCGATCACGCTCACGCTGCGCGCATTGGGGGCAAATACATTAAAGCGCACCCCGGAGACCACGTGACCGTCTGCCGTTTCTGCGCTGCACAGTTGGGCGCCCATGTTTTTGTATAAGGTGTCCGAGGTGCAGAAGAAGTCGGTCATGGCACGTTGCACAAACTGATAGGGGTCCGTTACCGTATGCGTGTACTCACCGTGCGACACCTGCAAGCGATACGTGAACGCCTTGCGCCGCCTCGGTAGCGCCAATTCAAAAAGACCGCGCTCGTCCAAGCGCTCCATGGTACCCAGCACTTTGCCCGTTTTAAGGTCTTCCACACGAACGGCGGTGGCTTCCGGTTGCCATGTGCGGATGATTAAGCCTTTGCCGTCAGGGCCAGAATGCAGCCCTAGGTGGTCAAACGGTCTGGCTTCGAGTACGCTGGCAAGCGCCTGTGCAAGTTCCATATTCCTGTCCTGTTCTTTCAGAGTAGTACATGATGTTGCGCATTATAGGCGCAAAAAACCTTCACGGTCGGAGTTATGAGTGTGTACCCATCCATCCCCGCTTTCCACTATAAGGCCTGAAACGCAATGTGGCGACGTTTGTTATTGTTAGCCTCTGTGCTGTTGTTCATCTTTAGCATTTTACTGTGGCGGGCCACCAGTCCTAGTTGGGTGGAATTAGGGGGCGTACAGGTGAATTGGCCCCGCTCTGAACAGTGGCGGTTGGGTTCACACGACATAGAATGGGATGTTGTAGAGCGGCGTTGGCGGATTGAACAACAAGGCCGAATTGTCTGGCAAAGTGTGCCGGCAGGCCCATGGCTGAACGGCGCCCGGCGGCTAGACGACGTTACCGTACAGCAACTTGAACAGGGCAACTATCAACGTCAAGTTGCGGTGTGTGAGCGGCAGGAGTGGTATGAGCTAGCGCGCCGGGAAAATGCAGTGGTGGCATCAGGTACTTTATTCTGCGGAACACAGAGCTATCCGATTGAGTTTCAGGTGTCGGTCGATGCACAAGACCGACTGCTATTGAGTTGGGAAACTTCACCTGACGTGGCAATCACCTTTTTTGAAGGCGCCATGGCGGCCGGTGAAATCGTGCATGGTTTCGGGCTGCAAACCAAACAAACGGCGTTGCAGGGTAAGCGATCTTTGGCACGCCAGCAGATTATTGATCCCACTGTGTCGGCCGGCGATTCCGCACTGGCCATTGACGGCGGTATTTATCCGATGCTGTCCGATCGCGGTCGTGGCTGGCGCGTACACAGTGCTGGCGCGGCGGTGCTGGATTTGACCCAAGCTGAGCGCTGGCGGCTTGAGACCGCGTCGGCATCCGGCCAAGTGATGATTGCGCAAGCGGATGATCCACGGCAGTTGCTGCGTCGATTGCAGGACGCCGCGCCGACCATTCCCGACTACTTCGCTCGCGAAGCACTGTGGTTCACGGATAACGGCACAGAGCTTGTGCAAACCGCAGAATTGGTGGCCAATCAACCCTTGGCGATGCGCATAGCGTCGGATGCGAGTGATGGTGCGCCAGCCATCGCAGACGTTCATCAACACGCCATTGCCCTATACGCGAGCTGGGGCGATCAAGGCTTGGGCAGTGCTGTACCGGCGCTGTTGTCCGCAGCCTTGAAGGGAGATGTGCTGGATTATACCGTGACCGGTGGTGATGAAAGCTGGTTCTCCTTGGGTCGTTTAGAACCGCGCAGCCTGGAGCTGCATTTGCGGTGGCTGGAATTGAATGCTTTTTCGCCGATGTTTGTGCTTGACGCCAATGCTCCCGCTGAAGTGGGTCATCACCGGTTGGCCGACGATGATGCCGGACTGGTGCATCTCAGCAGGCTATCGCGCTTGCATGCGGCATTGGCGCCGTATCGAGTGCGCCTGTTGACCGAACTGTCGGAACGGGGCGTGCCCATGCTGCGTCCTCTATGGGTGGACTTTCCGCGAGACCCAACCGCCTGGCGCCTACCGGCGGATCAATTCATGTTAGGTCCCCATTTGTTGGTGGCACCTATCCTTAAAGCCGCAGTCATTGAGCGCGCGGTCTACTTGCCCGCGGGTGAATGGACGCACTTGTGGAGCGGCGAACGCTGGCTGAGTGAAGGGCAGTGGATTGACGTGCTAGGTCCGATTGGCGAACCACCGGTTTTTGTCCGCGATGGCATGCCGGGGCGGGCGGAACTCATGGCGCTGGCCTTTGAACTGGGTATCAGCCATCGCATGGAATACTAATGATGCACAAAAACTTTTTTCCGCATCGTTCTTTGAGCGTGGACCGATTATCGCTATACTTCTTGGCACAGATTCTACCGAGCTTGTGCGCGGCATAAGTTCACCATTTATTAACGACTAAGGCAGTGATCATGAAACGTATTTTACTCGCTCTGGCAACGCTCAGCCTCGCCACCGTTGTACTGGCGGCCACCGAAGCTCACACCAATGCCCTGATTGACCGCATCAAGCCAAGCGGCAATGTCTGTGTCAGTGGAGAGCCTTGTGACACCGCTCAGGTAACCACGACGACCGTAGCGCAAGCCGCACGTGACGGTGCAACTGTCTACCAGCAAGCCTGCTTGGCCTGCCACATGACGGGCGCCGCAGGTGCACCGGTAATGGGTAATGCCGGTGCGTGGGCACCTCGCATCGATAAAGGTTTAGAAACTCTGGTGGCAAACGCGATCAGCGGCATCGGTGCCATGCCAGCAAAAGGCGGCTGTGGTAACTGCAGTGATGAAGAAATCGCCGCTGCGACTGAATACCTGGTGAACAACAGCCGTTAATACTGACGGGTCGAAATTGATTCCAAAAAAGGGCTTCGAGCCCTTTTTTTATGTCCGAGGAGCCTGCATGAAATACCGCGACCTACGTGAGTTTATCGCCGGTCTTGAGAACAAAGGCCAGTTGAAACGTATTCAACAGCCCATCAGTCCTGTGTTGCAAATGACCGAGATCAGTGACCGCGTATTACGGGCAGGCGGCCCGGCCCTGTTGTTTGAACATCCCGCAGGGTTCGACATGCCCGTGCTCGCCAACTTGTTTGGCACCCCGGAACGGGTGGCTGCCGGCATGGGTGCCGACAGTGTCAGCGCACTGCGCGAAATCGGCGAATTGCTGGCTTATTTAAAGGAACCCGAGCCACCCAAAGGCCTGAAGGATGCGTGGGAAAAGCTGCCTATTTTTAAGCAAGTCATGAACATGGCACCCAAGAAAATCAGTAAGCCATTGTGCCAGACTCATGTGTTAACGGGTGACGAGGTGGACTTAGGCAAGCTGCCAGTGCAAACCTGTTGGCCCGGCGATGCGGGCCCTTTGATCACTTGGCCACTCGTGATTACCCGCGGACCGGGTAAGCCTCGGCAGAATTTGGGCATTTACCGGCAGCAAGTCATCGGGCGCAATAAAGTCATCATGCGTTGGTTGTCGCATCGTGGCGGTGCACTGGATTTGCGTGACTGGCAAGCCAAGTACCCCGGCGAGCCTTTTCCTGTCGCTGTGGCATTGGGTGCCGACCCGGCGACCATTTTAGGGGCCGTAACCCCGGTGCCGGATAGCCTCTCCGAATACGCGTTTGCCGGATTGCTGCGCGGGCATCGCTCGGAGTTGGCGAAAGCGACCCTGCACGACTTAGACGTGCCCGCCAGTGCCGAAATTGTTTTGGAAGGCTACATCTATCCCGATGAAATGGCCGATGAAGGCCCGTTTGGCGACCACACCGGTTACTACAATGAAGTGGACAGCTTCCCGGTGTTCACGGTGGAACGAATGACCTACCGCGACCAACCCATCTACCACAGCACCTATACCGGACGACCACCCGATGAACCGGCTATTTTAGGCTTGGCGCTGAACGAAGTGTTCGTGCCCATACTGCGCAAGCAGTTTCCGGAAATCACCGATTTCTATCTGCCCCCGGAAGGTTGCTCCTATCGTATGGCCGTCGTCACCATGAAGAAGCAGTATCCCGGCCATGCAAAGCGCGTGATGATGGGCGTTTGGTCGTTCTTACGCCAATTTATGTACACCAAATTTGTGATTGTGACGGACGACGACATCAATGCTCGCGACTGGAACGATGTGATCTGGGCCATTACCACACGTATGGACCCGCAGCGTGACACGGTGATGATCGACAACACCCCGATTGATTACTTGGACTTTGCCTCGCCGGTGTCGGGCTTAGGCAGCAAAATGGGATTGGATGCGACCCATAAATGGCCCGGCGAAACATCACGTGAATGGGGGCGGCCCATTGTTATGGCAGATGATGTTAAGAAAGAGGTAGATCTTATCTGGCCCGAACTCGGCCTGTGACGGTCTAAATCCCTTTTTGCTCAATTCGGCGTTGTTAAAAATGCCCTCAGAACGCTCACTGGCTTGCCAGAACGACCATAGGTCGGCCCGGAGGGTGAGCGTAGCGAATATTTACGTGGAGTAAACTGCGCTTCCTCGGCCATTTTTGCCTAGCCGTGTTTTCGCATCTGGGGCTTTATAAGTTCCCAATTGGCTGCTGTTCGTCTGGAACGCTGTTTCTTCAGATTGCAAGGATGACAGCTTCGGGTCGACCCCCTATAATACCCGACTAATTTAGTCAGTTTTTTGATGGAGCACCTGTGACCGACACCTCAAGCCCCGTTGCCCCGGCTAACGTGGTTAATCTCACGTTAAAACTGCGTCGTCCGTTGGGCGGTCGTGTAGAGCAATTATTGTTTTTGCCAGAGCGTGCGGTGCCTTATCAGGCAGGGCAGTATTTGGAGTTGTTGTTGCCCAATCAACAGGGGTTATATTTCACTATTGCCAATGCGCCTTCTGCCGATCTGGAATTGCACGTAGAGGCGGGCCCGGAAAACGCGGGTGCACAGGCCTTGTTGTCGCAGATTGACCGCGAAACCACTATTCCCGCGCGTGTCGGCGAAGGTGACTGTCACGTCGGGCGTTTGCCGAATGATGATTCGCCCGTGTTATTATTGGCTTCGGGTACCGGGTTCAGCCAGATCAAAGCCGTCACCGAAGCCTTGCTGCAACGCAGCACGCGGCCCATCCACATCTATTGGGCCGCTCGTACCGCGAGTGCGTTATACATGGCCGATTTGGCACAGCACTGGGCCGATACGCACGAACAGGTGCATTTCACGGCGGTGATCTCCGAGCGCCAAACGTGGAACAGCGGCAAGCATCACCTACACGCTTGTATCCGGGAGGATTTAGGCGACTTGCAGGCATATTCGGTTATTTGCTGTGGCTCGCCCGATATGGTTTATGCGTCGTTGGATTATCTGACCGCTTGCGGTCTTGACGAAGCCCGCTTTTTTAGCGATATGCTGGTGTTTGCGCCGCGATGAATCGGGTAGAGGTCTTGCAGCAACTGGGCTTGGAGCCACGGGAAACACAGATCTATGGTTGCTTGTTGAAGCTCGGTCCGGCGTCTATTCGAGACATCGCCCAAGCGGCCAACTTGAACCGTGGTACGACCTACGAACTGTTAAAACTCATGCAAGAAAAGGGCGTGGTGACCCTGTTTCCGAAGGGGCGTCGACGTTTTTTTGCGGCCGAACCGCCACAACGTTTGATGGTTCTGGCGGAAGAACGGCAAGAAAAACTGCAGACCGCCGTGGGGTTCCTAGGGCGTGAAATCATTCCCGAGTTAACACAGTTGCGCCCCGAATTGGGGGCGGCGGATGTGCGTTATTACGATGGTTACGATGGTATCGAGCGCGTGCTTAAAGATATTCTGGCGACCGTAGGGGCGCAGAAAGATAAAAGCTATAGCGTGATTTCGTCACGTGCGGTTCGGAAATACCTCTATCAGCCTTTTCCCTCTTATACCAAACAACGCATAAAGGCGGGCATTCAAGTGCGCGTTATTGCGGTGGGCGAGGGGGGTGACCCAGCCGAGTTGTCGGAACGGAAATGGTTGAAGACCGACAAACCCACGTCGGCTTATGTCGCCATTTACCCGCCTAAAGTTGCGTTGTTTGCACTGCAACAAGGTGATTTACCCAGCGCGGTGGTGATTGAGTCCCCCGCTGTAGCGGATACGCAGCAACTCGTATTCGACGCGCTTTGGCAGCTTCTTTAAGGCTTTGCTGGAAGCGGTAAGCTTGGACACTGCAACACCTTCTCACCCAGCGCCATTAAGCAACGATGGCTTTCGGTTAAGTTACCCAGTGCTTCTTCCAGCTTCGCCAGTTCCCAATACAATTCAGGTAACGGCGTTAGTGCCAAGCCCGCGTTGAAATAGTCTTTGGCTTTGCCCCAGAGTTGCTCTTGTAAACACAGGCGACCCAATGCCAGATAGCCGAAGGCATCCGTTTCGTGGTTTTTAAACCAACGTTCAGCCTGCGCCAAGCGCTCCCGTGGTGGGGTGTCTAATTGGCTGTACAGTACCACTAAGCGCGAATCCCACTGCTTATTCAGAGCGCTCTCTAAGGCTTTTTTCGCCACCGTTGGGCTTTCTAAGTCGACCAAGGCGCGCAAATAATCGTAACGCAGTTCTTCAGAAGCTTGCTGTTGTGGCGTTAATACCTGCCACCATTTTTGCAGCCGTGCGCCAGCATTGGCCGGGCGGGTTTCCAGAATGCCTTGAATCATTTGGCGCTGCCAAGGCTCCACGGCTTTGCGCCCGGCTTTAATCAGTTTGGGTTGCAGGTCGAGCAGCGCATCCCAGTCTTTCAGACGCACATGCACATCGCGCAGCAGACGCAACACAAAGGGGTTATCCGGGTATTTTTGGCTCAACCGTTTGCTGTGTGCCAAGGCCAGATCAAATTGCTTGGATTCATAGGCTGACAGCGTCAGCAACAATCCGGAAGCGAGTTCCACTTGCGGGTTTTCTTCGGTGGCTTTGTCCAGCCAGCGGGCGACCGTGGAGTAGTCTTTCTCGGCTTGCGCAATACGGGCCAACAACAATTGGTTAACCCAAGGCAATGGGCTGTGTCGTTCGCCTTGCGTCAGTAAGCGTTTGGAGCGCAGCATTTTTAGCTCCAAAAAGTACATGATGCCTTTTTCCAGCGACTTCACGCCTTGCCGCGCCCGATCAGGACGAAGACGGCCAAACATACGCAAAATCTGCCGCACCAGTAACCAAGCAAGAATGATGGTCAGGAGGCCAGCAAGCGCAATCCAGAGTGACATTTCCAAGGCATGATCACCCCACGCCACCAACACATATCCGGCATCTTGGCGCGCCAGATACCCCAAGCCGCCGCCTAAAAGCAGCACGGTTAAAACGATGATGACGCGACGCAGCATTTTCATGGGGCAACGTCCTCTGCGCTTTCGGTGGTCGACAACGCTTGTAAGGCGGTCAGGCCTTGCGCCACATCCGGGATCACCGCCGCGACCGATTGCGCGGCAAGTTGCGCTAGTTGGTCACTCACTTGGCGGGCTTCCGGAATCTGGCTGGTGGCGGTGGCAAACCACGCTTGCGCTTGGTCCAGGCTCGCGGCATACAGTGTTTGGTTGCGTTGTATGGCGGCTACTTGTGCTTGTTGCAGTAAGAGGCGGAATTGCGTGTGCATCTGTTGGAAGGCTTCGGGTGGTAGACGATCGGCGGTCATGTCGCCGCGATAACGGATGGTCACCAGTTGACGTAATTCACGCCCAAGTGCGACATACCACAAGGCATCCTCCGCTTCGGGTGCGTTGACGGGTTGCTCGGGTGCGGGGCTTCGGTCGGGCCACCATTGCCAGGTGACGGCGCTTTGCTCTAAGGCTTGGAGCGCAAAGTACAGGCCGTCGATGTCGGCGTTAGGGGCATCGCGCAGCGCCTGCATGTCTTGTGCGATGGCCGCACGAACGGGCAGATACGCCACTTCATTCAATTCGTTGAGCAGGCGATCGGCTTGTTGCAATAGAGCCATGGCCTGTGCGGTGTCTTTAGTGACTTGCCCGATGTAGCGCGCAGTGCGCAACAAATATTCCACTTCCAAACGGATGACATCGCTGGTTTGCAGTCCATCGTTGGCGTTGACTTGCTGCGCGAGGTTGACCAGATTTTCCTGCGTCGCACTGAGTGTTTCATTGAGGCGTTGATTGGCCGCTTGCTGATCATCTAGGCGACGTGCAAGCGCCGTCCACTGGGTGCGCTGTTGCGCCAGCTCTTGCTCCAGAGCAGCGAGTGTCTGCGCGTTCGCTTGCAGGTTTTGTTGTTCTTGCTGCCAGAACTGCCAGCCGAACCAGCCCGCTGTCCCTAACACCCCCAGCAGAACCAGAACGCCGATGAGAGCTGTTATCCGCCCGCGGTTGGCGGTCGGCTTTTTGGATGCTACCTTTTTAGGCGCGCTGTTCATGGCAGGCTTCGCCGAGGGTTCGGTCGTTGCTGCTTCAGCAGGCGCTTGCTTCGGAGCTTTCGGTGGGTGTTCAGCGCTCACGATGTGGTTTCCTGTAGTGAATTCAACGCTTGAAGGGTTGCTTCCAGACTGGCTCCTGGGGCGATGACCCGCCGTTCCCAACCCGCTTGCTCTGCCAGTGTGACCAATCGGGGGCTGCTGAGCAATAAAGCGGTATGTTGTTTTGTAACCAGCGACGCTTGAGAAGTCAAACTATCGAGCGCTACTTGTGACGATATCTGCACAATCACTTGCGGCTGTTGCAGGCTTGCTAACACCGCTGGTGCCAGCGTGAGTGGCGCACGGCGATAAACGCTCAGCCGTGTCACTTGCGCGCCACGCGCTTGTAAGCCGGGCTGGGTAACATCGCGGCCACCTTCGCCCGCCACAATGAGCCAACGCTGCCCTTGCACTTCTTGCAATTCTGCCAGTGCCAATACGTCTTCCGCCCGATTACCGAGAGTGGGGTAAAGTACCGGGGTCAACCCGCCCGCTAACAGCGCCTGGGCGGTGCCAGAGCCATTGCATACCCAATGCACACCGAGCGGTGGTTGCGGCCAGTATTGGTCCAGCGCGTTGAGCAATTGTGCTGCCGCTGTGGGGCTGACGACAACAACACCCGCAAATAAATCCAAGTCCAACCAAACCGCACGTTGTTCCGCTGTTTCAGGTAAGTGTTCTGTTTGAATCAGGGGCGCATTCACTACCTGATAACCCTTGGCTTCTAATGCGGCCTGCCAGGAAGCTTGTTGAGCTAAGGGTTTGGTCAGCGCTATGACAGTCTGCATGCTGCGATCACATTAGGTCGAGGCTGCGTAGGATGGCATCCGCCCCTTGCGCTAACATGGCGTCTGCCACCGCAATGCCAAGGGCTTCGGCACTGGCTTGGTCGTTCAAGCCAGCCAGCGTGGTGTCCTGGCTGACTTTGATCAGACCAGTACCGTTCGGAAAGCCAATCCGGCCTTCCAGTTTTAAATGTTGACCGTCGAGCCACGTATAGCCAGCGATGGGCACTTGGCAACCGCCGTTCAAACGCCGGTTCATCGCCCGTTCGGCCCACAAGCGGGCGTGCGTTTCTGCATGGTTCAAACAGGCCAGCAAGGCTTGTGTTGCTGCGTCATCGGCGCGGCATTCAATGCCCACGGCGCCCTGCCCACAGGCTGGAAGGGACAGGTCATAATCAATGCGTTGGCGAATGCGGTCGTCCAATTCCAAGCGCTTTAAACCCGCAGCCGCCAGAATAATGGCATCGTACTGGCCTGCGTCGAGTTTGCCCAAGCGCGTGCCTACGTTGCCGCGCAAGAACTCAATGGTTAAATCGGGTCGCCAGGCTAACAGTTGCGCTTGCCGCCGCAAACTGGACGTACCGACCACCGCACCCGACGGTAAGTCTTCCAAGCGGGCATAGGTGTTGGACACAAACGCATCCGCAGGGTCGCCGCGTTCGCAGATCACGGGTAAGGAGAACGCTGCGTCCAGTTCCATGGGGACATCTTTCATCGAGTGCACGGCGATGTCAGCGCTGCCATCCAGGAGAGCCAACTCCAGCTCTTTCACAAACAAGCCTTTACCACCGACTTTGGACAACGCAACGTCGAGTATTTTGTCGCCCTGAGTCACCATTTTTACCCATTCAACGGTAAGTTCAGGATGGTGACGTTGCAGGGCATCAGTGACGTACTGGGCCTGCCACAGGGCAAGAGGACTGGTGCGCGTGGCAATGCGAAGATGGGATTTCATGGCATGCTATCTGGTAAAAAATGGAGGCGCGTAGTGTAGCATTGCGCAACGGTCGCACCAACCAACGACCTTAATGCCTGCCTTAGGCATTCGCCAGAATGGCTTGTAACTTTTGCGTCAGTTCAACGGCTTCACTGCCCAGTGGCGTTAAATAGCCGCCGTCGCTCTGGCTGATTAAACCTTTGGTGTGTAAGCGCTGTGCGGCGGCCACGGTGTCGGCGGGGGCTTCGTGCTGGTGAATCTTGATGCCGACCTGTTGCGAGGCCGAATCAAACAAGGCGAGTACATTCAATTCTGCCAAATGGTCCGGTGCAAATGCCATGGTCTACCTCAAGAGTGCACTAAGAAGGCTCTATGTGTACCTGAGTTATTAACAATCCACAATCTTTTGTGTGGCATAGGAGCGGATTTAGGACTCTGGTATGATGCGTTAGCTTTCTAACCTACTGAGCACCTGCCGTGTTATTAACCGCCAAAAACATCAGCTTGGAGAAACAGGGAAAGAAAATTCTCGATCATATTTCCTTGTCGATTGGACCACAGCAAATTGTCACCATTGTGGGCCCGAACGGGGCCGGGAAGTCGTCTTTGTTGAAGGTGCTGCTGGGCCTGGAAACCCCTACCACGGGCGAAGTCACTCGCCAACCCGGTTTAACCATTGGCTACATGCCACAGAAACTGCCATTAAATCAATTGTTGCCCATTAGTGTTGGACGCTTCATGACCTTGCAGGTGAAGGCACCGAAAATCGAAGTGGACAATGCGCTGGCAAAAACCGGTGTAGCGCACTTACACCAGCGCAATATTACGGCACTGTCGGGCGGGGAATTGCAGCGCGTGTTGTTGTCGCGTGCACTGTTACAACGGCCTCATTTGTTGGTGTTGGATGAACCCGTGCAAGGGGTGGATTTTATGGGTGAGGCGGCACTGTATCGCCTGATTCATTCGTTGAAAGAAGACCTGGCGTGCAGTGTGTTGATGGTATCGCACGATCTGCATGTGGTCATGGCGGCGACCGACCATGTGATCTGCCTGAATCATCACGTGTGTTGTCATGGCACCCCGGAAACCATCGAAAATCATCCGGAATTTGTGGAAATCTTCGGCCGCCGTGACGCTGCAACATTAGGGGTGTATCACCACCATCATACGCATGCGCATGATTTGAGTGAGCAAGGGGGCTCGGTCGTCAATGACTGAACTGTGGCTTCTACCGTTGTTTGCGGGTTGCGGGCTGATGTTGTTGGCCGGACCTTTTGGCAGTTTGCTGGTATGGCAGCGCATGGCATTCTTTGGTGATGCGTTGGCGCATGCGTCCCTGTTGGGCGTGGGCCTTGGCCTGTTTTGGCAATGGACACCAGCGGCCGGTGCGTTGCTGGGTACGTTGGTCTTTGCGTTAATTCTGTGGCGCGCGGAGCGCATTGCCACACTGGCAGCCGATACGTGGTTGGCGGTGCTGTCGCACGGTTCGTTAGCGTTGGGGTTATTGGTGGTGTACGGTTTATCGTCGGCGCAGGCAAACGTGAATACGTTGTTGATCGGTGATTTACTGAGTGTACGCTGGAGCGACGCAGGGTTGTTGCTGGTGTTGTTGATCATCGGGCTGGGTTGGTTAATCATGCGTTGGCGCAGTTTGATGTTGACGATTCTCTCGCCCGATTTAGCGCAAGCCGAAGGCATCAATGTGAGTGCGTTGCGCGGTCAGTTTATGGTGCTGTTGGCGGCGTTTGTGGCGCTGGCCATGCAGTGGGTCGGGGTGCTGTTGATCTCGGCGTTGCTGTTGATTCCGGCGGCGGCGGCGCGCCCGGTGAGTCGGGAGCCAGAGCACATGGCGATCCTGGCGACGATCATTGGGCTCTGTTCCGTTATGCTCGGCATTGCCTCCAGTTGGTTTTTGGATTGGCCGACCGGCCCGGCCATCGTGGTGGTCGCCTTACTGGCGTTTGTTGCCCTTTGGCTAGGTTCGGCGATGTGGCAAAGGCTGAGAACAGCCAGATAGTCTGTTTCCGGCGGTAGCACGCCCGGTCGATAGCCTGTGTAGGCCAAGGTAGCCAATTAAGGGGTGTGTTGCAGCATGGATGCTGCAAACAAGCCTCCAGGGATGGATTCACGGCGTCCCCGTATTGGCTACCTTGGCCTACACAGGCGGTGCAGCGATGGTTCTTTAGGCCCGCTTTTAGGCAGGCTTGCGTTAAAGAATGCTACAGGTTACGCAGCGCCTCGATACGGCTATCCAAAGGCGGGTGCGTAGCGAATAGGTCGGACGCTTTGCCTTTGATGCCGAAAGCCACCATTTGGCCTTCCAGTTGCGAATCAGCGCCACCTTTCAAGCGTTGCAGCGCGGCAATCATTTTCTGTTTACCGACCAACTGCGCCGCACCGAAATCAGCACCGAATTCACGCCGGCGTGAGAACCAGTTCACCACCACACTGGCGAGGATGCCGAATACCACCTGTAGCGCCATCACCGTCATAAAGTAGGCTAGACCACTTTGTTGCCCGCCGCGGTTTACCACACTGGCCACCACGCGCGCAAAATAGATCACGAAGGTGTTCATTACCCCTTGAACCAGCGTCAGCGTCACCATATCGCCGTTTGCAATGTGGCTGATCTCGTGCGCCAGCACCGCCTCTTGTTCATCTTTCGTCATGCCCCGCAGCAGCCCAACGCTCACCGCCACCAACGCATTATTGCGGTTCGATCCTGTCGCAAACGCATTGACCTCCTGCCCGCCGTAAATGGCCACATCCGGCATGCCGATACCCGCTTGCTTCGCCAACCGGGCCACGGTCGACATCAACCAGCGCTCTTCTTCATTGCGCGGCTGTTTAATGACCTGTGCGCCCGTCGATTTAATGGCGATGAATTTAGACATCCAGAGCGAAATAAACGAACCGCCCATACCGAAGAACAGGGCCATGACCAACAACGCACCTTGTCCTTGCAGTTGAATACCCAGCAAAGGAAGTACCACGGTCGTAAACACCCCGAAGGTGATTAATATGGCAAAGTTCGTTAACAAGAACAGCATGATACGCATGGGAAAACCCTCAACGTGGAAAACTCATTAGGAGATAAGGCTGATGCGGTGAAATTTCAAGCGCTTTGCAACATCTCTACAATCATGCCCTCACGCAAGGCACGGGCAGAGATGGTCATTCGTTCAATATTCAGGGTACGAAATATTTCATCCATGATTACATAGCCGCCGGGAAACACATGCGTGCGGCGAACGTTTAGGTTTAACACCTGGCTAAGCTGATCAATATTTTGTACCTGCCACAACAGTGGCGCAATGCGGCTTAAACCATCCAGCGTGATGTCACCGTTCGATAAATGCAGCGAGCGCATCACCCAACTCAGGCTTTTCGCTGTGCCCGAAGACCCCACCGCCAAGAGCGGATGGTTCGGAAGCTGTTCCGGCTTAAACTGGCGCTCGAGCAAATGTTTCACATGCGATCGAGCTTTCTCTAAATGATTTTGATTGATTCGATTGGCCTGAAAGAAGGCCGCCGACAAGGACGCGCTGCCCACATCCAAACTGATGGCCATTTGGGTTTCCGCACCGTGCCCGATGATGATCTCGGTGCTGCCACCGCCAATATCCACCACCAACCGGTGCGATTGGGGCAAACCCCAGGTTGCCCCCAAATAAATTAGCCGCGCTTCGTCTTCACCGGACACAATTTCAATTGGCAGGCCAAGGGCGGTTTCCGCCGCGCTTAAAAAGTCGGCGTTGTGGCGCATGGCGCGAAACGCACTGGTGCCGACTACCCGCACTTTTTGCACGGAATGTAGTGCTAAGCGCTGGCGAATGTCCTGCAAGCAACGCAAGGCACGACGCCGCGCTTCGGGGCGAAGTTGGTGCGTGTCGGGATGAATGCCACTGGCAAGACGAACAATTTCCCGGTAGCCATCGACGGTTACCAATTGGCTGTCTTGCCTACGCATGATCACCAGGTGAAAAGAATTCGCCCCGAGATCAATGGCCGCATATAACTCGTCGGACATAACGAATGATCAAAATGAGTTGTGTAACAAAATATAACAGTTACGAGATGAAAAAGAAGCAGGAAGGAAAGGATATATTCTTGCGCTGTTAAAACCCGACCGTCCGTGGTCTGGCGCGATCTAATCCGATAGAGGGGTCCGTCACTCAACTTGTCCTTGCCAATCCGTAGGCGCTTGTCCTAGCTCTCCTTGCGTTGAGATGTGAACACTGTACGTTGAACCCTAGGGGTAGGTTATAGCGTATTGCTGATAGAGCTTGTAAGACATTTCCTACAAGGGCGCAAAAGTGTGAACTTGGTCACGTAATAACTGCGTTGTGGACTCCAAAGACATGGGCTTGTTGAACAAATAGCCCTGAATCTTCGGGCAGCCAAAGGATTCAAGTAACGCCCGCTCTTCATCGGTTTCGACACCTTCGGCAATGAGGTCGAGGCCTAAATCATGGGCAAGGCGAACCAAGGCTTCCGTAATGATGCGGTGAGCCTTACTGGTGTGCAATTGACGAATGAACAGGCGGTCAATTTTGAGCTGGTTGATGGGGTAGGTGACCAAATAGCCCAGATTGGAGTATCCCGTGCCAAAATCGTCGATGGCGATGGGAATGCCCGCTGATTTAAATTGCGCCAATAGGGCACTGATTTGTTCGCCGGCCAGCAAAAACAAGCGCTCCGTCAGCTCAATTTCAATCAGACCGCGCGGCACACGCCAACGTTCAATTTCCGCCAAAATGTGTTCGATAAAGCCGTTGGTTTCCAGGTCCACGCTGGACACATTGATGGAAACAGGCGGGACAACAAGGCCGGCATCCAGCCAGTGACGTATTTGCTCGCAGCAGGCACCAAACACATAGCGGTCAATCGGCTCAATTAAAAATGAACGTTCGGCGTAAGGTATAAAGTGATCCGGAAACAGCAGCCCTTCTGTTGGGTGTTGCCAGCGAACTAACGCTTCTAAGCCCACCAGAAGCCGACCGGTTACATCGTATTGCGGTTGATAGTGAATCACAAATTCCCGCTGGTCCAGGGCGCGGCGGATATCGTGATGCATGGTCAATTCGGATTGAGCCAAACCGTCGAAACTGCGGTTGTATACAAAGACCCGGCCCTTGCCCCGGCGTTTGGCTTGCAACAGGGCAATATCGGCACATTGCAACAAACCGGACACGTTGTGCGCATGCTCCGGGTACAGTGCCACGCCAATGGAGGAGGTGAATTGATACGCCGATTGGTCAATGTTCACCGGTTGGTGGATCAGCGCCATCAAGTCATTGGCGATCTGCTCGGCGTGCAGGTGGGCGTCTTTGCCGATACAGGCGGCGATCAATTCGTCACCCCCGATGCGGCCAAAAAGCTGCGCGCCTTGGTTGCTGTGCAGCAATCGCTCGGCGATTTCCTGCAGCACAATGTCGCCCTTTAAATGACCCAGCGAGTCATTCACAAACTTAAAGTTGTCCAGGTCAATATACAAAACGGCGGCGGTTTCATCAGTATTCAGGCGGCGCAAACGGAGCGCTAGATTCTGTTCAAAGGTGCGGCGGTTCGGGAGCTGGGTCAACTCATCATGTGCAGCCAAAAACGCCAGGCGTTCCTGCGCCTCTTTGCGCGCCGTCACATTGCGCGCGATGCCAATGCTGCCAATCACTTCTCCCTGTTGCGACAACAGGGGGGCTTTGGTGGTTTCAGACCAGGCAACGTTACCGTCCGCTCCCGTCACCGGTTCTTCGGTGACTAACGTTTCTCTTTCGCGCATAACGCGCAGGTCATCTTGATAATATTTGTTGGCCTGATCTGGCGGAGAAAAGTCAAAATCGGTTTTGCCTAAGAAGAACTGGAAGGGCTTTTTGAAGGCACGGGTAAACTGCTTGTTCACCAATACAAATTCAGAGGCTTTATTCTTGATCCAGATGAGATCGGGAATACTGTCGATCAGCGAGCGCAGTAGCCGGAGCTGCTCATTGTCGTCTTCTCGCTGTTTTTGCACCGCCCGCAGCGCCAGGATCAACAAAAAACTGCCCACTATCACCAGCAGTATTGCCACCGTGATCAGGGCGTCGGTTAGGTGGGTATCATGATGCAACGACCACAATACCAATAAACCGCCTGTACCTAACAGCAAGAACAACAAGGACAGACGCATTAACAACAGATACTTCATGGTATGAGCAGCCTTCTCGGCATCGGCAGGGTAATGGAAGCCAATCCACTGCCTGTTCTTATTGGTTGTTTTGAGTTTAGCGGGGTTCAGCAAGCTGTGCTAGGAGAAAAGAAAAAGGCGTCAACCCGGTGAAGAATTGACGCCTGAACAACAGATTACAAGCACGCAGGCATTATTGCAGGCGCTTGTACTTGATGCGCTGCGGGCCGTGGTCGCCGGTCCGCTTGCGATAATCCGCTTCGTATTCCGTGAAGTTACCGTCAAAGAAGGTCACCTGACTGTCGCCTTCGTAAGCCAGAATGTGCGTGGCGATACGATCGAGGAACCAGCGGTCGTGCGAGATCACAATGGCGTTACCGGGGAAGGCCAACAGGGCTTCTTCCAAGGCGCGCAGGGTTTCCACGTCGAGGTCGTTGGTCGGTTCGTCTAGCAACAGCACGTTGCCGCCACTTTTCAGCAGCTTGGCCAGGAACAAGCGGTTGCGCTCACCGCCCGACAAATCCTTCACCCGTTTTTGCTGGTCGCCGCCTTTAAAGTTAAACCGACCCAAATAAGCCCGCGAAGGAATCTCGTAGGTGCCGACTTGAATGATGTCCAAACCATCGGAAATTTCTTCCCACACGGTTTTGTCATCGCTCAATTCCCGTAATTGGCCCACATGCGCAATCTGTACCGTCTCACCCACGCGAATAGTGCCACTATCGGGTTGTTCCTGCCCGGTGATCATTTTAAACAGCGTCGATTTACCCGCGCCGTTACCACCGATGACTCCCACAATACTGCCCGGTGGCACCATGAAGGACATATTGTCGACCAGCAGCTTGTCACCAAACGCCTTGCTCACGCCTTCCACTTCAATCACCACATCACCCAAGCGCGGGCCGGGTGGAATGTAGATTTCATTGGTTTCATTGCGCTTTTGGAATTCGCGTGAACTGAGTTCATCGAACTGCTTCAAACGCGCTTTCGACTTCGCCTGACGGCCCTTGGCATTCTGCCGCACCCATTCCAACTCGGACTTCACGGCTTTATCGTGCGAAGCTTGTTGTTTGGCTTCTTGCTGCAAGCGTTTGTCTTTCTGTTCCAGCCAGGAAGAATAGTTGCCTTCCCATGGAATGCCGTGTCCACGGTCCAGTTCCAGAATCCAGCCTGCGACGTTGTCGAGGAAGTAACGGTCGTGCGTAATCGCCACCACAGTGCCCTTAAATTCGTGCAGGAAGCGTTCAAGCCACGCCACACTTTCGGCATCCAAGTGGTTGGTCGGTTCGTCCAACAACAGCATATCGGGGTTCGACAACAACAAACGGCACAAAGCCACCCGGCGCCGTTCACCGCCGGACAAATGTTCGGCCTTCGCATCCCAAGGTGGTAGGCGTAAGGCATCGGCTGCCACTTCCAGTTTGCGGTCTAGGTCGTGGGCATCGGCCGTTGCCAGAATGGCTTCTAAGCGGTTTTGCTCAGCCGCTAACGCATCGAAATCGGCATCGGGTTCGGCGTAGGCCAAGTACACCGCATCGAGCATCGCTTGTGCTTCTTTAATCTCGCTCAGCGCTTCTTCAACAATTTCCCGCACATTTTTGTTCGGGTCGAGTTCCGGTTCCTGCGGCAAGTAGCCGATGTTCAAACCCGGCTGAGGGCGGGCTTCGCCAATGAAGTCTTTATCTACGCCCGCCATGATGCGCAGCAGAGTAGACTTACCCGAACCGTTCAAACCCAGCACGCCAATTTTGGCGCCGGGGAAAAAGCTGAGGGAAATGTCTTTTAAAATTTCTTTTTTCGGCGGGACAACCTTACCCAACCGGTTCATCGTAAATACGTACTGAGCCATCGGAATACTCCCGGTGCCATAAAGAATGAGTGGGCGTCATTATAGGGATTCGGCAACGGAATCATAGGGTGGCCGAGTGAGACAAAAAATCTTGGACAACCGCCAAATTATACTCAGGTGACAGGCGGCGATGGTTCAGGCTCTAATGCCTCTCATAAAATACCGGCCAGTGCGGAGGTCTGGGGTGGGGCTTTAGCGGGGACGCCGTAAACGCATCCATGCGGGCTCGGATGCGACCGTCCAGGTCGCATACGCCCCTTTAAAGCCCCACCCCAGACCTCGGCACTGGCCTGAAGCCTTACCTAGCAGGAGACAATCCATGTTTACCAAAGATATGAACATCGCCGATTACGATGCCGACTTATGGGCCGCCATTGAAGGCGAAACCCGCCGTCAGGAAGAACACATCGAACTGATCGCCTCCGAGAATTACACCAGCCCCCGCGTCATGGAAGCCCAAGGCTCGCAGCTTACCAACAAATACGCCGAAGGGTATCCCGGCAAACGCTATTATGGCGGCTGCGAACACGTAGACGTAGTAGAAACGCTCGCCATTGAGCGTGCCAAAAAACTGTTCGGCGCCGCTTATGCCAACGTACAACCACACTCCGGCTCACAAGCCAACGCAGCCGTGTTCATGGCCCTGTGCAAACCCGGTGACACCATATTGGGCATGAGCCTTGCGCACGGTGGCCACCTTACCCATGGTGCACCCGTATCCTTCTCTGGCCGCATCTACAATGCCGTACAGTATGGCTTGAACGCTGAAACCGGCGAGATCGACTACGACGAAGTAGAACGTCTCGCACTGGAACACAAGCCCCGCATGATCATCGCCGGCTTCTCTGCTTATTCTCGCGTAGTGGACTGGGCGCGGTTCCGTGAAATTGCCGACAAAGTAGAAGCCTACTTGTTCGTGGACATGGCGCACATTGCCGGTTTAGTGGCCGCAGGTGTATACCCCAGCCCCATGCCGTTTGCCGACGTGGTTACCACCACCACCCACAAAACCTTGGGCGGCCCGCGTGGTGGCCTGATTTTGGCGCACGACAACGAAGACCTGAACAAAAAGTTCAACTTCGCCGTGTTCCCCGAAAGCCAAGGCGGCCCCTTGATGCATGTAATTGCCGGTAAAGCCGTGTGCTTTAAAGAAGCCATGGAAGACAGCTTCCGCACCTATCAGCAGCAAGTGGTGACGAACGCACGCGCCATGGCCGATGAATTCCAAAAGCGCGGCATTAAAATCGTGTCGGGCGGCACGGACGACCACCTGTTCCTGGTGGACTTGATCGGCAAAGAATACACCGGCAAAGACGCCGACGCCGCACTGGGCGAAGCCAACATCACCGTCAACAAAAACGCCGTACCGAACGACCCGCGTTCGCCGTTCGTTACCTCTGGCCTGCGCATCGGCACGCCGTCCATTACTCGCCGTGGTTTTGGCGAAGCGGAAAGCCGTTTGTTAACCAGCTGGATCTGCGACGTATTGGATGGCTTGGAAAGCGGTAACGCAGCCAACGCCATTGCGGATGTGAAAGCGAAAGTCCTGAAAATTTGCGCGGATTTCCCCGTGTACAAGTAAGGCTGCATTAGAGGTAAAAGCGCCTGGTTTATCGCTCTGGTAAGCCAGGTTTACACCCGCCGCGGTGTTCTGAGTTTTCGATGTTTGCTCCCAGCGTTCACAACCACCATTCTAATAACAACCTATTAACGGAACGTCGATATGGAACCCTATTCAGTACAGTCGCTATTTAAAGTCGGCCTTGGCCCCAGCAGTTCGCATACCCTTGGTCCCATGCGCGCCGCCGAACGCTTTCAAGCCACGTTAATAAAAGACCAACTGCGCGAAAGGGTTAGCCGAGTTCACGTGATTTTGTATGGCAGCCTCGCGCTCACCGGCAAAGGCCACCATACCGACCGTGCCGTGGTGATGGGTTTGTGCGGATTGGATGCCGCTCATGTAGACCCGAACGAAGCGAAAGACGCCTGGGACTACGTGCGCCGCATGAACGAACTGCCCTTGCCCGGCGGCCCGGTGATCAAGTTTTCACCCACCTACGACATTGAATTTGCCGAAGATACTTTCCTGCCCGCGCACCCCAACGCCTTGCGCTTCGCCGCGTTCGACGCTGAAGGCCATGAACTGACCGCCGAAACCTGGTTTTCTGTCGGTGGAGGGGCCATCGCCCAAACCACCAAACTGGCCGACCCCGAACAAGACATGCTGAAGGACTTCCCCGATCATCGGCGTTTTCCGTTCAGTAACGCCGAAGAACTGCTGGTGCATTGTGAGCAAGCCAACACCAGCATTGCCGAAGCCATTTTGGCGAACGAAGAAGCCATGGGCATACCGCGTGAAGACGTATTAGGTTGGGTAAACCATGTGGTGGACGCCATGCGCGACTGCTGCCAGCGCGGCCTTGAAGCATCTGAAGGCATGTTGGAAGGCGGCTTGGGTGTGCGCCGCCGTGCGCCGCACCTGTGGGCGCAATGCCGCGACACCGCCGTGGACGACCCATTAGCCGCGATGGATTGGTTAACCGTATACGCCCTGGCCGTAAACGAAGAAAACGCCGCCGGGCACCGCGTAGTCACCGCCCCCACCAACGGCGCGGCGGGTGTGATTCCTGCCGTACTCATGTATTGGCAAAATCAACTCAAAGTGCCCACGCAGCCCGCCGGGTTAACGGCCACGGAAGTGTTTTTGCTGACCGCCGCAGCGGTGGGCTGGCTGTATAAACGCAATGCTTCTATTTCTGCCGCCGAAGTGGGTTGCCAAGGTGAAATTGGCGTTGCCAGCTCCATGGCCGCTGCTGGACTGTGCGCCGTGCTCGGTGGCACACCGGGGCAAATTGAACACGCCGCCGAAATCGCCATGGAACACCACCTGGGCTTAACGTGCGACCCCGTGGGCGGCCTGGTGCAAATACCCTGCATTGAACGCAACGCCGTAGGTGCCGTAAAGGCCGTGCAAGCCGCACGCCTTGCCATGCGCAGCCCGGAAGCGCACCGCGTAAGCTTGGATGAAGTGATGCAAACCATGGCGCAGACCGGTGCCGACATGAGCCAGCATTACAAAGAAACCGCCCTCGCGGGCTTGGCTGTTAACGTGGTGGTGTGCTAGAGCGTAGGAGCGCAGCCCTCTGCGCGAATCCTGCCGTTCCCTTGCGCGTCTGTCATTTGCATGAAGGCGGGTATGCACAACCCCAGCCCGGTACGGACTCTCGGGCCATGCCTCCGGCGCTCCACGGCAGGCCGGGAGTTACCGAGAAAAATGTTGGTGCATTTTTCTCGCCCTACGGGCGCCTAGCGGCGGTGTCTATTGTTGTCACAATTGATCGCGCCTTAAGGCATACCCCTGCGTCCTGCCCCGGGGCACTCGTCATTCCCGCGTGTCGCGTCATTCCCGCGAATCGGCGGGAATCCACCATCAAAAAACTAATAGTAACTTTGCATTATTCGCCAGCATCTACAATGTCTAGCGTCTGATCCCTTAACAGACAGACCGCAACAAACGGATTAATGCGAAGTAACAATATTGAACGATTTTCCAGTCCTAGCAAACCTATTCAGATATAAGATTGAAAAGAACTGATTATCTCTGCTTGACATACCCTTGAGCCTTCGTGCAATTTCGGGTTTCATAAACAATTTTGTACTTGGTGATGACTGTGGTAGCGCAGATGGAGGAAATATGAATATCCGTAGAACAATGGTGGAAGACGCGGCTGAAATTAAAGAACTTGTATCCTCCCTTTCTCACTTTTATTTAGAAGACAGGAATTCTGTTTTGCCAGAATGGTTTTCAAACACGCTGGAGTTATCGGAATTCGAGCGGCGATTATCGAGTGAAGAGTTTTCTAGTTTCGTGTATTCGATAGACAATGTAATCATTGGTTATATTTCAATCAAAGACCTTAGTCATCTATACCATTTGTTTGTTGCCGAGGGTCATCAAGGCAAAGGAATAGCAAAAGCACTTTGGGAATATGCCACGTCTGAATCAGGAATAAATGTCTGTACCGTTCGGTCATCCATGTTCGCAGTGCCGGTATACAGACGGTTCGGTTTCAAAGAATCAGAAGCGGCAATGAGTAAAGATGGTATCAGTTTCCAACCCATGAGGTTGGAGCGTTAAAAGTGAATGTGAAGCGCTAGAATTGCCTGGAGTGAATCATCCGGCATTCTGGATATTCAGGGTATGCTGTAGGTTAGGCTCACACAGTCGTCGAAGAATCGTTGAATAGGTCAGTAAGTTTTCACAGGAGAAGCTCTCTCCTCAATGACTTTACCCAGATTAAGTCTAGTGCTATGGGGCTTTAGTTATGCATCCTTCTGGTATCCGGCATATGATCTAAAGCGTTTTCTGCCAAAAAAAAGTATTATGGCTCGGAATGCCTCTTTCCGGTGCGCATGGTTCTGTCGTTCTAGTTTTCTAAGTTCAGGCAATGAGGTGTAAAACATCGCTTGTGTTCTCCTGTCATCGAAGGTGGATTAGAGCGAAAGTGACATTATGGCCTCCACCGCATTGGGTGGTCGTGTTTAAGAATTCCAGTGTCGTCCCAGTCTGACCAACCTGTGAAGGGAATGGGCTCTTCCTGTTCAATGGTGGAAAGCCTCGAAGCCCATGTCGCCTTCTGCGTCTCCAATTGCGCTTCGAATTTTGCTTTCTCTTGATATTGAATGCCTCCCCCCTGCACACCATAACTTACATTTGGGGGCAGTACGTTGTAACCGACGTAATTCAGTGAAGAATGAATCGGCCAGAGCCATTCAACGATGTTACCTGCGCGTCCGAAGTGTGTGAAAGTGTGCTCAGGTGAGCCCGTTGTGATAGAGCACATAGCCTTTTTGCCTTTGAAGTAGCCGCGGTCATAGCGCATACTCCCACTGTAGAGACCTCCATAGACGAACACTCGATCAAACCAGCCTTTCAGAATCGCAGGTTGGGCATGCCACCAAAGTGGGAATTGAAAAATGACAAGATCAGCCCAATTGAGTTTAGATATTTCTCGGTTGACATCTGGTGATAATTGATTGGCTTTGAATTGCCTGGCTTGTTCGGTCAGCGGTGAAAAAAAATCCGTGTTTGTTCTGTCTGGATACCATGATGCATTTTCAACAGGATCGAATTTTTCAGCATAAAGGTCATTGATTCGAACCTGATGATTTCCCTCTTCCAGAGCTTCAATTGCTGTATCAACCAGCGCGCCATTGAACGATTTTCTTTCGGGATGAGCTAAAACAATCAAAATATTCATGTTGCTTTCTTGTCAAAGAATTTGAATTCAAGCCTAGCTTGTGCGTAGCTAATAAGACATTCCCAAAATTTGAAAGCGGTGTTTGCATGAATAAACAAAAGATTCGTTGGGACGATCTGGAAATTGTACTGGCCATCGCGAAAACCGGCTCACTTTCGGGGGCTAGTCGAATATTAGATGTAGCACACGCCACGGTATTCCGGTGGCTTAACGAAATGGAACGAGACTTGGGCGTAAAACTGTTTCAACGGGGCCGTAATGGTTATGCAGCCACGCCAATAGGACATGACCTAGCAGAGTCGGCTATGAGGGTGGAGAATGAAATTCTCGGTGCGGAACGGCGAGTAGTGGGGCAGGATCGTCAACTAGCGGGCACGATTCGTTTAACGACAACGGACACGCTATATTTAGGCCTGTTGGCAGGTTTTCTTGCTGCGTTCCGCAAAAAGTATCCGGAGGTACGGCTAGAAGTAGTGATTTCCAATCAACAGAAGGATTTATCCAGACGCGAAGCAGATATTGCTGTTCGGCCAACTAATTCACCTCCAGAGGCTTTGGTAGGGCGCCAAATCGGAATAATCAAGCAGGCTGTCTATGGTCAGAAACAACAATGGCATGAACTAGAATCAGAGATGCACGTCTCTGATTTGCAAAGCCAGCAATGGATGTCTCCTGATCCTAGTATGGGTGACAAACCTATGGAAAGCTGGATGGCTAAAAACGTACCGGAAAGCAATTGCCGGTACCGCATCGATTCAGTCTTGGCAATGCAAACTGCTGTGTGTCAGGGGGACTGCCTTGCAATTCTGCCTTGTTATATCGGAGACGTTGACGAACACCTCCACCGTCTAACGCAGCCCATACCGGAGTTGGAAACCGGGTTATGGGTGCTGACCCATTGGGACTCGAAACGCGTGACGCGCATAAATCGACTAATGAAAGAAATGTTCGAAAGTATCAAACTGACGTGATTCAACCATAAACCCCTAGAGACAGGGTGTTCTGCCAGTTTCTAACATTTCTGCCAAAATCAGTATCGCTCGGCGTTGTGCGGCTTGGAATGATTCAAAATCGCTGCCAGCTGTCGATACTAAACGAATCGCTCAATTGGCATTAGATTGCCACTGATTGACGACAAGATCGAACAGCGCAGTGACGCTTCCGGTCATATATGATTCGATGCTGCATACTAGACTAAGGTTTGTGCTTAACAACGGCTCTTCGAATAGCTTAAATGCGTTTTCTCTTTTCAAATCAACACCATAATTCCGCTCGACGAGTCCGAAACCTAAACCAGTTTTTACCATCACAACGGTAGAATATTCGTCATCCGAGGTGAGGACGGCATCTGAACGGCTAGCCTTTGGGCCGAGAACTTTGGTCATAAAGACTGAAAAGGGACATTGGGGATTCGGCCAGAGCCAAGGTAATTTTTGCCTGGCTTCGAATGACTCTGGCAAAAAATCTGGTTTGTAGTCTTTTGGGCCAATTACACACACACGTATAGGCTTCAAAGGTACCACATGAAGCCTTGAATCGATCCATTCTCCATAGACATACCCAATATCAAGCTGGCCAGACAGTACCTCCTCAACCACTTGTGGTGACGATCGTGTCTTCATTTCTAGGTTTATGTAGGAAATATCAGCAGCTTTCTGCTTTAAAATCCGATCTATGCGCAGGTATTCCGGCGGGGCATTTAAGCCGAGACTCAAATTTTCTTTGGGCGTTTCCAGTATTGAAATCGCTGTACTTTTTACTCCTTCAACGGCTGAAAAGACACGATTGACGGGCACTAGTAGCTGCTCACCGGCCGTCGTCAATGTCATACCTTGTTTGCTTCGATCAAATAAAAGCAAGCCCAGTTCTGACTCCAGATTCCTTATCTGCTCGCTCACAGCAGAAGGGGTTGCATGACGCCTTGCCGCAGCACGGGTTAGGTTTGACTCCTCTGCTACGAGCAGGAAAGACCTCAGTTGATCAAGTTTAATGTTCATAATTTCCGTACGCCTGTTCAAAAATACCAGATGGACGCTAGGGAGGGCGGCCTTTAACGTAATTAAAGCAAATTTATCGTTTGGTTTTTTTAAAATCTTCATGTGCTGGCAGAGAGAGCCACTTTCCTATTTGGATCAAGTTCTCTGAATTGCAGTGATCGTTAGGTCCCAGTGATGTTATTGGTTATGTTCAAAAATCAGGAGACAATTGAAAGTGAAGGGTTCTTGTTTGTGTGGTGAGGTAAGGTTCGAGGTAGGTCTGGCTCGATTAGGGATGTTTCAGTGTCACTGTGAGCTCTGCCGGAAGCAAACTGGCACGTCTTCCAGTAGCGGAGCTGTTGTGGAGCAGCGAAACTTCCAATGGTTATCTGGCGAGCACAGCATTGGCAAATGGGAAAAGAGTACCGGGTTTACTTCGCATTTTTGTAATTACTGTGGTTCTACCGTTCCGAATCAATTTAGAGGTAGCGACCTTTACTGGATACCCGTAGGGCTTCTTGATGGCAAAGACATAGTCACTGTGGCAAATTTGTTTGAATGTGAAAAAGCAGACTGGAGCAATATCAACTCTACGGTTAACTCTTATCAGACAAAACCTGAAGTAGAAAGCCTGATTCCATTATTGTTAAGGGAAAATCGGTAGCAATTTGTAGCCTGTCGGTATGGCCGCATAGGCTAGAATCAAGAATTCATTTTCCTGGTCTACTCACTAGGAAAATGAGCCAATAGGACTCGGAAGTAATTTATAGACTTAGGGGGTTAATGTGCAAAATGCTGCGCTACAATGGATTTCTGACCTTCTCAGGGAGCGAGACATTCCCTTCGTGGTCTGCGGTGGCCTTGCTGCGATTGCTTATGGTTCAACTCGCCCGCTCAATGACATAGATCTGTTTGTACCCGGAAAACACTTTCAATCGGTCGTTTCCGCTGGAAGTCCGCACGTGTCCAAATCCGCAAAACGCAGCCGCGAAGCAGGTTGGCATCTAGAATACATTCAATTCATTTATGAAGGAGTAAAAGTCGAAGTTGGAAATGCAGAGCAGGTTGAGATCTTCGACTCAGATTCACATGAGTGGACTGAGCTCCATTTAGATTTCTCGAGGGTCAAAGATATTGAGGTAATGGGCGTTGCGTTACCAGTAATGAACGTTGAAGACTTGATCCATTATAAAAGAATTTTGAACCGCCCAGTAGATCGGGACGACCTAGCGCAGATTGTTACCAAAGAGGGGGCGCATTGACCATTCTTTGAATCGGCAGCAGTGGGGCATTATCACTTCGGCAATCTAGGGCTGAATTCAGCACACTTTTATTAGGGACTAACACCATCGATGACAAAGTCAATAAACACTTCCATGGGTGCTTGGGAATGGGCCATGCTCATCACGCTATCGGTTCTCTGGGGAGGGTCTTTTTTCTTTGTAGGTGTGGCCGTTGAAGGTCTGCCTTTACTTACTATCGTCACATTAAGAGTGGGGTTGGCTGCTGTTATATTGTGGGTTACAGCATTCACTATTGGACTGCGACCGCCGAGAGAACTAAATGTTTGGATAGCGTTTATAGGAATGGGGTTGTTAAACAATGTTATCCCCTTTTCCCTGATTGTATGGGGACAGACTCAGATTGCCTCGGGGTTAGCATCCATTCTCAATGCGGCAACTCCTATTTTTACGGTAGTAGTTGCTGGGCTATTGTTGCCTGACGAGCGCTTGACCAAACTTAAAGCAGTCGGCGTGATTGTAGGTTTTATGGGGGTTGCTGTGATGATAGGCCTCCCCGCGATCGAGGGAAAAGGTGCTTTGCCCCAAAGCGCGGTAATTTTAGCGACTATCTCCTACGCTTTTGCTGGCGTGTTCGGACGTAGGTTTAGGAAAATGCATATAAACCCGTTGGTGACTGCAGCCGGACAGGTCACTGCATCTACTTTGTTGTTGATCCCTCTTACACTTTCCGTCGATGGCTTATTTGCTGTTGCTAAGGCAGATGTGACGGTTTTGGCTGCAGTTTTAAGTCTTGCTTTCTTTTCTACAGCAATCGCGTACGTACTATACTTCAAGATTCTGGAATCGGCTGGTGCAACCAATGTACTTTTGGTTACATTACTTGTTCCGATCTCAGCAATATTACTTGGGGTATTATTCCTGAATGAGGACTTGAAGGCGGTTCACTATTTGGGAATGTTCATGATTGCTCTAGGTCTGACGGCGATCGACGGGAGACTTTGGGAGCGCAAAGTAATTTTTTGACGAAAACTGCGAATAACGAGTTTCTCTGAAAAATAAATGACTCTTTCCGTGTGGATATTATAAATTTTTTTGTAGATTGATCTCTTCGCACCTCTTTTGGGATTATATAAAAAATTCTGTAAAATGATTTTTAAAAAAATAGCGGTAAGCAGTATCTATTTACGATGTTTTTTTAAATATCCGCGCTCTTTTCGTATGTCGATAATATAGTAAGGTATAAGGAGATCTCGGCTTTGAAATTCTATTTATTTGCATTTGCAAAGTTACTGATTGAAAATGCAATTTAAAGTCGAGTTGCCAGCAAATCATTTTAGTATCTCTGGTGGTCATAATGTCATGAGTATTTTGGAGCTTTTTATAAGCCGAACAGTGACGGATCGGCTTATAAAAATATATATCAGCAGCGCAATACAATTTTACCGCTCACGGTGCCACTTTCCAGGAGCTCATGTGCTTTATAGGCTTCCTTTAGCGGGATCTGTTCGCCCACGATGGGGTTAATTTGTTCTTCCTCCAGAAGTTTGACTAAAAGCGACAATGCCTCTCGATACCAATTTATATTCTTCTTAGATTCAGCGGGAAGCGCACACATTTTAACGATTTTTTGATCGGGTATCATATTTAATAGTGCAATTTGTACTACGCCTAGTATCATGTTGGAAAGCCCTCCAAAGTCATTTCCAGCGAAGCCATAACTGACAACTGTACCGCCCGGTTTTACAACTTTGTAGGTGCGACGCAGATTAATGCCTCCGATAGAGTCAAATGCCGCGTCGATGCCTTGCGGGTAGTCTGACTTTATAACATCAGTAAAATCTTTTGATTTGTAGTCAATGGGGATGGCACCTAAATCTTTGACGATTTCATGTTTTGCCAACGACGCCGTCCCATAAATTTTAACTCCCGTTAGTCGCGCTAATTGGATAAGCGCTGAACCCACCCCTCCAGCTGCTGAATGAACGAGTATCGTCTGATCTGGTTTGATGTTTGCCTTTTTATGCAGGATGCAATAAGCCGTTAGGTAGTTTAATACAAGGCTACATACTTTTGCTGGGTCAAGGTGTTTTGGATACGGAACGAGAAACTCTGCTGGTATGCATAAATACTCAGAATAACAGCCAAAGAAAGGATTCAATGCTACTACATGGTCACCATGATTTAATCCTTGCACATCTTCACCTACTTTATCAACAATCCCTGAAAAATCGTAGCCTGGAGTAAAGGGTGGTTTAGGTGCCAGTGGGTATCCACCTCTTTGTGCCATTACATCTGAATATCCAACACCTGCAGCTATTACTTTTACCCGTACTTCACCGGACTTGGGGAGGGGGGCAAATCCAGTCGTAGTCTCTAAAACTTCGGGTGCGCCGTGACGAGCAATAACAATCTTCATATTACCTTTCATAGATATAACTCTCTTTAATCTATATGCGGTCGATTTTTAAATCGGATCTGGTTTTGTCGTTTGATTTACAACGGACTGGTGCTATTTTAAGATTCCATTTTAGATTTTGAACAGCCATTAAAGAAAGGTAGCTATGCATATATGAATACAGATTGGCAGGCATGGAATCGATTTCTTACAATTGCTGAAAGCGGAAGTTTACAACGGGCTGCTGAGATCCTTGGCTGTTCTCAGCCTACACTGAGCCGACAATTACTCTCACTGGAGAAAAAACTCGGTCGCAATCTTTTTGATCGTAGTACTCAGGGATTGAGGTTGACGGATTTTGGTAAGAGCCTTTTGGATGAAGGTCGAAATATGGCGGCTTCAGCAAATCGATTGGACCGGCTTGCTCACGGACAAGCGGTCTCTCTCACGGGTTCGGTGCGACTTTCGGTAAATGAGCTGATTGCTCAATACTATTTGCCTTCCTTGCTTCCCAAATTTATGAATGATTTTCCTGAATTGCAGGTACAGGTTGTTGTATCAAATAAAGCCACCAGTCTTGATAAGCGTGACGCCGATGTTGCTGTGCGAATGTTTCGACCTCATCAACAAGACATCATTATGAGGCATCTCATTGATATTGAATTAGGTATCTACGCTAGCAAGTCATACCTTGAGGTATCAGGAAAACCAGCCACACTTGATGATCTGAAAGATCACAGAATCTTGGGGTTTGATAGAGACAAACAACTTGAGGAAGGCTCAAGTGCCCTAAATTGGCCAATAAAGAATGAAGAACTCTATTTTCGAACAGATAACATGCCACTGATTGTGGAAACAGCTGTCAATGGCGGCGGTATAGTTTTTACTCATTCAGTTATAGCCAAAAAACGTAATCTAGTTCGTATTGACTGCGGAATTAGCATTCCCCCCATTCCCGTATATTTAGTGTGTCATCGAGATGTTCAATACAATCAGAAAATTCGAGTATTGATGGATTTTCTGATTGAAAACTTGCCTGATTTTATTTCACAATGAATCCTCCTTTAGTCTTGTATCGAATGGTTGAATCACCCGGATTTTGTCGGAGGGTGATTCAAAACAGCGATGTTGACCCGGCTGGTATTACGTGACGCCATCGAACAAAGACAACCACCAGAAGGGTTGATCCTGCATAGCGACCATGTGCTGCATGCCGTCGCGCGAGAGAACCTGAACGACCTCTACAACTCGTGGCGTCTGCACTCTGGCCTTGGATGCCAAAGCCCGCTAGAGTATGAAAAGAGAGCCGCATAAATGAACCGGCGTCCGTTTTATTGGGGCAAGATCACCCGCCAAAACCGCTCCGCGGCGGGCATTGGACTCACTACCGTTCGCCGCAACTTATGAGCGTTAAAGGAAGAGAACATGCCACAAATACCGATAAATGGGCAGGCTTTCACGTATGACCGAGATCCGGATGAATGTCCCATGTGTCATCATGGCATTCAGGCGTCCAATATCGGCTCTAACTTGGTTTCAAGGTCGGATTTGGACGGCGGCAATACTGTTCAAATTCTTTATCGCTGTCCACGCAATGAATGTCAAAAAGCTTTCATAGCATCTTATACACAGAACAGAGATTATCGGAGCCATTACCCGCAAGGTGACTACTATCTCAGGAATTGTGCTCCCTATCGGCCAGTTGCTCCAGATACAGCCGATGAGTTGAAGGACCTATCTCCTAATTATCATAAAGTCTTGGCTCAAAGTTCCGCAGCAGAGGGCTTGCAGCTTGATCAAATTGCCGGATGTGGCTATCGAAAGGCACTAGAGTTTCTGATCAAAGACTATGCAATTCATAAGCATCCAGATGATAGTGGTGCTATAAAAAAGAAGTTACTTGGTGCCTGCATTAATGAGTATTGTAGCGATGCTAATGTGAAGGCATGCGCTTCCCGAGCTGCGTGGATAGGTAATGATGAAACTCATTATGTCCGAAAATGGGAAGAAAAAGACCTTAGTGACCTTAAAGTTCTACTGCGTTTGACGGCAGCATGGATACTTAATGAGATGCTTACCGAGAAGTACCTGAGGGAGATGGAATAGTTCGCCTCACAATCTTTAACCAGGCATTTCAGTTCGCTCCGGCCCTGATGGGCCTCCACCGGACGGCCTTTTCTCCGCTTCGCTACTCAAAGGCCGCCGCTGAATATTGGCGTTAAATTTTTGCCCACCCTCGCAATTCTCTGGGTGTGGCATGGCCTTGAGGGCGAACGATAGCCAATTAACCAAACGCGGTACTCGGACGCCCTTGTCTCCGCTTCGTTGCGTCAAGGTCGTCGCTGTGCTCTGCGTTAGATGCTACAGGAGCATTTGCAATGAAGCAGGTCACAATGACCACCGTCAACATCAGCATCGATGTTCCCGATTTAGACGCAGGGGTGGCATTCTATTGCGGCGTCTTCGGCTGGGTCGAGAAATCACGCCCTTTCCCTGAAATGGCAGTCATCGATGGGAACAATGTGACGATCTGCATGCACGGGAAGCCATCAGGAACGAAACCCACGCCAGCCGAAACCACCCGCAGCTACAACCGACACTGGACGCCCGTTCACCTGGATCTTCACGTGTCCGACTTTGATTCAACCTTAGCCAGGGCTGTAGAAGAAGGCGCGGTTGTAGAACAACAGTACCAAGAACCCAAGCAAGTGGCTTTCTGCGCTGACCCCTTTGGCAATGGCTTTTGCATCATCGGGCCATGAATCCAGTGCCATCGAGCAAACCATCTATGTCGTCGGTAAGCCGACTGAGGCGTCAAGAGCTTCGCTTTTCTCGCCCTATATTGCAGCCTCGACTTGAGCGGCTTGAGGGGCTCGCTCGGGGAGAGCGTGCTGTACTTGAGGGAAGAACGTACAGCCAGAGTGAGGCCAGGGAGAAAATGAGTAAATGGCTGAAGTGATCTGGACGGATTCCTCCAGAGCTCCCTAATTCTGTATTCAGGGGAATGATGTTTCATGTTGACTTCTCATTAAATAGAGGTGGCAACTAGCTTGACCTACAGGGGGGGGGTAAGACGGTCGTGTTGACGTACGTACCCAAAGGCGTACAATTTATGGGGATTTGAACACGCAATAGGTGCGTCATGACCGGAATCACAGCAACTGAGGCCCGCAGCAATCTTTATCGATTGATTGATGAAGCTGCCGAGTCCCACCAACCCATCGTCATTATGGGGAAGCGGAACAAAGCCGTCCTGGTTTCCGAGGAAGACTGGTCTGCAATTCAGGAAACACTTTACCTGCTTGCCGTACCGGGTATGCGAGAGTCTATTCGTGAGGGGATGGATACGCCCGTGGATGATTGCAATGAGGAGCTGGTCTGGTGACATGGAAGTTGGTTTACACCAAGCAAGCCCAGAAAGATGCAAAGAAACTGGCCTCCAGCGGCCTCAAACCAAATGCCCAGGAATTGTTGGCGCTGATTTCCGAGGACCCTTATCGCAAGCCGCCTCCGTTCGAGAAGCTCATAGGGGATCTCGCGGGGGCCTACTCGCGCCGAATCAATATTCAGTATCGTCTGGTCTACCAAGTACTTGAAGAAGAGCGGGTGGTAAAAGTTCTGAGGCTCTGGAGCCACTACGAATAATGCATAAACAGCCACTGTTGCGTGACAATTTCTCCACCGCTGCACGGCTCCAAAATTGCCGCAAAGCCCAGCGTTGCAAGGCACATGAGCCCAGTGCCATCTAACATAAGTAATCTGGGCGGATGCCTCACCAGATCGTATCTATCAGCGTTGCTTGTCGTAGATTTGTATCGGCTGTTACAAGGCGAGCATTATGAATAATCGATGTGGCGGCAATAACTCGGTCTGCGGGGTCATTGTTAATCTCGGAGCCGAAATTAGTTGAAAGCTCGGCAATTTCCGGGGAAATCGAAATCACGGAAACGCTACGGGATTCCAAGAAAAGGTTAATGAAATTTGCCGGGGTTGTGGAAACTTCAATCCGCGAACGCTTGATTAACATAGATATTTCCCAAATGGATATATCTGAAATTATTAATGCGTTGTGCTCGTCAGCTTTTGCAATGGCGTTTTTTGCGTTTTCGGTAAGCTTTTCCTGATCAAGGGCATCCCAGATGATTGCGCAGGTATCGAGTAGAATCACTGCAATGCGTCCCATTGGGAATCAATGGGAGAGGTTATATCATTGATTTTTGCCGTTGCAGCTAACTCACAGAGTTGTTTCCTTGCCATTGCCTTTTTATCTACGGGTGGAGCAATGGTCGCTAAAACTCTGCCATTGGTGGTCACGGTGATTTGCTCGCCACTGCTGGCTTTCTCTAAATATTTCAGCAAGTTAGCTCTTAGATCACTAATGTTTACGGTCAGCATGATCTGGCACCTACAGGTATTGTACAAGGATGTTGTACCATCCTACGCCCAAAGGCATGACATGGCAAGGCAGGCCGACACACTAAATCCATGCGTCTGCTTGCGGTATTAATGGTGATCGTAGTGACCACCAAAAGCGAAGATACAGTTACTTAACGGCAAAACGTGAAGCCATGTACTACAGTAAATAGCAATTCAGCAAAGGGGGGCTTTGATATGGAAATAGGTGCGTTCTCAGTCAGTTTGGCAGTGAAAGACATTCATGCATCGCGGGATTTTTATGAAAAACTGGGTTTTACTCAGTTCGGTGGTGACGTTGACCATCATTATCTGATCATGAAAAACGGTGATTGTCTGATCGGCTTGTTTCAGGGCATGTTCGAGAAAAACATTCTGACGTTTAACCCGAAATGGGACAGCAATGCTCAAACCATCGCGGGTGCGCCCGATGTGCGTGATATTCAGCGGGCGTTGAAATCTCAAGGCGTTACGCTGTTGGAAGAAGCCGATGAGGCAACAAGTGGCCCGGCGCACATCACGCTGGAAGACCCCGATGGTAATGCCATTCTTATTGATCAGCATGTGTGATGTCTGAACGCTAGTGGGCCCTGAATGTAAGCGGTGGGAATACAACAAGTCCAAGTTGGCGAGCGATATAGGTGTGCGGTTTAATAGGGGGCTGGTTGAGCGCGCTGTATGGTTTTGATGAGCGTAAGGAATTCGCTCAGCGGTAGTGGCTTACTGAAAAGGTATCCTTGAAAAATTCGGCAGCCTAAGTTTTGCAGTGCGATTTTTTGGGTACTTTGTTCAATGCCTTCGGCAACGACTTGCAGCCCCAGTGATTTGGCAAGAACAATCACTGTTTGGGCGATGGCTGAGCTATGAATGTCTAACAGGATGTCACTGACAAAGGTCTTATCGATTTTCAGTTCGTCAACGGGCAAATTTTTGAGGCATGTTAGGCTCGAATAGCCGGTACCAAAGTCGTCCAAGGAAAATTGCACTCCATGCTTTTTGAGGCTGAGCATTTTTTGATGGGTCAGTTCAGGTCGATCAATAATCGCGCTTTCGGTGATCTCCAGTTTGACCTGAGCAGGGTTGATGCCGATTTGTTTAATTTGGGACAGTATTACTTCTGTGAAATCCGATTCGAAGATCTGAATGGAGCTGACGTTGATTGATATTACGAAGTCGTCATCAGCGTATGCCTGAATATGATTTTTGAAATCACTGCAGGCGCGTGTGAATATCCATGCGCCCAAGGCTTGAATCTTTCCGGTAACCTCCGCGATGGGTATGAACGTATCGGGTGAAATGAAACCTTTGGTGGGGTGTTGCCATCTTGCCAAGGCTTCTGCCCCCCGAATACTACCATCATCGTTCACTTGTAGCTGATAGTGCACGTCAATCTGTCCGTTAGTGAGGGCATCCATTAGTTCATTTTCTATCTGCACCCTCTCGATAAATAATTTTTGCATGGCAGGATCGTAAAAATGAATACGGTTCCGGCCTGAACCCTTTGCCATATGCATGGCGAGGTCTGCTTCACGAAGAATTTCTCCTACAGACTTCACGCCATTAAACAAGGTAATGCCAAAACTGGCGCTGATGGTTTCATAGGCATGAGACAGTTCAAATGGTGTCTGCAGCAGTTCGACGATGTTGTGTGCGAATTCATTAGAGAAGTGTATTGCTGTTGGCAGATGTTTATTCAGATTGTTCAGAATGATGATGAATTCATCGCCACCAAACCGACCAAAGGTATCTGCAGGTCTTATTTCAGCGTTGACTCTTTTGCCGAAAGCGCTTAGCAATTCATCGCCTATGGTATGGCCTGCGGTGTCGTTAATCTTTTTCAAGCTGTCAATATTGATGAAGATTAGGGCGCTGTTGGTTTTGGTCCGTTCGCTAAGCGCTATTGATTGGCAAAGTTGCTTCTCAATCATGCCTCGATTCGGCAGGCCAGTCAGCGTATCGAAGTAGGCCAAGACTTCGATTTCCTGCTGTGCTTTTTTTTGATCGGAGACATCAATGTTAACTCCAATCAGCCTGTCCGACTCTTCTCCATTGCCTGACTTATAAACGGCGTGAGCATGGATATATTTGATTTTCTGAGTGTCTTGGCAAATTATCCTGAAGTCGCTTTCAAAGTCTCTTTCGTTTTTTATGGATTTTTCTAAATCAAAAGTGGCTTTTGCTCGATCTTCAGGATGAACGCCTTTTTCCCACGTGTTGTACGGAATCTCAGTTGCTGATTGATCGACTCCGTATATTTTATACATGCTGTTATCCCAGGTCAGTGCATGGGAGGATAAGTCGTACTCCCATATGCCGATATGTGCCGCTTCCGTAGCTAATAAAAGGCGTTCTTGCGCGACTCTTAGGTCTCGTTCTGATCGCCTTATGTGAGAAACGTCGAAGCCAGTACTGATAAAAGCGTCATCAATTGGGATGCTGGTCATCTGAAGTGTCTGGTCGGTACCTTCGAAGTACACTTCCCAAGTATAAGGTTTTTTCTCCCTGAAGATTTTTTCAACGATTGGCAGGAAGGTATTGACGGCGTCTACGCCGTTGAAAATCTCGTTGGTGGTTTTGCCTTTAATATCAGAGAGCCGTTTGCCCCAATTCTTAAGGGCTACAGGGTTAGCATTTAAGAGTCGCCATGTTTTTATAGCACCACTCTCGTCTCTTTCCAGTTGCCAAATGTGCACTTCCTCTAGGATCAGGCGAAAGACACTTTCATATAGGCTAGATCGGCTCGGCTCGGCTGACTCAGTGGTTGCCTCATTGCCTGTTTCTAGCATGGTTGCACCTGGCTTTAATTCTTAGTACTTGCAGTCTAGTCTACCTATGACGCTAGGCAAGCAAAGTTTTCTTGTTTCTAATATAGACACGTAAAAACACTCGAATAGATCGGGCATTGCCAGCGTTGCGGTTGCCTGTGGCGCTCAGTAATCCGGCGGCTGAAATTGGAATTCTGCTCTTTGGCACAACCCGGCCCATACCCGTTGCTCGCAGCCCTGTGCTACCATTCGCGGCATCGTGTTGATATAAGAATAAGTAAAACAATGACCGTGTTGCATCGTTTCAAGCCGGTTCGCCCATGGCGGGTCAGTATTCGTCTGCAAGTGCTGATGTTGGTGGGTGCGTTGGTGGCGCTGATGCTGGTGTTGCAAGGTACCTACATGAACGCGCGGCGGGCGGAAATCATTTCTGAACAAATTGGTTTGCGCGCCCTCGGTGTAGCGCGGACGGTCGCGGTCATTCCCGAACTCATAGATGCGTTCACTGCTCCGGAACCGGCATTGCTAATTCAGCCCATTGCGGAACGCATTCGCATGGAAACCGGCGCGGAATATGTCGTGGTGGGTAATCATGAAGGCATTCGCTACGCCCACCCGGTAGAGGAACGGTTGGGTCATGCGATGGTCGGGGGCGATAACGACCGCGCCCTGATTCATGGCGAATCCTATGTGTCGGAAGCTACGGGTACCCTGGGCGAGGCGATTCGCGGAAAAGCGCCGGTGTTCAACCGTGATGGTGACATCATTGGCATTGTGTCGGTCGGTTTTTTGATCGATGACGTGGAAATTGACGTTCGGCGTTATATGGAGCTGAGCTGGTTACCCATTCTGCTGGCGGTGTTGGGTGGTTTAATGGGGGCACTGTGGATTGCGCGGCATTTCAAACAGGTGATTTTGGGTTTGGAGCCTTATGAAATCGCGCGTTTGGTGATGGAGAAAGAAGCCATATTGCAGTCCATTCACGAAGGTATTCTGGCGATCAATAAAGATGGCAAGGTATCACTGTTGAATCAGGCCGCACGCCGTTTGATGGGGGTGGCCGCGCATGAAGACTTGCTCAACAAGCCGGTACAGGATGTGGTGCCCAATTCGCGTTTGCTGGAAGTGTTGAACGCGGGTGAACACCAGTACGACCAAGAAACCTGGATTGGCGACCACCCGATGGTGGTAAACCGGGTGCCGATTATTCACGGCGGTCAGTTGGAAGGGGCGGTAGCGACCTTCCGCAGCCAACGTGAAATCATGGAGTTGTCGAAAGCTTTGAACGAAGCGAGTGCCGATGTGGATTCGTTGCGGGTGCAGGCGCATGAGTTTTCAAACCGGTTGTACACGGTGTCGGGTTTGTTGCAGTTGGGTAGGCCGGATGAAGCCTTAGCGTTGATTCAGCAAGAAAGCCGGGTGGCGCAGGAACAGGTGGGTTTCTTGGTGGAGCATGTGTCGGACGCAGTGATCAGTGGCATGTTGTTGGGTAAGATGTTGCGCGCCGAGCAGCGCGGTATTCAATTCAGCATGCCCGACAGTTGTTCGTTGCATGTTGAATTGAGCAGTGCCGGTCAGGAAGCCTTGATGACGGTACTGAGCAATTTACTGGATAACGCCTTCGATGCGGTGCTTATGCAGACCAAAGCGCAGACGGACTCGGTGCCGCACGTGCGCTTATTTTTTACCGATCTAGGGCATCAGTTGGTGTTTGAAGTAGAGGACAGTGGCCCCGGCATCGACCCGGCGCAACTCGAAACACTATTACAACAGGGTTTCACCACCAAGCCGGGTAAGCACCGTGGCATTGGTTTGGCGCAAGTACAGCGCTTATGTGCCCAGTTTGGCGGTGAGCTAACCATGGAAGACGGCGATTTAGGGGGCGCGTGCTTCATTGTTACGGTCAATAAAGGTCGCGTTGCACAGCAGGAGATCAGCCGGGTATGAGCCAGACATTTGGGGTACTCATCATTGAAGACGACTTTCGGGTCGCAGAAATTAACCGCCAATTCATTGAGCAGTCGCCGGGGTTTCAGGTGGTGGGCGTGGCGAAGTCGAAAGCCGAAGCTGAAGTGTTTATGCAGGAGCATGGTGCAACGGTAGACTTGGTGTTGTTAGATGCTTACATCCCGGATGTGAACGGTTTGGAGTTGTTGTGGGCCTTGCGGCGCGATTACAAGCATCTCGATATCATCATGATTACCGCCGCCAAGGAGGTGGAAACCATACAGGAAGCCTTGCGTGGCGGGGTGTTTGATTACCTGATCAAGCCCACCGAAAGCACACGTATGGCGCAAACGCTGCAACGGTTCGCTGCCGAGCGGGCGCTGTTGCAGGCGCGAGAAGAACTCAATCAGGATGAGTTAGATGCGGCGCTCAACCGGGGCGGATCGCTTCCTGCCAGCACGCCGGAACGCCTACCCAAAGGCATTGATAAATTAACGCTGGATAACGTAACCCGTGCCTTGCACGAAGCGGCGGAGTCGGTCACGGCCGTGACGTTGGCGCGCAGTATTGGGGCCAGCCGTTCGACGGCGCGGCGCTATCTGGAGTTTTTGGTGGCGCAGGGGTTGGTGAAGGCGGAGTTGGATTATGGGGATGTGGGGCGGCCTGAACGCCGTTACCACGTGTAAACCTCCTTTTCTCACGCTGGCGTTGCTGTCTGAAGCGGCAGAAAACCCCGCGTGAACAATATGAACAAAATGCCCAATATGCGTCTTTTACCCTTAATGCCCACAATATTGTTGCTTACCTAGCCCCGCCGTAGAGTCGCTCCTGATCCTTGATCAAATAACGATAAAAAATCAATGACAGGAGAACGAGCATGACTCTTTCTATTGCATCAAAAAAATCCCCTTTGAAAACCCTAGCCTTGTTAGGCTTGAGCTGCACGCTGGTCGCTGGCGCTTTGACGTCAACCGCGAGTGCGCAAGAGTGGAAGCCTTCCAAGCCCGTTGAATTTATTGCCCCGGCAAACCCCGGTGGTGGTTGGGATACCTTGGTTCGTACGTCAGCCAACGTGATCAGCCAGGAAGGACTGTCCGACCAAAACTTTGCAGCCATCAACATTCCTGGTGGTGGCGGTGCGGTAGCTTGGGCGCAAGTCGCGCGTGACAACCGTAATGACCACAAATTGTTTGCTACCAGTCCGCCAATCATCCTGGTACCGCTGGCGGGAACCTCACGGTTCAACCACAACGATTTCCAACCCATTGCGCGTTTAAGTACCGACTACGCCATTGTATTAGTACGGGCCGATTCGCCTTACCAAACCGTGACGGAACTCTTTGATGCAATCAAAGCCAACCAACGTTTAAGCGTGGGCGGCGGTTCTGCGGCTGGTTCCATGGATCACATCGCCATCGCCGGTGCGGCGGGTGAATACGGCGTGAACCCCGGCAGCGTGAACTACATTGCGTTCTCGGGCGGCGGTGAAGCCATGACGACCCTACTGGGTGGCCACGTTGAAGCGGTAATCTCCGGTGCGGGTGAAGCGGTTGGCTTGTTGGAAGGCGGACAGTTGCGCGCCCTTGCGGTGTCCTCTGAAGAACGTATCCCCGGTTCATTGTCTTCTGTGCCAACGTTTAAAGAACAAGGCGTGGACTACACCTTTGACATCTGGCGTGGCGTGATGGGTCCGAAAGATATGCCTGAAGCTGCCGTACGTTATTACGAAGATTTGTTCGAGCGCATGATGGAAACCGATAGCTGGAAAGACGCGGTAGCCCGCTTGGGTTGGCTGGATGCGCACCAGAACAGCGAAGACTTCGGCCGCTTCCTGGATGGCCAGTTAGAGCAGTTCAGTAGTGTACTGAGCGACATGGGTATGCTGCGCTAAGCAGTCCTGAGGTTGCTGAGTGTTTGGCCGCGTTTTGCGCGGCCTGTTTTGTATCTTCAGTGGTAAACGGTGACTCCCATGATGCGTTTAAACGCGAATCAAATCATTGGCCTGTTCTTGGCTGTGTTTTCTGTTGGTTATATCTGGATGGCGTTTCACATACCCGTCTTTCCTTTGCCTCGGCCGGTCGACTCGGATGCTTTCCCTAAGGTCTTGGGGTACTTCCTGCTGGGGTTGTCGGTGTGGTTGTTTTTCGAGCGCCCGCCAGTGGTGGATGCGGCAAACGCAGAGGCAAAAAATGAGTGGCACGGACCGCGTTGGCAGAGCCCTAAGTGGCAGGTGGTGATCACCGCTTTAACGGTGCTGGCCTACGCGCTGCTGTTACAACCGCTGGGGTTTGTGGTGGCCTCAATTTTACTGGGGTTCGGTTTAACCTGGTATTACGGTTATCGCAAACATCACATCAATTTTATGGTGTCTGCCAGCATTGTGTTGTCGTTGTATTTGTTGCTGACCCAGGTGATGGATGTGTATTTGCCCACGGGCATCCTACCGCTGTAACCGCCCACTTTTGAGGAAGGCCTCGCTATGTTGGAATCTCTAACCAGTTTGATCTATGGGTTTGGTGTTGCACTGGAACCCATCAATATTTTCTACGTGTTCGTGGGCGTTTTCGCGGGCACCATCATTGGCATGTTGCCCGGTTTGGGGCCGATCAGTGCGTTGGCGCTGATGATCCCGATGACGTTCAGCATGAACCCGGCGTCCGGCCTTATTTTAATGTCGGGTGTTTATTACGGTGCCATTTTCGGCGGCTCGACGTCTTCTATTCTGTTGAACGCGCCGGGTGTGGCCGGGACGGTGGCAACGGCGTTCGATGGTTATCCGATGGCACAGAAAGGCATGGCCGGTAAGGCGTTGGCGATTGCGGCCTATGCTTCCTTTGTGGGGGGGACAGTATCGGTGATCGGTTTGATGTTGATTGCGCCTTTGCTGTCCAAGGTGGCGGTCAGCTTTGGCCCGGCGGAATATTTTTCGTTGATGGTGTTGGGCTTAACGGCGGTGGTGAGCTTGTCGGATAAGTCATTGGCGAAAGGGCTGATTGCGGCGGTGGTCGGCATCATGATTTCCATCATCGGCATGGACCTGCAAACCGGCACAGAACGCTATACCTTTGGTTCGATCGAGCTGTTGGACGGCATCGACTTCCTGGTGGTAGCGCTGGGGATTTTCGCCCTCGCTGAAGTGTTCTATATGCTGCTGAAAGGCACTGATGGAAAACCGCAAAAACGCAACAACATTGGTTCCTTGCGCTTAAGCCGCTCGGAAGTGAAAGAAATTGCGCCGCCGATTGCACGCAGTTCGGTGTTGGGTTTCTTCACCGGCGTATTGCCGGGTGCCGGAGCCACCATTGGTTCGTTTCTCGGCTACAGCATGGAAAAACGCTTAGCGAAAGATGGAGATACCTTCGGCCAAGGCAACATCAAAGGAGTAGCTGCGCCAGAATCGGCCAATAACGCGGCCTGTGGCGGTTCGTTCGTGCCCTTGATGACCTTGGGTGTACCGGGTTCTGGCACTACGGCGGTATTGTTAGGTGCTTTGTTGGTGATGGGTGTAACCCCAGGGCCAATGATGATGGAGCAACGGCCCGATGTGTTCTGGGGCGTTATTGCCAGCATGTACATTGGTAACATCTTCCTGCTGGTGTTGAACCTGCCGCTGATCCCTTACATTGCGCGCATTCTGGATACCCCGCGCCCGATTCTGATTGCGATGATTCTGATCTTCTGCATGATCGGTGTGTACGGGCTGAATTTCAGTGTGTATGACCTGGTGTTCCTGCTGGTATTCGGTTTGATCGGTTTGGTGATGCGCCTGAACGGCTTCCCAGCTGCGCCCTTGATTTTGGGCTTGATATTAGGAGCCTTGATGGAAGAAAACATGCGCCGTGCATTGCAGATTTCCGGCGGCGAATGGGCTGTGTTCATCGACAAACCGATTTCTGTCACCTTGTTGATTATTTCGGCCTTGTCGCTCGGCATCCCGGTGATCAAGCGGGGAATCAATCACATCCGCTTACAGCAGTTAGCGCGAAACTAGACCTTGCCTGACAATTGAGAAACTACCTGCCTCTCATCCCCCCCTTAATTGGGGGGATTTTTTACCTGCACTAAGCTCTTACACTGGTCGACTGCCTTTACTCAATGAAATGGAGTCGATCTATGAAATCGCGTCTTTATTGGCTGCTGTTGCCCTTGCTAATGTTTGCCTTGGCGGGTTGCAACGAAGAAGCTGCTGACGACAGTTCCGAAGACAACACGGAGCAAAATGATTCATCAAATAACACCAGCAATAATAATACGAACGACAATGACAGCACCGACGACGACTCCACCAATGATGATGCGACCGCTGCCGGTGCATTGCCGGGCGACATAAACTTTACGCCATTGGGTGGGTTTAATGGCATTTATGTGCGGGTTAGTGGCGCGGGCGTTACCGACACCAATTACGTGTTGCGTGATGCGCGCGGTGGCAATTCGATCAGTAATGGAGCGAACAATAACAGCCATCGCAGTATTCGATTTTCTTTAGCTAATACCTCAAACTCGAAAGTGTTGAATTACTACACCGAAGCAACGGCGGATCAGCTGCCAGGTGCATTCACTGGCACCACTCGGGTGAATTCGGTCATTGTGCAAGTGCCTTGGACCTTTGGGCCTGGCACATTTCAGTGCAGTGACAACACCATTTTTCAAATCAATAACGTGAACGCGGAAAGCTGCACCATAGAAGTGAGCCATATTACTCGTTCGGGCGGTGTGGCAGGGCGTGTGGTAACGGCGTCTTTTGCTTCCCCCGTAGCCTACACCGTTACGGATACGCCGTTTAAGGTTTATCAGCACAAGGGCACGGCGGGCGAACCGACAGATTTAGCTCGACGCGGGTTTGCTAGCCTGTACATCGACGCCGATCAAAACACCTTTGAGTTTCCTGGCAATCAGCATTTCATACTCAATAATAATCCGGTGGGCGGCGCGAGTTCTGTTGGCGTTAGTCCCATTGACGGCACCGATTATTTTGATGGCAATGCGGATGACACCATTCGAATGAACTTTGTAACGGGTATTAGTGCAGGCGTTGCATCCAGTACCTGTTCGGGTAGCACCCGCAGAATAGAACTCCATGTGGGCCGCTATCAGCACAAAATGATGTACACGACGAACCGTACGGGCGGCAGTTGCACGTTCACCCGCCAACAGATTCACGGCGGTTTTTATGTGACGGCATATGAGGCTACGTTGATCGCACCCTCGAATGAAGGCGTGCCAAATGACCAAACGGAACTAAAAATCAGCGGGCAGTACGCCACCTATATGCTGTCCAATGAAGACCTCGGCGCAGGCAATAGTGGTAATGAAGGCGCCTTGGGCGATAAAACCTTGGCCATCGAAATGCTGGTTGTTGATGGCAATAATTTGTTCACAGAAGACCACAAGTACGTATTTGATCATGAGGACAACGACCAAACGGTTGCGCGAAGTGAAAGCGAAGGTTTCTTTTCGATCTATTCCTCACGGAAATATCGCCAAGCGCAGAATCTGATTCTGGAAATCGAAAATATACCAACCACGCCAGCTACGTACTCATGCAATACCACCTATACCGGTGCCGGTGGCAGCAGCACAGAGAAACGCCCTCATGCATCGCTCAGCGCCAGCCAGGGTTTTGAGTACGCTACCAGCACGGGGTTTGGCGATAGCATAACCGCCATCACCGGAGCATCCTGTTCGGTGGTGGTGACGGGTGTGACGGATTCGTCCATTACCGGAACCTATACCGCAACCGTGGCGGTCACTAATGATGACTTCAGAAACTATCTGGCGGATGATGGCACCGTCAGTATTTCAGGGGCATTCAGGTTGGCGCGTTAACGCTCTGTAACCTAAATGCCGTTATCAAAGGCGCGAGGTTAATAAACAGCCTCCGCGCCTTTTTTGTCGGCTATTCTTATCGCGACGAACTGTCGTTATAGTGTTGCAAATGATAATAGTTCGTATTAATCTTCTCGGAAATTCGTGCCGAGAGCCTTGTCATGCCACAGCAATTCGAACGACACCCTCTGCAAGGCCGTGCCCTGACGGTCGGGTATCGTGAACATACCATTCTCAAACAGGTTGATTTTCAAGTTGCAGAAGGTGAGGTCACCATTTTGGTTGGCCCGAATGGCTGCGGCAAATCCACGTTATTAAAAACCCTCGCACGCGTGCTGACCCCGCAACAAGGCACCGTCTTGTTAGACGGGAAAGACATTCATCGCAGTAAAACTCGTGACGTAGCACGCAAATTAGGCTTGTTGCCACAAGGGCCAATAGCGCCGGAAGGCTTAACGGTGCGCGAATTGGTGGCACAGGGGCGCTACCCGCACCAGAGTTTATTGCGCCAATGGTCAACCCAAGATGAAGAAGCCGTCGGCGATGCTATGGCGATTGCCCAAGTGGCGGAATTTGCGGACCGCCCCGTAGATGCGTTGTCTGGCGGGCAACGCCAGCGCTGCTGGATTGCCATGGTGCTGGCGCAACAAACCGACCTTATCCTATTGGACGAACCTACCACCTTTCTCGACTTAAAAGTCCAGGTCGATTTAATGAACCTGTTGGTCGATTTGGCGCATCGCCAAGGGCGAACGCTGGTTGTGGTGCTCCATGAGTTGAACCTCGCCACAGCCTATGCCGACCGTTTGGTGATGATGCGTGAAGGATCGATTGTCCATAGCGGTACGCCCGATGACGTGTTTACCAGCGCCGCTTTGGCAGAGGTGTTTGGTTTGTCAGCGTCGGTAATCCGTGATCCGCAGTCCCAGCGTCTGTTGTGTGTGCCGCGCGTTGCACAGCCTGAACGTGCCCGTGTGGTGTCGGCGTTGCCAAAGGCGGTCAGTGCATGACCACAGCGGTATCCCTTCCTGATCAATCTCCCACGCCTTCGTTGTGGCAGCGCAATGTGGCGGGGCTGCCCATTGCGTTGGGTGTTTTGGCCTTGATGTTCGCATGGCACATTGCGGTCGGTGCCAAGTCATTGCCGTTGTCCACGGTCGTGCAGGCGTTATTGAATTTTGATGACACCTTGTTTGACCACATGATTGTGCGCGATTTGCGCCTACCTCGCGCGCTGGTGGCCTTGGTGGTGGGGGCGAGCCTCAGTGTAGCCGGAGCTTTGATGCAAGGCGTCACACGCAACCCATTGGCAGAGCCGGGTATTTTGGGGCTGTTGGCGGGTGCTTCCTTTGCCGTGGTCATGGCCGTTGGCCTGTTCGGTTTGACCTCAACGTCATGGTTGCCTGCGGTGGCGGCCTTGGGGGCGCTGGGCGCAGCCTTGATTGTGTGGGCCATTGCACAGGGTTCTCCCGGCGGTGCTACACCTTTGACCCTAACGTTAGCGGGTGCTGCCGTTACGTTGTTTTTGGGCGCACTTATTTCCATTGCGCACTTGTTAAGCCAAGACACCTTTGAACAACTCCGGGTGTGGTTGGCTGGTTCGTTGAGCGCCCGCCGGACGCACATTTTGCCGGTGGTGTTGCCTTGGGTGGCGGTGGCGATGGTGTTGGCGTTAGGGCTCGCCCGGCAGGTCACGGTGTTGGCGATGGGTGACGAAACCGCACGGGGCTTAGGCGTGCGTACCGGTTGGTTGAAAACCCAATTGCTGCTCGTGGTGGTGGTATTAACGGCTTGCTCGGTTGCGCTCGCGGGGCCATTGGGTTTTGTCGGTTTGGTGATTCCGCATGTGGTGCGGTTGTTCGTGGGGTCCGACTATCGCTGGATTGTGCCGTACTGCGCCCTTGTTGGTGCTGCCTACCTGATTGGCGTGGATACGCTGGCGCGCTTGGTGTTACGTCCGCAAGAAATCGCTACGGGCATTGTCACGGCCTTAGTCGGTGCGCCGTTGTTTGTGCATTTGGTTCGGCAGAGGGCGCGCTGATGGGGTGGTCTATAGATTCCGTGCAACCTACCGGCGTGGTGGTGCGTTTGTGGCAAGAACGGGTGGCCTTGCGCTTGCCGTTAAGGCCCTTGTTGACCTTGGCGGTGCTGCTGTTCGTGCTGGGTTCAGTGATTGCGCTCAGTTTAACCATCGGTAGTTATGGTATGTCTTTGGCTGATGTTTGGCGCGTGCTGACCGGTGGCGATGAACAGCCACAAATGTCGTTGGTGGTTTGGGAATTTCGTTTCCCTCGGGCCTTGGTGGCTGCTTTGGTGGGCGCTATGTTCGCGCTGTCGGGCAGTGCGCTGCAAAGCGTAACGCGCAATGGTTTGGCCGACCCCTCGCTGGTGGGTATTTCGCAAGGGGCGGGGCTGGCCGTGGTGATGCTGGTGGTGCTCTGGCCCGATGCGGTAGGGGCATGGCGGCCATGGGCAGCCTTGTTCGGCTCCTTGTCCATCGCGGCTTTGATTCAAACCCTGAGCTGGCGGCGCGAAGGTAATTCCTCCATGCGTTTTATTTTGTTGGGCATTGGCGTTGCCGCTTTTATCAGCGCGATGACGTCCGCCTTGATGACCTACGGAGAAATCGACCGTGCCATGTCGGCGTTGGCGTGGTTAAGCGGCAGTGTCAATGCGGCCAATTGGGCGGATGTAAAGTTACTGAGCTTATGGCTTGCTTTGTTATTACCTGCACTGCTGGTGCTTAGCCGACCGATGGCGGCGCAGCAACTCGGCGATGCCACGGCGTTAGGTTTAGGTGTGCCTTTGGCATGGGTACGACGCGGTTTGATCATCACGGCGGTGGCCTTGGCGGCCATTGCCACGGCGGTGGTAGGGCCGATTGCCTTTGTTGGCCTGATCGCACCGCATGCGGTACGTCGTTTGGCACCGGCCGGTGTTGGGTTGCATTTGTTGCTTACAGCGGCACTTGGGGCCGTATTGGTGGCCTTGGCGGATTTGCTGGGCCGCGCACTTTTCGCGCCGGTACAGATTCCAGCCGGTTTAGTGACGTCGTTGATCGGTGTACCGCTATTTCTGCTGTTGATGTATCGCACGCAAGCACGAGGAGGCCAAGCATGACGGTATCTGTGTTTAATCCAGGCACGGCCACATCCTTGACGGATGTTGAGCGAGCGGCCTGTGATCAGCTTAAAATTCAGATCGGCGATCGACCGGCGGCGTTTTCCACCGACTTGCTGCTGCAGCGAACCACTGGCGTATTGAAAGCGGCGTTAAGTCTGCACCAGCAGGCGGAGCCAAAGTTAGACGACAAGGCGGCGGGCGCGTATCTGGTGAATCGGCTGGCGTGGGATCTCAGCGCGGTTTTGGCGTGGCTGGACTTGAATCATTACGATTTGTCGGTGTTAACGCCGGAGGCGTTGGGCGTTCATGCCGTTATCGAGCGTGAGTGGCATAAAGGCGAATGGCACCGCTATGTGGTTTATCAGTTTTCTTTGACGGATTTGAAACCCACGGGTGAGTCGCTGCCACCGGATGTCGTTGCCGACTATGCCTATCGACTCTTCGAACAGTTGATCCCGGCGTTAGCCCGAGAAGTACGATTGTCAGCCAACGCCTTGTGGCGCTTGGTAACCGACGGGCTGACCGCCGCCTATTTGTACGTGAGCAAAGAACAACAGCAGCCTGGCCGTGCCATGGCTCGTGTGCGGGCGGTGGTTGAGGCGGCGGGCAAGCCGTTAGCCAACAAACAATGGCAATTCAATTATTACTCGGTGGCTGCCGAAGACAGCCCCACCCAACAACCGTTAGGCAACTGGTTTCGTGCCCGCGGCGGTTGTTGCCGGTATTACACCCTAGAAGGCAAAGACTATTGCACAAGCTGCGTGCACGTCAGTGAAGACGAACGGCGCGAGCGGTTAACCCGCTACCTGTGTAATCACGCTATTGATGCGGAAGGCTAGTCTAAGGCGCGGGCAGACCACATTTTTATCCACTTATTAAGGAGAGGTTTTCATGCAATTACGACGTTATGGGTTCGGTATTTGGGCGTTGGCCTTGAGTGTAATGGTGAGTGCGGAGAGCAGTGCGAACAGCCGCGTCTTCACCGATGTGCACGGTGAAGTAACTATTCCAGCGGAACCGCAACGCATTGTGTCGCTGCAAGATCACGTACTCACCATGAGCTTGGTTGAGCTCGGTGCGCCGGTAGCGGGCAGCGCAGGCCGCATGGGCGACGATGGGAAGCCTTATTTGCGCGGTGTACAGGATTTGCTCGGCGTTGATTTTCACAACAGCGAAATTGAATACGTGGGCTGGACGGACTTGGAGAAAGTGGTAGCGGTTAACCCTGATCTCATCATTACCACGCATTATGAAAGTGCGGAAATGCTGGCGCAGCTGCGCTTGATTGCACCCACAGTCACGATTAATCAAAACCAATCGCTGCTGGGCTTTATGCATGACGTGGCCGATGTGTCCGGCCGCATGGACGTCTATGAAGCGCGCTTGGCGCGCTATCAAGACCGCTTGGCCGAGGCGCGTAAAGCCATTCCTGACGCGTCAAACATTTCCATTTCGGTGATCAACTCACGGGATGGGGTGCTCAATTATTGGGCAAGTTATGGTGCGCTGACACAAGTGATGGATGACATCGGTTTTGCCCGTCCGGCCATTAATGCACAGGTCAGCGATGGCAATATGGAAGTGAGCCAAGAACGGCTGCAAGACGTGGATGCGGACTACATCATCGACACCTTTGGCATTTCGTGGGGCGAAACACCGCAGGATGCCCGGAATCGCATGGCAGAAGTACTGCCCAATTGGTGCAGCGTGCTCGAAGCCTGCCAAAACGGCCGTTACCTCGTGTTTCCGCGCACCTTCGCTTTCTCCACCTCGTTTGCTTCGTTGGAACTGATGACGCAAATGCTGGTGAGCCATGTTGCTGGCCGCCAATAACCTAACTGCAGGATTGCCGACATGAACGCGCACACTCAATTTCCCACACAGCCGCTGGCCTTTTGCGCCTGGATAGCCCGTCGGTTTGTGCCGGGACGTTTGGCATTGCTCGCCGCCATCACGGTGTTTTCAACGGCCAGCATGTCCTCGACGCCGTGGGTGGTTGGGCGCTTAATCGATGCCCTGCCTGAAGCGGTAGCGCAGCAGGATGCTGCGGTGGTTTCCGGATGGTTCAGTTTGTTGTTGGTGGCATGGTTGATCGGGCCAGCCCTGGGACGGCTATACACCTTCGTGAATGCGTTCACCTTGCCCACCTTGGCGGCGTCGGTAAATGCCATGCTGTTTCAACACACACTGCGCCAGTCATCCGAGTTTTTTCAGAACACCTTTACCGGTGCACTGACCCAGCGCATTCGCCGCGCTTCGCAAGGTGGACCCAACTTGGTGGAATACTTTGTGTTGCAATTTGCTCAGGTATTCGTGGGCATTGTGGTGGCGGGGTTCTGGATTTTTACTGCGCAGCCGCACTATGGTTTGGCGTATGTCGGCTTTACGTTCGTATTTGTTTTGGTTTCGCTGCTCATGGCCCGACGTGTTTTACACGTTGGGCGGGCGCTGGGAAGTGCGCGCTCTCGGGTGACTGGGCAGCTCGCGGATGCGCTGGGCGCCATTGATGTGGTGCACAGTTTTGGTGGGCGGGGTTATGAAAGCCAGCGGCTAGGCGAACGCTTACAGGAAGAACAACAGCGGGGCCGCGAAGCGCGTTTTTGGTTTAGCGCCATGCGGGTCGCGCAATTGGTACTCACCGCCGGCTTCATGAGCGCGCTGGTGGCTTTTGCCTTGCAGGACGCTGCGATGGGAATTGTGTCCATCGGCGCGGTCGCTATGCTGTTAACCATTGGTTTGCAACTCGCTATGTCCATAACCAGTTTGGGTGACTACATTCTGGATTTTTATTTAGAACTGGGTGAAGTGAAAGAGTCTTTGGATGTATTGGCTAAGCCACTGCCAGTTCGTGCCCTAAACCCCGAAACATCATTCCGTGCAGAACGCGGTGAAATCACGCTATCAACCGTGCACTTTCAGTACACCGACCACTTGCCGCTGTATCAAGCCTTTAATTTGCGCATTCAACCGGGCGAGAAAGTGGGCTTGGCGGGGCCGTCTGGCAGCGGCAAAAGCACACTGTTTAAATTATTGACCGGTCGCTATAGCCCGCAACATGGGCGCATTCGTATCGATGGACAAGACATCAGCACCCTAGCCCCCGATGTTTTGGCCCGCCAAATCGCGGAGGTGTCGCAAACCGCCGAACTGTTTCACCGAACGGTGCGGGAGAATATTCGTTATGGACGACCCGATGCGACGGATGCCGACGTAGAGGCTGCCGCCCAAGCGGCGCAATGTGCTCAGTTCATCGCCACCTTGCCACTAGGGTACGACACGGTCGTTGGCGAGCGTGGCGTTAAGTTGTCGGGTGGTGAGCGCCAACGTATTGCCATCGCCCGAGCGTTGCTGAAAAACGCACCCATTTTACTGTTGGATGAAGCCACCTCCGCGCTCGACAGCGAATCCGAGCATGCGATTCAACAAGCTCTGGCTGCGTTGATGCAGGGTCGCACGGTCATCGCTATTGCACACCGCTTATCGACCCTCGTTCACATGGACCGCATTCTGTATCTCGAAAATGGGCAGGTGCGCGAGAGTGGAACCCACGCCGAACTACTGGCCTGCAGTGGGGACTATGCCCGTTTGTGGCGTCGACAGATTCAAGAGACGGCGATGGCAAGCTGATATTTTTTTGCTCTAAACCATTAAATACAAATCATTATTATTAAGGTTAGCTTATGAAGAAGTTAAACAACGCATTATTGATGTTTGGATGGCTCTTTGCATCGTTCGCGTGGGCGCAGTCATTTCCACTCACCATCGAGCATAAGTTTGGTACCAGTATTATTCCCGCACAGCCCGAGCGTGTGGTCAGCCTTGACTACAACGGTGCGGATAACTTGCTGGCGTTAGGTGTGCAACCGGTCGCCATTCGTTACTGGTACGGTGATTACCCTCGTGCCGTCTGGCCGTGGGCGGATACCGTTATGACTGAAACTCCGCAAATTCTGCGCGGCGACCTGAATTTTGAACAAATCACCGCCACCAATCCCGATGTCATCATCGCTTTATGGTCCGGTATTACGGCCGAAGATTACGAGCGCTTAAGTTTGATTGCTCCGGTGGTTGCTGTGCCCCTGGGGGTGGGTGATTACGCTTTACCGTGGCAAGAGCAAGCGATTATCGCTGGTCGCGCCTTGGGGTTGCCGGACGAGGCAAAACGGCAGGTGGATGTGTTGCAAGCCCGATTAACGGCTGTCGCACAAAGCAACCCGGATTGGCAGAACCGCACAGCGGTGGTGGCGACGGCATGGAACGGCGAATTGGGTGCCTATACGTCGCAGGACATTCGCCCGCAATTGCTCCAAGGCCTAGGGTTTACCACCCCGAGCACGGTTGACGAGCGCATCAATAACAACAGTTTCCATGTGAACTTCTCGATGGAAGAAATCACTCAGTTGGAAGCCGATGTGGTGCTGTGGGTATCCACCAGCGATGACTTCAGCGAGCTCAATGCCATTCCTGCCCGGCGTTACCTGCAAGCCCATCAGGAAGGCCGGGAGGTTTTGATTGGCAGCCTGCTCTCCAGCGCTTTCTCACATGCCTCCCTGCTCAGCCTGCCCTACGCACTGGATCGCCTAGTGCCGGCGCTGGAAGCCGCGTTGGACGGCAACCCAAATACACATAACGACGATCGCACGTAAACAGGAAAAACGATGAAATTCATATCACCATTGATCACGGCTCTGGTACTGAGCTTCATTGCTCTGTCTGCACAGGCCCAAACCTGTGCCGAAGGTTACCGACCATTCACCCATGCCGCGGGTGAGGACTGCATACCCGTGCAGCCAAAACGCATCATTGCCGCCCGTCACGACAGCATCGCCACGCCATTATTGGATATCGGTGCGCCTGTTATTGGCACCAATACGGCGGTGGATGCGCAAACCGGAGAACGCTTTATTCGCGGCGCCACCCACATTTTGGGCATCAATATTGATGGCCCGGAAGGTATCAAAGACATTGGTGGTCCGGAAGGGTTGGATTTAGAGGTGATGGTAGGACTACAGCCAGACCTCATTTTGCTCAGCCCGTGGCAAGGTGATTTGTATGAACAAGCCTCCCAGATTGCACCCACGGTCGTCATGACGGCCAACATGCCGTTCCTTGAACTCCTTGAGTTTATTGCTGATGCTGCCGGTATGGCGGATGTGTATGCCGAACGGTTAGCGGCGTATCAGGAAACCATTGCTGAGTTAAAAACCATTATAGGCAACCCAGCAGAGATCAGCGTTTCTCGCTTAGACCTCTACGAAGGCGGTATTTGGTACTACCCGAATTGGGGTGCTGTTGACCAAGTCCTGAATGATGCCGGGTTTGCCAAGCCTGATATTGTGGCGGACTTAACCGAAAATGCGGAGTTCAGTTTTGAAGTGATCGACCAGTTTGATGCCGACCTTGTGATCTCCAGCCATGCCCGGCATTTTGGCCAGACCGTTAATCAACTCAGTGCCGAATGGGACAGCTTTGCTCCTTTCTGGCGGAACTTATCCGCTGTTCGTGACGGTAATCATTTTTGGTATCCAAGAGATGAATGGGTGGGCTACACCTTTGCCTCACTGCACCAAGTGGCCGATGCGCTGCTGTTAATGAACACCGGCCGACTAACAGGCGGCAACTGATATCCATTCGAGTAAAAAACGTACTTTTAATTGCGAAACATCGGAGTGACGAGCGACATGAAATACGCATTATGGATCACCTTAATGAGCAGCCTGATCTTTGCTACACCGGTTTGGGCGCAAGATTGCACTGAAGGCTACCGGCTGTTTGCTCATGCCGCGGGTGAGGACTGCATACCCGTCAACCCGCAGCGGATTGTGACTCTGCAAGACCAGAATGGTTTATTGCCATTAATGGAATTAGGGGTGCAGCCCATTGCCAGTGCGGGCCACATCAACGGCAATGGTGAGCAGGTTTACCGCCGCATGCAAGGTTATGATACTTCTGGCGTGACGTTCATTGGCACCTATAGAGAGCCCGATTTTGAAGCCGTGGCGGCACAACAACCCGATTTGATCATTGCATCGCCATGGCCTGCCGAAGCCTATGAAATGTATTCCAAGATTGCCCCCACCATCGTCATCGATATGTTCAGCAACGACTTGGAAGTGGCCTTGTATCAGTTTGCTGATGCGGTCAACCGTACCGAGCGTGCACAAAGCCTAGAGGCTGAGTTGCAACAAAAAGTGGCTGAGCTGCGGGCAACCTTGGGTGATCGACTGGACAGCACCACGTTGTCCATCATCGCACCAGAATATCAGGGCGATGGCTTTTATGCCGTAGAACCCACGCAAGCTTTTGGGGCTATTCGTCGGGCGCTTGACCCGGTGATGTCTCCTCCGGAGCGGACCTGGGCCATCGACCGTAATGCAAAAAGTATTGAGTCTTTGGGTGAGCACACGGCCGATGTGATGTTTCTAATCACCTACGATGCCGACCAGAGCGGCAATTCTACCTCGTTCGATGACTTCGTCAGCCGACCCTTGGTGTGTGCCTTGCCCGTGTATCGGGCGGGGCAGTTCTATCCACTGAACGGCGGTGAAATGGTCGGTTCCGCATGGGGCAAGATCATGAATGGCCTAGACCAAATTGCCGAAGTGCTGTTGCAGGACGATCTGAACCGCGACCTTGTTGCTGAATAACGGACACATAATAGGAATAAACATGAAAAAAACATGGCTCATCCTCTCTGCACTCGGCTTTGTAATGCTTTCCTCCCACACCGTAGCACAAGAAATGCGCCGATTTGTCGACGATCTGGGACGCAGTGTCGTTTACCCGGCCACCCCGGAGCGCATCGCTACCTTGCATGATATTGAGTTAACCGTTCCTCTGCTTGAACTCGGGGCTCCGGTTGTGGCCAGCCATGGCCGCCCCGGTGCTGGCGGTGTGGCCATGATCCGGTCTGGCGTGTTATTGACCGGGCAAGACTTTTCCACGAGTGACATCATCAATCTGGGTCATAACCCAATTGACCTCGAAGTTTTGACCCATGCGCGCCCAGATCTGATTATTACCAGCACGTGGCAGCAGGCGGACGTCGACAAACTGTCGGCCATCGCACCGACCATAGTGATCGATACCCGAACCGGCAAGCGGAGTGATTACGAGCTGTACGACCTACTGGCTGACTTAACCGGAAATATGGCAATGCTGGATAGGCTAAAAGCCCGGTATGACGCACAGCTTGCCCAACTGCGCCGCGTGGTAGGAGAAAACCCTCGCATCGTCAGTGCGTTTCATGCGCAGAACGGGAATCTTTCAGTATGGAACCCTTATTCCTCGTTCGGCAAAGTGCTGCGAGACGCGGGCTTTTCTTTTCCCGAGGTGATCGAAAACATCCCAGAGGGTACGTCTGAACAACTGAGTGTTGAGCGCCTGCCCGAACTCGACGCCGACGTTATTTTCGTGAGCTACCGCAGTGATCGAGGAGAGACGCCTGCCGATGCCCACGCCGAGCTTGAAGCGGCCTTTCCAGGATACTGTACCGTGCTTACCGCATGTCAAAATCACCGCCTCGTGGTCATTCCGCGCGAAGAGGGCTGGGCAACATCGTATGTTGGCCTTACGATGATTGCCTACGCAGTGACGACGGTAATGGGCACGCTTGATTTCAGCGCTGGTTACTAAAAAGGTTAAGAAGCGCACTGCGCTGACTGTTATAGTGACTTAGGTGATTAACTTAGCCTTTTTTCATTAGGCACGAGTGGGCAGGGAAGCCTTGAGCAAATCGGGCTTTCCGCCTAGCTTGCAGTGAATTTCAACCACCCCAACGTTATTGGAGGGAGACGATGCAAACAGATAAGAATACCTATTTGATCCTTGCTGCGGCGTGCAGAGGATTGGCAGCGCTTGCGCACGTAGGCTGAATTATTTTTGGCGGTGATTGGTATCGTTTTTTTGGTGCGGGAGAGCAAATGGCGGTAATGTCAGAACAAGGTCACTGGTATCCTGCCGCAGTCACCTCGGTGCTTGTCGTGGTACTTTTTTTGTGGTCATTGTATGGGTTGTCAGGGGCAGGAATTATTCTTCGCCTACCTCTTCTGCGCTTAGGTTTGTGCGTTATTGCGGCGATTTTTGTGCTCCGTGGTGTGGCTTTTGTTGGCATCATGCCGCTATTTCCCGAAAACAGTTTAACGTTTTGGCTTGTAAGCTCGGGCATTTGCTTGGGGGTTGGCGCCCTGTATGGCATAGGTACGTGGCGGTCATGGCCTGAACTCAGTCAGCCGATACCGAGCAAACGCGCAAATCCCCTTACTACGCGGTGATTTTGCGGAAGCCGGACGTACTACTCAATGATGCGTGCTGCGTTTGTCGTACCCGCGCGGCGGTAATTCCCCAAGGCCGTGGTCTATTAGAATGAGCAGTAGTCAGGGCTCGGTGTAGCGTTTTCCTTGGAATTTCAAGAAGCAACTGCTTTCTTGTTTACAGGCCGTCATGACAACGCCTCATAAGAAGATCGACAACATCATGCAATATATGCCACTCCCGATTCCAGATGACCTGTCTTCCGCGGTAGAAAGTATTTTTTACCTCGGTGATTACACTCCGGCACATGAGAAAGAGCGCCTAGTACCGGATGGCCTCATCAGTTTAATTATTGAGCTTGATGATCAGCCGTGTTACGTGACGGAATTGGCTCAACAATCCGTTAAGGTTCACTGCATCGGCTCATGGCTTTCGGGATTTCACGATTCGGCTATGGTGTTTACTACGCCGGCCAATACAAAACTCGTCGCGGTGCGTTTTTATCCAGCCGGTTTGTATGAATTTATTGCTGGCGATGCCGCACCCTTTACAAACCAAGTAGTACCTGGCTGCGCTGTATTCGGGTCGAAAATCACCGCCTTGCGTGAACAGTTATTGCGTGAGCCTAGCCCTGAAAAAATATTGGAAGTCTTTGCTGATTGGCTGACTCATCAACGGTCTAAACGCCAAGACCTCGCTGTGCGGCAGGTTATTGAACAACTGCTTCACAACCCCACGGCCGAAACGTTAAAGCAAGCGCTTGATGCGCAACCCTATTCACACAAACACTTTGTGAAGTTGTTCACCGAACACACGGGCACTACCCCGAAACGTTTGCAGCGCATTCTACGGTTTCAGCAAATTTTTCAAGCGATACAGCGCGCAGATAAGGTGAGCTGGGGAACCATTAGCCATGATTGTGGATATTACGATCAAGCGCATTTCATCAAGGAATTTAAAGCGTTTTCGGGCATTAACCCGAAGGAGTACTTGGCGCTCGATACCGACCGCCAGAACTTTTTCCCCGAGAGGTAAGTTTTTTACAATACGGGCTGATCCGCACCGGAATATGATTAAGAAAACACAGAGCGAGAATTATGGACACCATCAATATCTGGGCGGTATTACTGGCCACGTTGATCAGCTTTGTTATCGGCGGTATCTGGTTCTCGCCCATTGGGTTTGGAAAAGTCTGGATGCGTTGAGGTGCTTCCCTTTTGTAGCGAAGTTGCACTAATCTGCCGGAAACGAATACCTGTGTGAGGTTTCATGTCCGATATCGCAAAAACACCCGAACCACCGTACTACGCGGTGATTTTTACCAACCTCCGTACGGACGGCGACAACGGATATGGTGCAATGGCAGATCGCATGGTGCAACTGGCTGCTGAACAGCCGGGCTTTCTCGGTATTGAGTCGGTACGCGAAGGAATAGGTATTACTGTTTCTTATTGGGAAAGCCTTGAGGCGATTAAACACTGGAAGCGTAATGCAGTCCATTTGGAAGCGCAGAGACTGGGGCATGAACGGTGGTACTCCACGTTCAAGGTCAGAATTGCCAAAGTTGAGCGGGACTATGGTATATAACCAAAAGCCCTTGCGGTTTTGGCGCTAGTGATGAGTGGTTTTACCCGCCAACTTATTCAGTTCTTCGCGGTAAATTTGGTTGTTCCAGAGTTGAATGATGATTTGAGAACGGAATAATTCCCACAATTCTATGACGCTGATGGCGAGTATCAACAGCAGGCCGAGGGCCCATTCACCCATAAGAATCAATACCACGCCGAGCAAGAAACCCACCAAATCAATACAGCCGCGCACCCACCGGCCTAAATAGAAGTGATGGATGCCGGTGATAAAAAACCAATTCAATGCCGCGTAGGTATCCGGGTCGCGCAGGCGTGGCTTAACACCCGCATAAAACAGGGCACGCTGCGGATCGCTTAAGGCACTGACGGCGGCACTGAGTTCGGCTTCGTCTCGCTCTACGCTGGCTTGGTCTAACATGGGGTTACTCCAAGGGGTCAATGCATTTACAGATAGCGGCAGGCTGGTTGCAGCGCCGAATTCTGTGCCAGCCCATTTTCAGGCCTTGCCAAGTGCCATACTTCTCAATGGCCTGATAGGTGTAGGCGGAACAGGTGGGTTCGTAATTACAGTCAATACCAAACCAGTATTGACCTCCACCTTTGCGCTGGTAATACCGGATCAGTGACAGCAGAGCGGTTTTCATCGCCTTGTACTATCGCCCTAAGGTCACGATCATCGCTTCACGCGACCAAAACAACCAAAACCGCTTGTGTTCAATGACTTGAAACACTACCTGCCAGCCTTGTGCGGCGAGTTGATTCAGTTCCACTTCAATCTTTTTCATCGGCAACCCGGAGGCACCCAGCAGTATGGTGCCACAGCCACCTTCAGCGATATGGACGACTTTGTATTCACGGAATGCGCTCATGGTTGTGCTTCCTATACGGTGTTGATTTAATCAAATAGGTTTGTGCTTGGATTTTGTACGCCATGGTTGTTGAGCACAATACTTTGTCGTTCACTCGGCGTATATTTTCTAAACGTTGATCGCTGCACAACGTTTGCTGATCAGGTTGTATTGGAAATGGGAAAACATGAGGCGTTTTAGGTGCTGATTCTGCAACCGGGAGTAATGGCGTTTTACAGTGCTGAACTGCACGCTGGCGAGCACAAGCATTCGGCGGTGCAGGTGGTTTGGCCGGTCGCTGCTGGTGGTTGGCAGTTGGATCAGACGGATGCGTCTCCTTCTGAGCAACCCATGCTCATTGCTTCTGGTGTTCGCCATGAATTGCGGGCTAAGCAGTGTTGGGTCATTTTGCTTGAACGCCATTCTCGTGCGGGTAGGGCGGCTACTAAATTATTGGGTGACCACACGGCTTTCGCTTTGCAGGAGGCGCCACTTGAGCAAGCGATGATTGTTCAGAACCCCGCTCATATGCTTGGCGCTTTGGCTGGGTTGCTAGGGGTGAGTGCGCAGGCCTTTAATCCGCAACCGGACGATGTGCGCTTGCGGCGATTGGTGGCACAGCTGGATCAGTGTTTCGTGCAGGGCTGCGTAAAACCGGAACAATGGCGGGCGGGTGAGATTGCCGCCGACTTGGGGCTGTCTGAAAGTCGCTTCCTGCATCTGTTTCGACAACACATGGAAATTCCTTGGCGGCCGTATTTGTTGTGGCGACGTTTGCTCTGTGCCTGCAATGGGTTGCGCACGGGTAAGTCGGCCACGGCGGCAGCTTTGGATGCGGGGTTTTCTGACAGCGCACATTTGAGCAGAACGTTTCGCGCCTATTTTGGGATGTCGGTTCGTGAAGCATTGACCATGGCGAAATAAAGAGGCGATGTAGCCAGTTTATTCAATTCGAGGTGCGGCCTTAACGCTATTCTGGTGTCACTTTCATGGTCAGTAGGTGGCAACAATGAGCAGCAACAACGCACAATCCATTCATTTATCCGAAACGCCGTTGTTGGATTTCCAACACGCCGCCATGCAGCGGTTGCTTGCTGAGCGGGGTTGGCTTGAGTTAGGTACTTACGACAAGATAGGGGCCATTTACCGCTTCGATCGCGATGAAATTCCCTTTGGTTACAATGCCGACGACAACCTCACCGCCAGCCAGGTGCTACAAGACGGCTATGGGCAGTGCAATACCAAAGGAACAGTCTTGATGGCATTGCTTAGGGCGGCAGGTATTCCGACCCGACTGCATGGATTCACCATTTATAATGCGATGCAAAAAGGGGCAATTCCAAGTTGGATATTTTGGTTGGCGCCGAAACGGATTTTACACAGTTGGGTTGAAGTGTATTACGAAGGCCGGTGGCTCGATATTGAGGGCTATATTATTGATCAACCCTATCTTGCGCAGATACAGAAAACCTTTGCTGATCAATGCGAGGCCTACAGTGGATACGCGATTGCGACCACGTGCTTAAAGAATCCCCAAAATGACTGGCTGGGGGAGAATACCTATATCCAAAAAGAAGGCATTGCTGATGATTTGGGTGTGTATGATCAGCCGGATACGTTTTACGCGCAAAAGGGCACCAATCTGCGTGGGTTGAAACGGGTTTTATACCGCTATGTTGTGCGGCATTTGATCAACAGGAATGTGCAGAAGATTCGGCGGGTGGGCATTTAGCGGGTAACTTGAAATAAGGGCAGGGCGCATGGTGTTGCGCCCTGTTTGCGATTTTTTGCCTTACGGGGCTCTAAAGGCGAACCTCAATCCCCCGGCTGGCCATATGCGCCTTAGCTTGCGGTACGGTAAATTCACCAAAATGGAAAATGCTGGCCGCTAAAACAGCGTCGGCATGGCCTTCCAATACGCCATCAGCTAGGTGGTCGAGGTTGCCCACGCCACCGGAGGCGATTACAGGGATGTTGACGGCATCGGCCACGGCACGGGTTAGTGCTAAGTCAAAGCCGCTCTTTACGCCATCTCTGTCCATACTGGTCAGTAGAATTTCACCTGCGCCATAGTTCTCCATGCGAACCGCCCACTCTACGGCATCAATGCCGGTGGGTTTGCGACCGCCATGGGTGAAAATTTCCCACTTGTCATCGCCCGTTTGCTTGGCATCGATGGCGACCACTATGCACTGTGCACCAAAGCGTTCGGATGCGGCGCGCACAAAGTCGGGGTTCGAAACCGCTGCCGAGTTGATGGACACCTTGTCGGCCCCAGCGTTCAGCATGGCGCGAATGTCCTCGACAGTGCGAATGCCACCACCCACGGTTAACGGAATAAACACCTGCCCGGCAACCGACGATACGGTTTCCAGCATAGTGCCACGCCCTTCATGGGTGGCGGAAATGTCCAATATGGTGATTTCATCTGCGCCTTGCTCGTTGTAGCGCCGCGAGATTTCTACCGGATCGCCAGCGTCACGAATGCCCACAAAATTCACGCCTTTGACCACGCGGCCTTTGTCGACGTCTAAACAGGGGATGATGCGTTTTGCCAAGGCCATGGGTTATTGCCCTTGTTGGTCGAGGTAGGCTTGCGCGTCTCGCAAATCCAGCGTGCCTTCATAAATAGCACGCCCAGTGATAGCGCCGAGAATGCCTTGGTTGGCGGTTTCGGCTAGGCGTTTTACGTCATCCATATTGGTCACGCCACCAGAGGCGATCACCGGAATGCCACCCACACGCGCCAGCTCTAAGGTGGCTTCCCAGTTGACGCCTTGCATCATGCCATCGCGCGCGATGTCGGTGTATACAATGCTGCTGACACCATCTGCTGCAAATTGTGCGGCTAAATCAGTGGCTTTAACAGTAGAAACATCGGCCCAGCCGTCAGTAGCTACGAGGCCGTCTTTGGCATCAATACCCACAATGATGTGGCCGGGGAAGGCTTTGCAGGCTTCGGCGACGAACGCCGGGTCTTGCACGGCCTTGGTGCCGATGATGCAGTAGCTAACGCCAGCGTTTAAATAGAATTCAATGGTGCTGAGATCACGAATGCCGCCGCCAATTTGTACGGGCAGATCGCGGTGTTCATTGGCAATGGCACGTACGATGTCGCCATTCACCGGGGTGCCTGCAAAAGCTCCGTTGAGGTCTACCAAGTGCAGGCGGCGGCAGCCTTGATTGCGCCATTGCGTAGCCATGGCTACGGGGTCGTCACTGAATACCGTGGAATCGTCCATGCGGCCTTGGCGCAGGCGAACACACTGGCCATCTTTGAGGTCTATGGCGGGAATGATCAACATCTGAAGTAAAGCTCCATATAATGGGGTTCGGCGGTAGGCTTAGGCATTGCCCGACCAGCGCGTGAAATTACGTAATAACTGCAAGCCAGCGTCGCTGCTTTTTTCCGGGTGAAATTGCGTCGCGAAGATGTTTTCCCGCGCGATGGCCGCCGCAAATGGGGTCTGGTAGGTACATAGCCCCGCGACTTGGCTCATGGGGTGCGGGTCGGCGTAGAAGCTGTGCACAAAGTAAAAACGGCTTTGATCAGGAATACCATGCCACAACGGGTGGTCAAGGGTGTGTTGTACCTGATTCCAGCCCATGTGTGGCACCTTCATGGTCAGGCCGTGATCATCCACTTGATGATTGGCAAAACGCTTCACCTGGCCGGGAAAAATCCCCAGCGTATCCACTCCGTTGTTTTCGCTACTGTGTTCCAACAACGCTTGCATACCTACGCACACGCCTAGAAACGGGCGGTCGTGACAGATGTCTTTTACCAAATCGGCCACGCCGGTGTCACGCATGGCCTGCATGCAGTCCCGTATAGCACCAACGCCGGGCAGTAACACCCGGTCTGCGGCACGAATGATGTCGGCATCATGCGTGACCAGAACTTTTTGGTCGGGCGCCACACATTCGAGCGCCTTGGCAACGGAATGGAGGTTGCCCATTCCGTAGTCAATAACTGCAATCACAGACATGAAGTTGAGTCCTTAGAGCACGCCTTTGGTGGATGGCATTTGGTCAGCCATACGAGGGTCCATGGTCACAGCCATACGCAGAGCGCGACCGAACGCTTTAAAGACGGTTTCAATTTGGTGGTGACTGTTGAAGCCTTTCAAATTGTCGATATGCAACGTCAGATTGGCGTGGTTCACAAAGCCTTGGAAGAATTCACGGAATAGGTCGACATCAAAGCCACCCACGCTGGCACGGGTGAATGGAATGTCGTAGTGCAAACCGGGGCGACCGGAAAAATCCAAAACCACACGGGATAGTGCTTCATCTAAAGGTACGTAAGCGTGACCATAGCGCTGAATGCCTTTTTTATCGCCGATGGCTTTCGCGACGGCCATGCCTAGCGTGATACCGACATCTTCGGCGCTGTGGTGGTCATCGATATGAGTATCCCCGGTGCAAGTAATGTCCAGATCAATCAAGCCATGGCGTGCAATCTGGTCCAGCATATGGTCCATAAAAGGCATGCCGGAATTGAGTTTGGCGATGCCAGTGCCGTCCAGGTTAATGTTTACCTGAACTTGGGTTTCGGTGGTATTCCGCTCAACGTGGGCGGTACGGGCCATGGTGGAAGACTCCTGATCGTGGTGTGCAGCAATGTGGTAAGAAATTTGCCATACTTAATGGCGTAAAATTATACCTCACTCAAGCGCTGAGACTAAGCCCCGATGCTGCCTAGAGTGATAATTTCTTTGCATCGACCACATAGAAAGGTGCTGAAACATGCCTGTTACGGTAGAGCAGTTAAGTCTTGATAACCCAGAGCACTATGCGGATCTGGTCAAGATCTATTCCGAAAGTCCCGGTTGGATGGTGCGGGATTTGAGCGCAGAAGATTTTATAGCCCAGTATTTGCAACCGTGTGACAGCGTGTGGGGTGGCTGGTTTAATGGCCGCATCTTGGGTGCTGTGGGTGTTAAAACGAGCCCGGATGGCTTGCAGCTTATTGGTCTTGGGGTGCGCAAAACCACCCGGCGACGTGGCGTTGCAGGGCGCATGATGGAATTGGTGTTGGCGGAAATCGACCGTCCTGTTTACATCGATACGCGACAACAACCCACCACCGATGGTCTGTTCGATAAGTTAGGCTTTATTAAAGGCGTGCCCGAAGCGCGTGACAATGCGTCCTGGGTGCGTTGGGTGAAACCGCAATAATATTTCCTCTTTCTTTCTCGAATGCACAATAATGGTGCATAAATATTTTATATCATCTTGTAGTGCACTATATTAGTGCGTATCGTGCAGGGTGGGCCGTGGCTACAGCGGCGCACCTGCACGCCATTCGCGGTTTTATCCGCCCGTTTCATACTGGCCTGAAATTTGCCAATACCTCCCATGGAGGATGTCATTGTGAGCACCGATTTATTTAAGTGGATTGTCGATCATCAAGCGACGGCGATGGTGTTGCTGAACCATGAGCTGCATATTGATTACATGAATTCTTCGGCAGAATCATTGTTTGCGCGTAGCGGCAATCAGGTGCATGGACAGCCATGGAATGCGTTGTTTGAGTCACACGAAGCGCTGGAACAGTTGCTGGTGCGTGTGTTGCATGAGGAAGTACCCACTACCCAACGCTCTGAATTGCTGAACTTGGTGGCGGATGGCAGCAAGATTACCGTAGATATGACCTTAACACCCATTCGTGCAGATCAGCGTCAAGCGGTGTTGGTGGAGTTTTTATCCATGGATCGCATCATCAAAATCAGCCGTGAAGAGGCGTCATTGGCCAAACAAGAGGCCGCAAGGGTGTTGGTGCGCGGTTTGGCCCATGAGGTTAAGAATCCCTTGGGGGGCATTCGAGGTGCAGCGCAGCTCTTGGCTTTGGAGTTGGGTGACCCGGCGTTGGACGAATATACCCAGGTCATCATTGAAGAGGCCGACCGCTTGCGCAATTTGGTTGATCGGATTCTGGGCTCCAATAAGTTACCTCGGTGGCGCCCCACAAATGTGCATGAAGTGACCGAGCGTGTGCTCAGCCTGATGCGGGCGGAAGCGGGCAGTAGTGTTGAGTTTGTGCGTGATTACGATCCCAGCCTACCTGATTTGCAAGGCGATTCTGAACAGCTCATACAGGCTGTATTAAATATTGTGCGCAATGGCATGGAGGCCTTGCAGTCGCAAGGCGATAGCAATACTGAGAAGCGGATGAGCCTGCGAACGCGAGCGTTACGGCAATTCACCATTGGGCAAAAACGGCATCGTTTGGTCATTCGTTTGATGATTGAAGATAACGGCCCAGGTATTGCAGAAGAACTGATGGAAAACATGTTTTATCCCATGGTCAGTGGGCGTGCACAAGGGACAGGGCTGGGTTTATCCATAGCTCAGCAGATTGTGACGCAGCACGGTGGGGTGATTGATTGCGAGAGTGAACCCGGCAGTACCCGCTTCAGTGTCTATTTACCGTTATTGACCGAAGTGGACGCGCGTTGGGAAGCAAAATAAACAGGAGTGGTGCCCATGAGCCAACATGAAACCGTTTGGGTGGTGGACGATGATCGGTCCATTCGCTGGGTTTTAGAAAAAGCGGTGGAAAAAGAAGGTTGGGCTTGTCAGTCGTTCACCGACGGTGAAAGCCTTTTACAGCGCTTACAACGGGATAAGCCGACGGTCATCGTCAGTGACGTGCGTATGGAAGGGATGGATGGTTTGGCGTTAATGCGTGAAATCCATGCGATGCACCCCGATATTCCCGTGATCATTATGACGGCGCATTCGGACCTCGACAGCGCCGTAGCGTCGTTCCAAGGCGGGGCGTTTGAATACCTACCCAAGCCCTTTGACATCACAGAGGCCATTGATCTGGTGAAGCGGGCCATGGAACATGCGCGCGAGCAGCAACAAGAAATTGTTGAGCCCGAGCGGCAGGCGGCGCAAGAAATCATTGGTGAAGCCCCGGCGATGCAGGAGGTCTTTCGGGCCATTGGTCGGTTATCGCATTCTAATATCACGGTGTTGATCAACGGTGAGTCAGGCACCGGGAAGGAGCTGGTCGCCCAAGCCTTGCACCGGCATAGCCCACGCCGTGACAAACCCTTTATTGCCTTGAACATGGCGGCGATTCCGCGTGACCTTATTGAGTCTGAACTGTTCGGGCACGAAAAAGGTGCCTTTACGGGCGCCAGCGGCCAGCGCCCTGGGCGCTTTGAGCAAGCAAACGGCGGTACGTTGTTTTTGGACGAGATTGGTGACATGCCAGCGGAAACCCAAACCCGCCTGTTGCGTGTATTGGCCGACAGCGAATTTTATCGCGTAGGCGGACATACAGCGATTAAGGTGGACGTGCGCATCATTGCCGCGACACACCAAAATCTAGAGGGTTTGGTGCGCGAAGGGCGTTTTCGGGAAGATTTGTTTCACCGCTTAAACGTCATTCGCATTCATATTCCACGGTTGGCAGATCGTCGCGAGGATATTCCCCGTTTGTTGAATTACTTTTTAGGGCGTGCGGCTACGGAATTGGGTGTTGAAGCGAAATTATTGCGCCAGGAAACGGTCGAATTTTTGGCCTCGCTGCCCTGGCCGGGGAACGTCCGCCAACTCGAAAACACCTGTCGCTGGATAACGGTGATGGCCTCCGGGCGTGAAGTGTTTATCAATGACTTGCCGCCGGAGTTGATTGCCGAAGAGCAAGTGCGTGAAACCGGCAGCCATTGGGTGGATAACCTGAAGTTCTGGGCCGACCGTGAATTGACGCAAGGCCATCAAGGTATTTTGGATATGGCGGTGCCCTTGTTTGAGCAGGCGATGATTGATGTGGCGCTCAAACACACGGCGGGACGCCGTCGAGACGCCGCGCAGTTATTGGGCTGGGGGCGTAATACCTTGACGCGTAAAATTAAAGAATTGGGCATGGTCACCGAGGGCGGTGACGATGACGGTGATGACTGAAGCAAAGCGTTCTACCTTGATCGCGTGGCGCGCTGGCCTTGCTGGCGGCGCGTTGGCTGGTCATAATGAACGTCGATTTCCAGCAGCCGAATTGACTCAATGACTGACCCTGTTTTCCCGCTACAACCGACACTTGTTGAGTCTTCCCACCGTGGGGTGACGCTGCATTATCCCGGAAAAAAGTGGTTTGCCAGTATGGACATGGCGGTGCTGCGCACCGTGCGCTTGTTGGAGTGGCGAGAAGGGCTATATTGGCAGCTCGTCAGTGCGGGCAATGAATTGGTGGTGCCTTGTGGTATTCCCGGCGAAAGCGCTATGCGGCGCGAACTCCAGGCCTTACCGGGCTTTCAAATTGATCTTTTCTTCGCCTTCCTCGATGAACGTTCAGACCTGGCGCCACCGCTGACCCTGTGGCAGAAATAGCAACAGTTACATTCCGTGTTCGCGCACAATCAAAGCTACTTGTTCCCGGGCGTACTTTGTCCATTTGTTTTCGCCACGACTGATTTTGATAAAGTGCGTGTATACCTGCCGCGCCTTCTTCCAGTAGTGCAGATGTTGCAACGAATACGCGAGGCCAAAGTACCACTCGGGTAATGGCTTATTGCTATGCAGCAGCGCTTGATAATTTTCAACGGCCTCGGCGTGTTGGTGCATTCTTTGACGGTTGTAGGCCATAAGCCATAACAGCGTTGGTATGCGGGTATACTGCGGATGATGTTTTTCTATGCTTTGAATGCTCTGATCCGGCTTGTTCTGCTCGGCCAGCAACCACGCTTGTAGATAACGTAAGGCGTCGCTGTTCGGAATAATGGTTAGGCCTTGCACGAGCACTTGTTTGGCCTCTTCCATTTCGCCGTGATCAATCAGGCTGAATGCATCTTCGGCCAACTCTCGCTCGGTATCACTGTCCATATCAATATGTTCAAGCGATGGCGACGGCACGGGTACCGGAAACTCCTTGACATGAAAGGTGAGCGTCGCCATCTCTTTGCTGGACAGCCGAGGCAAGGGGACACCCATTTCATCAAGGGTTTCGCCAGCTTTGGCGCGTTGATCCAAAATGTTGCGGGCTATCGGCAAGTGTTGGTGGCTTACAATGGTGGTGACCAGTTGGGCATAACGCAAATACCCTTTCTCCACCAAAATATGACCAACCAGTAAGTCAGGTTCATGTTGTTGCAGTGCGAGGGCTTCGTCCAGCTGAGCCTGTGTGATGAGTCCTTCGTTAACTAAGATGCGGCCGAGCAGTTCTTCCTTCATGGTCACCCTGTTGCCTGAAGTGTCATGCCATGGTATCTACCTTTTCCCCTTTGGAGAAGAATTGGTATGTTTAATTTAGTGTTATTTGAACCAGAAATACCGCCTAACACGGGTAACATCATTCGTTTGGCAGCCAACACCGGCTGCGCTCTTCATTTAATTGAGCCGCTCGGCTTTGCCATGGAAGACAAAGCATTACGCCGCGCCGGCTTGGACTACCATGAGTGGGCGCGGGTAAATCTGCACCCTGATTACGCCACGTTTCTTGCTACGGAGCAACCGGCACGTTTGTGGGCGCTTACCACTAAAGGGCAGGCCTCATTCTTTGACGGGGTGTATCAGGAAGGTGACTATTTTATGTTGGGGCCGGAGTCGCGCGGATTGCCACCCCATGTTTTGGATAGCTTGGCTTTGGAGCACAAACGCCGACTGCCCATGGGACCGCAATCGCGCAGCCTGAATTTATCGAACACTGCTGCGATTGTGGTGTATGAAGTCTGGCGCCAACTCGGCTTCCCTGGTGGGCATTAACAATGCCTTAGCGCGCCGCAGTTTTCACGGCAGTGCGGCGTAAGGGCGCGCAGCGGCCAAACCAGCGCATGCCGTTGTTGCGCAGCCAGTGCACCGCAGGCTGATCGACCGTGAATAGGTGTTGAAAAAACTCCATGCCGGCCATGGTCAATAAGTTGTCGGTCTTGCGCGCCCGTTGATAGGCCCGCAACAACAGAGGCTCTTCCAAGGGAATACGCTGTTCGGCGGCACGCCTAAGTTGTGCGGCCAGTGCTTGAGCGTCCAGTAGTCCAATGTTGGCACCTTGCCCGGCCAGTGGATGAATGCTGTGCGCGGCATCGCCCACCAAGACGGCCCCCGGCATGATGTAATCCGCGGCATGGCGCTGCCGCAAGGGAAAACGCTTGACGGAACTGGCCATGGCTACGTCACCCAATCGATGGCCTAAGCCCTGGGTCAATAGCCTGCCCTGTTGCTCAGGGGCAGCGGACAGGAAGCGTTCGGCTTCATCCGGAACCAATGACCAGACGATGGACGAGGTGTTACTGGGCGGCAGTGGCAAAAAGGCCAGAGGGCCGGTGCGATGAAAGGCTTGTCGCGCGGTACGGTTGTGTGGCTGTTCGTGTGAAACGGTAGCGACTATGGCATGGTGCAAGTAGTCCCATTCCCGAGTCGTAAAGCCTAGCATGCCACGTAACGGTGATTGAGCGCCGTCAGCCATCACTAATAAGCGGGTACTCAATTGGCTGCCATCCTTAAAGCGTACCACCCAATGTCCGTGTTCATTGCGTTGGGCATCAACAGCCGGGCTGCCTAAATGGCGTTGTAATTCCGGCCATGTATTCAAACACTGCCAGAGTGCGGCTTCTACGACACGGTTTTCGACAATGTGGCCTAAATGGCTTAGGTCAGCGTCATGATGGCTCAGATCAAGTATGGCGGTGCCCTCAGCATCCCATACCTGCATTTGGTCGTAGCGACCCAGGCGCTCAGTAGGTATAGGTTCCCACGCTCCCAGTTCGGCCAACCAACGCTCGGTACCGAGAGCCAGTGCACTGACGCGTTGGTCAAAATCGTTGCTGCGGGGTGTTGCTGTGTCTGGTGCCGGTGGCATGGTGTCGTTGGGGAGTCGTGCATCGGCTATACATACCCGCCAGGGTAGGGTGCGCAAACTCAAACACAGTGCCGCACCAATCATACCGCCGCCAACAATAAGAATGTCCGTATCAGCGTGTTGTGTGTTCGCCTGTGCTGAAGGGGTGTGGATCATGTTGGGCTTCCTATGGCCGTGCGGGCAATGAACGATTTGAGTGCCGGTAGGCTATCTAGCCCTGCCAATGCCAGCCCACGGGCATGCGCTATCATGGGGTGATGCAGTGCGAACGCGCTGACCAAACCATGGCAGGCCGCCTCGATCAGGCGCTGGTCAGCACGTATCTGTGCCTGCCACGCCCTTAAATGTGGCAATTGGCCTACGTCCTGGTCATCGTTAAAAGCCTGCGCCAAATGGCTGGCGAGTGCCGTCAAACCACGGAGATGCAGATTAAACCCTTGCCCGGCAACCGGGTGCAAACTGAGCGCGCTATTACCTATCAGCGCCAGCCTGTGTCGCACCGTTTCATGGCTGCGTCGCCATTGCAGTGGGTAATGTTGACGCGCTGATACGGCGCTAACCGCACCTTGGTCAGAACCAAAACAGTCCGTGATGGTGTGTCGCCAGCTTGTATCGTCTTCGTTCAGCCATTCATTCAGTTGCGGTGTGTCCACTGTCCATACGACCGTTTGACGCCGCCCGGACAGCGGCAGCAAGGCACGAGGGCCATCGGCGGCGAAACGCTCGTACGCTCGACCATTTACCGGTTGTTCACGGTCAATATTGAACACAATCGCAGACTGGCCGTAAGCATGGCGAAACTCGCCGATCCCCATCTGACGGGCGAGGCCGGAACGTCCGCCATCCGCCAGGATGACCAGCTTGGCGCGATACGCTTGTTGGTCGGTACAGTGCACTGTGGTGAAGTCGGCGGTCGGACTTAATGCTGTTACACCCGTCGCAAACCGCCAGTGCACGGCACTCTGGCGCGCTTGCTGCCATAGGGCATAGCCTAATTGGCGGTTGTTAATGACCGCGCCAAAGGGGTCATCCTGTTGTAAATGGGTGATGCCCCAATAGCCTTGCTGGCTGACTTCAATGTGGGTCATGTAACCCAAATGGGGTTCCAGAGCAGAACGCACACCCAGTCGATCGAGCAGTGTTAAGCTGGTCTGACTTAGTGCGGTGCCTCGATCGTCAAAACTTGGGCTGGGTGAAGCGTTATCGGGCTGTTCTGCGGTGTCGATCAGTAAGGTTTTGGCTTGCAACGCAGATGGCAATGACAGCACGAAAGCCATGCCGACCATGCCGCCGCCAATGATGATGATGTCGTAGGATGAATTCATCCCATGAGTTTACCGCGTGTGTATCAAACGACAAACCGTTGAACGTAAAAAGGGCATCCGAAGATGCCCTTAAATCAATGACTCCCGCAAAACAAATTACGCAGAGTAGTACATGTCGAATTCGATCGGGTGCGTCGTCATGCGCAGGCGCTCGATGTCCGCTTCTTTCAATTCGATGTACGCATCGATCATATCTTTGGTGAACACGCCACCTTGGGTAAGGAAGTCATGGTCAGCTTTCAAGGCTTCCAGTGCTTCGTCCAAAGAACCGGCCACGGTTGGGATGGCCAATGCTTCTTCGGGTGGCAAGTCGTATAGGTCTTTATCCGCTGCATCGCCAGGGTGAATTTTGTTCTTCACGCCGTCCAAGCCAGCCATCAACAAGGCAGCGAATGCCAGGTAGGGGTTAGCCACTGGGTCAGGGAAGCGGGTTTCAATGCGCTTAGCCTTGGGTGACGCAACGTATGGGATACGGATAGACGCTGAACGGTTACGGGCTGAATAGGCCAACATAACAGGTGCTTCAAAACCGGGAACCAAACGCTTGTAAGAGTTGGTGGCCGGGTTAGTGAAGGCGTTTAGAGCTTTCGCGTGCTTGATGATACCGCCGATGTAAAACAAGGCAGTTTCAGACAGGCCAGCGTACAGATCACCAGCGAACTGGTTCACGCCGTCTTTCCAGAATGACTGGTGAACGTGCATACCAGAACCGTTGTCACCTACGATAGGCTTAGGCATGAACGTGGCTGTTTTACCATAAGCGTGTGCAACGTTGTGTACGCAGTACTTCAGAACCTGTACTTCGTCAGCTTTCTTCACCAAGGTGTTGAACTTCACACCAATCTCACACTGGCCGGCGTTCGCCACTTCGTGGTGGTGAACTTCAACGTCCAAGCCCATGGCTTCCATCGCGTCGCACATGGCAGAACGGATGTCGTGCAGGCTGTCGATCGGAGGAACAGGGAAGTAACCACCTTTCACGCGCGGACGGTGGCCCAAATTGCCGCCTTCAAACTGGTCGTTGGTTGACCATGCTGCTTCTTCGGACTTGATTTTGTAGGAGCAGCCGGACATGTTGATGTCCCAAGTTACGCCGTCAAAGATAAAGAATTCTGGCTCAGGACCAAAGAACGCTACATCACCCAAGCCAGTGCTGTTCAAGTACGCTTCAGCGCGCTTGGCAACAGACCGTGGGTCACGCTCGTAGCCTTGCATGGTTGAGGGTTCAACGATGTCGCAACGTACGATAACGGTTGCATCTTCGGTGAACGGGTCCATGATGGATGCGGAGTCGTCAGGCATCAGGATCATGTCGGATTCGTTAATGCCTTTCCAACCAGAAATAGATGAGCCATCAAACATTTGGCCGTTTTCAAAGAAATCTTCATCTACATAACGAGCAGGAATCGTAACGTGCTGCTCTTTACCTTTAGTATCTGTGAAGCGCAGGTCAACCCATTTGGCTTCATTGTCTTTGATCAGCTTCAGAGTATTCTCTGACATAACTAACTCTCCGAGGTTGCGACCCGTAATAGGTCTGACGATGGTGTGTGCACCCGGCTGAACCAATGTCCATCGACCGGCGATACGTTTTCAGTTTTCGTTAATGGCCCATGTACCCAAGCAGCTGTGCGCGATGCTTTTGCTAGAGCACTTTTACTGGGTAATTAGCAAAGCGCGTGCCAGATGCATGGTTGCCGTATTTTGGGGCTTGCCGAGCGATGCTGGTGCGTTTCATGCAAAAACGTGCACCAAAACAGTACATTACTGCACCATAAAAGTGCTTTTGCTGAGATGGTGCGTGCTGTCGGTGCATGATCTTCGCACAATGGTGGCCTAAAGGCCATGCGGTTGAGTCGGGTTCATGAGCCTGTGGGTAGCGTAATGCCGCAGGGTGATGCATTCTGTCCGACGTCTCGATTTTTTGCTATAATCCGCCGCGTTTTTTTCCGTCTGAGCCCGTCATGAAGTTCGTTGTTAAATTGTTTCCCGAAATCATTGTAAAGTCGCGTTCGGTGCGCATTCATCAATTGAAGCGTCTGAAGTCGAACATTCGCCTTCTACTCAGGGAAATTTGGCCTGCGGTAAGAGTGGGTGGGAATTGGGATATTCTTGAGGTGGATGCTGGGTCGGAGTGCACGCCGTCGGTCGCTGCGGCGATGAGCGATGCACTGACGCGCATCCCCGGTATTGATAATTTCACCGAAGCCTTGGAGTTTCCGCTGGGCGATTTCGACACCATTGCCGCACAAACTTGTGCCGCTGTGGGAGCGGATTTGGCGGGAAAATCCTTTTGCGTGCGTGTTAAGCGTAGTGGTAATCATGATTTTCGTTCCGTAGATCTCGAACGTTTTGTTGGTGGTGCGTTGTTGCAAACAGTGCCTGGCAGTCGTGTCGACTTGCATCGCCCAGAACAGTTGGTGACGCTGGAGGTGCGACATGATCGACTGTTCATTGTGAGTAATCGCCGGGCAGGCATGGGGGGGTATCCCTTGGGTACGCAAGACTCGGTCGCAACGTTGATTTCAGGAGGCTACGACTCTTCGGTCGCGGCTTGGCAAATGATGCGCCGGGGGGTGTGTTCACACTTTATTTTCTTCAACTTGGGTGGGGCCGACCATGAGAGGGGCGTAAAGGAAATTGCCTACCATCTTTGGCACCGTTTTGGTGCATCGCACGGCGTAACCTTTGTTGCCGTACCCTTCGAGGCGGTGGTTGAGGAAATATTAACCAAGGTGGACGACAGTCACATGGGGGTGGTATTAAAGCGCCAAATGTTACGCGCGGCGGATCGCATAGCGGCGCAGTTGAACACCACTGCGTTGGTGACCGGCGAGGCCATCGCGCAGGTATCGAGCCAGACGCTCGCTAATCTGCAAGTCATCGACTCGTGTGTGCAACGCATGGTGTTGCGTCCGTTAATTACCATGGACAAGCAAAGCATTATTGATCAGGCGCGGAGCATTGGCGTGGCGAGTTTTTCGGACGTAATGCCGGAGTTCTGTGGTGTGATCAGCCGCAAGCCTACCACCAAAGCACGCCCTCATGTGGTGGCTATGCAAGAAGAGAATCTTGATCCGGATCTGCTGTGGCAAGCGACCTTGAATGCGCAATATACACCGATCGCGGCTTTGGCGGAGGAGGTGAGCGTCGATCGTGCCTTACGACTGCCGGATGGCGATCCAGCGAACAAAGGTGCGATTATCCTGGACGTCCGGCACCCGAGCGAGCAAGACTTGCAGACCCTGGAAGCGCCAGGTTTTAACGTGATGAGCATGCCTTTTTATCGTGTGCAGACCGACTTCCCGGCGCTGGATCAGAGCAAAGAATACTGGCTGTATTGCCCGAAAGGGGTGATGAGCCAGTTGCAAGGTTTGCAGTTGCGGGATGCGGGGTTTGCCAATGTTAAGGCTTGCCCCGCGTCAGTAGTTAGTGCGCAGTAGTCGCTTCCGCATTCTTCTGTTGATTCTGCTGGTACAGCACATCAAAGTTGACCGGTGCCAGCATAACCGCCGGGAAGCTACCCTTTACCACCATGCCATCAATCGCTTCACGTGCGTATGGGAACAGTACGCTGGGAATGTATGCACCCAGCATCTGGTTTTGTTGTTCGGTTTCAAAGCCTGCCACCGTTACAATCGCGGCTTGTTCGATCTCTGCTAGAAAGGCAACTTTTTCTTCCAAGTTCGCGGTTACCGTTAAGCGTAAAACCACTTCAAAGGCATCGTCACCCAGCGGTTTGGCTTTGGTGTTGAGGTCGATCTTCATTTTCGGCTGCCATTGCGTGCGGAACACATCGGGTGAGTTCGGCGCTTCAAACGAGCTGTTTTTGATGTAGATACGTTGGATACCAAAGCGGGTTTGTGGAGCTTCTGACATAACGGGTTCTCTTAGACTGAGCAAAATTTGAAGGTTAGTGCGCGGGGGGATGCAGAAGGGCATCCAGCGCGTGTTGTCGTTCTAGGGCGTAGAGTTCATCGCAGCCGCCGATGTGTTGTTCGCCGATCCAGATTTGCGGCACGGTATGCCGTCCGGAGCGGGCCATCATCTCCGCTCGCTTCTCAGCGTCCCCATCTACGGCGATCTCGGTGAAGTTTACATTCTTTTGCGTCAATAGCATTTTCGCCCGCACACAAAACGGGCAAAAACGCGTGGTGTACAGGGTGACTGGAGCAGTCATTAGGATTTCACCAAAGGCATCCGGCTGCTTTGCCATTCCAGCAGCCCGCCTTTCATCCGGTAAACTTCACTAAAGCCAGCCTTGCGCAATTCGGCACCGGCTGAGTTCGCTGTTGTGCCTGTTTGGCATACCACGATGATTGGCTTCGTTTTGTATTTTTCCAGCTCGGTTAAGCGGCTTTTTATCGCCGTCGCTGGAATGTTAATAGCGTTTGGAATGTGCCCTTTGCGGAAGTCATCATCTTTGCGGATGTCGATAACCACCGCATCCTTACTGTTCACCATGTTGGTGGTTTCTTGCGGCGAAAGACCCTTACCGCCACGCGACGACTCGGAGAGAATCAGCAAGAAAAAGAAGGCCAACCAAGCACTGGCTAACATCCAATATTCAGAAATAAACGCGAAAAATTGCATCATACAGAAGGAGTCCGCTTCAACGATGGGAAAAAGTGGAGGCGAGTATACCTGAGAAGAACCGGAGCATCATCCCTTCTGCACGATGAAACGTTGATGACTCGCTACGGGGTAAGAATGTGAGTACAATTACGCCCACAGGTCCAGACCTGATGCAGATAACAGCAATAATAAACAAGGCGACTACCAAGCCAGCGTTCTGGGCATTTAACAGCAGAGTCAAAACAGTACAGAGGACACTATGTCGACCAAAAAAACCGTAGCCTTGTTTATTCTCGATGGTTTCGGCTACAGCGAAACGTCAGCCTCAAACGCCATTGAAGCAGCCAATACCCCAACGTGGGATCATTTATGGAATACCTACCCCAAGACCACCATTAAGACATCCGGAATGGCAGTGGGTTTGCCCGAGGGGCAGATGGGGAACTCCGAAGTGGGGCACATGAACCTCGGTGCCGGACGTATCGTGTATCAGAACTTTACCCGTATTACCAAAGACATTGATGACGGCCTGTTTTTCCAAAACACTGCCTTGGTTGGGGCCGTTGAAGCTGCCAGGGCGGCAGGTGGTGCCGTGCATATTTTGGGCTTGGCTTCGCCTGGCGGCGTGCACAGTCACGATGATCATTTAATCGCCATGATGGAATTGGCGGCAAAGCATGGCGTGCCGGTTAATGTGCATGCGTTCCTGGATGGTCGTGATACCCCACCACGCAGCGCGGAAGCAACTTTGGCACGTTTGCAAGCGCGGGCTGATGAATTGGGTGTGCGTGGTGTGGTGTCGCTGATTGGCCGTTACTACGCTATGGACCGGGATAATCGCTGGGAGCGGGTACAAAAAGCCTATGACTTGCTGACCCAAGGCACGGCAGATATCACCGCTGAAACGCCTGTGGCCGGACTACACGCAGCCTATGCACAAGATAAAGATGACGAATTTTGTCCCCCAACGGCCATTGTGCCAGCGGGTGCACAACCGGCGGTGATTAAAGACGGCGATGCCGTGGTGTTTATGAACTTCCGGCCCGATCGGGCGCGCGAATTAACCAATGCTTTTGTGCAGGGCGATTTAACCGACATGGTGCGCACCGTGCGCCCGGCATTGTCGCGTTTCGTTACCCTCACAGAGTACGCGTCTGACATTCCTGCGGTGGTGGCATATCCACCTACGGCATTAACCAATACTCTGGGTGAGTATGTGTCCGCTTTGGGTAAAACCCAGTTGCGCATTGCCGAAACCGAAAAATATGCACACGTTACGTTTTTCTTCAGCGGCGGTGAGGAAAAAGAATATGCCGGCGAAGACCGCATCCTCGTGCCTTCGCCGGATGTAGCCACTTATGACCTCAAGCCGGAAATGAGCGCGCCCGAAGTGACTGCCAAGCTGGTCGAGGCAATCAAGTCTGGTAAGTACGACTTGATCGTTTGTAACTACGCAAACGGTGACATGGTTGGGCATACGGGCAAATTCGACGCGGCCGTGAAAGCCGTTGAAGCTTTGGATGTAAGCTTGAAGGCCGTGACCGAAGCCCTGCTGGAAGTGGACGGCGAATGTTTGATCACCGCCGATCACGGCAACGTGGAGCTGATGGTTGATCCGGAAACGGGTGGAGCGGTGACGTCGCACACCATTTTCCCTGTGCCTCTGGTCTACGTGAGTAATCGGGCTGCAGGCAAACAGCTTAAAGAAGGTGGCTTGAGTGATATAGCCCCAACACTGTTAACCTTAATGGGCGATACTATTCCGAGCGAAATGACCGGGCAAAACCTGATCGTCAGCGCATAAGTTTCTGTCCAAAAAGGGCTGCCCCGGCAACGGTGGCGGCCCTTTGCTTTAAACATCCATGCCATACGCACGACAAACCTCGCTTTTGCTGTAGAATGCCCGATGATGTTTTTTCCTCCGTTGCAAAAGTGAGAGCTGCTTTGTTGCGTTTGTTTCTCAACCACTTCAATTCCTATGCTGGTCGATACCTAGGTTCTGCTCGCCTGTGCGTTGTGGGTATCCTTTGGACGTTGTTGAGCCTGAATGCGTCGGCACAGCAGCCCAATGCCAACGACGTTGAGCGGCTGAAGCGTGAAATTTCCGAACTGCAAAGTCGTTTGGCCAACACCCGGCAGGAACGCAGCCGGATGGAACAATTGCTCGAAGAAACCGAGCGCAACATGCTGGCGGCGCAAGCAAGGCTGCAAGACGTGCAGGCCAGGTTGGCGACAACACGCACCGAGCTTGACCAATTACGCACTCGTCAGGGGAGGTTAGAGGACCAGCAGCGTGAGCAAGCGGGACGTCTTGAAGGGCTGTTGGTCAGTGTCTATAAAAGTGGTCAACAAACCCCGTTGAAAGCGTTGTTGGCACCCGAATCGTTGGCGCAAGGCCAGCGTATGATGACTTTTTACCAATACTTTAACGCTGCGCAACTGGCTGAATTGCAGGAGTATGAGCAGACTCTACTGGCATTGCGTGAAGTTGAAACCAATATTCAGGCCAGACAGCAAGATCTGGAAGCGCAAAATCAGCAGGTGGTTGCGGAAAACAATCAATTGTTGGCCAGTCGTAATCAGCGACAGCAGGTCCTGGCGCGGCTGGCGCAAGAAGCGACTTCGCAGGCCGAGCAACTCGCCAAAAAGGAAGCTGAGCGATTGCAATTGGAAGCCCTACTACGGGAAGTTGAAGCCGCTATAGAAGACATAGCGTTCGGCGATGACGAACAGCCCTTCGCCGAACGGCGCGGGCAAATGGCGTTGCCGGTGGAGGGAAACATCCGAATCCGGTATCGTGAACGTAACCCCAGTACCGGCGTGGTATATGATGGATTGTTTATCGCTACCCAAGCCGGGGCGCCGGTACGAGCGGTTCACTATGGTCGTGTGGTGTTTGCCGACTGGCTTCGGGGATACGGGCTCTTGGTCATAATTGATCATGGTCAGGGCTATTTAAGCCTATACGGGCGTAACGAGTCATTGAATAGCGCCGTGGGCGACTGGGTGCGCGCCGGACAAACCATCGCCCAAGTGGGTGATTCAGGTGGCTTTGAAGAGCCCGGATTGTATTTTGAGATACGCCACAACGGAGCGACAACAAACCCGCAGCAATGGGTGCGTCGTTGATGGTCGGTATAAATTTTCATTGAACACTCGGAAGCACGCAGGTGCTGCCGCTATACTTTTATTGAGTTGATGGCGATTCGTGTCGTCAGCATTGGGAAGGGGTAACACCATGACGTTTAAGAAAGGGCCTGCTGTCGGCTATTTGGTCACCTTGGTAATGGGCTTTGCACTGGCGTTCAGTGCGAGCGTATTGGCCGACCGTCACAACTCCGAAAACAGAGGTCTGCCGGTCGATGAGATGCGTATGCTGGCCGAGGTCATTGATCGCATTAAGACGGCCTATGTGGAAGAAGTGGATGACCGGGAGTTGATTGAGAATGCCATCAAGGGCATGTTGACCGGCCTTGATCCGCATTCCGATTTCCTGCCGCCGGAAGCCTTCGCTGATTTACAGGAATCGACGACCGGCCAGTTTGGTGGTTTGGGTATTGAGGTCACCATGGAAGATGGATTTGTCCGCGTTGTCTCACCGATAGACGACACCCCGGCATTTCGGGCGGGCATTCAAGCCGGTGACTTGATCACCAAGCTGGATGACACCCCGGTGCAGGGCTTGTCCTTGAGCGAAGCCGTAGAGCTGATGCGCGGTGAACCTGGCAGTTCCATCACCCTCACCGTAGTACGCGAAGGGCAAGCTAACCCCTTTGAACTGACCATCGAACGTGCGGTGATCCGTGTCACGTCGGTGCGCAGTCGTATGCTGGAACCTGGCTTTGCCAGCGTTCGTATTTCGTCGTTCCAACAAAATACGGCGGCGGACGTGGTGCGCGAAATCAACCGCTTGCGCGAAGAAGCCAACGGTGAGCTGCGCGGTCTGGTATTGGATTTGCGTAATAATCCTGGCGGGTTGTTAAGTGCTTCGGTTGATGTGTCTGATATCTTCTTGTCAGATAAATTGGTGGTGTACACTGAAAGCCGCATTCCGAACAACTCGTTCCGTTATCAGTCGCGTCGGCAAACCCTGCTGCCAGACTTGAACCTGGTGGTATTGATCAATGGCGGTTCGGCCTCGGCGAGCGAAATTGTTGCCGGTGCATTGCAGGACCACAAGCGTGCGGTGATCATGGGAACGCAGAGTTTTGGTAAAGGTTCGGTGCAAACCATCATGCCGTTGAGCCAGGATAGCACGGCACTGAAGCTGACCACGGCGCGTTATTTTACGCCATCGGGTACGTCTATTCAGGGGACGGGCATAACCCCAGATATTCTGGTGGATCAAGGGTCTTTTACCGCGCAAGAAGTGCGTCTGAGCCGCGAGGCGGATTTGCAAGGGGCGTTGCAGAATGGCCAAGCCGCCGCCGATGACGCCGTGGACAATGCGGATGATGGTCGGTTGCGTGATCAGGATTATCAGATGTACGAAGCGTTGAATATGCTGAAGGGTCTGGCCATTCTGAAACCTTAGTGCTATGTGGCGTGGTGTTCTTTACTGTCTTGCGCTGTGCGGTGGATTGCTGGGCGGATTAGCTGCTCATGCTGATGCCGCAGCAGCGCGCATGGTCATCATTATCGATGACGTGGGGAATAATTTTGCCTTAGGCAAAGCCGCGATAGAGTTGCCGGGTAAAGTAACCTACGCTGTATTGCCCGGCCTCGCTTACAGTGAACGTTTAGCCAGAATGGCGCATGAGCAAGGTAAGGAAGTGATGCTCCACATGCCGATGGCGAACCAGGGTCAACTGGCCTTAGGGCCGATGGGACTGGAGCGCGACATGACGGCGGAACAATTACGCGCTACGCTCAGTCAAGCCTTGGCAAATGTGCCCTTTGTCGCCGGTATTAACAATCATACTGGGAGCTTTCTGACCGAAAACGCTAACGCAATGCAGGTAGTGATGAACTATCTGCGCGAACATGACCTCTATTTCATTGACTCGTTAACCTCACCGGACAGCGTGGCGTTTGAAACCGCGCGCGCCCTGGGTGTACCCGCGTTGCGTCGGCATGTGTTTCTGGACCACGAACAAACCGACGATTTCATCATGGGGCAGTTTAGCCAAGCGTTGGGGATTCTCGAACGCGGCACCGAGGTGATCGTGATCGGCCATCCTTACCCGGAAACCATTGCCTTCTTAAATTGGATGCTGCCTTTGCTGCCGGAAGCCGGTATTGAGGTGGTCAGTCCGTCGCAGCTCTTACCATGATGCGTTTTACCGATAGCCACTGCCACTTCGATTTCCCGGATTTCGCAGCGGATGCTTCAGCGTTGCTGCATGCCTGTGCTCAGCGCGGCGTGTCACGTTTACTGGTGCCGGGGGTCAGTGCGGCACAATGGCAACGGTTGTCACCCTGGCTGGCGGCGTGGCAACAGGACTGTCCGGTCCGAGTTTACGGGGCATTTGGTCTACACCCCTGTTATGTGCAGGAACATGAATCGGAACACTTACACCAACTGCCCGAGCGGCTGCAGGCTGCGTGGGTGGTGGCCGTGGGTGAAATAGGGCTCGATGGTACACAGCCGGATATGCCCAAACAAATCCGGTTTTTAAACGCCCAACTGGCGTTAGCAAATAATGCGCGATTACCGGTGATCCTGCATCAACGTCAGGCCCATAATGAACTTATTCGTGCCCTTAAGCATACGCCACCGATACACGGTGGAGTGGTGCATGCCTTCAGTGGTTCGTTGGCCATGGCGCAAGAATACATTGCTCTGGGTCTAAAATTGGGCATAGGTGGCGTAATGACTTACCCGCGCGCCGCCAAAACTCGTGCCACCGTGCAGGCCTTAGCAGCCGAACATCTGTTGTTAGAAACCGATGGTCCCGACATGCCGCTCTTCGGGTATCAGGGGGTACGAAACTCGCCAGTGCAAGTACCCAATGTCTTTCGCGCCTTGTGTGCCTTGCGTGGCGTCACCGAGGTCACCTCGCTTGCGGCGCAATTGGAGGCCAATGTCGATGCGACCTTTCCGCGCCTGACGCGCCGTCAGTAGTCGCGCCGCCAACGCAATTCTATGCCACCAAAGGTACTGCTGGAGCGCGTGAACGTTTCTACACTCAGGTTAGGGGTCAGCTCAACTTCAACACTGCCGCGCCAATCACTTTGGTCGTTCAATTCCGTATCCAGCTCCACGTAGACGCGATTATTCAAGTACTTGCCTACTCGAACGGTGACGTCATCATCTTCTTCGCCCGTACTATCAAATTCCAGGGTATCTAAGCCTAAGCTGTCGCGGGTCACCAAGACCAGATCAAAACTGTTGCCGCCACGGAGCTGGTTAACCGCGCTGGCTAACTGCACAGCCTGAAAGGGCGTCATATTTTGGATAGTTTTACCGAACAACAGCTGCGCGACGATCTCATCTTCCGGCAAGACAGGGATAGAGGACAGTTGCAGTTGGAACTGGTTGGCATTCCCGGTAACTCGGGCTTCGATACGGGCACCGGAGCGGTCGTAAACGGCTAAAAGGTTGAGATCAATAGCTTCATCCACCAAGCGAACTTCGCCTTCCTGAAGTCGAAAGTCTCGGGTCAGCAAATTGAAGGTACCCGATTCCACCACGAAGGCGCCATCGGTTTCATAGTCGCGCACGGTGCCGAGAACACGAAGTTCGCCGGATAACCGGGCGTTCAGACCGTTCCCGCTGATACTGGCGGGCTCTAGGGTTCGTACTGCGATGTTTAAAGCCATGGCGTTAGCGACCTCGGTCCCCGCGTTGCCGTTTTGTTCGCCTTCAATGTTCAGTTGCGCCACCGATGGACCGGACAAGCGGTTGATGAGGATGTTCAGGTTGGATAGCCCCAGCTCACCCGACAGTGTGAAGTCGGGCCACGCTCCGGTTAACGCCAGATTGCCGGTGGCGAGACCTTGCACATCACTGCGTTGGACAACGGCCGTTCGATCAAAACGGAGGCGTATGTCACTGTGCGGGCGTCCTTCGCGCCAGGATAACTGTCCACCCACGTCGACGCTGCCTGTGGTGGCGCGGGCATTACCACTTAAATTCAGCGTGGTCAGATCTTCGGCCGCCACGGAGATGTTGATGCGATCGAATTCAGCGCCGATTTCCGGTAGGCGCAATGCACCATCCTGCCAAGCCAAATAGCCTTCCGCAGTCGGTGTCTGCAAACTTCCCGCGAGCACGCCTTCACCCCGCAAGTCGCCATTCAATTGAATATTTTCCAGTCCCAGCCAGAAAAACAGGTCTGACATATCGATGTCAGCCAACCATTCGCCAGAGAAGGACCACTCTGACCATGGCGTGTTAAAACGTTCGGAGAGCGGCAGTCGTGGCATGGCGGCGGACACGGCGAATAATGGCTTTTCGGGCCGGTTGAGACGCAGTGCACCGGTCAGCTCTGTGTCTGTTGTATCGATGACCAAGGCCAGCGATAAAGGCAACTGCTCATCAATGCCGGTTTGCGCAGCCGGAATTTCCAGGGTCGTTTCCCACCGGGTTTCAAGTGCGAGTTCGGGATCATCGACCGCGCCAGCAATGGTTAGATTGCCATTTCCCCGCCACAAACTGTCGGGCAACCCGAAGCGTTCAGGTATTCTGCCTGACAAGCCTTGCCAATCCAGTTTCAGGTTCCAGAGCTCCGGAGAATAACCACCCGTGCCACTGATGTTGACGCTGTCGCCAAGGCGAAAGTCCAAGGTTTCCAGTTGGGCAAAAAACACCTCCTGTGCATTGCCGGTAACACTCCCTGTTACGCTGCCTAGAATCGCTTGTTGGGCGTATTGCCCCTCGGTTCGTAGGTTAATATCACCGGACCATGTCGGCCATTCGGAGGACATGATCGCACGGCCAGAAACGCGCGCATCAACATCCGGCACGGGCATGAATCGTCCTACGGGGAAATCGGTCATTTGCGCGGTCAGCGTCTCGGGCATGAGGTCATCGGCAATATTGCGCGCGCTGAGTTGCAGGGTTGCTGGCCCCCAAGCCACGTCAAGGGCATTGATGTCCCATGTGGTCAGCGCATAGTCCGACCAACGGCCACTTCCGGTTAATTCTGCCTGCACGGATTCCGTTTCCCAGCGACCCCGGTGTTGGCTGGTAAGGCTTAAATCGGCATTTTGCATATTGCCGGTCCACTGAATATGCAAATCGTGTTGTACCGAGGCTTCATTGAGGCTGGTCGGTAAGGTTAGCCACGCGGCAACATCCTCGGTGCGCAGGCGTTGCAAGGTAAGGTGCCACTGGCCTTCCCGCCACGGCCGTCCGGTGCCTTGTACACTGAGTGCGCGGTCCTGCCAGGTCAGGTCGGACCATAGACGTTCGTCGTCCCAGCGCAGTTCGCCTACCAGCGGATGGCCTTCATAGTCCGCCGTTATCGTGGCGTTGGCGCGTATTGTGGGATCACCCAGTAGGCCGACAATTTCCCATTGGGTGTCTAGTACGCCGCTGGGCAATTGGGTTGGCCAGGCGGGCAATTGGCTCGCTAGGTCGGCAAAGCTCAGTTGCAGTTGCTCGGCCGTCGCTTGCACCGGCCAGGTTTTCCATGAACTATCCCATTGTGGGGCAATGTCGGCGCTGGCACGTAAGCGACTGTCACGCCACTGCGCTTCCCATCGGTTGATGGCGAAACGATCCCGCGAAATTTCGTTGGCTTGGAAGCGCATAAGCCATGGGCTACTTTGCCATAAACCTCGGCCTACGAGTTCGGCATCGCCTTCAAGGCCGTTCCATGGGCCTGATGCATGGCCGGTGCCAGAGACTTGCGCACGTAAGGTGTCAGGCCAGGTCACGAAGGTGCCGGCAATCATATCCACCGGTACTTCAGCCAGTGTCCAGCGAAAGTCGGTGTTTCTTGCGCGCAGGTTGGCGGTGCCGTGGCTCGTAATACTGGCGGTATTGCCGGCGGCTTGTATGTCTAAGGATAAGTCTTGCCAGTCAAGGACCGGATAAGCCAGTTGGGTTGCGGCGCGGGCCTGCCAAGGCAAGTCGGCAAAATCGGTGGGCGTTGGCCAACGCCCGTTGGCGGCCAGCGTGCCGCTCCAAACAGGCAGGCGCAGCCGACCGTCCGCGTTGCGGCCATTGCCCAGTACCTGCCCGTTAAGGGCAAGGCTGCTCACCATGCTAGGGACAGCGTACCGTGATAAAAAGTTTTGATTGACGGTACTGACGAGGTCCAGCGTGCCAAGTTGCGTGGCCCAATTCCAGTGTCCTTCAGCGCTGGCTTCACTGCCCCCTGTACGGAGTTGCACCGCCAGTTGTTCGGCCCTGAACCTTTGCCCTTGGGCGTCCCAAGTAGCTTGCGCGGTATTCTCATACCAATGCAGGTTGGCGCGTCCGGCACTTTGCCAACGTTGACCGGGTTGAACGTCTAGCGTGAAGCGCGCCAGATCATTGGGTTGCACCGGATCACCGGCGCGTAAGAAGTTGGGCAGAACGCCATACAGCCACGGCTGAAGCAGGGTTAGTGGTATATGAACATCTGCTTGCAGCGCACTCTGGTCGCCCTGCCATTGACCATTGAGGGTAGAAACATAGTCGTCAACCTGCAGGCGGAGGTCGGAAAATGCATAGCCCTCGGTACGCTGTGCTACATTTCCGGTCAATTCAAGCGCGTGGTTTTGCCAGGGTAGCGCTATACGATGAATCTGTGCCGAGCCCTGGTCGATGTCTACATCCACGTAGGCTTGCGCCACCATGGGTACGTCCTGCGGCCAGTTCAGGTAGGCGTGCGGCCAAGCACCCGCGGGAAGATTGATGTCGAGTCGAACTTCCCACCGATTTGCCGAGAGGTCGTCCGATGGTAGGGTCGGACTGAGTTGGGCATTGAACAGCTGGTCATTTTGATTAAACCATTGCGCGGTTACGCTGGGCAGTGGCTGCGCGGTAGGCCATTCGAGACGTCCAGAAAAAGTCCCTTGCAAGGCACTGCCCTGCGGATCGGTTATGCGCAGTTGTGCGAATTCTATGGCATACAACCAAATGCCGGGTCGTTTCAGTGCTGTTTCCGGTTCTGCAGCGGCCGCGGTATCGCCCTGTAATGCGGCCACGCTCCGGCGTAATTGCGCCAGATCCAATTCCGCGTGTTCGGCCTGCAACAACTCGACTGCGTAAGGATTTTCCCACGGACGCTGCGGCAGCAGTACTTGTACACGCTCAAGATAGACGAAAGATTCTGCTTGGTCTGGCGCAAACACACGCAGTTGACCGACATGCAGTTCGTGGAGGCGTGGCATGCGCACATGCCGGGCTTGAATGTACCAGCCGGTGTGTTGATTCACGGCCGCTATGGCTTGGTTGATTAATATCTGTCGACCCGTGGCGGTGCCGATCAATACAGCAATCAGGATAACCGCCGCGATCAGCAGCGTGAAAACAATATGAAGTAGGTAGCGGTTGATACCGTGCAATACCGCGCCAACACTGTGCAGAATGAGTTTCAAAATGCTTGTCCGATGCTGATGTAAAAACTTCGATTGTTCTGCCATTTCGGAACGGGCCAAGCGACATCAAAACGAATGGGGGCAAACGCGGTAAAATAACGCAAGCCAATACCGGCACCCGAAACACGATCATCCCAGTCTACGGTCGTATCGCTGCTCAGCCAGGCCGAGTCGAGAAACAGGGTGACCCCCCAATTATCCAACACGCGCCAGCGTTGTTCCAAGCTGTTTAGCAGGCGCAGGCGACCCCCACCTGACACGCCCGCTTCTTGGTAGGGCCAGCCGCGTACCGAGCCGCCACCACCTGCATATAGGCGTTCACTTTCATTCAGTTGCGCAAAATCCAACGGTTCTCCGAGACCCACCAAACTCGCGGCTTCGGCATAGAGGGCCAAGGTCAAAAAAGGCCAGGGTGATTCATACCCTCTAAACCCGGTAGTGAGGCGAGCATAATTCGGTTGGGATATGGATAATGACCAGTTGGGCTCCGCCGATAGGATGAAATGCGACCCGCGACGTGCGTCCAAGACATCATCACGCGTATCGCGGACCACTGATGCGGGGAGGGCGAACCACTGTTCATACACCGTATCATTGTCTGTGGTTAACCAGGTTGAACGCAGGTCGGCGCCTAGGGTGCCGGTCCAGTCACGAGATAGGATTTGCTCCAGGCTGACGCCGTTTTGCCATACCACGGTTGGCAAGGTATCAAACTCCGTGCGCTCAACGCGAGTGCTGAAGGTGAACCGGGGATAATAGGGTTGCCGCCGCGGAATGATGTAGGTCGCACTGGCCGCTTGGCTGAGCAGGCTCCATTGGCTGCTTAGAATCAGGTTTTCTCCGCGTCCGGCAAAATTCCGATGTGCCCACTCGCCGGACAGGCCGATACCGGCATCGGTGTCGTAACCGGCACCCAATTTTATCGTGCGATGAAAACGCTCTTGAACCGAAAAAATGACATCGACCTCGCCATCGTCAGGTTCCGAGACAACTTCATTGATTTGTGCAAACAGGTTCGATTGATACATGTTCAGGCGTGCTTGATCGAGCGCCGGGCGCTGAAAGCATTGCCCCGGTGTCAATTGGCTAAGGCGGGCGGCCCAGCTGCGCTCTACGGTTTCCAGACCGTCTACACGCAACGAACGAATCGTCACTTCTTGACTGGGATCCATATAAAACCGCAGATCGCCGGTGTGTGTGCTGTAGTCCAACGCCAATTGATAGCGCACATTCACCCGCAGAAAACAGGTCGATTGCTGAATCTCACGCTGTAATTGCGCTTGGGCATCCAAGATGGTTTGCGCATGCACCGGTTGACCACTGCGAACCAGGCTCTCAGCCGCCAGCGGGCTGGGCACGCCGGTTGGCCAATCCCACGTTACGGTGCGTAAGCGAAACAGGGCGCCGGTGCGAATTTCGTAACGCAATTCCTCATATTCATCCAGTGGACGTGGCGTGATGGTGTGGCTGTAGTACCCCATGGCACGGAGATGATCACGTAAAATGCTTTGTTCGGTGCTTTGTTGCGCCAATGGCCTGATGGTCACCAAGGTATTGTTTTGTTGTTCCGCCCGATAGGCATCCAGCGCCGCCCGCAAGCGCGTCGCCACCTCTGTATTCACGCTGCTGGTAAATAAAAGCGTTTGTTCGTTGGTGGTATCAAAGCGGCGAGTATCCGTAGGCACCTGTGCCCATAAGCTGGCGCAAAGTACGACCCACAATCCGACAACATTGAGGCAAAAGCGAGCCGTTGCAGAAAGCCAATGTTCAAGTTTTGGGGTCACAATCACCGCGCGCTCATGGTCTTTAGGCAGCACAATAGACTCGTTGCATACCCATGGTTAGCGAAAGTGCACACTGTAACAGCCCTTCGCCAGCTTGTGGACTGTCTATACGGGCTTTTCACGAGGCTAGACGCTTTGCTTGCGACATCGTATGGTAGGCGTCTTCATGGCCGCTGTGGTAATACCGTATGCTGTACAAACTTGATCGTCGTCAGGCTTGGACTGGGTTGTTGCAAGGATTATTGGGCTGGACGGTTATTTTCTGGCTAAGTGGTTGCGCGAGCTTGCCATCTACGGCATGGCAAGAACCAGAAGTGAACATTCTAAGTAGCCGCTTGGTGGGGTTGTCGCCAACGGCAGCCCAATTGGAAACGCGTGTAGAGATCAATAATCCAAATCTGTTTGCCATTACGATGGGTGCTTTGGATTACGAACTGACGGTCAATGAGCGCCGTGTCGTGGCGGGTGAGCAACGGCAGGGCAATACGCTGGCCGCTGGCGGCAGCACCGTAGTGAGTTTGCCCATTGAGGTGGTGTTCACGGACGTACTGAGTTTGGTGTCCGAGTTGCAGCAAGCTGACCGATTTGCCTACGCTATGGTGGGCGGAATGTCGTTCGATGTACCCGTATTTGGGCGGGTACGGGTGCCGTTGGCGGCTCAAGGCGAGGTGCCCATTCCCCGTTTACCTGCGGTGCAGGTGGTAGGGTTACGGGCCGAACGGCTCAGTTTGTCGAGTGCCGATCTGGTGCTGAATTTGGCGCTTACCAACCCTAATGCCTTCGGCCTACGGTTGGATCAATTTACCTACGAATTGGCGTTGAATCAAAGTTCGGTGGCATCCGGTAAAGTCCAGCAAACCGTAAGCCTCAATGAAGGCGGACAAGCGGTGGTCGAAGTGCCCATTCGCTTGTTGTTTATTGATGCGGGATTGGCCCTTTACGATGCTCTGCTGCGTGGCCAAACGTTGGATTACGGCTTGGCGTTTGAAAGCCAAGTTGGAACAGGGCTGCCCATCATGGACGCATTTCCCTTCAGTGTGGTGCAGGATGGGCGCGTGCAGTTGCGACGTTAAGTCGCAACTGCACCGTGCTGGATTAGTCTTCTACTTTTTTGCGCTTTAACGGCGCAAAGCCATCACGCGGTGCAGGCGGACGAGAGGGGCGTGGCCCGGATTTCTTCTTTGCCTTATCTTTTTCTGCTTTAGCTTTAGCGGCTTTGCTGGTTTTGGTTTCTTTGGGCTTCTTCTTACCGTAGGCCTTGCCAGAACTTTTTACTTTGGCCGGCCCTTGATAGCTGCTTTTCAGGCCGGGCACTTCGGTGCGGGCGAATGCAGTGCTCAAATAGCGTTGAATACGGGCCAGCAAATTCCATTCATTCGGGGCGATCAGACTCACCGCACGGCCCGGAGCACCGGCGCGCCCGGTGCGGCCAACGCGGTGCAGATATTCATCGCCTTTGCGCGCCAAGTCAAAATTTACCACCAAGCCCACGTTCGGAATATCCAACCCGCGCGCGGCAACATCGGTGGTAATGAGAATTTGCACGCGACGGTCTCGCATGCCGCTGACCACCGCATTACGGGCTTCTTGCGTCAAGTCGCCATGCAAAAGGCCACAGCGCCGGGTGCCATTGCGTAACTTACTGTGCAACCGTTCGGCTTTCACGATGGTGTTGGTGAACACAATGATCTGTTCGTCGGCGGCCACGTCCAACAATCCAAGCAACTGTTTTTCTTTAAAGGCGTCATCATCCGACAGCGCATATTGCTGCACAATGTGGCTGGGCACCCGCCGCGATTCGTGCAGGGCGATGGTCTCAGGGTCGCGCAACAATTGTCGCGCCATGGCCAACACGCCTTTGTGGTCGAGGGTGGCGGAAAACAACAGGGATTGGCGTTCAGCCGGGCAGTGCTCGGTAATGGCCACGACATCTTCACGGAAACCCATGTCGAGCATACGGTCGGCTTCATCCAATACCAGATATTCCACATCCGAGAGATCAATGGAGCCGCGCTCCAGGTGCTCTTTTAGCCGACCTGGAGTGGCAATAACGATATCCGGTGTTTTGCGTAAGGCGGCTTCTTGCTCTTTAAAGGCTACGCCACCGGTAATGCTCAAGCTAGTGACATTGATTGCGCCGCCGAGTTGTTCGCAGACATGCTGAATCTGCCGTACCAGCTCGCGTGTGGGGCCTAAAATTAATGCCCGAATACCGGTATGCGGTGAGGGCGTATGATTGAACGCGGACACGAGCGGCAGCACAAAGGCGACGGTTTTGCCACTGCCGGTTTCCGCGCTGACCATTAAATCTTTGCCATCCATTATTTTGGGGATGGTGGCGATCTGGACATCGGTGGGTTCATGTATGCCATGTTTGGTCATAGCACGAGACAAGGGCGGAGCAATTTCCAATTCGTTGAACACTGAAGATACCTAGTAGCACGGAGTAGTGGGGTCAATTGGACGCGAGTATAGCAGAGCTTCGTACGGAACGCCGTGTTCTGTGGTACTCTGTGCGCCGGATTTTTTCTTTAGGGTAGGTGCCGCATGTCGGCTCAGTTCAGCGATTTTTCATTACCCCCAGCGTTGTTACAGGTATTGACGGCTTTGTCGTTCAGCAGCCCTACGCCCATTCAAGCGGCGGCGATACCGCTGGCCTTGCAAGGACGCGATGTGAAAGCCAAAGCACCGACCGGCAGCGGTAAAACGACGGCCTTCGGTGTGCCACTGGTGAACTTGTTAAACGCCGACCTGGTGCGTGGACAGCAGCGCAAGGTACAGGCGCTGGTGGTTTGTCCCACGCGTGAGTTGGCCGAACAGGTGGCTGGTGTAATACGCCAATTGGCGCGCTGGCAACCGAACTCAAAGATTCTTACCTTGTGCGGTGGTGCGCCTGTCGGGCCACAGTTGGGTTCGCTTGAACACGGGGCCGATATTGTAGTGGGGACGCCGGGGCGTTTATTAATGCATGTGCGCAAGGGCAGTCTGATACTGGATGCGGTGCGCACCTGGGTACTGGATGAGGCCGACCGTATGCTCGATATGGGCTTTATGGACGATATGCAGACGTTACGTGAAGCACTGCCGAAGCAACATCAAACGCTGTTGTTTTCGGCCACCTACGCGCCGGAAATCGAACAGTTCTGCCACGCGGTGTTGCAGAACCCGGCAGAAGTGGACGTGGCGCAAGCTGGCGAAGCTCCAGAAATTGAAGAGCATTGGTTGGTGGCGGGTAAGGATTTAATGCAGGGGCTGTTGCAGGCATTGCAACGGTGGCCTGCTGAGCAGGCTATCTTGTTTTGCAATACCAAGGTGGAGTGTGCCGAAGTGGTCGACAAATTGCGCCAGCACGGCTATAGCGTGGCAGCCATCCAAGGTGACATGATGCAGCGCGACCGCGAAAAGGTCTTAGCGAGCTTCGCCCATCAGAGTTTGCAATTATTGGTGGCCACCGATGTCGCCGCCCGTGGTCTGGATATTCCGGCTTTACCGCTGGTAGTGAATGTCGATTTACCGCGCGACCCAACGGCCTACACGCACCGGGTAGGGCGCACCGGTCGTGCCGGTGAAAAGGGGTTGGCGGTCAGTGTGGTTTCTACGATGGACAGTAAACGGGCACAAACCCTTATGGAACAGCGTGCCATGCCACCTCAGATCGCGCCAATGGATCCTAAGCGGCAGGAGCCCGTGCCCGAAAAACCGGCGTACATTACATTGGAGCTTGATCAAGGCAAAAAGGCCAAGTTACGCCCCGGCGATATTATGGGTGCGTTGACCGGCTCGGCAGGTTTGCCCAGTGATGCCGTAGGGAAAATCACCTTGTTTCCCCTGTATACGTTAGTTGCGATACGGCGCGCTTATACCCGTCAGGCGGAGGCGGCGTTAAAAGAACACGGTGTGAAGAAAATTCGCGTAAAAGTTCGACCATTACGACTGCCGTAGCGTTGATCAGTCGCCCGGGCTAAAAATGTCACTTTCCCGGCGCGCATAGACGCGCGGATGGTGGCGATCATCAAACTGTACGCTCAGTACCATGGGGCGACAACACACTTGGCAGTCTTCGGTGTAGTCTTGTTCCGGTTCGCTGGGGTCGACGTTAATGTTGAGTGATACGTCGCAGTATGGACAATGAATCCGCGCTGAATCGATGAGTCTCATGATGCCTCCGTTCGCCTCTCCAATTACTACAGGCGTGTTGTAAACATAGTGTGCGACAGTGGGACTGGCAAGGTCGGTTACAATAAAAAACCCGCCACAAGGGTGACCTGTGGCGGGTTTTTCTGATCGGTCGATTGCCTTAGGCGGTTGCGGCTTCTAATGCCTGCGGGCCTGCGGCAACAATGTCGTCCGTCACCTTGAATTGCTTGAAGTTCTGCTTGAACTGAGCAATCAGATCCGCCGCTGCGGCATCGTATTTTGCCGGGTCAGACCAACTCATCCGTGGATTAAGTAGCGTGCTGTCTACCCCGGGTACAGCTACCGGCACATCCAGGTTGATACCGGGCAAGCGCTGGGTCGGCACATCTTTCAACGCACCGGTGACCACAGCATCAATAATGGCGCGGGTTTCCGGAATGTTGAAACGACGACCTTCACCATAGCCACCTTGTGTCCAACCGGTGTTCACCAGATACACATCCGCACCGGACTCGGCGACGCGCTGGCGCAACAAGTCAGCATAAACCTGCGGTGGGCGAGGGAAGAACGGCGCACCGAAACACATGCTGAACGTTGACTTAATGCCTTTCGCTGCACCCATTTCGGTTGAACCGACCAGCGCAGTGTAGCCACTGAGGAAGTGATAGGCAGCCGCTTCGGAGCTTAGTTTAGCCACCGGTGGTAACACGCCGGTAAGGTCACAGGTTAAGAACACCACAGCCTTGGGTTCCGGGCCATTGTTGTCGGCTACGCGTTGCTCGATCAGGGTCAGCGGATAGGCGGCACGGGTATTTTCCGTCAGGCTGACGTCGGTATAGTCAGCCACATTGTTGGCGTCCAATACAACGTTTTCCAGCACTGCGCCGCGACGAATGGCCTGCCAGATCATAGGCTCATTCTTCTCGCTGAGGTTAATGCACTTGGCGTAGCATCCACCTTCAAAGTTGAATATTCCGGAGCGGCCCCAACCGTGCTCGTCATCACCGATCAAAAAGCGTTTCGGGTCAGCGGATAAGGTGGTTTTGCCGGTGCCAGACAGGCCAAAGAACAACGCCGTAGTACCATCTTTACCCATGTTGGCCGAGCAATGCATGGGCAGGATGTCAGCGCCGGGAAGTAAATAGTTCAGAGAGGAGAAAACGGCTTTCTTCATTTCACCGGCATAGCGCATGCCCGCGATCAAAATTTGGCGTTGGGTCAGGTTGATGATCACCGCAGCTTCGCTGTTGGTGCCATCGCGTTCAGGTTCACAGACAAAGCCGGGCGCGTTCAGAATTTGCCAAGGGGCTTTACTGGCCGCATTCCAAGTGTCTGGCACGATAAACAGCGTACGCGCAAACATCTGATGCCACGCCGTTTCGGTACTGACTTCAAGAGGAATATAATGTTCCGCACTGGCACCGGCATGTAAATGCCCGACGTAGTGTTTGCGTTCGCTCAGGTAGGCAGCAACCCGCGCCCATAGGGCATCGAATTTGTCTTTATCAAAGGGGCGGTTGACGGGCCCCCAGTTGATGGTCTGCTCGGTTTCACTGTCGGACACGTAAAAACGGTCTTTGGGTGAGCGGCCGGTGCGTTGACCCGTCGTGACGACCAGTGCACCGGTCGAAGACAAGCTGCCTTCGTTATCTTCCAGTGCACGTTCAATTAATTGTTCAGTAGACAAGTCTACCAGGGCCGTGGGGCTGGCCGGGTTCATTGGCGTTTCTCCTCTAGTTGAATCCCGTAGCAAAAATAGCCCTACTGATAATTCAGTAAGGCTTTTTTTATTCAGGCACTCTAACGGTGCCTTTCGGTTGGTCACTACTGAAAATTTTTCAATAGCTACCTAGGTAGTCTCTCGATTTTTCGTGTTGTAACACGTAAACCCTATGTTACGCCAGAACCGGCGTGAAGTACCACCGTTCAGCGGGGTGGAATGTGCATCATTCAGGATAAAAACCTGTGAATTTAGCGCAGAACTGAACGGTAAGGCGTTTCATGCTTGCCAGATTAGCGAACGCCGGATAAGGTCGGAAATCGTCATTGACTATGTTCGGAATAATGCCCGTGAATATTGCGCGCCACGACCTGAATTTATTGGTGTATTTGGATGTCCTGCTACGGGAACGCAATGTTACCCGCGCCGCAGAACGTTTGAACATCAGCCAGCCTGCCATGAGCAACGGGCTTAAACGGCTTCGCGAAATGTTTCACGATCCCTTGTTGGTGCGCACTTCCCGCGGCATGGAGCCCACCGTGCGGGCGCTGGCCTTGCAGCCGGTGATTCATCAGTTGTTAATGGGTTTGGAAGCGACCCTGCAGTCGGATGAGGACTTCGATGCCCAGACCGAATCGCGGGTTTTTCGCATTATGGCCAGTGATTATGCGGCTTCGACGTTACTGCCCGAGTTGATGCGGCGCATTCGAGATCAAGCGCCGCATTTGGTGCTGGATATTATGACCCCAAGTGATGTGGACTTCCGGGACGTTGAAGAAGGCAAGATCGATATGGCGATCAATATGTTTGAGGACTTGCCGCTGTCGTTCTATCAAAAGAAGCTGTGGCATGATGACTTTCGTTGTTTGGTGCATCATCAGCACCCCTGCGTGGAAAACTTCACGCTGGAGTCCTACTTGGCCGCCGACCATGTTTGGGTGAGTAAAACAGGCTACGGAGTGGGTACAGGCATCAGCAGCAAAGATATGCAGAAACTCGGTTGGGTAGACCGACGTTTGGAGCAGTTGGGCTACGCAAGGAAGATCAAGTTATTCACTCGGGACTACCACGTCGCCATGTACTTGGCGTTATTTCGTGACCTGATCGTGACAGTACCTGCCCGCGCCGCAAGAATCTATGCGCCACTGCCCCAGTTGGCCATTTTTAAACCGCCGTTCGATATACCGCCCATCGAACTCAAAATGGTGTGGAGCCCGCTGTTGCATCATGACCGCAGTCACATTTGGTTGCGCCAGCAAATTTCAGAAGCCGCTGAACACATCCAAGAAAAAATTGATGCCGCTAAGGATATGGATAAGCCGTTGGGTCTCAATTGATATTGAGTGTATATGTCCCATAGCCATCACGCATAATCAGAATTCTCACGATGAATGCTGTCGTACTGGGCATGGATATTTAAGCTGGTACACTCGTTGCTGAAACGGGAGAACACTACCATGTCGGAACCAACCGCCCGCTTAATTGCACAACGCATTTGTCAGGGCTTTGATGAACATTATTCGCGTTTTCGCTTGATCACTCAGGGCGCGCAAACCCGTTTTGAGGCGGCGGCCTGGCATCAGGGTCAGCAGCGCCATCGTGAACGTATTCACTTATATGAAGACAGTGTCGCGCATACTGTTGCCCAGATTCGGGCTGAGTATCCCGCCATGACCCAGGTAGACGCCGCCCTGTGGCGTGTGGTGAAGCAAAGTTTTTGTCGGCTGATGTTGCAGCACCGCCAGCCTGAATTGGCGGAAACCTTTTTTAATTCAGTGTTTTGTCATCTGTTTGACCGTCAGTATTATCACAATGAATTTATTTTCGTGGATTCCTACGCCGACGAAATTCTCACTGTACGGGACAGTCATGCGTATGCCAGTTACTACCCGCGCATGGATGGGTTTGAAAACAACATTCAAGATATCCTGCACAGTTTTGATTTGAAGCTGCCCTTTGAAGACTTGGAACGTGACGTTATCCGGCTGCGTGACAGCTTCTATAAACAGTCGTCGGTCGCCATTGGTCCGAGTGATAACTTGCGCATCGACATATTAAGTAATCTGTTTTTTCGCAATAAAGCGGCGTATGTTGTGGGCCGGGTGGTCAGCAAAGATGCCCATCAGCCCTGCGTAGTACCTATTCTGGTGAACGAAAACCGGCAGCTCTATCTTGATGCCTTACTGATGGATGCGTCCGACGTTAGCATCGTGTTTGGGTTTGCGCGCAGTTACTTTATGGTCGATACCATTGACCCTTCAGGCATCGTACGGTTTCTGAAGGAGCTGATGCCGAACAAGCGCAAATCCGAACTGTACAATGCCATTGGGCTGCATAAGCACGGCAAAACGGTGTTCTACCGTGACCTGCTGATTCATTTGAAAGAAAGCGCCGACAAGTTTGTGATTGCACCGGGCATTGAAGGCATGGTGATGTCGGTATTTACCTTACCGTCCTACCCCTATGTGTTTAAAATCATCAAAGACAAATTTGCCCCCAGTAAATCCAACACCAAGCAAGGCGTCAAAGAAAAGTATCAACAGGTTAAGCACCATGATCGTGCCGGCCGCATGGCCGATACCTTGGAATACCGCCATGTAGCCTTACCGCGCAGCCGGTTTGCCGATGAGTTGGTAGAGGAACTGTTGCGCGTCGCGCCTTCGGAAGTCAGTTTGGATGGCGACGATGTGATCATCGGCCATCTCTACATTGAACGCCGTATGACCCCGTTAAACCTCTACCTTGATCAAGCAACACCGGCACAAGCGGCGGACGCTATCATCGACTACGGGTTAGCGATCAAGGAAATTGCGGCAACGAATCTGTTTCCCGGCGACATGCTGCACAAGAACTTCGGGGTCACACGCGTGCATCGGGTGGTGTTCTACGACTATGACGAGGTGTGCTACCTCAATGAGTGTAATTTCCGAAACATCCCGGAAGCGCAGACCCTAGAGCAGGAAATGGCCAGTGAACCTTGGTACTCCGTGCATCCTAACGATGTTTTCCCGGAAGAGTTCCGTCACTTTTTGGTCACCGATAAAGTGGATAAGGACCTGTTTCAGCGTGTTCATGGTGACTTGTTGACCGCAGATTATTGGCGCGGTTTGCAACAAAGGCTGCAAGAAGGTTTTGTGGAAGATGTATTTCCGTACCATGAGAACAAACGGTTTTCGTTTCAGTACGGTGACGATATCTAAGGGGCAAAAAAATGCGGTGATCGATGCTCAGCCCGAACATCGAAACACCGCGTAAGTGAGTGTCTTCAGAGGTTTGTCGATCCCTCAACCGATCATCAAGGCGCCCCTACAGCACCCCGAAGACCACACAACGGCGTCCTGTTGTTGTGTATTCACGACAGGACGCATAATATTTTAAATGATAATCATTATCAACAAGTTTATGGGTTAATTGTCTCTTGGATACGCTTTAAGGTGCCAAATCCGGTCCACATAGTCCTGAATGGAGCGGTCTGAGTTGAACTTACCCATGGTGGCCGTATTGATGATGGCGCTGCGTGCCCAGGCCGTGCCATCACGATACTTTTCATCCACGTTGCGTTGCGCGTCGCTGTAGGCGCGGAAGTCCGCCAATACTTTGTATGGGTCACCCCCTTGCAACAGGCTGTGTTTAATACTGGCGAGCGCGCCGGGTTGACCGGGTGTGAAGTAATCGCTATCGAGCCAGTCCAATACCGCCCGAATCTCTTCGTCATGGTCGTAAAAGTCATACGGATTGTAGCCTCGCGCATTCAAGGCTTTTACTTCATCCACCGTTAACCCGAAGATAAAACAGTGATCTGCTCCGGCTTCTTCGGCAATTTCGATGTTGGCACCATCCAATGTGCCGATGGTCAATGCACCATTCAGCGCCAACTTCATGTTACCGGTGCCAGAGGCTTCCTTACCCGCTGTCGAAATTTGTTCCGAAACATCGGCAGCGGGGATCATTTTCTCCGCCAAACTGACCCGGTAATTGGGCAGCATAACGACTTTCAGTTTGCCGCCGATGCGCGAATCGTTGTTGATGCGTTCAGCGACCTTGTTGATGGCAAAAATGATGTCTTTCGCCAAGTGATAACCCGGAGCAGCCTTCGCGCCGAACAGGAAGACACGCGGCACCATGTTATACTCCGGGTTGTCCAGTAGTCGACGATACAAGGCTAAAATGTGCAGCAGATTCAAATGTTGGCGCTTGTATTCATGCAGACGCTTGATCTGCACGTCGAACAATGCATCCGGGCTGACCTCAATGCCGGTCAGGCGATGAATTTCGGCTACTAGGTCAACTTTATTTTCCCGCTTCACAGCCATGAACGCTTGTTGGAATTTGGCATCATCTGCCTTGGCGATTAAACCCTTTAATTTATCCAAATGTAGCGGCCAATCTGCATCAATGTGCTGGTCAATTAACGCCGCCAAACGCGGGTTGCAGGCTTTCAGCCAGCGCCGTGGCGTAATGCCGTTGGTCACATTGGTGAGTTTTTCTGGCCATAATTCATGGAACTCAGGGAATAGGTCGGTTCTGACCAGGTCAGAGTGTACTTGCGCCACACCATTGACCTTGTGCGAGCCCACCACCGATAAATGACCCATCCGTACCATCCGTTCATGACCTTCTTCGATGATGGACAAGTGCTGTTTCATGGCATCGTCGCCCGGCCATTGGGCGTCAACTTGTTGCGTCAGGAACTGGTGGTTGATGTCATAAATAATGTCCAAATGGCGCGGCAAGACTTTCTCAAACAGGCGGACCGTCCATTTTTCCAAGGCTTCTGGCAACAGGGTATGGTTGGTGTATGAAAATACCTGTTGGCAAATACCCCAAGCATCCTTCCACGCCATATCATAATCATCGATCAATACCCGCATGAGTTCCGGTATCGCAATGGCCGGGTGCGTGTCGTTGAGCTGAATCGCGACTAATTTGGGGAACGAGGTCCAATCGTCGCCATGGGCGCGGCGATAGCGGCGCACAATATCGGCCACCGAGGCGGCACAAAAGAAGTATTGCTGAATCAAACGCAGTTCTTTGCCCGCATCGGTTTCATCGTTGGGGTAAAGTACCTTAGAGATGGTTTCGGCCTGGGCCTGTTCTGCTTGTGCATCGACGTAGCCACCGGCGTTAAAGACGTCCCAGTCGAAGAAGTTCGTGGCCCGGCTTTCCCACAGGCGCAAGATGTTTACGTTGGCGCCGTCGTAACCCACGATGGGAATATCCCAGGGTACGGCTTTGATGGTGCGGCCAGCGTGCCATACTTTTTTGGGTGTGGCCCCTTCATAGCGGGTTTCTACATAACCATAGAGTTTGACTTGCTGTGCAGACTCCGGGCGGCAAACTTCCCATGGGTTGCCGTACTCGCGCCAGGCGTCTGGACGCTCGATCTGTCTGCCATCGCGGAAGTGTTGTTCAAACAAACCGTGTTCGTAATGAATGCCATAGCCCACGGCAGGCAAATTCATGGTGGCAAGTGAATCCAGAAAACACGCGGCTAAACGGCCCAAACCGCCGTTACCCAAGGCCATGTCGGGTTCTTCTTCCAACAAATCATCCAAATTCTGGCCGAGCCCTTCAAGCGCTGCGCGAGTTACATCAAACAAATGCAGGTTGTGCAGGTTGTTGGACAGCAAACGGCCCATCAGGAATTCCATCGACAGGTAGTTCACCGCCCGCGTATCGTAGCGGGAGTGGGTTTTTTGCGTATCGGTCAAACCGGCCATGACGAACTCGTTCACGGCGAAACTGGTGGCGCGCCACCACGCCTGCGGGGTGGCCTTCTCTTCATAAGTGCCTTGCGTACCACGCAAATGCTGAATAATCTTGCCTTGCAGCGCCTTTGCGGTAACAGGGGCCTTGCGCGCGCTGGCGGCTTTTGTCGCCGGTTTTTTAGCGGCGGCTTTCTTGGTGACAGTAGTTTTGGTGGCGGTGGTGGTCGTTGCTTTGGTGGTCGTTGCTTTGGTGGTCATTGTTGTGTCCTTTTTGAAAGGAAGGATCGGGCCGACGGTTTATTGATCACATACAAATGCCGTGCCGATATAGAATTACTCTTCGATTGTACGTGGGTGGTTCGCTGGGGTGCAGTCTGATTAGGGGTGGAACTTGGGTGGAGAAGAACATCAGTCTGGCTCTGTTCGATAAGGATAGATTCAACAAAAAAGCGAGGGGTATATGAGCCTAGACACATTCCGGGAATCCTTGCCAGCATCCTGGCTTCCTTTGGCGGAGCCTTTTATCTCGACGCCCCAAGCACAAGCCTTGGCAGAGTTTGTGGCTATGGAATCGCGCACGCAGACCGTTTATCCGCCCACCGTGCAGCGGTTTCGAGCATTGCAAGCGCTGGCCCCAGAAGACGTTAAGGTGGTGATACTCGGGCAGGATCCATACCACGGGCCGAAACAAGCCATGGGCCTGAGTTTCTCTGTGCCGCGTGGAGAAGCCATACCACCATCGTTGCAAAATATGTATAAAGAGTTGATGGCCGATGTGGGCTTTCTACCACCCAATCATGGCGACTTGACGGCTTGGGCCGAGCAGGGCATCTTGTTGCTAAACAGTGTGCTAAGTGTGCGGGCTGGTGCTGCGGGTTCGCACGCTAAGCGGGGTTGGGAGTCCTTAACGGATTGTTTGTTGCGTAATTTGGCGGCGCAACAGCACCACATTGTCTTCTTGTTATGGGGCAGCTACGCCCAGCGAAAAGCCGAATTTATTGATGCAGAACGTCATCTGTTGTTGCATGCACCGCACCCATCGCCGCTGTCTGCCTATCGTGGCTTTATCGGGTGTCGCCATTTTTCGCTCGCTAATGCCTATTTACATGCTACCGGTCAAAGCACCATCGACTGGCAGTTATCGAACGAACCGTAAGCGGGCAACTCCGTAATCTCACGGACAGCAACGACGGATAAAATAGGCTAAAGTTTGACCATAACAATAAAAAATCGTTCAAACTGAGCGTAGGGAGTGAGCCATGAATTTACAAACCCGCTGGCCGTTGGCCTACCGACCCTTAACAATAGCCACCTGTATTGGCTTAATGGCGCTCGATGCCAACGCGCAGAATAACTCGGCCGAACGCTTCAATAAAATTGCGAATTCAGGACTGGTCATTCCACCGTCTGCTCCGTTAGGTGATGGTCTGTCGGAATGGGCCTGTACCCTAGACACCGCCAGTGGCTTGATGTGGGAGACAAAATCAGCATCGGCCAGCCATCTGCGCTATGCACAGCATCGCTATACATGGTTTGATGCCAGCACTGGCAGTGGCGCCACCGGCAACCCCCTTACCTGCAGTAACGCCTTAGGTGTTCAGCCGTGCAACACCGAAACCTATGCAGCAGCCGTTAATGCCAGTCGGCTCTGTGGGTTTAACGACTGGCGCATGCCAACGCTGTCTGAATTGCAAAGTATTCTGGACACTGGGTACATTGCTCCGGCTGTGAACCCGGACTATTTCCCGAATGCGTTGAGCGACTTCTATTGGACCGGCTCGCCATATGCGAACTCCACAACTCAGGCGTGGTATGTGCACTTCGGCACGGCTTTTTCCTATGGAAATGCGTCGCGCAGCAGTAATCGGTATGTACGTTTGGTGCGTGGTGACGAATAGGTGCGCCGCTTTGGTGCGCCTTTTCCGGCGCTGAGGGCACAAGAGCGTTAACCGCGTGCCGTCGTGCGTTGGCCCCGCAATTGCAGAACAGGGTTATGTCTGTCGTTGCCGGAGTGTCCGCATGAAGTTAAGCATTCGTCCCCGTGTTCGAGCTCGCCAACAGTTAACCCAACACATTCAAAGTACTTTAACGGCGGCGAATCTGACCGCTCGCAGTGGCGTTGAATTACCGGCCGCCATCGCCTTTGACCAATGGACCCATCGGTTACATAACGCCTTTACGGATAGCCTGCGCAATGCAGTGGTCATTGCCGGGCAAGCGCCACTGCTCGCCGAATCCTCTGCACTGGCCGAACAGGCGGGCGGACAACTTACGGAAGCCGCTGCGCAATTGGCGAGTGCCAGTGAGGAAATCAGCGTGACCGTGTCCCGCGAACTCGGCCCTACGGCTGAAACCATGCATCAGCTTGCGGCAGATACCGCACGAGAAGTCAGTGCATGCGATATACAAGGGCAAGCGGTAGGAGACTTAATGAGCGCCATGCGAGACGACATGGCACGCTTGCAAGAACGCATCCGCACGGTAGATCAGCAGGCAGACGAAATGCAACGTATTGTCGGGATGATTGCCGAAATTTCTCGACAAACCAATTTACTGGCCCTCAATGCCGCCATTGAAGCCGCCCGTGCTGGCGAAGCCGGACGAGGCTTTACCGTGGTGGCGGATGAGGTGCGTGCCTTAGCACACCGCACCATGCAAGCCACCGACGAGGTGGAAACGCGCATTGGCCTGATTCGCAGTGAAGTCACCGGCTTAACCGAAGGTGGAAGTACCGTGCGTGAGCGGGTCGAACAGGGCGTGGAAGGTATTGATGACATTCGTGGCCGGTTGGCGCACAGCCGTACAAGCATGGCCCAGCTTGAAGATTGCAGCCGTCAGGTCGCCACTGGTACCACCCAGATTGGCAATGCAATTCAAGGTGTAACCCAGGATGTTCAAGGCATCTCGAGCAACGCACAGCGGTTGATGGAGAATGCCGCGAGCCTAAGCAGTGGTAGCCAAACCATTCGCCATCATGGTGACCATCTACTGGAAACCTTAGGCGTCTTCCAGCTCGACTGGCACGCCCAAGCACGCCGGGATGTGGCCATGTTAGCGGCTGAACCGGCCTTAATGAGCCCACACGATACCGATAAAATCGAACAGACATTGCGTGCCGCCCTGGCGCGCAGTGGTCAACGTTTTGAATTGCTTTATCTGGTTGCACCTGATGGACGGCAAATCAGTGCCAATATTCACCCGGACTGGGTCGCCGTGACCTATGAAGGCAGTGGTCGCGGGCGCGACTGGTCCGACCGCCCTTGGTTCACCGCAGCACGCGATACACTGAGTCCTTATGTTAGCCCGATTTACCGCTCCGTCGCTACGGATGAATACTCCTTCACCGTGAGTGTGCCGGTGATGCACCCTGATCATGGCTTGGTGGCCATCCTCGGGGCTGACGTGCGTTTGGTATCATTCCTGGATAACTAACAGGTGCACAAAGTTTGAGTAAATCTGTGCTTTACCCTTTGTTTTGCGCGTCCTTGAACTACACTCAAAGTAGAGACAAAAACGTTCCGCTGGCGTATAGGGAAAATCCACGTTACACACCAGTGGTAACGATCAGGCTAACTCAGGGGGCATGTTTATGGATATTTTTCACCATTTCAAAGACCGCTACGAAGCCAAAAAGCAGGAAGAGTTTTCACTCGAGGAGTACCTTGAGCTGTGCAAGTCCGACCCTTCGGCGTATGCCTCGGCACCCGAGCGCATGCTGGCCGCCATTGGCGAGCCGGAGGTGATAGACACGGCAAAAAACCCGCAACTCAGCCGGATATTCTCCAACAAAGTTATCAAGCGTTATCCGGCGTTTAAAGATTTTTATGGCATGGAAGAACCCATCGAACAGGTGGTCAGTTACTTCAAACATGCCGCGCAAGGTTTGGAGGAGCGCAAGCAAATCCTCTATCTGCTTGGCCCCGTGGGTGGCGGTAAGTCGTCCTTAGCTGAACAACTGAAGCTGCTTATTCAAAAAATCCCTTTCTACGCCATTAAAGGCTCGCCAGTTTACGAAAGCCCACTGAATTTGTTTGACCCCTTGGAAGATGGTGACATCCTGCAGGAGCGCTATGGTATTCCGTTGCGTTATGTAAAAGGCATCATGTCACCGTGGGCCATCAAACGGCTGCACGAATATGGCGGCGACATTTCCAAGTTCCGCGTGGTGAAGCTTTATCCGTCCATTGTGGACCAAATTGCCATCGCCAAAACCGAACCGGGCGATGAAAACAACCAGGATATTTCCGCCCTGGTGGGTAAGGTCGACATTCGACAACTGGAAGACTTCGCGCAAAACGACCCGGATGCCTACAGTTTCTCCGGTGCACTCTGCAAAGCCAACCAAGGCTTGATGGAGTTCGTGGAGATGTTCAAAGCGCCCTTGAAGGTGCTGCACCCTTTGTTGACCGCTACACAAGAAGGCAACTACAACGCCACTGAAGGCATGTCGGCCATACCCTTCAATGGCACCATCATGGCCCACTCAAACGAAAGTGAATGGCAGGCGTTTCGCAACAACCGCAACAATGAAGCCTTCCTCGATCGCATTTACATTGTCAAAGTACCCTACTGCGTGCGCGTGAGCGAAGAAATCAACATCTACAAAAAACTGCTAGAAAACTCGTCTTTGCGAGCCGCACCCTGCGCGCCGGACACCTTGAAAATGCTGGCCCAGTTCAGTGTGTTGTCGCGTATTAAAGAGCCGGATAACTCCAGTATCTTCAGCAAAATGCGTATCTACGATGGCGAGAGCTTGAAAGATACCGACCCGAAAGCAAAGTCCATTCAGGAGTATAAAGACGCCGCCGGGGTGGACGAAGGCATGAATGGCCTGTCCACGCGTTTTGCGTTCAAAATTCTGTCAAAAGTCTTCAACTTCGACGCCGCCGAAGTAGCGGCGAACCCTGTACACTTGCTGTACGTACTGGAAAACCAGATCGAACAGGCGCAGTTTCCGCAAGAAACACACGATCGCTATATCACCTTCATCAAAGAATTTTTAGCACCGCAATATGTGGACTTTATTGGCAAAGAAATTCAAACGGCCTATTTGGAATCCTATGCGGAATACGGGCAAAACATTTTTGACCGCTACGTGACCTATGCCGATTTCTGGATTCAAGACCAAGAATATCGTGACCCCGAAACCGGGGAGATGCTGGATAGGGTGGCTCTGAACGAGGAGCTGGAGAAAATAGAAAAACCCGCAGGCATCAGTAACCCGAAAGATTTCCGCAATGAAATTGTGAATTTCGTATTGCGGGCGCGGGCGAACAACAACGGCAACAACCCTAGTTGGCAGAGTTACGAGAAGCTGCGTGCGGTCATCGAGAAGAAGATGTTCTCGAACACGGAAGACCTTTTACCCGTGATTTCGTTCAACCCCAAATCATCGAAAGAGGATCAGAAAAAACACAAAGATTTCGTCGACCGCATGGTCGACCGAGGCTACACGGAGAAACAAGTTCGCCTGCTGTCCGAATGGTATTTACGCGTTCGGAAGTATCAATGATCGTTTATCTGGCTTGATTCGGCGGCTTCGTTTCCGGCCATTACGGGGGAGTTATAGGCCTTCTCAGACACGCCGTGAATCCGTCCTTGGAGGCTCTCTGCCGACGTCCTGTCGGCAGAAGGTCTTGCGAAGGCCTATAACTCCCCGTATGGCCTTACTTCAAAGGTCGGCATTAGCCATGGAAAGCGATCAGTTCACCATTGAAGTGGCAGACGAAATACAGGAATCCTGATCGAGAGTGATCAAGGTAGCTTGTGTTCCGTAGTCCTAGATAAGGACCTTCTGCCGACAGGACGTCGGCAGAGAGCCCCCATGGATGGGTTTACGGCGTGTCCGATCTAGGGTTACGGGACAAAAAAGCTACTTATGACGCTCCCGCCCTGGGTTCAACTAAAAAAGAGGTCAGTATGATTAACAGCTATGTGATTGATCGACGACTGAATGGCAAAAACAAAAGTGCGGTGAATCGCCGTCGCTTTCTGGAACGCTATCGCAAGCACGTAAAAGAAGCCGTCAATCAAGCTGTCAACAAACGCTCCATTACTGATATGGAAAAAGGGGAAAGCATCACTATCCCCAGTAAAGACCTGCATGAACCCGTGATTGGTCACGGCCAAGGCGGCGATCGTTCGGTTGTGCATCCCGGCAACAAAGAATTCTCCACAGGGGACCGAATTCGCAAGCCTCAAGGTGGCCAAGGGCAGGGCAGTGGCAGCGGACAAGCCAGCCCGGATGGCGAAGGGTTGGATGAGTTTACCTTCTACATCAGTCAGGACGAATTCCTTGAATTTTTGTTCGACGACCTCGAACTGCCCAACATGGTGCGCAAAGACCTCAAAAAATCCCAAGAATTTGAACGCCACCGCGCCGGTTTTTCCAGCGAAGGTATCCCCACCAACATCAATGTTGTCCGCTCACTGCGCAATGCCCATGCCCGCCGCATCGCCCTTGGCGGAAAAAAACGTAAACGCATAAAAGCGATAGAATCCGAGTTAGCAGAAATCAGCGGCCGCTCGGCGGATGCAAAAGCCAAGCGTACAGCCCTGGAAGAAGAAAAGGCCACCTTGCTCGCCAGATTAAAAAAATTGCCCTTTATTGACGATTTTGACCTGCGCTACAACCGTCATGAAATGCACCCCATACCCTCCAGTGCCGCCGTGATGTTTTGTTTGATGGACGTCTCCGGTTCGATGACCCAAGGCACCAAAGACATCGCCAAGCGCTTCTTCTTACTGTTGTACCTCTTTCTGCGCCGCAATTATCAGAAGATAGAAGTGGTGTTTATTCGACACCACACGAGCGCCAAAGAAGTGGATGAACAAGAATTTTTCTACAGCCGAGAAACGGGAGGCACCATTGTATCGTCGGCCTTACAGATGATGAATGACATTGTGCAGAAGCGTTATCCCGCATCATCTTGGAACATCTTTGCCGCTCAAGCCTCCGATGGTGACAACTGGGGTGACGATTCCCCGGCGTGTCGGGAACTGTTGCTCAACAGCATCATGCCGAAGGTGCAGTATTATTCGTACATTGAGATCAGCCCGCGCGATCATCAGGATCTCTGGTATGCCTATGAAGATGTAAAAGCGCAATTCCCCGACCATTTTGCGATGGCCCATATTCTGGAGCGAGCCGACATTTATCCCGTCTTCCGCGAGTTGTTTCAGAGGAAAAACGCATGACGACAGCGGCACGAAAACCCATATCAGAAGGTTCGGATTGGACGTTTGATCTGATCCGGGATTATGACCGCGAAATTGCGGCGGTGGCGAAAGAGTTTGGTTTGGATACCTATCCTAACCAAATAGAAGTCATCAGTTCCGAACAAATGATGGACGCCTACAGCTCGGTCGGTATGCCGCTGGGCTATCATCATTGGTCATACGGCAAACAGTTTTTGCAAACGCAGCAAGGTTATGAGCGGGGGCAAATGGGCTTGGCCTATGAAATCGTCATCAACTCCAATCCCTGCATTGCTTACTTGATGGAAGAAAACACCATGACCATGCAGGCCTTGGTGATTGCACACGCCTGCTATGGCCACAACTCGTTCTTTAAAAACAATTACTTGTTTCGTACCTGGACAGATGCCTCGGCCATTATCGATTACTTGGTATTCGCGCGCGAATACGTGACCCGTTGTGAGCAAAAGTACGGGGTGGAGGCCGTTGAGCAAGTATTAGACAGTTGTCATGCCATCCAAAACTATGGCGTGGACCGCTACAAACGCCCATCGCCTATTTCTGCTGCCGAAGAAGCCGACCGGCAAGCGGAGCGCGAAGCGTATCTGCAAACACAACTGAACTTATTGTGGCGCACCATACCCGCCCCGGAGGACAAAAAAAAGAAAGCCAATGTGCGACGTTTTCCTTCTGAGCCGCAGGAAAACCTACTGTATTTCATCGAAAAGAATGCCCCCATTATGCCCAGTTGGCAGCGCGAGCTGGTGCGCATTGTGCGCAAAATGGCGCAGTATTTTTACCCGCAGCGCCAAACACAGGTCATGAACGAAGGCTGGGCCACGTTTTGGCATTACACCTTACTGAACACCCTATATGATCGTGGCAAAGTGACCGACGGGTTCATCATGGAGTTCTTGGACAGCCATGCCAAAGTGGTGTACCAGCCACCGTTTGATGCCCGCTATTACTCGGGCATAAACCCCTATGCCCTCGGGTTTGCTATGTTTCGGGACATTCGTCGCATCTGCGAAAACCCGACGGACGAAGACCGCGCCTGGTTCCCCGACATCGCGGGCAGTGATTGGCTGAAAACTCTGCATTTCGCCATGCAAAACTTTAAAGACGAAAGCTTCATTCAGCAATTTTTGTCTCCTCGCCTGATGCGGGAATTCCGTTTATTCGCCATTGAAGACAAAGAGGCCGCCGCAGAATACGAAGTCGCTGCGATTCATGACGAACGGGGTTACCGCAAGGTGAGGCAGATGTTGGCTGAGCAATATAACTTGAGTTCGCGCGAACCCAATTTGCAAGTGGTGCAGGTTGACGTAGAAGGCGACCGCTCCATTACTTTGCATCATATCCGACAAAATAACCGGCCATTAAGTAACGATGCAGACGAAGTATTAAAACACTTGCGGCGTTTGTGGGGGTTTGACGTTCACCTGCTGTCACTGGATGACGGTGAACTCGCGGCGCAGTACCACTGCACCGAAGAAGGGATTTTCCATGAGTCGGAAGGCGACGAGCCTGACGCTTATTTGTGACCCCTGTCACCGTAATTTTCGACCTTGGCAAGGCTGCCGTAGGGGTCGGGCACGACCGACCCGTCATGCGCCGGTATGGGCTTTCGGCGCATGCCTCCGGCGCTTCACGGCAGGCCGGAAGGCGCGCCTTGAGGCATACCCCTACGCCCATCGCCTAAACTGGGCACTACCCTAATACTAATAATAGCTTTTCGCGTGCATATGCACGTTTTTCTGGTAAGCTGACTTAAATGAAATGCGCGTTTTTTTTGGACAGATTTTCGGAAAGTTGATGAAAAACAACGTATTAGGATTTGGTTCTCCATGTTTATGCGTACGATGAAACCTTTGATCGGCCAAGTTAAGGGCGTTCTGCCATGAAAATGCAAGCAGATCAATGTGTTAACGGATGTTTTTCAAGTTGGGTATTTCAAAAGGAGAGTTCGTGGGAGTAAGTGCACCTTATCGAAGAACCGCTAGGATCTTTTCAGATAATACATACTTCGATTCAGGTAAGTGGATGTATGTATTACATCAAAATTATGCGGACTCCCCCGAAAATTTTGTGCGGGCCTTTTTATTGATCCAGAAAGATGTTTTGGAACTCTTCGACTATATAGAGCCATCGGACACGAATCTTGCCGCGCACTCTCACAGAATTCACGAGCTTCTGCTAAGAACGTGTGTAGAAATAGAAGCGAACTGCTCTGCAATACTTAGGGAAAATGGGTATGTGAGCAGTGGAAATTGGAATCTGGGTGATTATAAAAAAATAGAACAAAGCCACTATCTATCCCAATACGAAATAAAAGTACCTAACTGGCTTGGCTCATTGGGGGTAAGGGCTCCGTTTTCCTCTTGGGCTTCTTCAGGCTCTCTAGCTTGGTACACGGCTTACAACCAAACCAAGCATGATCGCCATTTAAATTTTGCCAAGGCCAATTTCGAAAACCTAATTGATGCTGTTACTGGTCTTTCAGCGCTATTAGCTTCACAATTTCTAGATAATGACTTTTCTCCTGCAGGCATGGGATTATCCATAAATCCGGGAGGCCTAGGCGATGGTTTCGAGCCAAGCATTGGTGGATTCTTCCGGCTCAAATTCCCTGATAATATTCCAGATGATGAAAAGTATGATTTCACTCATTCAGACATTGACTTTAAAAAAGACATATTTCAAAGCTTCAACTACACATAAAATGCAATGCAGCCAGACGGTTTAAAGCGGTTTTCCGCTTCGCTGTAAGCCACTTTAAATCGCTATCGTTTGCGGCATGATGAGATCGGGAGACAATGAGAGCTAATGGGATACTACATAATAACAGCAACTTCTTGTTTCGTTTTTGGTTGCTATGCTGTTTACCGCTTTTTCATGTCTGTTGAAAAGTCTAAGTTTGAAAGCGAGGTTACGAGGCTTTCAAGTTTAGATAAAGACGCTGAATTCAATTTTTTTCCTGGGATAATGTATGATCGAGTTTCAAAGGGTCGTTCTAAGGAATGGCCATATTTATCTGCTATCGATAAAGTGTATATTTCGAGAGTAGATAATCATCTTGAAATTTATGGTGCATATACCCGGGCAGGGAAAATTGAATTAGACCCTAACCCGCTGTACATACCGCTTGAGGATATTGATGTAGCTGAGTTGGCTAAGATGGGTTCTTATCTGGTTGATTTTGCACATAGCATTGACCCTAACTTAATCGATGATTTTGCAGAAGGTACAGTATGTAAGCTTAGGAATTATAACGACCAAGATTTAACGGAGGAGCGAAATAATATAGAGGCTAAATTAGTCCAGAAGGTGTTAATTATTTGCAAATCCTTGGAATTTTTAACAGATGATATTGATGACGAATACAATAAAATCAGAATTATTGAACGTATAGAGCGAGCCAAAGAATATTTGAATGATATTACTGATGAGTTCTATAAGGGCGCAGCGACTCATCAAATGGTCAATATTCTTTACAGGGCAAAAATGTTCGGTGAAGCTCAGAACCTTTTTGATAAAGTGTCGGACGATTTTTTACGTAAGAAAATAATGGAAGATAACCCCAATCTAGACATCTCATAGTAATACACCACTGAGGTGGACAATAACCACGTTAAAAGTGCATGGCGTAGCAATGTTGAGTTGTGTTTTTCAGGTTTCGAGCTAAAAAAATCAAGAGGGTCAGAATCATTAATTTTACACTTCTTGTAGATTAGGCCCCATAGAGGATTCTCAGGCAAAGCCTTTGATGCGGTTGGCTATTTTCTATCTGGGCTCAACGTGGTAATTATCGGGATGGCTGTTTTTATAATTAACCGAAATCAATGACTCTGTCCTTTGATGCTGCTGCATGATGGTAATATTAAATTCCAGTAATCAACATATCTATCGCGTCAATTATTTGCTGACGGTAGTGTTCCAGAGAATCGATTTCTGACGTGAGAATGGATATAGGGACAGTGGTCATTTGGTTGGTTACGAGAATAAACGCTTCTCCATCAATGCAGACTGTTGGGCAAAGTTTCTTAGCCACTTTTTCGTTTACTTTTTTTGCGGGTGTTAACGGAATAACCAGCCTAGAATTCAAATCGCTTAATAAGTTGTTTTGCACATCCACGAAATATGGGTAAGTCTTTTTGCTGCCGTTGTCGTTGTTCAAATAGAGCGCAAACTGGCCCATCAGAAGCTCCTAAACGAATCTGAAAATAAGCCGTTTTCTTCGCTAAGTTTGTTTAGCTCATCTATGGCGTCTTTATTTTCTTTCAGCCACAGTTCGCTCTGTGTTTTCTTCACTTCTACAATTAATGCTTGTTCAAGGGTGGCAGAAAGGTTTATTTTCAAGTTTTTGGCTTTGTTCAAAAGATCGCTGTTTATGGTTAGGTTGGTGGCTTTTTTGGGTGCTTGTTGGTCGAAGTTGGCGTGCATAGCGTTTGCTCCTGATGCGCATTATTTATGCGTGTAGTTATGGTATTTCATGTATGCGCAGTTAACAAGCAGCTCTACCGGGCATATTCTAGCTGTAAGCTGAGCGATAGTTGGTGCTAACTTTCGGGGCTTGATGTTTAGGGGAGGTTCGATGGATAAAGGCAATTGCACGAGTTGCGGCCGCAGAATCCAAAAGACAACGACGGACAGATGCATGTATTGCGGTGCTGAGTTGGAGCTGGATCAGCGATTCACGCAAGAAGAGAAGCAAGCAATACAAGCGGCGAAGCAAAATTTGGACGAAGAATTTAAGGCAAAGGGTCAAGCCGACGATCGCGTGAGCGTTGGTGCGGCATTTTTTGACGTTGGGGACTCTGGCGGTGGTGGTGACTGCTAACACATTTTATAATCGCAAGTACCGTGGCGGCCTTGTCGTTGCGGGCATAAGGAGACAGTATGGATATCAGAACATGGACAATTAAGGAGAGGTGCGTCGCAGCCTTTTGGCTGGTATGCGCAGTTGTCCTTGCAACAGAAATTTCTCGAAAAGCTGCTGTTACGGAGATTAGCACTTCATTGCAGAGTCTTGGCTTGCTTGCATTCTTCGTCAGTTGGGCTTTAAGTCCTAAATTCTTCTTACAGCCGTTAAGTGAGAGCATGAAAGGCCCAATTCAAAAGCCATTGATGTTTGGCTGGGTCACTTTTGCGACTTTTCAGGTAGCGTCATTAGTCGCAAGGTATTTGGTGTAGTTGTTTTTTAACGTACGCGGTGATGGCTATTTTATTCTGGCTTTGTACCAACTATAAATCCGCCTACGCAACGGGTTAGCTGAATTTCGAACGTCATTACGTACTTAATGGCGTAAAGTGTTGAAAAACTCGAACACGCAAGAGGTGTGTCATGACCGGAATCACAGCTACAGAAGCGTGCAGTTACCTCTATCGGCTGATTGATGAAACGGCCGAGTCCCATCAACCTATTCTCATTATGGGCAAGCGGAATAAGGCTGTTTCCCATGAGTCAGAGGGCGACCAACCAGAAGATTACCTGTAAACCTTACCGGGCATGCCATGGGTTGGCTGCGTTGCGAGTGGAAGACCAACCGGTCATAATGCGCGACACCTTTGATACCTAAAGTCTTTCTATGGCGCGCTTTCTGTATTCCACGTTGTATTTGCTGCTTTTACCGGTGGTCTTTGCCCGTTTTTGGTATCGCGCGGGTAAAGTTCCGGCGTATCGAAAGCGTTGGGCCGAGCGTTTGGGGCGTCCTGTGTGCTCCGCCAATCCGGCGCAGCCATTAATTTGGATTCATGCCGTCTCGGTGGGTGAATCCATGGTGGCGCAATTATTGGTTACGGCTTTGCGCGATGCGCTACCCAACACGCAATTCTTGGTCACCACGACCACCCCAACCGGGTCAGACTTGGTTCAAAAATGGGCCGTGCCGGTGCTGCACCAATATATGCCGGTTGACCTGACGCCGATGCTGAAGCCCTTGTTTGACCGCTATCAACCGCAACAGTTGATTCTCTTGGAGACTGAGGTTTGGCCGAATTTAATTGCCTTAGCGGTGGCGCAGGGCGTGCCCGTTACCCTAGCGAATGCGCGTATGTCTGCGCGTTCAGCCAAGGGGTATCAGCGCGTTGCCGCCCTAAGTCGGCCCGCCTTCTCGGCGTTAACGATGGTGTTAGCGCAGGCGGACGCCGATGCCGCTCGCTTTCGTGACTTGGGCGCGCGTCAGGTGGTGGTCACCGGCTCGGTTAAATTCGATATGCGCTTGGACCACCAAACGCGTGCGGTTCTGGAGGATTTAAAGCCCTGGGTCGCTCGGCGGCGTACTCTGGTGGCGGGCAGTACACATGATGGCGAAGAGGCGCTGATTCTCGATGCCTACCTTCCGTTGCGGCAAGTACATCCCGAGCTTTTGCTGGTGTTGGCACCCCGTCATCCTGACCGTTTCAAAGCCGTTAGAGAACTATTAGAAAAACGCAACATTAGCTATTGCAGCCGTTCCGAACAACAGTCTCCTAACCGTGAGCACAGCGTATGGTTGCTGGATACGCTCGGGGAGTTAAATGTGTTTTATGGCTTGGCGGATATTGCCTTGGTGGGCGGGAGCTGGGTAACGCGCGGTAGTCACAATCCCTTGGAGCCTTTGCTGTTCGGGGTGCCGGTATTGACGGGGGAGTCTGTTTTCAATTTTCAAGCCATCAGCGATACCCTTCATCAAGCGGGTGCATTGCGCCGTGTCGGGGCCTCTGCGTTGTCGTCATCATTGTTGGCATGGTTAAGTGATGAGACGGCTCGGCGTCAAGCGGGCGAAGCTGGTGTAAAGGTGTTAACCGAGAATCAGGGGGCAACCTTGCGGCAGGTAGAGAAGATCGTTTCTCATAACCCGCAGTAGCCCCACCAACCCTCATGCTATCACGCTAAGCCACGATGTCGGCCAGATTGCCTTTGCTTTCGAGCCAGGTTTTACGGTCACCGGAACGCTTTTTCGCCAGCAACATATCCATGATTTGATGCGTGCCTTCCGGGTCGTCGATGGTCAACTGCACCAGGCGGCGGGTGTCCGGATCCATGGTCGTTTCACGCAACTGCAATGGATTCATTTCACCCAAGCCTTTAAAGCGCGTTACCTGTACTTTTCCCTTGCGGTTTTCGGCCTTTAGGCGGTCCAAAATGCCATCGCGTTCAGCATCGTCCAAGGCATAGAAAATATCCTTACCGAGATCAATGCGGTACAACGGCGGCATGGCCACATAAACATGGCCATTAGATACCAAGGTTGGGAAGTGACGAACCAATAACGCACATAGCAGTGTCGCAATGTGCAAGCCGTCGCTGTCGGCGTCGGCTAAGATGCAGATTTTACCGTAGCGCAAACCGCTGATGTCGTCCGAATCCGGGTCGACGCCGAGTGCCACCGCGATATCATGCACTTCCTGTGATGCTAGGAGTTCTTGGCTATCCACTTCCCAGGTGTTAAGAATTTTGCCTCGAAGCGGCAGAATGGCTTGAAAGACACGGTCGCGGGCTTGTTTGGCTGATCCGCCTGCCGAGTCACCTTCCACTAGGAAGAGTTCGCCGCGCATGGCATCAACACCGGAACAATCGGCTAATTTTCCGGGTAAAGCAGGGCCTTGCGTGATTTTCTTGCGAGTGACTTTTTTCGCGGCCTTCATGCGGCTTTGGGCCGACGAAATCACCATTTCCGCCAGTTGTTCACCCGCTTCCGGGTGCTGATTCAGCCATAAACTGAACGCGTCTTTCACCACGCCGGAGATGAAGGACGACATTTCCCGCGAGGACAGGCGTTCCTTCGTTTGCCCCGAAAACTGCGGATCGCGCATTTTTGCCGACAATACATAATTGCAGCGGTCCCAGATATCTTCCGGCGTGAGTCGCAAACCGCGCGGTAACAGGTTGCGGAATTCACAGAACTCGCGCATGGCTTCCAGCAAGCCGGTTCTCAGCCCGTTAACGTGCGTACCGCCAAGAGCCGTCGGTATGAGATTAACGTAGCTTTCGGTAATGCCTTCGCCACCTTCGGGTAGCCATTGTACAGCCCAGTCGGCGGCTTCTTTTTCGCCCGCAAACTGGCCGGTGAAGGGTTCAGCCGGAATGGTTTCATAGAGGCGGGTGGTGCCTAACAGGTAATCGCGCAGTCCGTCTTCGTAATACCATTCGTCTTGGGTGTCATGCTCTTCGTCCAGCAGGGTAACGCGCAAACCAGGGCATAAAACGGCTTTGGCCCGTAATACATGCTTAAGGCGACTCGCCAGAATGCGTGGGCTATCAAAGAAGTGCCCATCCGGGAAGAAGTGAACCTTGGTGCCTGTTTTGCGTTTTGCGCAGGTATCGATGACCTGCAATTCGGATGCTTTCTCACTGTTTTCAAAGCGAATCTGGTGGACCTGTCCATCACGCCATACGGTGACTTCCAGCCAGGTCGACAAGGCATTTACCACCGATACCCCGACCCCGTGTAAACCACCGGAAAACTGATAGTTGTCTCCGGAGAACTTGCCCCCGGCGTGCAGGCGGGTAAGGATAAGTTCGACGCCGCTGACCCCTTCTTCGGGGTGAATGTCGACGGGCATACCGCGGCCATCGTCCACCACTGAGAGCGAGCCGTCTTTATGCAGAATAACATTGATTTGCGTGGCATGTCCGGACAGCGCTTCGTCGACCGAGTTGTCTATGACCTCTTGCGCCAAATGGTTAGGGCGTGAGGTTTCGGTGTACATGCCTGGGCGTTTGCGCACAGGTTCGAGTCCACTGAGAACCTCAATGGACTGGGCAGAATAATCTGTCTTACTCATACTTTGGGATCTTATGGTTAGGTCCGTTGTTGCCCTGTACCCTAATAGCCGCCGCTCTTTAGATCAACATCCAATTTCACGTTGACGCGTGAAACGGCGGTTTCTATGTGACCATCAGGGTAGAGGTCGAGCCAACGATATCCGGGCGGTGCATCGTCAGCCTTGAAGTCTACTTGGTGTGGCGCGAATTGCACACAAGTAGATGGGGTGGCGAGATAACGTCGCCCCTGAATGTTCTTATCCACCTGTTGGTGAATGTGACCCCAAAGGATCACTTTCACCTTAGGGTAACGATCGATAACGGCGTGAAAGTCATCAGTATTCTGCAAGCTGTGGTTGTCGAGCCAGACGCTACCAGAAGGGATGGGGTTGTGGTGCATGGCGATCATCACAAAGCGGTCACCCGCCGAGGCCAGTGCGTCATCCAAGAACGTCAGTTCATCTTTCGACAACTTGCCATGGACGGTTTTAAGAATGGACGAATCCAGCAACACGATGCGCCAGAAATCATTGTCGAGCAAGCGTTGATTGTGGTCGGTCGGAAACGGCAGGCGTTGCATCAGTGCCGCTTCGTCATGGTTGCCTGGGATCCAGACCATGTTGGGGCACAGCGCAAGTGCGCTTTGCCGAAAGCGATCATAGGCCTCTATTGACGCATCTTGGGTAATGTCCCCGGTCCCTAAGATTGCATCAATCTGCGGGCGTTCCAGACGCACGAGGTCGACCACTGCGGCAAAGCTTTGCGCGGTGTTCATGCCCATGAGTCGGCTGTCTGGGTCTTTGTATAAATGGCTGTCCGTCAGTTGGACAATACGCCACGGGTGATGCTGTTCCATTGCGCAATTCTCTGAGTCTATAAAGCCAGATCACTCATGTAATGATAGTGAGTCTGGCAAAAAACTTACCAAATTAACAGCTTTCGAAACGTCTTTATGCGGGGTAAATTCGCATAATGTCGACTGGGTATCAAAATGTAATGCTCTCGGCGCTGCGGCCATGACTAAAAAGTAGTTGTAACCACTCTGATAGCCAGCGATTCAATTGGTCTTTTTCATCGGCATGAAACATGTCGGGGTTGGGGTAAGGGTACACGCCCTGAAAGCTGCCTCGACGGGCAAAGGTCACCACTTCCGCTGTATTGGCATCCAAATAGACCCGGACCATGAACGTCTGTCGCGCCACATAGTCCGGGACTTGGTGCTGGTGCACGGTAATTTCCACGCTGGCGGTGTAGCGGAAGCGCTCAATCACCGTCAATGTAATGTCCGCACTTAAATGCTGTGCTGACTCAAGCACGAAGTTCACATCCTGGCCGACGGTGAAGTCCGGCAGGCAGCGCCGCAAGCGGGCGAAGTTGCCTTCGCAAATGGCGGCTTGCGCTTTTAAATCTGGCACATAGCTGGATTTCAAGAAAATCCCCATTCATTCTTCAAAGAGACAAGATTCAATTGTAGCCATTGCAACGCAATAATGCTGGCGGCGTTGTTAATATGACCCGCTTGCAACCAGTTTAAGGCTTGGCTGAGCGGTATTCTATGCACAAGGATGTCTTCGCCTTCATGGGCCAAGCCATGAACGCCGCCCGCTTGTGAGGCGTCGACTTCGCCAACATACAGAAATATCTTCTCATTGGTGCCGCCGGGGCTAGGAAAATAGTTGCAGATCCACTTCAGGCGACCAATGGTCAATCCGGCTTCTTCCAGCGCTTCACGGCGAGCAACCTCCTCAGGTTGCTCATTGGGCTCAATCAAGCCGGCGACACATTCAATGAGCCAGGGTGTTGGTGCTTTTTGTGCGCCCACACGAAACTGTTCGATGAGTATGGTCGTATCCTCTCGCGGATCAATGAGCATTACGACCACCGCGTCCGGCCGGTTCATCAGTTCACGTTTTATGGTGATGGCGGGGCGTGAAAAGCAGGCATGACGAATGACCAGTTCACGCATTTCATAGAACCCCTTGTATACCAAGTGGTCGGATACAATCTCGACATCGCTGAGGCTAAAGCGTTGTGGGTGTTGCGCTGAACGCAAAGATGTCTCAGATTCATCAGTCATGGTGAGAGCAGGCCTTTAACGATGGTCGAAATGTTGTGACAAAGGTAACGGGTCAAGAAAGCGTTAAAAATGATAGGCTAGCACAGAGTGTAAGTAATGTGTCCAACGCGATGAGTGGGTGACTCATTCGGGCATAATCTGCGTAATTATTTTTTTGACATTTTTTGCGAATAAATCAGTGCCCTAAAGGAGCATCGTATGGAATTGAAGGCATGGTCGATCGTGGTTGCCATGGTATTGAGTGTGGGTGCGCAAGCCCAGTCTTTGGATGCCCTGTACAACAGTGCGTTGCGTAATGACACGGACCTCAGTGCCGCTTTGGCCAATGCGCGGGCCAGTGAAACGCAAGTGACGCAGGGTTTAAGTCGTCTGCTTCCGCGCGTCACGCTCGATGGTGAAGCCGATGCACGCTACAGCCAACAGGACGGGCTCTTTGATGGCAATACGGTGCTCAGTGGCAGTGGGGCTTTGCAGGTTACGCAGTCGATCTACAATCAGCAGGCGTTTGCCGCCTACGATGCGGTGCAAAATTTAGCGGCACAAAGTGAAGCACGCGTGGACGCGGTGTTGGCGAGCCTGAAGACGCGGGTTACGGATGCGTATTTTGGCGTGTTGCGTAGCCAAGAACAGGTGGCATTGACGGAGCGGGTAATGACGACTGTTGAGCGTCAGTTGGAGCAAGCGCAAGAACGCTATGATGTCGGATTGGTGGCCATCACCGATGTGTTGGAAGCGCAAGCGGTATTGGATCAAACGCGTGTCGATCTATTACGTGCACAGAACCAAGAGGCCTTGGCGCGCCAGCAGTTGGCGCAGCTTTCTGGCATGAGTATCGGTGACTTGCCATTGCTATCGGCAACCTTCAATGCAGAAAATATTAGCCTGGGTGCGATGGAGGAGTGGATCAACAAGTCCCGACAGAATCCTAATTTGGTGGCCGGACGGTTGGGTATCCGTGCGTCGCAAGACGAACTTAGGGCAACACAGGCGGACTTGGTGCCGCAAATCAATGGCGTTGCGCGGTATGGGTACAACACCAGCTATGACTGGGACCGTGTAGGACAGAATGGTGCACCGTTAGACAACTATCAGGACAATACCAGTTTTCTTATAGCCATTACCGCAACGGTCAGCGTGCCTCTGTTTGATGCCGGAAGTCGCCAGTCGGGGTTGAGTCGCCTCAGTTTTCAGCTGGAGTCTGCGCAAGCCAACTATGATGGTCAGGAGCGCCAGATTGAATTGGCCGTGCGCCAGTATTACCAGCAAGTGCGTGCCGACTTATCCAACCTGAATGCGTTGCGTCAGGTTGTGTCGAGCCGCGCCAGTGCGGCGGAGGCGACAGAATTGGGTTACGAAGTGGGCTCGCGCAATGTGGTCGAAGTCTTAAATGCCCAACGCGCTCTGTTAACCGCACAAACGAACTTGTCGATTGCACGTTATGATTTCATCAGTAACTACTTCAAGTTGAAAGAAGCCGCAGGCGATTTGACGGATGCGGATATTGCCTGGTTAGCGGGCTTTATGCGCTAACATCGGTACGCTGTGCTGTGTACACAAGGACAAGGGCTCGATAAAGAGAGCCCTATGATCAATCTGCATCCGGGTACGTGCGCCTGATATCCGTAAATTCTTCCCATTTTGACAGCAGAATAGACACCAGTTTGGGTTCGAATTGCTTACCCGAATGATCGTGCAAAAAGTTTTTAATTGCCGATTCATTCCACGGTGTTTTGTAGCACCGTGTTGACCCTAAGGCATCAAACACATCCGCCAATGCCGTTATTCGGCCCTCTATCGGTATTGCGCTGCCAGAGATGCCGTTCGGGTAACCATTCCCATCCCAGTATTCATGGTGGGTCAGGGCAATTGATGCGGCCATGCGAAGAATCGGACGCTTGGATTGGGCCAATATGTCGTGCCCCATTTGTGCGTGTTGCTTCATGACGGACCATTCTGCCGGGTCCAATTTTCCCGGTTTGTTTAATACTGCGTCGGGAATCGCTACTTTTCCTAAATCGTGTAAGGGTGCGGCGTGGCGTAACAGTTCGCACTGATAGCTGTTTAGGCCATAGTATTCGCCCAGCTTTTCGGCAATTAACCCTACGCGCTGAACGTGCGCGCCCGTTTCCTTGCTGCGCATTTCAACCGCATTGCCCAGCCGGTTGACCAGTTCTTTTTGGGTATCGACGATCTCTTCCCGTAGCAACAAACTTTGATAAATAAGCAACAGGTTGGCTCCATACAGGCTCACCAATTCACGCTGGTAGCCGCTGGGTTCGCTCATCCTTACCAGTAAAAAAGCATGGAGTTCGGGCGCACTGTGTTGATAGACCATGTAATACTGTTCATTGTGTTGCGCTCGTGTGGTTGCCATGGCAGCGGCGATGAGGCTGCGTAAGCTGCCGGGTAATTGTTTGATATTGGATTGATACCCAACCACCACATTCTGATTTTCGGCCTGCAGAACGTGCAAGTAGGAGTAGCCGGAGCCGTCGTCAGGCACCAACGTTATGCCCCAAAGCTCGGGGGTCGGTATGCCGAACAGGGCGGTAAGCTGTTCTTGCACCACATCGCCGAAGGTCGTCAAGTTGGCGGCCGCCAGGGTTTTTCGGGTAGCCAGTAATACATTTCTCAAGCCGCTTTGCTGCTGCCGAATTAAACGCAGATCGCGGTAGGCGCGGACCGTGCTGTAACACAGGGTACGGAGTTTTTGCCGGGTTAAGTCGGTTTTTTCTTTGTAGTCGTTGATGTCGTAGTCTTCGATGACTTCGTGTTCGGGTGCCTGCCCTGGTTGTCCGGTGCGTAATACCAAGCGTATGTCAGCCATGTGTAGCTGGCGACGAATCGCGTGCACAAGGTCAAGGCCGGCATTATCGGTTTCCATAACGACATCTATCAGGGCCAGTGCAACGTCGGGTTCAAGTTGCAGTACTTGTAAGGCTTCTTGTGCTGAATACGCACTGAGTAAGTGCAGAGCGCGGCCTTCAATGCGATATTGTTTTAAGGCCAGTTGAGTCACTTGGTGTACGGAGGGTTCGTTATCAACAATGAGAATCTTCCATACTTCACCTTGCGTTGCATCCGTAGCAGATTCCGTAGCAAACACCATGTTTTCAGTCATGCGGGGGAGACTCCTTAAGTCCTGCCACTGTATGTTCAACAGAGTGTAGTTGACCACCCGGTGGATGCCAGTTCGAGCACGATATTTTTACGTGCTTTCGGGGGTTTGTTTTTGCTTTTTCGCCCTATGTGTTTATAATGCCGCGCCACCTTAATCATCTCGCAGAAGGGTAGGCACCTCATGTTACGAATCGCAGAAGAAGCTTTAACCTTTGACGACGTCCTGCTTGTTCCGGGGTATTCCGAGGTTCTGCCAAATCAAGTTTCCTTGAAAACCCAATTTTCACGCAATATTTTCTTGAACATTCCTTTGGTGTCCGCTGCCATGGATACGGTGACCGAAAGCCGTTTGGCCATTGCCATGGCTCAGGAAGGCGGGATCGGCATTATGCACAAGAATATGTCGATTGAGCAGCAAGCCCAAGAAGTACGTCGGGTTAAAAAATATGAAAGTGGTGTGGTTCGTGATCCCATCACCATTCAACACGATGCATCCATTCGAGAGCTGATTGATCTCACACTGTCCAACAATATTTCCGGTGTGCCTGTACTTGACGGGAAAGATTTGGTGGGCATTGTTACCGCGCGTGATGTGCGTTTCGAGCGCAGTTTAGACGCCAAAGTGTCCAGCATCATGACCGGCAAAGACAAGCTCATTACGGTGCGTGAAGGCACCGACCCGGAAGAGATCATGAGCCTGTTGCATCGCCATCGTATCGAGAAGGTGTTGGTCACCGACGACGATGGCTTATTGGTGGGCTTGGTAACGGTAAAAGACATTACCAAAGCCCAGTCTTATCCGAATGCCTGTAAAGATTCCCAAGGCCGCTTGCGTGTGGGTGCGGCCGTGGGTACGGGCAAAGGTACTAACGAGCGTGTTAAAGCGCTGGTGGATGCGGGTGTAGACGTTATTGTCGTCGATACAGCACACGGTCATTCAAGCCATGAGTTTGGGGTAATTGATCGGGTACGTTGGGTTAAAGAGAATTTCCCGCAGGTTGATGTGGTGGGCGGTAATATCGCGACCGCAGAAGCGGCGCTAGATCTGATGAAAGCCGGTGCCGATGGGGTTAAAGTGGGTATTGGCCCAGGCTCTATCTGTACGACCCGTATTGTTGCCGGTGTTGGTGTGCCGCAGATTACCGCTGTATCGAATGTGGCAGCGGCTTTGAAAGAGCATGGAATTCCGGTGATTGCCGACGGTGGTGTGCGTTTTTCAGGTGACTTGTCAAAGGCCTTGGCGGCAGGCGCATATTGCGTGATGGCCGGTGGCTTGTTTGCCGGAACGGACGAAGCGCCGGGTGAAGTTGAGTTGTTCCAAGGCCGGGCTTATAAGTCATACCGTGGTATGGGTTCAATTGGGGCTATGGGGCAAAACCAAGGCTCCAGCGACCGGTATTTCCAGTCAGGCAACGGTTCCGACAAGTTGGTGCCGGAAGGTATCGAAGGCCGGGTGGCGGTAAAAGGCCCTCTGTCGAATGTGGTGCACCAACTGATTGGTGGTGTGCGTGCGGCGATGGGTTACACCGGTTGTCAGACCATCGAAGAGCTGCGCACCAAGCCGCAGTTTGTGCGCATCAGTAACGCGGGCATCAAGGAATCACACGTGCACGATGTGCAGATCACGCGGGAAGCACCGAACTACCGAGTAGGCTGATCCCGAGGCGCCTCGGCTTCCGGTCCAGGGTTTCACTGGAACGCTGCAAGTACATCCTTGTAAGCTCGAATGCCGCCGTCCTGGCGGCATATGCCCAGTTCAAGCCCTGACCAGAGCCCCATGCGTCGGAGAGCCATCGATGAGTGTTGTTTCGGCTCTGATTAAACGTTTATCTAATAGGAAAACCCCATGCGTCAAAACATCCACGCTCAGAAAATCCTGATTCTCGACTTCGGTTCTCAGTACACCCAGTTGATCGCGCGTCGCGTGCGAGAGATTGGTGTTTACAGCGAGATTCACGCCTTTGATATGAGCGCCGAAGACATCCGCGCCTTTGCCCCTCAGGGCATTATTTTGGCTGGTGGGCCGGAGTCGGTGACGGGTTCGGATACGCCGCGTGCGCCTGGAGTGGTGTTTGAGATGGGCGTGCCGGTGCTGGGTATTTGCTACGGCATGCAGACCATGGCCGAGCAGCTGGGCGGAAAGGTGGCGACGTCGAATCACCGTGAGTTCGGTTATGCCGAAGTACAGGTGGTGGGTGATGGCCAGTTGTTGGATGGCATTGTCGACCGCGATGACAGCACGGGCCGCTGGTTGGATGTATGGATGAGCCACGGTGATCAGGTGTCGGCCATGCCGGAAGGCTTTAAGCTGATGGCACAGACCGAAACCTGCCCGATTGCAGCCATGGCGGATGATGAACGGCAGTTCTATGGCGTGCAGTTTCACCCTGAAGTGACGCACACGCTTAAGGGTCAAGAAATTCTTGAACGTTTTATTCGCACGCTCAGTGGTTGTGATGCGCTGTGGACCGCAGAAAACATCATTGATGATTTGGTTGTACGGGTGCGCGAGCAAGTAGGCAGTGGCAAGGTACTGTTGGGCTTGTCCGGTGGCGTCGATTCGTCGGTGGTGGCGGCGTTGTTGCATAAGGCTATTGGCGATCAGTTGACCTGTGTATTTGTCGACAATGGTTTGCTGCGCAAGAACGAAGGCGACCAAGTGATGGCAACCTTCGCGCAGAACATGGGTGTGAAAGTGATCCGCGCCGACGCAGAAGATTTGTTCTTGGGTAAATTGAAAGGCATTTCCGACCCAGAAGAAAAGCGAAAGGTGATCGGCCACACCTTCATTGAGGTGTTCGATGCCGAAGCCACCAAATTGAAAGACGTACATTTCCTGGCACAGGGTACGATTTACCCTGATGTTATTGAGTCTGCCGCCGCCAAAACCGGCAAAGCGCATGTGATTAAAAGTCACCACAACGTCGGTGGCTTGCCAGACGACATGGCCATGGAACTGGTCGAACCACTGCGTGAGCTGTTTAAAGACGAAGTGCGCCGCATTGGTGTAGCTTTGGGCTTGCCGCATGACATGGTTTACCGTCATCCGTTCCCTGGGCCCGGTTTGGGCGTGCGGATTTTGGGTGAAGTGAAGAAAGAATACGCCGATATCCTGCGTGAAGCCGACGCTATCTTTATGGAAGAACTCTACAAGTCCGGCTGGTATCACAAAGTGAACCAAGCCTTTGTGGTGTTTTTGCCAGTGAAGTCAGTCGGCGTGGTCGGTGACGGTCGTCGTTACGAATGGGTTGTGGCACTGCGGGCCGTGGAAACCATTGATTTCATGACTGCCCGTTGGGCGCACCTGCCTTACGAGTTGATCGAACGCGTATCGAATCGCATCATCAACAGCATCGAAGGCATCTCACGCGTAGCGTATGACGTGTCCAGCAAGCCGCCTGCCACCATTGAATGGGAATAGATGACTGACCATTTCTCAGTGCTCGCCAGCAGCGTGTCTGAGCAAGACCACTATTGGATGGCCCAAGCCTTGATCGAGGCGGCGAAAGCCGCTGAGATTGGCGAAGTCCCTGTAGGGGCTGTTTTGGTAGATGCACAAGGTAGCGAAATCGCCCGTGGTCATAATTTCCCGATCGGTCTCCATGATCCTTCTGCGCATGCGGAAATTCGTGCGTTACGGGCCGCCGGTGAGGCGCTACAAAACTATCGTCTGGTTAACACTACGCTCTACGTTACGTTAGAGCCCTGCGCTATGTGTGTGGGTGCCATTGTGCATGCTCGCGTCGGGCGCTTGGTATTTGGTGCGCTGGAACCAAAGGCGGGTGCGGTGGTCAGTCAGGAGCAGTTGGCGGACAAGCATTGGTTGAATCATCGACCCGAGATTATGGGCGGTGTGCTGGCGGACGAAGCCGGTGCCATGCTGAGTCAGTTTTTTAAACAACGGCGCGCCGCTCGGCGGGCTGAAAAATAATCCCTTATCATCAGGCTCCTATGACCGCATCCTCTATCCCTGTGGTTCGTTTATCTGCAGGTTATTTCTTCTATTTTTCGATTTATGGTGGGTTGCTGCCGTTCTTAGGGCGCTATTTGCGGGAGCAAGGGTTTGCCTTTTCTGCCATCAGCCAAACCGCAGCCGTGCTGACCTTGGCGATGTCGTTGGGGCCTTTTATGTGGGCTTCCATCAGTGATCGTAGCGGCAAGCGGATGATCTGGGCACGTTTAAGCTCAGTAGCACTGTTGCTGTGTCTGGTGAGTTTGGGCGTGGTGTCGGTGGCATGGCAGGTCATTTTCTTGGTGGGATTCATTGGCCTGTTTCTGTCCGCCATTTTACCGCAGATGGAAGCGGTTACTCTGCAGTATTTGGGAGCAAGCTCGGCACGTTATGGCCGAATTCGGCTCTGGGGGACAGTTGGCTTTGGGGTGGTGGTGTTGATATTGGGCGTGTTGTTGGATCATTTTGGTGCCCGTATTCTACCCTGGGCATTAGGGGTGATTGGTGTTGCGACGGTCTTGTCACAAAGTGCCATAAAGGATGTGCCCAAGCAGGCAGGGCAGGTAGTTGAACGGGCGTCATGGGGTGAGTTTCTGCAGCGCTTGAAGCTGTTTCCGGTATGGGGTTTGTTTCTTGCCCTTTATCTGTGGAGTGTCACCATGGCCGCATACAACACATTTTTTGATTTGTATTTGCAGGCAAATGGCTATTCTGGGGCGGCCATTGGGCGTTATCTGGCGTTAGCTCCACTGGCAGAAGTGGGTTTATTTCTTGTATTGGGTTATTTGTTAGCTCGCTGGGGCGCGGCAAAGTTGATGGTATTCGCGCTGCTGGCGACATCATGCCGGTGGTTGCTGACGGCTTGGGGTGTTGATAGCTGGTGGTGGTTGGTGATTGCTCAAGCACTGCATGCATTGAGTTTTGGGGCGGTCCACGGTACGGCGATCTATTTGCTGGCGAATTTGTTTCCAAATAATCAACAGGCGCGTGCTCAGGCGGTTTACATTGCGTTCAGTACCGGTACGGGTTTAGTGAGTGGTAACTTGCTGGCGGGTCAATTGTGGTCGTTGGAAGGCGGTGCGCAATGGGTCTTTTCCCTCAATGCGCTTGTTGTAGCCATCGCGGCGCTATTGGTCGGCTTGGCATTGCGGAAAAAGCGGGTGTGAGCCCGCTTCGGTGTTTCGTTTTTCGTGTTTCGTTTTCCGTGTCTAGTGCACCATGAGATGCTTGAACGTGTTGATGTAGTCCTGTGCTGCACTTTCCCACTCGAAGCGCTGTGCCATGGCATTTTGCTGTACCTGCTTGTACATCTCTGGATGCAAGCTGTATAGGCGCAAGGCTTGCCCGAGTGCCATGCGGGTGGCTTCAATGTTGGGGGAATCAAACCCTATGCCAGTAGCCAGGTCGATGTTGTGGTGGTCGGCGGCCAAGGGTACGACGGTATCACGCAGGCCGCCGGTATTGCGAACAATGGGTAATGTGCCGTAACGCATACTATAAATCTGGTTCAAGCCACAGGGTTCAAACAGGCTCGGCATCAAAAAGAAATCGGCACCCGCTTCAATTTGATGCGATAAATCTTCACTGTAGCCCTCGGTAAAATGCACTTGACCGGGATGCGTCGCAGCTAGGTGTCTTAGCTGGTTGGCAAAGTGCGGATCGCCGCTGCCTAACACCACCAATTGAATGGGTTGTGCTAAAAAATCATGCAAGGCCGGGATCAGGTAGTGTAAGCCTTTTTGGTCCGTAAGGCGGGATACCAAGCCAAACAAGGGACGGTCTGCCGTGACGTGCAAGCCAGACTGTTGCTGTAAGGTTTGTTTGCACAGGGCTTTGCCGTTCAAATCATCCGCCGAGTAAGTGGCGGCAATGGCGGTATCATTTTCAGGGTTCCACAAGCCATAATCACAACCATTCAGAATGCCGGTTACCTTGTGCGCATGCGCTTGGAAGGTTTGCCAAAGTCCGTGTGAGGTGGATTCTTGCATCAGTTCATCACGATAGCCGGGGCTGACAGCAATGACCTGATCTGCAAAGACAATTGCGCCTTTCATCAGGTTGATGTCACCATAGTCTTCAAAATGTTCGGCAATAAAGTCACGGCCATCAATCCCGATCGGTGCAAGCCATTGCGCGTTACATTTGCCTTGATAGGCTCCATTGTGCACATTAAAGACGGATTTAGTGGCATGGAAGAACGCATCGTTCTCAAAGTGACGCTTTAAGTAATAGGGCACCAAGGCGGTTTGCCAGTCATGCGCATGAAGAATGTCGGGTCGGAAATTCAGCGCTTTGCATAAGGCAAAGGCAGCCTTACTGAGCAAGGCAAAACGAAGCGGGTTGTCGTCATAGGGCCAACGGCCATCGTCATAGATGCCGTCACGATCATAGAACCGATGATGTTCGAGTAAATAGACATCGACACCATGGTCGTTGATGTAACGAACCGCGCAACCGTACTCGTCGTTCAGGTTGACCGGAACGTTCAAGCTGCTGAGCAAGACTTCCGGGTTACGGTCAAACAGCTTTCGATAGTACGGTACGAGCACCTTGACGTTGACCCCAGCCGCCTTTAATGCGGCGGGTAAAGCGCGGGCGACATCAGCAAGGCCGCCCGTTTTTACCAGGCCTTCATACTCTGAAGCGACCAGCATAACCGTGGGTTTAGAAGCCAACGCGTGCTCCTTTAGGAATAACAACAACACCTTCTTTCGATACATGGAAACGCTGACGGTCCATTTCCGGGTCTTCGCCGATGATGGTGTTCGGCGCAATGACCACATCTTTGTCGATGATCGCGCGGCGAATTCGAGAGCCGCGGCCAATGTCATTCCCACCCATGATGACGCAGCGGTCTACATAGGCATGGCTATGCACATGCACGTTGTAGCCGAGGATGGATTGATAAACGATAGAACCACTGACGACGCAACCGCCAGAAATCATGGAGCTGATGGCCTGGCCTGTGCGGTTGGCCTCATCATGGACGAACTTAGCGGGCGGTACGGCAGGGTGATAGCTACGCAGTGGCCAATAGCGGTTGTACAAGTCAATCGGTGGAATGACGGAAATCAAATCCATGTTGGCTTCGTAGTAAGAGTCAATGGTGCCTACGTCGCGCCAGTAACCACGGGAGGTCTCGGGCTCACCCCGGATATTGTTGGTGGAGAAATCATACACATAGACATCGCCCTGCGCGTACAGCAGTGGAATGATGTTGTGGCCGAAATCGTGCACGGATTCCGCTTGTTCTGCGTCATACCGCAAGCATTCGGTTAACGTCTTGGCATCAAAGACATAGTTACCCATAGACGCCAGTACCATGTTCGGGTTACCCGGAATGGTTTTAGGGTCTACTTTCGGTTTTTCTTGGAAACCGATCATCTTGCCGTTTTCATCGACTTCTATAACGCCAAATTGGTTGGCTTGCTCAACCGGTACAGGAATGGCGGCAACGGTCAGCTTCGCACCGGTATCCTGGTGCATTTGAATCATTTGGCGCACATCCATCTTGTAGATGTGGTCGCCACCGAACACACAGACCAGTTCAGGGTCTACGCCTTCGATAACGTCTAAATTCTGATAAATGGCATCCGCGGTGCCCTGATACCAATGTTTACCCGTTTGCATTTGCGCTGGAATGGGGTCGATGAAGCGGTTGGTTAGCCCCGTAACCCGCCAGCGCCGGCTCATGTGTTTCAGCAAACTGTGAGATTTGAACTGCGTTAACACAAAAATCTGTAATAAGTCGGAGTTAACGAAGTTGTTCAATACGAAATCGATGATGCGGTAATTGCCGCCAAAAGGCACCGCCGGTTTTGCTCGAATACCGGTTAAGGGTGCTAAACGCGTACCTTCGCCACCGGCCAGAATCATGGATAAAATGCCAGACATAACCGCCTCTCTTGTCTTATGGTGTCAGGTGTCAGCTCTTGCTGCCCTGTTGTTTTTGTCTTTGTCCTTTAAACAGTAAACCCAACGAACGGATTTGTCATTGATCTTCAGCAAGTCTTATTGGTTTTCTGCTAACACCTCTGGTGTATTAACCGTTGTAGAGGGTTAGCAGAGCTTGGGTACTGGGTAACTGGCTGAAGAATACAGGCGACATGGAGCGTTCGCCAATGCGACGATCAATCACAAGAAACAGCACGAGCAGTGCCGCAATTGAGGCCAAAAAAACCAATAGCTGTCTTGTTGTTTTGCGCATAGTTCCTCTCCCGATTCTCGTTTTGTGTTGTAATTTGCTCCAATCCATGGTGACGTCAAAGAGTCTAACTGTCATCATAGCGCTTTAAGAATCGTGAGACCAATCTGCAATGTTTAAGTATCTCGTCAAGGTCATGGTGTTCGCTGCTGTGCCCGGAGTTTTTGCCATGGATTCATTGGCCGTTTCTGCCGGCAGTACGGTGGATGCCCTGTTGGTAAATGCTGTAACGGTGGAGCGAGATGAGCCGGTGGCGGTTGTTTTTGACCCGCAACGATTGAACGATGAGACCTTGCCGGACTATTGCTTACTGACCGCTCAGGTTGTGTTGGACGGTGAGGCGGTGCGTATCACTGCACAAAACCTGTTGTGCATCACCGAAGCGCAGCAGGTTCTGGAGGGCACCATCGAGGGTGAAGCGTTTGCGGCTAATCAAGCGCCCGTTCCCTTCACCTGTACGTTATCCCGTGCTGATGCTTGTCAGAGCGCTGTATTGGCCGAGGAACTGATACTTCAGTTCAGGGTACAGAATGACGCACGTTTGCAACCGCAGCGTTGAGCCGTCCCAGTGTTTTCGTTTACTAATTAAGGAACCATTACCGTGTTGTTGGATCGTAAGAGTTTGGCCGTGACGGCCACCTTAACCTTTGCTGCCTCCGGGGCTCTGGCGCATGAATGTACCACTACCTATCCGTTAGGCTCGATACAACCCATGGGGTTTGCGTTATTTCAAACAGTGGTGGCTGACTGGCAAGATGTGCGTGACCGTATCGTAGAGGGTGATTCCATAAGAGCACTCACTTGGTTAGAGGTTGCAGATCAAACCATACAGACAGAGATGGTCAGCCTGACGCGTTCCGCGCAGATAGAGCAACGCGTGGTTGATGTACAGGGCAACGCGTGGAATGTGATCTGGCAGTTGGCGGACCATCACGGCGATTGCACAGAAGTCCGTGTTGAAATGAGTTGGCAGCATCAAGGTGTAACGCCTACGCCCGATTTTGGCTGGTGGCGCCCCGTGCAAGAGCATTTGCTCCATAACAACCCATAATCAAAAGGTTCGAAATGACGCTTCAACGACAGCTGCAGACCATGTTGGCCCTGTTTTTTCTGGGGGTATTTACGCTGGTGCTTTGGATTCCAGGTGGACTGCTGGCTTTGTGGTTGTCGTGGCGTACCGGGCATCCCGTGGCGCGCGCGGGGAAGCAGATGTTCTGGTGGAGTTGGGTGTTTTGGGGTGTGGCAATATTGGTGTTGCCCTTTGGCAATACGATGATGCTGTTGGCTGCATTGTTGATTACATCGTGGGGCGGGTGGTTGTTGTATCGGTCGATTGTGTTATGGCCGCAGATTGAAGGCGATGCATGAGGCAATAAAAAGGCGAACTGTTGCCAGTTCGCCTTTTAGAGTTGGTGGAGACGGCGGGAGTCGAACCCGCGTCCGCGAACCCTCTACTTTCGGTACTACATGCTTAGCCTCTTCATTTATTTAACCGCACAACCGCCAAAGGGCAAGCTGATGTGCTGGCTGTCCTGGAATTAGATTTAACAGCGCTGGCCCAGAAAACCTTTGCTGCGATCCTAGCTAATTTGACCGAGTTGCTAACCGTTTAGGCCCAGCTAGCGTTCGGCGGCTGCTATTTAATTAAGCGGCCAGGCGCATTTCTGCGCCAAAGTTATCGTCGTTTGCGATTATCTTTTTGCAACTTTCGATTTACGTGATTCGTTGCCATCACGACATGCACCTTAAGCTTTGTAATCCCCGTCGAATCCGTTTCGTCCCCGAAATCGGTTAAACAGACCACCACTGCTTAATAGTGTTGCGAGTATAGCATGCGCGTGAACGACATGCCTACGTGGCTAGAAGAAATTAATCGTCAAGAGGTTAGCTGACGCGATGCTTCATCAGTCGTTCTTTCTGTCGGTTCCAGTCGCGGTCTTTCATGGTGGCACGCTTGTCATGCGTTTGCTTCCCTTTCACCAGAGCCAGTTTGACTTTAGCAAACTGATTTTTCCAATACATAGAAAGTGCCACAACCGTGTAGCCATCCTGTTCCGAAGCGCGCGCCAGAGTGTCGATTTCACGCCGCTTCAGCAGGAGCTTGCGCGTTGCTGTTGGGTCAGGTATCACATGGCTGGAGGCACTGAGCAGCGGTGAAATCAATGCGCCCAAAAGCCAGGCCTCGTTGCCTTTGAAAATGACATAGCAATCTCGCAGTTGCACTTTACCCGCACGAAGGGATTTTACTTCCCAGCCTGCTAGGGCAATACCTGCTTCATAGGTGTCAATGATGTGATAGTCGTGCAGCGCTTTTTTGTTCTGCGCGATCGTCGTAGAAGGAGTCTTGTTTTTCGCCATAGCGCGCCATTATAGTGGTTGTGCTTGATAAAGCTACGGATTTTCCTATGACAACAGTGCAAACCCATCGATTCTGGCATCACCCCTGGTTGTTTCGTTTAGCCTGTGCCGGGGCAGTGATCAGTTTGACGAATGTGTTCAGCTTGCCGATGGCGTTCAGTCAATTTGGTGGTGCATTTTTAGGTGCGTATTTATTAGCGCACCTGTTTATCGCCTTGCCTATTTTGGTCAGTGAGTTGCTTATGGGACGGCGTGGACGGCAAAGCGCTCCCTTGAGCATTAATCAACTGGCTGCTGAGGCCTTTGTATCACGACAATGGCGTTATCTTGGCGTAGTCATCGTGGTGACCGGAATGGCCATTGCTACTTACTATCTCGCTTTTGCCAGTTGGGCCTTGGATTACGCTTGGTTGGTGTGGACGCAGCAGTTGCCGGATAACGAGTTGGGTTTGCGTTTTGTGTTGGCCGAATTACTGGCTGACCCGGTTAAATTGATTATCTTGCATTCCATTCTATGTGTCGTCGTTGTGCTTTTATTAGCGCTGCCATCGGCCAGAGGTATTTTAGTCCCTGTTGCAACCATGGCTTTATTGCTGTTGCTGGGCGTCGCTATATTGAGTCTGCAGGCCATTGGAACATTGCGATGGTGGGATGGACTGCAGCATGTGTTGTCGGTGCGCTCCGATGGGCTAACGTGGGCAATGTGGAGTTCCGCTGTGGCGCTGTCATTTTACAGTTTAGGGGTCGGTCTAGGTATCAGTGTTTTGCTGGGTGTGCATATGGATGCCCGGACTTCCGTCAGTGGAACAGCGACATGGATTGTATTGGTGGATGTATGTTGGTCGGTGTTTTTTGCCGGCGCCGTATTTGCCTTTGTGACCCCAGAAGTCGGTACGGATGCCTTGACCCTATTGTTTATTACGCTACCTGCGGCGGTGGTCCAATCCGGATTAGCAGAGGCCAATACGTGGTTGATGATTTTCTTTGGTGTGCTATTGCTGAGTGGGCTGTCGACTGGACTGTTTCTTGTGAAAGGCTTGGTGATCTGGCTGCATGAACGTTTTTCCCTACGTCGTGGTTTTGCTGCGGGGGTTGCGGGGTTCATCCTCTGGGTAGGTGGCGTGGGTGTTTTATTGTCGTTCAATCGATGGCGGGAAGTCCGATTCTATGGTGCTACCGTGTTTGAATGGCTTTCTGTATTGCCCGGCACGGTTTTGTTGCCAATTATTGCGTTCCTCACCGCCATCTTCGTCGGATGGGTGCTGCCGAATCATTTGGTTATTGACGAACTGCGGCCATTGTATGAGTACCGTTACGCCGTGTGGCGATTTGCGTTAAAATTCCTCACCACGGTTGCATTGGTCTTGCTGCTGGTGGTGCAGGTGGGGGCAGAGTGGTCGGTCAGCGGGTGGCTGCAGGGCGCGATACTGGCCAGTATGATGCTGTTATTGCTGCTGTGGGCACGTTTAAAAGCCATGTTTTGGAATTTACTATGAAGATTGCCCGTCGGGCGACAGTACCTTATTCGGCGCATCAAATGTTTGCTTTGGTGCAGGATATTGAGCGCTATCCGGAGTTTTTGCCTGAAATCTCTGCGGTACGTATTTTGGAAAAGACCGCCGAGGTGGTGGCGGCTGAGTTGGAGGTGAGTAAAGGGCCAGTTAAAGAGCGCTTTTCTACGCGGAACCGCTTGCATGAACCATCCTGGATGAGCATGGAATTGGTGCGTGGCCCATTCAAGCATTTGCAAGGCGAGTGGCACTTTGATGCCATAGGTGAACAATCTGAAATCCGGTTTGAATTGGATTTCGAGGTCCGTGGTTTTGCCCTCAAGCTGTTGCTTGAACCCGTGGTGGGCAAAATGGCGGATCGTTTGGTGGATCGTTTTTGTCGGAGAGCGCACAGTGTCTATGGCTGATTTGCGTATAGAAGTGGCTTATGCTCTGCCTGAAAAGCAGAAAATCTTGTCTGTCTGCGTTTCTGAAGGTACAACGTATCGGCAGGCCGTACAGTTAAGCCGGATTCAAGAAGAGTTTCCAGACGAGGCTATAATGGAAGCACCATTGGGTGTGTTCGGCAAAAAGGTGGCTAACCCGGAAACAGCGGTCGTGAAAGATGGTGAGCGCATTGAGATATATCGACCGCTCCTGATTGACCCGAAACAGGCGCGGGCAAATCGAGCAGCTCGTGCCAGTAAGTAAGTTTATGAAGCGCTCCGGCGGTTCATCATTCATGAATTGAGGATACCCAGTGAGTAACGCTGAACTGAAGAAAGCGGGTTTAAAGGTCACTTTGCCGCGCTTAAAAATATTACAAATGCTGGAAACGGCAGACCCACGCCACATGAGTGCGGAAGACGTCTATCGTCAGCTCATAGATGCGGGCGAAGACATTGGTCTGGCCACGGTGTATCGCGTACTAACTCAGTTTGAATCGGCTGGATTGGTGGTGCGACACAATTTTGATGGTGGTCACGCGCTGTTTGAGTTGGATGATGGCGACCACCACGACCATATGGTTAATATGGAAACCGGAAAAGTGGTTGAATTCATTGATGAAGTGATCGAAAAGCGGCAGCAGCAAATTGCCGATGAGCATGGTTTTGAGCTGGTCGATCACAAATTGGTGCTCTATGTGAAGCCTAAGAAATAGGCTGCCTAACGTTACCGCTTAACAACCTTGTCGGGCGGTAACTCAGGTATTTATGACAGGCGTCGACATTAATGCATTAATGGCGCAGCCAGTAAGTCCCGCGCGTGCATCAAGGTTGCATCGGTCACGCGGACGCCGGAAATCAAACGTGCTACCTCTTGTGTTCTCGCTTCGGCGTCCAAATCGACCACTTGCGATAACGTTTGCCCATCAACGACATGCTTTTCGATCAGCCAATGGTGATGACCAAAGGAAGCAACCTGTGGCAAGTGGGTGATGCACAAAATTTGGCTGTGTTGACTGAGTTGTCGAATCAAACGCCCTACTTCTTCTGCCGTGGCTCCGGAAATCCCCACATCCACCTCGTCGAAAAATAGCGTTGCGGCCTGCTGGCTATGCTGTGCCAGTACCTGAATGGCCAAAGCGATACGTGATAGTTCGCCGCCCGAGGCTGCCTTGTGTAGCGGTTGTACGGGCTGCCCTGGGTTGGCCGACAACCGCAACTCAACGTCATCTATGCCGTTAGCACTGGGCCGCTCGGGATGGGCCGCGACATGGCACATCAAGGTGGCATGTGGCATGTTTAATTTATGCAGTTGCAGGGCCAGTGCCTCTGCCAGCTCAGGCGCGCGCGCTTGGCGGAGGGTAGAAAGAGCCTGTGCTGCTGTTTCATAATGGTCTTGGGCCACCGTAAGCTGTTCCAACAATGCATCGAGTTCTTCGCTGTGCGCGGCAAAATGTTCTGCTTTTGCTTCCAATTCACGTTGTAGGGCGGGTAACGCTTCGGGGCGGCACTGATGTTTGCGCGCGATATCGTACACACTGCTGAGGCGTGCATCCAGTGTACTAAAGCGCTCGGGGTCCCACTCAAAATCACTCGCAAAACGCTGTAAGTCCGTTGCCGCTTCTTGTAAGGCAATGTGCGCTTCATTTAATAGGCTTAATGCCCCCGTTAATGCAGGGTGAAGATTCGCTTGCGGTTCCAATTGATGAATGGCTTGGCGAAGCTCGCTGAGAACGTCGGCGTCGCTGTCTTCCGAGTTCAGCCGTGCAGACACTTGGCTGGCGGACAGCAACATCTCTTCAGCATGGCTCAAGGCTTGATGCTCTTGCTCCAATTCTTCCAGCTCGTCGTCGCTTAAACCCAGCGCTCTAAGTTCTTCCAACTGATAGGTCATTAATTGATGTTCAGCGTTGTCTTTATCGGCCGACGCCTGAAGCTCTTGTACCCGCCGCTCTATGGTCTTCCATTCCCGATAAAGCTGGCGCACATTTTTTACCTCGGCATGCGTTTGTGCGAAACGATCCAGAATGCCAATGTGCTCCTCGGAGCGCATCAGACGTTGATGCTCATGTTGTGCATGGATATGCAGAACGAGGTCGCCAAATTCTTTCAGCTTGGTAACGGGTACAGCCGTGGCATTAATAAATGCCCGCGAGCGACCATCGGCAGTAATCACCCGGCGCACTATGCATTCGCCATCTTGCCAGAGCTCTTGGTCGTGTAGCCAGCGCCCGGACGGGGAGTGTTCTGTGACGAGGAAGGTCGCAGACAATTCCGCCTTTTCTTCGCCATGTCGTACTTGGCTGGAATCGGCACGGCCTCCGGCCAACAAGAATAGAGCATCGAGTATGATCGATTTTCCCGCGCCGGTTTCACCAGAGAGAACGGTAAGCCCTTGCTGTACATCCAATTCAATGTCGCCGGCGATGATGAAATTACGTATGTGAAGATGGCAAAGCATAAGATGTCCCCGTCGTACCCAGCAATAATACTGGTAAAATATACAGTATTAATGCCAAAGTAAAGTGCACCCTGCGTTGATTTTGGCGCTATTTTAGCCCGCATTAGTTCACATTAAGTTACAAAAAAGCGATTACCTAGAAGAAGTGCGTAAATGATACGTTAGTAAATAAAAGATTACATTTTACAGGTTGCTGCTTGATTGACCGTTTTCCAACAGCACGACCTAACGACTACACTGATATAGAGTACGAATCCTGTTCGATCACCGACACAACGTTTCGATGGGAATAGGTATGACTACAAAAACAACGAAGTACCTCTCCAGATCGTCCGGCCCCGATGGCCGAATCGCCTGGAGTCATGAAGAAAACGAAAACTGGGCTGCCTTGATGGCGCGCCAATTGACCTGTATTGACGGTAAAGCCTGCGCGGAGTATTTAGCCGGCTTGCAGCGACTGAACTTACCGTCAGACCGCATTCCCCAGTTGGCGGAAGTCAATGCGGTTTTGCAGGCCACAACGGGCTGGCGCTGCGCCGAAGTCCCGGCATTGATTAACTTTGATAAGTTTTTTGCGTTGTTGGCGGATAAGCAGTTTCCGGTAGCAACCTTTATTCGTTCGCGTGATGAGTTTGACTACCTGCAAGAGCCCGATATTTTTCATGAGATCTTTGGCCACTGTGCCATGTTGACTCATCCTTCGTTTGCCGAGTTCACGCATACCTATGGCAAGCTGGGGTTGGCGGCGAGTAAGGAGGATCGAGTGTTTCTGGCCAGATTGTATTGGTTTACTGTGGAGTTCGGGCTGTTGAATACGCCGGATGGCCAGCGTATCTATGGTGGTGGCATTCTGTCTTCACCGGGAGAAACACAATATGCATACAGCACCACGCCGGAGAAGCGGCCGTTTAATGTGTTGGATGTGCTGCGGACGCCGTACCGTATCGACATCATGCAGCCTATCTACTATCTATTGAGCAGTATTGATGACCTCTTTGACGTCGCGCAAACTGATATCATGGCGCAGGTCGCAGAGGCCAAACGGCGCGGCCTGTTCGCCCCAACCTTTCCACCCAAAAGCACGGCGCAAGCCAGTTAAGTTAGGAGAATAGACATGACCACGGAAACATTACATGCACAAGCTTGCGAAGCCTGCCGCGCCGATGCTCCACAAGTCAGTGATGCCGAGCTGGCTGAATTGATCAAACAAATTCCCGACTGGACGCCTGTTGTGCAAGATGGCGTGATGCAACTGCAGCGGGAATTCACCTTCCGTAATTTTCGCCTGGCGTTGGAGTTCACCAACAAGGTAGGCGCTTTGGCCGAGGAAGAAGGGCATCATCCCGGCATCCTAACAGAGTGGGGAAAAGTGACCGTTACTTGGTGGACGCATGCGATCAACGGTTTACATCGTAACGATTTCATTTGTGCCGCGAAAACCGATATGTTGTTGTCCTAAGGTAATGATGGGGCCGTGCTTTTGCGGCCTTGATCTCCGTCAATACTCCGGCCGATATCCAATGGCTATGCTTGTTCTCTTTTTTGCGTCATGCCAATCTAGCTAGACATACTGGTTGATGAGGCCATTGAATGTCTGCTTGGATTCGGGCTCGGTTTAAGCCGGGCGATATCTTACTGCTGCTATTTCTCCTGCTGCCCGTTGTGGTTGCCTTGCCGCGTGTGTTGTCCGGTTTTGCACCCAATGCTATTGGCTGGTTAACATTAACAGGACGTTTGACGGGTATTCTTGGTTTAGCGATGATGCTGCTGGCCGCCATGATGAGTGTGCGCTTACCGCATTATGACCGCTGGTTCGGCGGTTTGGCACGGCTGTGGGTGGTGCACCGCTTCTTTGGTTTTGCCGGTTTCGTATTGGTTTTGTTCCATGTCGCGCTGCTGGCGTATGCACAGTTACCGTTCTCCATTGAAGCCGCTATTGCGCGAGTATTTCCGCCACTTGCCGAGTGGGCTATTTGGTCGGGTTGGCTCGCTTTACTGTGTATGGTCATTTTCCTCGGGCCTACGTTCCGTTTTTTCGGCCGCTTGCATTATCAACGCTGGAAAGCGCTGCATTTGTTCTCTGCTCTGGCCGTTATATTCGCCTTACTGCATGCCATTCCCATCGCTGCGGAAACCGTGGTTTGGTGGTTTATGGCAGTGGGTGCCATTGGCGCTATTGTGTGGCGCAAAGTGCTATCGCCCAATCTCGGGCGCTACCGCTACGAAGTGGTGAAAGTCGAGACTTTGGTGCATGGTGTGGTGGAAATCAGCCTACGGCCCAAAGGCAAAGCCATGGCTTATGAAGCCGGGCAGTTTATGTACTTCACACCGTTAGATCCCGCCTTAACGGCAGGGCGCAATGAAGAGCATCCTTATACCATTTCTTCCGCCCCCAACGACGAATATCTGCGTGTGGGCATCAAAGCCTTGGGTGACGCCAGTACAGCCATTCAGACGTTAGCGGTGGGTTCAGACGTCATGGTTGAAGGCCCCTACGGTGACTTCTATGAGCGCATAGAACCGCAACGCAGTCAGCTATGGTTAGCGGGCGGTATAGGCATAACGCCCTTTGTTAGTGGCGCACGCGATGCCCAATATCGCCAAGGTGAAATAGACGCCCATTTGTTTTATTTAGCGAACGATCAGCAACGCGCCTACTACCTGAATGAGTTGGTAGAATTAGGTGCAAAGGTTGCGGGTTTAGCGGTAACGCCGCATTACTATCGGCAAGAGGGGCCTCTCACTGCGGCCTTTTTGCGCCAACACTGCGCCGACTTTACCGAGCGAGAGATCTATATGTGTGGCCCGCCAGCGATGGTTAGCCATTTAAAAAGTGTGTTGGTTGCCGCCGGTGTACCAGTTACACGCATTCACAGTGAGGCGTTTGATTTCTTATGAACAAGATAGCCTATTCCCTATTTATTGCTTTTGTCGCCAGCATAGCTACGTTGTTCTTAGTGCATTCGTTGGGCAGTTCGAGCGGACAGGCAACAGCCGCAACGTCAGCGCGTGTTATCACCCTAGACGAGCTGTCGCAGCACAGCACGGCGGAAAGCTGCTGGAAAGAAATTGGTGGCCGCGTTTACGACATCACGGCTTACATACCTAACCACCCCAGTACGCTAGAAGAACTCGTTGCTTGGTGTGGCAAGCCCGCCTCTGAGGCTTTCTCAGGTGATGCTGCCGGACATAGCCACAGTGCGGGTGCTGCTCGTATGCTGGCCAGCATGCAGGTAGGTGTGTTGGAGGGTGCAACGGTTGTGGCCTTGCCCGAACCGAATTTGGTGTCTGCCGCTCCGAGGGTGCCGGTCAGTGTTGGCGGTGCCGTGCGCTATCAGGACGGGACCTACTACGCCGAAGGGGAGCCGGACGGACGTGGATGGTTTGGTGTTGTCGAAATCACCGTGTACGGTGGCCAAATTGTGGGCGTGCATTACGATGAAGTGCAACGCAACGAAGACGGCGCCATTACCCAAAGCAAAGCGCGTGATTATGGCTATGCCGCGCGGTGGCGCAATGCCTCCGGAGTGTCGCAGTTATCGGCTTATCCCGGTTATATTGCTGGCTTGCTGAGCACGGGTGATGTGGACCAAGTGGATGTGTTCACCGGCGCAACATCGGCGCATACGGTATTTCAAACGGTAGTCTCTGCTGCCTTAGCAGAAGCAAGCGCTGCCGGTCACCTTGTGCAAGAGGGGGGGGCACGGGGTGGATACCGGGATGGTTCGTACTATGCGGAAACCCAGCCAGATAGCCGTGGCTGGATCGGGATGTTAGAGATAACGATAAACGGCGGTTATGTGGTGAGCGCTCACTATGATGAAGTCCAGCGCAATGCTGAAGGTGCGGTCACCAATAGCAAACTCCGTGACTACGGCTACGCTGGGCGCTGGCGGGCCGCTGCGGGCATATCGCAGTTATCGGCCTACCCGGGCTATATTCAACAGTTAGTGAAGACCGGCGATGCCGAACAGCTCGACGCCTATTCCGGTGCGACCAGTTCCTACAACAATGTAAAGAATTTGGCAGAACAATTGTTACAGGATGCACGCTAGATCTGGATGAGATTTGCCGATCTTTAGATCGGAAGTACGTCCACTTCTACATGCAGGCTGTGATTACCACCACCGCTCATAACCCCTTTGAGCGGTGGTACATCGGCATAGTCGCGCCCCCAGCCGAGCGTTAAGTAACGTTCTGTTAGCACCCCGCCGTTGGTGGGATCAATGTCCATCCACCCGGCGTCGGGTATCCAGACCGAAAGCCAAGCATGGCTAGCGTCTGCGCCGATCAGCTTGGTTTGTCCCGGTGGTGGGTCGGTTTCTAGGTACCCGCTAACGTAACGAGCGGCGAGACCGATGGAGCGCAGGGCACCAATGGCGAGGTGGGCAAAATCCTGACAGACCCCCCGCTTACTTGCCATCACTTCGGTGATGGGCGTAGCTAAGGAACTGAATTCGGGGTCGTAGGTAAATTCGTGGAATATACGGGCGTTCAGATCCAATAGTGCTTCGGTCAGTGGCCGATGTGGGGTAAAGGAGCGCCGCGCAAATGCCGCCAAGTCCCTGCTACGTTTTATATAATTGGAGTTCATGGTAAAGAGGCGTGCTTCATAGGTATCCGGACTGTGTTGCAGTGCAGTGCTGCGCAGTTGCTGCACCGCGTGTTCCCAGCTCTGCGTATAATTGAACTGCGGGAGTTGCGTCGCATCGGTTACTACTTCGCTGGTGGCGGTGACGGCCATGGCGTCGTGAACATCTTGAATCGCAAAATACAACACATGATTGCCAAAGAAATCATGCCGCTCATGTAGACGGGTTGCGGTGGGTTCGATATCAAAAGCGGCGTGTTCGCCATGTTGCCAGGGTAATTCACGCACTTTGAGGCGCGCTTCATTGTGGCTTAGGGTTACGGCGCTGGAATACTCGTAGCGTGTGGTGTGGCGAAGGCGATAGCGCATTACACTCCCCCCTGCACGTTTACCAGTTGCCGGGGGGTTTCGGCATGGCTGAAATGGCTGTGTGATATGGCGTCGGACAAGGCGGAAATGGGCTCCATTAAGTCGGTTAGCAGTTGTGCCAGTACGGCGAGCGCTTCCTCTGAGTGATCGAGCTCACTCAGGCTCTCCGGTGCTACCAAATGCAATCGGCTGGTCGCCTCAATGACCAGTCGCGCTTCACGGCTGCGAAAGGGTGTGCCGGTCTGATTGGGCAAACGTTCAATTTGCCGTCCCAATCGCTTGAGCATATAGCCAACGGACCGTGGGTTAGTCTCATCGAATAACAACAAGTCCAGAATGGCAATAGGATACAGCTGAGACCGATAGCGTCGCCGATAGGCGGTGAGGTTATCGGTACTGGCCAATACGACCTCCCAGAGCGGTATGCCGGGGCGGGTGGAAGACACCAGCGCCAAGCGCAGCAGATCTAACGTGGATTGCAAGCGATCAATAAACCGTCCGATGTCCATAAAACGCCAGCCGTAATGGTGTGGCATGGTTTCGTTGCACAGGCCAAAAAATGCCGCCAAGTAAGTGATCACTTCTTCGAGGCTGCGCCGTGCACTGGTCGCACCGGGGCTACGTGTTTGTTCTTCCAGCTTTTGCCGCAAGGTGTTTAGAGTACGCCACGCGTCGTCACCGAGGTGGGCGCGTGCCGCACGACCGTTACGCAACAATAAGGAGAACAACCACGGCAAATTGTCGGGTGCTTCTTCACTCAACAAAGCAAGCAACTGCTTGCGCATCAATAAAAACTGCGGATTGGTTTTGCCGACCATCGCTTTTGGGCTTTTTCGGCTTTCCATACTTTGCAGGTTATGCACGTCCTGAAGGTTGATTCGCAAGGCAACGAAAAGGTCGGAAATGACGGATTCAGCTAAGTTGCGTTGACCATATTCCAGCAAGTGGGTTAACGATTCACGCAGCAAGCGAGCACGGTTATCCAGGCGCTCACCGTAGCGTCCCATCCAGAATAAGCTTTCGGCAACACGGGTCGGTAAGTCCTCTCCGTCGCGGGTGGCAATAATAGGCTTATGAGCGTGCTGTAACATGCTGATGTGTGGTTGTGGCACCGGTGCCAGTACCCAAATGTCCTTGACGAGGTCACTGTCAATGAGTGTCTCCGCGTGGTCCGATACCCAAGCCAAACCCCCTGGCATCACGCGGAAGGCGCGTTCCAGAGCAGGCTTGCGCATGTCTTCCGGATCCGTCAGGGTAAAAAAACGCAGATAGACAGCATGTGCTTCGATCGTGGCATTGGCGCGGTTGAAACACGGGGCCATGCTGGGCTGAAGCGCCTTGCTGGCAGTATATAAGTGACCGTTCTCGCACAGTTCCTGGTTTAACTTCGCGCGCTCAGTGCTGTCCATCTGTCGGGGGTCGATGACGTTTTGTGGCTCATGCACGTGCTGTATTTGCCAGTCGGAAAGCTGACGTGTCACGTCCTGACATTGTTGGTCGTCCCCACACCAGCGCGTATCTTTGCCGCGCAGCAACAGGGGCTCTTGCAAGAGAAATTCACACAATGATGGCAGAAAGCCAGCCAAAGCCGGGTGTTCCAACACGCCAACCCCTAAGGTATTTGCAATTTCTACTTCACCTCGCCGCGCTGCCTGCATAAGGCCAGGCACGCCAAGCAGGGAATCGCCGCGCAGTTCCAGTGGATCACACCAAGGATCGGTAATATGCCGGACAATCACGTCAACGCGTTTTAACCCCCCCAAGGAGCGCATGGCGACTTGACCGTCACGGACAACGAGGTCTCCGCCCTCGACCAGGGAGAAATTCATATAATTTGCCAGCCAGGCGTGTTCGAAGTAACCCGCACTGCCGGGGCCTGGGGTTAATAAAACGATGTTGGGTTCTTCACGCGGGGTTTGCGCCAGTTCCAGGAGGGTGCGATGTTGAATTTGTAGGAAACCGGCAAGGCGACAGAGCGGAGCCTCGCGATACAGCCGGGGCAGAGCACGGGCAAGAATAATCCGGTTTTCCAGGGCATAGCCGGAGCCGGTGGGCGCTTGCACCAAGTCGGATAGAATGCGCCACGCGCCAGCTGCATCTCGTACCACATCCATGCCATGCAGAATCAGCATTGGCCTTTGTTCCGCGGTCAGTGCATCGCCCACCGCCGAAAAAAGAAAGGACGGATGGCTAAAAACCAATTCGGCGGGCAGGAGGCCCTCTTCGATGACCCGGCGCGGCCCATATAAGTCATCGACCAGCGCTTCCAGCAAGCGGCTGCGTTGCGCCAGACCTTGCTCTAATTCGGCCCACTCTTCGGTGGCGATGATGTAAGGAATAGGGTCTAGAGCCCAAGAACGTATGCGTTGCGGCTCGTCTTTGTGGACATTAAAGGTTGCACCGTTCTCATGCAGCAAGTGCTGTGCTTCGTCCGCTTGCTGGGCCAGACCATCCAAGCCAATGTCCGCAATATCATCCATAACCCAAGACCAACCGCTGCGCAGATGACCATCGGGGCTAAACAATTCGTTGTGGCAGTCGTCCGGCACCTGGTATTCGTGCAAGAGTTGCCGCAGTTCTTCTGACGTGAGGGAACTTTTAGGCATCTTATTAGACGTTCCTGCGTTAAGATCAAGGTGAGATTGTCCACAATCGACAGCATGGGTGACAAGCGAAAACGTGGTTATGTTCTTGCGTTTTGCAGCAAGCCTTGTGCCACCGAAGGTGTTGATGCTTAGATGGTACAGCTATTGCTACGGTATGGCTAAATAAAGACGAAAGAAAGCCAGCGTGCCGCATCACCTGCTAGAGTATCGACAAGGCAGGCGGTAATAAGAGAGAACCATGGAGTGCTGAAGAATGAGTGAACTGAATTGGAAAGCATACGCGACCAACGGCTTTTATGATGAATTGATGCGCGCCCCCGGCGTTCCGCATGCTGCCGCTGATACGTTGTGCCGTTACTTGTCCGGATTAACCACCGAAGACTTAAACGAGCTGAAACGGGCTGCGGATGTTGCCATTCAAGTCATGGGTATAACTTTTACCGTTTATTCCGAACACGCCACCATTGAGCGAACTTGGCCGTTTGATATAGTCCCCCGGATCATCGAAAAACAAGAATGGTTGCGCACCGAAAAGGGGCTAAAGCAGCGCGTGCATGCCCTAAATTTGTTCATCGATGATTTGTATCATGACCAGCGCATCATTAAAGAGGGTGTGTTCCCGGCTGAAGTGCTGGCGCAATCGGTGAACTTTCGTCCGCAATGTGTCGGTATCAGTCCGCCGCACCGAACCTGGGCGCACATTTGTGGTTCTGACCTAGTACGTGACAAAGACGGCACGCTCTATGTACTGGAAGATAACTTGCGGGTTCCTTCCGGGGTGTCTTACATGTTGGAAAACCGCAACGTCACCAAGCGTATTCTGCCGGAGATGTTTGCGACTGGGCGTATTGAGCCGGTGGATGACTACTGTGCACACCTCTATGACATGTTGGTGTCGATGTCGCCGCGACCGGGGGATGACCCAGAAATTGTTGTTTTGACCCCTGGTATCTTTAACTCGGCGTATTTTGAACACTCTTATCTGGCTCAGCAAATGGGGGTGGCTCTGGTCGAAGGGTCGGATCTGGTGGTGCAGGAAGACGACTGTGTGTACATGCGTACGGTCGATGGTTTGCAGCGTGTGGATGTGATTTATCGTCGGGTTGATGATTTGTTCCTCGACCCTGAAGCCTTTAACCCGGAATCTCAGTTAGGCGCCGCGGGACTCATGCGGGCATGGCGTAACGGTAACGTTGCCTTAGTGAATGCACCGGGAGCGGGTGTCGCCGACGACAAGGTGGTTTACGCCTTCGTGCCGGAAATCATCAAATACTATTTGGGTGAAGAGGCCCTGTTGCCCAATGTGCCCAGTTATCTGTGCATGCGAGAAAAAGACCGTAATTATGTGCTGACGAATTTAGACAAGCTGGTGGTGAAACCTGCTAACGAGTCCGGTGGTTACGGCATGTTGATCGGTCCCTATGCTACCGCGGAAGAACGTGCGGATTTTGCCGAGCGCATTAAGCGTGATCCCCGCAATTACATGGCCCAGCCAACGTTGGCCTTGTCGACCGCACCGACGTTGTTTGATGGGGTCATGGAGCCTCGACATGTCGATTTACGGCCTTTTATTTTGTCGGGACCGCAAGCCTATGTCACAACGGGCGGCTTAACCCGCGTGGCACTCACCAAGGGTTCATTGGTGGTCAACTCCTCACAAGGTGGTGGCAGTAAAGATACGTGGATTGTTGATGGACGAGGGCTGTAATTATGTTGTCGAGAGTCGCAGAAAACCTCTATTGGCTGGCCCGCTATTTAGAGCGCGCTGAAGATACTGCCCGTTTGATCAGCGTTAATGGTCATCTGTTGTTGGACTTTCCCAGTGCCGAAAAAGTGGATTGGGATTCCTTGGTGGTGATTCTGGAAGGTGAAGACGCCTTTGCCGAGCGCTACAAAAAAAGCACCGAACAAAACGTGTTGAGCTTTTTATGTGGAGACCTGACTTTTCCGAGTTCGATTTTGTCATCGTTGGCGTATGCGCGGGAAAATTTGCGCACTACGCGGGATATTATGCCCCGTGAAATCTGGGAAGAAGTGAACCAGCTTTATTTGAGCACGCGTGATCGAGTGGAAAAAGGCATAACGCCGCGCAATCGTGATGCGTTCTTGCAGCGCGTTATTCGCAGCATTCAGGCCGTGATTGGATTAATTGAGGGCACGTTGAGCAATACGCGGGTAAAAACCTTTTTGTCTTTAGGGCGGCAACTGGAACGTGCCGACATGACGACCCGAATCATTGATGCGCGTTCCGCGAACCTGTTACCGAAAACCCCAGAAGAACTGACGCCCTTTGAAAACCTGCAATGGATGAGTGTGTTGAAGTCACTCACGGGTTATCAGATGTATCGCCAACATGTGCGCTTGCGCGTCAAGGGCCCGGATGTATTGCGGTTCCTTTTACAGGATACGCAATTTCCTCGGGCCGTTGCGTGCAGTTTGGGCGCGCTATCCGATGCCTTGCAGCCCTTAGCACGCAGTGAAACGGTGGAACATGAACTGGCCGACATGCGGGATGCCCTCATCACTGCACGCGTGTACCAACTGGCCCATGAACCACAGGACCTGCATGCCTTTGTTGATAACATGCAGATCGGATTTAACCGGGTTCATGTCGCAATTGCCGACACCTATTTTCAGCAGCGTTGAGCCGCGTAGGTAGGCGAAGTTAAAAACGATATTCGCCTACCACAGCCGTATTGCCTTCTACGGTAAAGGCCACCGCGTCGAAATCCTGATATCGACCCATTTCCATGCCGGGTGAACCCAGCGGCATGCCCGGTACTGAGATGCCAACGGTGTTCTCACCGAAGGGCATTGGGTTGGTCAGTAACTTCTCAATGGCCGTCACGGGTACATGCCCTTCAACAACCAAGCCGTCGATCAGGGCCGTGTGGCAAGATCGCATACTGTGCGGTATGCCGTGCGCATCTTTGACTTCGTTCAAGGCATCGGTATGTGTGACGGTGACCTCGTAACCATGCGCTACCAAGTGTTCAGCCCAACTGCCACAGCAACCACAGTTGGGGTCGCTGAACATAGTGACCTGACGGGCAGGAAGTTGCTCTGACAGGGCGTTAATGCTCATTTCTTTGGTGGTGTCGGCCCCGATAGAGCGTTGTGCCGGGTAAAATAAAACGCTCGCCCCAGCGAGAACAACGACGGCAGCGGCAGAGCCGATGAGGCTCTGTTTGTTAACGTATTTAGATAGCATCATTTCGGTTTACCTCCGATCGAGACGTTGCCAGTCAGCAAATATAATAGGCCCGAGTTAACCATGGTCAATGTGCTCGCTCAGGCCCAGACTGGATTAAAGAATTAATTCATTTATCGTGCAAGCCAGGTACGCATGAACTGTATTTCGCGTTCTTGTTCCCGAATAATGGTCTCGGCCAGAGTGCGCAGCGCACGGTCATCACTGTAGCGCAACAGTATATTAGCCATCTCAATGGCCGCTTCGTGATGAGGGATCATACCCACGACAAAGTCGCGGTTCACATCACCGCTCGGCGTGATGGCCATTTCGCGCATCATTCGGTCATTGGCCTGTTCGTAGCCAGCGCGAATATCGGCAGCTTGCTCGCCGATTCGGGGTTCACCATAGGCCGTAAGCCAAGCTTCCATGTCGGCAATCTCTGCCCGCTGGGCAACAATAATCTCCTCTGCCAAGGCCAGTAATTCTGTGTCCGTACCTTGCTTGAGAAGCGTTTGCGCCATATCGATGGCACCTTGGTGGTGCGGAATCATGCCTCGAACAAAATCGTAATCGACATCCCCCGTCATGACCATATTGTGCATGTCTTGCATCATGCGTTGATTGTCTTGTGCGAAGGCATGTGTGTCATGATCTTGAGTCATGCCGTGCATTGCGGTCATGGAATGATGGCTCTGCATCCTGTCGTGATTCATCATGTCGTGCTGTCCGTGCCCCTGCATCGTCGTCGAGTGACCCGACGCACCCATTGCATGATCATTGTGGTTTGGCTGGGCACAGCCGGTGAAAACCATGGCCGACAGTGTAAGTGCGGCGCCAAGGGTTCGTTTCTTTGTCAACGTGATATTCATGATCCTAATCCTGTTCGGTGCGCCGTTGCAATAAAACACCATTCGATAGTGGATGAACTGCAACAGCATAAGATGTTGATGTCGTGCATAGCACTCAAAGCGATGCAATTTCATCGTCTGTGAACGCTTTGGATGATCTTTAGAACAGGTTTCGGGGTGGTGGTACGGCGGGCTCCGCGAGCCTCAAGGGAACGCCTGCGGTTATGCTAAGCGCGGTTGTTGTGGTGCGCACGTCAGGCGCAATGTTTGTCTTGGGTATAAGGGATGCCTGCACGCAGAGTTCAGCACAAGGGCTATCATGGTGTGTGTGTTCTGTTAACGGGGTAATGGCGGGATGATGTGCTGCTTTATGCTGGTGAAGCACCGAAGCGGAGGCGTCAGTATTGGGAGATGCGGGATGATGGATGCCGGCCAGATATTGGCTGGCCATCATGCTGGTATGAGCGGCACCTTGCACCGGACCAACGACGGCAATGACCAACACGAGCAGGGTTGATACAAAGCGCTTTAATCGACGATTGTTATGGTGCATGTTAACAGCTCAAGTACAAACGGCTAGAGCGCAACAATAAACCCTCCTCCTAATGGAAGGTCAAGGTCATTTTTGTCAAGATCTCGTCGAGTCACAGGTTGCCCATGGCTTCCCGCATTAAGACATCGCGATCATAAACATCGTCACGGAAGGTAGGCATGCCGGTGGCATCGGGCGCTACGGTGAAATAAACCAAGTAAATAGGTACCGAAACATCCAAGCCAATGACCGAGGTGTCTTCGGTATTTCGTGCATTGGCGAGATGACGCTGATTTCGCCCAGTACCGACCAGTAAGTCTGCCAGTAAATCGGGGTCTTCAATGCGCACACAACCGGCACTGTAAGCCCGTTCGCGCAGGGCGAAATGACGTTGTTCTGGCGTATCGTGCAAATAGATGGCATTACGATTGGGGAACATGAACTTATATTGCCCCATGGCGTTGCCCTCATCTGGCTGTTGCTCAAACCGGTAGCGCATGGTGGTGTGGTCAAGGTTGCGCCAATCGACGGATGAAGGGTCTACTTCTAACGCACCCGAGTGCCAACCGTTATAGACCCGATAGTTGTTGCGACGTAAGTAACTGGGGTCCATTTGGACAATAGGAAGGATCATTTCCACCGCTAAACGGTGCGGTACGCGCCATGTCGGATTAACTTCGAAATAGGTCATGTTGCCGCGAAATACCGGCGTTTTTCGGTCCGGCTGACCAATCACGGCCCGCATGCTGGTGTGTTGGCCGTCGAGGAATATATGCACTTGATAATCGGCTAGATCGACCCAGATACGATCATTTTCCAGTGTGGAAGGTAACCAGCGCCAGCGCTCCAAGTTGTAACGAATCTGTTCGGCGCGCTCCCACGCCGGTACGTTCATGGCGGCCAAGGTCTGGCTGCCGGTGCGCCCATCGGGCACAAGTTGATGCCGACGCTGAAAGTTCATGACGGCTTGTTCAACTTCTTCATCGTACACATCATTCTCGGCACGACGCGCTGCTGGACGTAAGTCACCCAATTGAATCAAGCGGGCACGCAATAATGCCACGCGTGGGCTGCGCTCACCCCGCAGTAACAGGTTGCCGCGCGGCACAACGATTTCATCTTCCCGTTTGGCGAGGTCCCGATAATATACATACCAGCGCTGCAGGATTTGATAGTCCGCATGATTCGGGGCCAAGTTGGGCAACTCGGCAACCATGGCGGCGGCATCGGGCAGCTCGAGTAAGTTTTGCCAAGCATCGCTGGGGGCGTCCAACTGCCAGTTCGGGTCAATGGTGCGCGGATCAAAGCGCCCGATATTGAGGTCACGGGCGTAACTTTGCAGGGCGGTGGTGGCCAGCACATCCAGCTCGGCCAGTTGTTGCAGTGTCGGGCTGTCAATTTGCACGTAGTCCCGCAAGGCCGGTAAATGATAGTGCAGTGGGTTCAGGCCCTGCATATCCGCGGCGGCTAACTGACGAATTAATTCTAGCAAAGCGGGGTTGATCTGCTGTTCCTGCAGCCACAAAGGTTGAAATTCCCGGCGCTGATAAAAGCTCAAAACCTTTTCGTTCGGAAGAATTTGCCCTGCAACGGGCGCAAAGGCCACCAGCATGAGGTTCAGTTGTTCCTGCACCGTACTTTCCATCTGCGCTCGGGTTGGCGCAATGGTCGCACGTTCGGGTTCTGTTGAAGGCGTTGGACCTGAAGAACATCCGATCAACAATACAGCGCTCGCCAAGACAACAAGAGAAGACTTCAAGACGACCATGGGTGTCCTTAACCAAGATTCATAGACAGTAATGCGGGTAAAGATAGCCTGTAAAGCGCCCTACGTCAGTACGTTAGGCGCTCTTTACATGCGGAAAAGCAGAAAAATGTGCCGAGCGGGTAAATTAATGCGGTTTAAAGCCAAGGATTTGCACCACGGCACTATCACCACGATGCAGCGTACCTTCCTGAATGGGCCGTTCCATCTCTTGCATCAATTGTAAGTTCAAGCCACGAAACTCTTGGCGCAATGTGCTCAGATCCGCGAGTAGGGCAGGGTCACTGGGGCCGCCGGTGCCAAGTTCTACCTGGCGCGGATGGTAGGCTTCAAACACTAACGTGCCGCCGGGTTTTAAGCCAGCCACAACACGTTGATGCAGAGGAATGCGAATGTCGGCGGGCAAGTGACAGAATATACTTACAATGGCGCCCCAACGGTTGGGCTCAATGGGAAAATCGGCCAGATCCGCGTGAATGGTTTCAATGCTCACGCCCCGTTCAGCCGCCAGCCGTTGTGCTTTGGCCAAGCCAACTTCAGAAATGTCTACCGCCGTAACTTTCCAGCCTTGTTGCGCAAGGTACACCGCATTGCGCCCTTCTCCTTCAGCTAAACAGAGAATTTGCCCGGGTGGAATGTCGTCGGCCGTGCGACGTAAAAAATCATTGGGTTCCTTACCGTATGCATATTCTTCCGTGGCGTAGCGTTGGTTCCAGATGGTCATGGATGCGCCTCTCAGGATACTGCAAGCGTGCGATCATACGGTTTATCGCAGTGGAGTCTAGTTGGATGTTGGGAAAGGTTGAATACTCTTATGAGCTAAAGGACGCAATCTCTGGTCAATGGCGCATAAACAGTGTCCTGTCCCATGGTTGCGACAGTCATGTCCAACTGTGGAACACTTTCCTTGATGTTATATTCCTTGGTTTGTCGGATGCGGCTTGATAGGTACATCCTTTCGGCCGCGACGAACGGCTTCGCCGGCACGCCAAAATCGCCATTCTCCAGGTTGATAAATATCCCACACTTCATCGCTGGTGAGGGGCTCGGTTACTATCACGCTGACCACATCGTTCGGTGTGGTTTCCTGGCCGAAATCCACCACCATTTCGTCATCGCGTAGTCGTGCAGGTCCAAAAGGTGCCCGTCGTGTAATGGCAGCCATTTTGGTGGTACAGAAGGAAAACAGCCAGTCGCCATTACTGAGCAGTAAATTAAACACCCCTTGTTGGGCATAGGCAGCGCTGTGCTCGACCAGGAAGCCAACCAGTTCGTCATCGGAAAGTTCGCGGTGGTGATCGGATCGCAAACGATTCAGCAGGTCACAAAAAATGCTCTCGCTGTCGGTGGTGCCGACCGGCTCATACATGCCTGCATCGGGGGTGAAATTCTGCAATTGCCCATTGTGGGCGAACGTCCAATACTGGCCCCAAAGCTCACGTATAAACGGATGGGTATTGGCTAAACACACATCCCCGACATTGGCCTGTCGAATATGGCAAATGCCTACCGTGGTCTTCATCGGATGCGATTTTACAATCTCGGCGATGCGCGAATCAGCACTGGCCAACGACTCGTGAAACGTTTTCACCCCCGCGCCTTCATAGAAAGCGACGCCCCAACCGTCTTTATGTGGGCCGGTCGCTCCCCCACGGCGGGTAAGTCCGGTAAAACTAAAACACATATCGGTCGGGACATTGGCACTCATGCCCAATAATTCGCACACGGTGTCGTTACTCTTGTTGCAGTGCTTGCAGGGACTTTTTGAGATCTTTTGGCGCAATAACAATGCCTTCTTCTGCGGCATCGGGAAACACCACCACTCGCAGTCCATCTTTTTGCAGGCCGGGCAGCCAGCGGTCCATCCAAGCGTTCAGCGGAATGGCATAGGGCGCGCAGTCGGCCCAGTCTTCCTCAGCATACTCGGCGGCGAATTCTGCATCGGGCCAGATAGGCACACAGCTGTGACCTTCGGAAGACATTAAAACGCCCCCATCATCACCGCGCAGTGTCCAGACCGTAGCGCTGGAAATCGCTTGCGACAAACAATGATCAAAGCGTGTTTGCGCAGTCGCGGTAGCCAGTGCTAGGCGTTCGTGTTCTGTGATTGCCATGGTCATGAGAATTCCGCTAAGTGGCTATAAGCATGCGAATAAGCATAGCATTCAATGCGCTAAACTCGTCAGTGGTGAAGCCGCAAAAAGTTTCATTTACTTTACGCAAATTGCCAACTGACTGCGCATTTCCTGCGTAGACTACCGGAATTACATTCGATAAGGAAAATTTCCATGGCACGTAAAAATTCGATGATACGTAAAGTTGTGCTGTCTTCGTTGTTTAGCGTAGGGTTGGTTGCAGGTGCCCAAGCCCAAGTTTGCTCGGATACGGAACTGTATGGCCACATGCAAACCTTGGCGGAAAACCTGCGGCCTGTTTCGCAAGCCATCCGCAGTAACGATTTCAACCAAGCCCAACCGCTGGTGACGGAAATGTTAGCGGCCGCGCAAGGCGCACAGCAAGAAACACCTTTTAGATTCCGCACGGGCGCCAGTGAAGATGATATCGCGAACTACCAACGTGCCATTCAACGGCTGGTTGATGAATTTGAAACCCTGTCGGTTGCGGTAAACAATCAAGACGCGCAAACGGCCAGTACCGTGCTGCGTTCATTGTCTGAAATGCGCCGCCAAGGCCATGGACAGTTCAAAGATCGTACGTGCCGTTGAAGGGTGATAAAAAGAACTGAACGAAACAGGGTCTGAAGGAGAGCGGAGCAATGTCGAACACGCAACAGCCAATGGTTAACGTATGGGATTTGCCGGTGCGTGTGGTGCATTGGGCCATGGTGGTTACCTTTGTTGTACTGATGGTCAGTGTGAACACCGGGCTGCTGCGGTTGCATTTTTATGCAGGCTATACCTTAACGGCTCTGCTGGTTTTTCGGTTGCTCTGGGCCTTGGTGGGCACCACGTACGCCCGTTTCAGTGGCTTCAACTTTTCTTTACGTGGTTTGCATGTGCAGTGCAGGGCCATGATAAAGCGCGAACCTCTGCCGTATCTCGGGCATAACCCTGCCGGTTCGATCATGGTTGTACTGCTGTGGACTGTGTTATTAGCACAAGGGTTGAGTGGTCTGTTATACAGCGACGATGTATTTTGGTTCGGCCCGCTGAGCATGAATGCACCCGATTGGGCGTTGAATGTGGCGTCTACCTTACACCCAAGGTTGCCGCCCTTGATCATGCTGTTGATTGTGACGCACATCGCGGCGGTGTTGTATCACCAATTCGCTTTACGCGAACCCATCGTCAAGGCCATGGTGCGTGGGCAAAAACCCGGTACAGATAAGAGCCTGGCACGCAGCCAAGTCAGTGTGTTGTGGCTGTTGTTCAGTGTTATCCCAGCCATAGGTTGGTGGCTATGGTTGTTTGCCTTGCCGATTTAGCGCATGGACGTAACGGGAGACACAGGCACAAAAAAACCAGCACTTGGCTGGTTTTAATGGTGCCCAGAGGCGGAATCGAACCACCGACACGAGGATTTTCAGTCCTCTGCTCTACCGACTGAGCTATCTGGGCATGTCTTAGCGACGGAGCGTATTAAAAAGATTTTTCACTGAGCCGTCAACCCCTTTCTTTCTAACTTACTGATTTTTTTAGGCAAAATGGCTGGGTTATTGTTTCTCCGGCGAGTTTTGGGTCCGCTATTCGGGCACGTAGCCTTCGGCTTGGTCGTAGTCGTCACCCGTTAAAAATTTATCCATTTGTTCCATCAAATAGCGACGCGACTGCGGATCCGTCATCACGAGGTGCTTTTCATTAATCAGGCGGGTTTGGTGCGCTTGCCAATCGCTCCATGCCTGTTGCGATACGTTAGCGAGGATTTCTTGCCCTTTGGGGCCTGGAAACGGCGCTTTCGCTAAGGCAGGCAGTTCTTTTTGATATTTTTTGCAGAATACGGTCGTCATGGTGATGTCCTATGGTTGTGGTTCGGCCAGAGGGCTGGCCTCCTAAGGATATTTGTTTGGCCGGAGGCTGGTCTCTGCGGGCTCTATAAGCACAGCGCGCAATCCGCGCGCACTAAAGGCACAGCTTTTCCAGTAGTCGTTTGGTGGGCGCAGCCAGCCCCAAGGCTTCGTCCAAGAGCGGTTGGACCCATTGGCCCTGTTCTTGAACACTTACGGTTTTTGAGATTCGCAGATGCACGGGTGTGATGTCCAGATGAAAATGGCTAAACGTGTGGCGAAAAGTGTTCCAGTCTTCGCGCTGTTCGGGCGCATAACCCTGTCGCACAAGCCAGTCATCTAGCGCGTTGCTGGTGCTGAATTCGGGAAAGCACCATAGTCCGCCCCAAAGCCCAGTAGGTGGACGCTGTGTGAGGTAGCAGCGCTGATCGGGCAACTGCAACATAAGTAACCAGGCTGCTTTTATGGGCTTTTCAACCTTGGGTTTGCGGTGTGGCCATTCGGTGGGCGTGCCTAGAGCATGGGCAGCGCAGAGGTCTTGTACAGGGCATTGTGGGCACTTTGGTTTGTTGCGCGTGCAGAGTGTAGCGCCCAGGTCCATCATCACCTGTGTGTAGTCTCGCACTCGTTCAGTTGGCGTATAGTGGTCGGCTATTTGCCACAATAGATTTTGCGTTTGAGTGCTGCCTGGCCAGCCTTCGACGGCATGAAGGCGCGCCAGTACCCGTTTGACGTTGCCGTCCAGAATCGGGGCACGAACATGAAAAGCCATACTGGCAATCGCACCCGCGGTAGAGCGGCCAATACCCGGCAGGCTGATCAGGGCTTCAATATTCGATGGGAATTCTCCGCCATGTTCGTTCACGACCGTGCGTGCACAGGCGTGTAAATTACGGGCGCGGGCATAATAGCCGAGTCCTGTCCAGAGATGCAAAACGGCGTCTACGGGCGCCGAGGCTAGATCGTTGACGGTGGGAAAACGATCCATAAAGCGTTCGAAATAGGGGATGACGGTGCTGACTTGCGTCTGTTGCAGCATGATTTCCGATACCCAAACGCGATAGGCCGAACGCTCTTGTTGCCAGGGCAGGTGCTTGCGTCCGTGTTGGTCGTACCAAGTCAAAACCCGTTGTTGAAAGGGTTCGGGCGCATGCCATGACGAGCTTGGTTGTTTCATGAAGCCTGTTCCCATGACGTTGCATTCAATGTGGCGCGGTGTTGCTCGGCGCAACGAAGAATCTGGATCACTATAACGGACTCTGCCGGATCGATGCAGTTGGCCCACGTGGAAAAGGCCACGAATGGATTTGCTTGAATACCACGCTCTGGCCCAATCAAGTCGTCCATGCTCAGGCCCTCTGGTATGGCGTTTAGGTGGCCGTATAGCCAGTAGGCATCCTGTCCTGCCACTTCTTCCAGCGCGAGGTTGTGCAATTGCAATTGATGTTGATCGAGATCACTCAATGCATTGGCCTGCCCGCGCAGTACGTAATTTCGCTGTGGTGTCGTGATGTCAATGGCGACATTGGCGCCGTCAGCCTGCCACCGGGTCAGTGTGGGCACAGCGCTTAAACGGTCGCTGTGCGCTGGCGTATGCAGTTGCACCAACACGCGCGATAGCAGGGGATGATTCACTGTAACCTGCCATCCAACCTCGGTGCGCCCAACGGATTGATTGGCTTCAGGTGTGTTGGACCATTGTTCGTACTGCAGGGTCCATATCAGGTCTGTTACCCATGTCGATTGGGGGCGGACGACATGGGCACGGCGCAGAATTTCAGCGGACCAGTCTTGCGGGTGTGCACCGCCGGTCATGCCCTGCCAGACCGCGCGCTCGCCTATTTCGTGCGGTACGGTGGGATCACGACCTTCAGTGGCACCTTGACTGGTGGCAAACTCCTTGGCCGTGAACGTTCGAGTCTGTAGGTTCCCTTTGAACTGCTCGATAAAGGTGTCCCAACGGTAGATGCCATAGGTACGGGTGGACGAATGTACTTCAAGCTGAGCGTTTAACCGTTGAATATTGATCGACGCGGTGGCGGACGAGCCCGCGCTGAACTCGGCGGGTAGCAATTGCCATTCAGACTGAATCTCCCCGAATCCATGGTCCACCCAACCGTCACCTTGCAGGTCGGCCACGAGGCTTAGGGTATAGTCCTGGCCTTGAGTGCGGCGCAGAAGAGCTTGAATGGTGACATCGACCACATCAACGGTGGCGGGGTCATACAGGGTGAGTTTAAATTGCTGCACATCCAAATTGGGCAGCGCCTGGAAAAATGGTTGCAGCGTCGGCAGTTGATCCATTAAGGCCCAAAGTGCCGCTTCGGTCAATTGGCTGTCCTGGGCTATAGGCAGCAGCAGGCTGGCTTGATGAATGTCGAGTCGCTGAGGCAACCACCGGAACACCCATGGGCTATACCAGCGCGGACGCAGTATTGCGTTGGCCAAGGAAAGGGGCTCGGTTGTGCCATGCAGAAGAAAGCTGGCATTTTGGACACTCAGGCGAGGGAGAATGCCGGGTTGATACTCAAACTCCGTGCTTTGCCATGCAGAGCCTAGGTGTTGTGTCATGTGGTCGCTGAACCAAGCCTCAGTATTCCCGGCAATGCGGTCACCGTGCTGATGCAGCCAAAGCCAACCCAGAGCAGGCCACAGCATCAGTATTACAACGCTGATAGTAATGTAGCGGCGATAGGGCATGGGGTTCTCGACACGTTTCAGAGGGTGCTGCCCGGCTGGGAGCATAAGCGAAACACGCTGCGGCGACCAGCCCGGAAGCTTGGTCGCCCTGCAGACATGGGTTTAGTCGAGTTTACTCAGATCGCGCACCGCACCTTTGTCGGCACTGGTGGCAAGCAGCGCATAGGCTTTCAGTGCAGCCGTCAATTTGCGCACACGCTGTTCCGCTGGCTTCCAGGCGTCTTTGCCTTTGGCTTCCATAGCAGCGCGGCGTTCAGCCATTTGTGCATCGCTGATTTGCAAGTTAATGCTGCGATTCGGGATGTCGATCAGAATCGTGTCGCCGTCTTCGATCAAGGCGATGGCACCACCCGCTGCCGCCTCAGGCGAAGCATGGCCAATGGATAGGCCCGACGTGCCACCGGAGAATCGACCATCAGTCAACAGGGCGCAGGCTTTGCCTAAACCCTTGGATTTCAGGTAACTTGTGGGATATAGCATTTCCTGCATACCAGGGCCTCCTTTCGGGCCTTCATAGCGAATAATAACCACATCGCCTTCTTTTACTTCGTCGGCAAGGATGCCCTTAACGGCAGAGTCCTGGCTTTCAAAGATTTTGGCTTTGCCTTCAAAGACGTGAATGGATTCGTCAACACCCGCCGTTTTGACGACACAACCATCTTCGGCTATGTTGCCGAACAAGACAGCCAAGCCACCTTCTTTCGAATAGGCGTGTTCAAGGTCACGGATGCAGCCATTTGCGCGGTCACCATCCAGGGTTGGCCAGCGCGCTGCTTGGCTAAACGCGACTTGAGTCCGAACGCCACCCGGGCCGGCACGGTAAAACTCTTTTATGGCACTGTCTTGCGTTTGCATGATGTCGTAAGCGGCTAAGGCCTCCGCCATGGTGGCGCTATGCACGGTCGGCACGTCTGTGTGCAGCAAACCAGCACGCGCCAGTTCGCCTAATATGCCCATGATGCCACCGGCACGGTGTACGTCTTCAATGTGGTACTTCTGCGTGTTCGGGGCGACTTTACATAATTGCGGTATGTAGCGCGACAAGCGATCCATATCCTGCAGGGTAAAATCGGTTTCGGCTTCCAGCGCGATGGCTAACAGGTGCAGAATAGTGTTCGTAGAGCCACCCATGGCGATGTCGAGCATCATGGCGTTTTCAAAGGCTTTTTTACTGCCGATGCTGCGCGGTAATACGCTGTAGTCGTCCTGCTCGTAGTGACGTTTGGTGATCTCAACGATACGGTGGCCGGCTTCTTTGAACAGGCGCTCTCGGTCGGCGTGCGTCGCCACGACGGTGCCATTGCCGGGCAAGCTGAGACCAATAGCTTCGGTCAGACAGTTCATCGAGTTGGCGGTGAACATACCGGAGCAGGAGCCACAGGTTGGACATGCCGAGCGTTCGATTTCCGCAACGGTTTCATCGTCAACGCTGTCATCAGCGGCCATCACCATGGCGTCCACCAAGTCCAGGCCGTGGTCAATTAACTTGGTTTTACCGGCTTCCATCGGTCCGCCGGAAACGAAGATGACGGGGATATTGACGCGCATGGCGGCCATCAGCATTCCGGGTGTGATTTTGTCGCAGTTGGAAATGCAGACCATGGCATCAGCGCAGTGGGCATTCACCATGTACTCCACCGAATCGGCGATTAGGTCACGGCTTGGGAGGCTGTACAGCATACCGTCGTGACCCATGGCGATACCGTCATCCACGGCGATGGTATTGAATTCTTTCGCTACACCGCCTGCGGCTTCAATTTCGCGGGCTACCAGTTGGCCCATATCCTTCAGGTGGACGTGGCCCGGTACAAACTGCGTGAAAGAGTTCACGACGGCAATGATGGGTTTCTGAAAATCTCCATCTTTCATGCCGGTGGCGCGCCAGAGTGCTCGGGCACCCGCCATGTTGCGACCTTGAGTGGTGGTGTAGGAACGGTACGTAGGCATATTGACTCCTGCTGAGCGCGTCCGGAGAGCGCTGGCTTATAATAGTGATGAGGGAATTTTACGGGAATTAACAGGCAAGCGCCAAGGTAAGTCGTGTCAGGAGATTGAATACGTTTCGTTCAGCGGTTATCCCACAATAATGCGAGTTCGCGTTCCAACAATTCTTCGTTACCCAAATTGAGTTCTACTAAGCGACGCAGGTGCGATGCACTGTCGATACCGACGGTGGTGAGCGCCAGCCCGGCGTGATGTCCATCGACATAGGCCACGCGGACATGCATAGTAAGCATAAGATCGTTGTCATTGAGTTCGATGTTCAATGTGCCTTCTGTGCCTCGGCAGTTGTCCGGCAGGTCGTCACTCAGGGCGAGAAACAATGCACCTTTTAAACTGATGTCATGCACTTCACCATCAAGGGTAACGCTGGGTAGCACCAAGCAGGCACGAGCTTCAAGTGGCAGGCGTGTGAAGCGGCGGTTATCATCCATCGTTCAAGTCTCAACGTAGTTTTGGTCACCGCTGTCGAAGCGGTTGTACACACTATAGACAGGGTACTGCAAAGCAGCAACTTTGATCGTTCATACGGAGGATATATGGGTCTTTTTTCGAAAACCAGCATGCCCGCATCAGCAGCCGAAGCTTTACCGGGGCGTTCGACGCCCTTGAGCGTTGCGGCGCAGCATGCGGTACACGGACGGCCCATCGTTGGCCCGTTCCCGGAACATTTGGACCATGTGATTTTGGGTTTAGGCTGTTTTTGGGGCGCTGAACGGCTGTTTTGGACAATACCGGGTGTCCACACTACTGCAGTGGGTTATGCCGGCGGGTATACGCCTAACCCGACCTATGAAGAAACCTGCACCGGGCGCACGGCGCATACGGAAGTCGTGTTGGTGGTTTACGATCCTTCGGTAGTCCGCTTGGAAACCTTGTTGCAAGTGTTCTGGGAGGCGCATGACCCAACACAAGGCATGCGGCAAGGCAATGACATCGGTTCGCAATATCGGTCGGCCATCTATGTCCATAGCTCGGCACAAGAAACTTTGGCTCAGGAAAGTGCAAGGCGATACCAACAGGCATTAACGGCGGCAGGCAAAGGTGAAATCACGACCGAGATACGGCAGGCCGTGCCGTTTTACTATGCTGAGACTTACCATCAGCAGTATTTACACAAAAATCCGAACGGGTACTGTGGTTTGAAAGGCACAGGCGTGCGCTGCGTTTGAGCTTAACGGTCAGAATCTGTCAGACAAAAATAACCCGCCGAAAGGCGGGTTATTAGCATCAACAAGGACGGAAATACCCCTTATTCAGACTGGTACTTCAAGCCGACGATTTGACGCTGGCTACCGGTAACTGTAAACCAAGCGGCCTGCATCTCAGCATTCTCCAAGCGCTCGCCGCGAATGCGATACGTGCCGTTAGGGAGATTCATGACGACCCAAGGGCCATCAGTGAGGCCTTCAGCGAGTATGTTACCCTCGCGGTCACTCAGCGTGAACCAGATTTCCGCTAGATAATTCCCTTCAATGTTGAAGAACTCAACATAGGTATTTTGTTCAGGTGCCTGGGCGCGTGACTCAATACCTACACCACCCGTCCAATACTCAACTGCTTGAACACTGGTGGCCATCACGCCTGCTAATAAACCAGCTACTAAAATACGACCCAATTTTGACATTCGCTATCCTCCGTAGAGTGTTGTTTTCTAGATCAGTATAGAGGGCCGAGCATGAAGGGCAAGCCCAAAGTGAGAAAATACTGACCGGATCCGAGACAGGCATCAATTATTGGGCACGTGCCCGGTCAATGGTTGTGCATAAGGCTTCGCCGCCTGTCACCAAGCCTAAGGTAGGGCGGGAAAGATGACCGGTGTTCAGGGTATAGAGGTGGCCTTGGCGCACCGCACTCAGGTCTGTAACCGTGCGCCAGATGTCCAAGCCGGTGCCGTCGGAGCCTCCGCCTAGAATGACTTCAGGGTTCGCGGCCAGTACGCTTTCGCGGCCGACTTGCGGGGCAAGTACAGGGGCATCAGCAAATACATTCACACCGCCACAGTAGGTGATCAGTTCGCCGATGAAGTTGTCGCCGCTGATGGTGAAAATGGGGTCGTGCCAGACTTGATAGAATACCCGAACCGGTTCGCGGTCACTAAAACGGCGCTGCAAGTCTTTCATGGCGTCCTCGAAGCCCATGGCGACTTGTTCGGCCCGGTCGCTTTGGTCGGTCAGACGGCCCAAATCGCGCAGGTTTTCAACGATCATTCCGACGTTTTGCGGGTCACTCAAATAGACTGGTATATTGAACGCGGCGAGCCGTTCCAACTGCGCAGCAGAGTTGCCATTCGGCCAAGCGATAATGAGGTCGGGTTGCAAGGCGAGTATGACTTCAAGATTGAGGGCAAAGTAGTCCCCAACGCGGGGAATATCTTGTGCTGCTGCCGGATAGTTACTGTATTCATCGACGCCAACCAGTGCCGGCCCCGCCCCAATGTCGAACAACAGTTCCGTGGCGTGTGGTAGCAGGCTGATGACCCTTTTTGCTGGCTGATCTAGCGTAACGACATTGTTTGCATCATCCGTGACCTGCACCGCAGCCGCTCCGAACGTGGCACAAAGGGCCAGCAGTAGCGCACTCGCAAGACGCATCATGAGCGATACCGGTTGGCCAGATCACGCAATTTGAGGGTTTCCGCACGTGCCGCTTCAGCGAAATCGGTTCCTTTGCTGGCGTACAGAACGCCACGTGATGAATTGATGATCAGTCCCGCCCCTTGGCTGTCCAATCCGGCTTTCATTACGGCTTCAGTATCGCCACCCTGAGCACCCAAACCGGGCACCAAAATGGGCATATCACCGATCAGAGCGCGCACTTCGGCCAGCTCGGCCGGTGCGGTAGCGCCTACGACCAAGGCAAGGTTTTTGTGTGTATTCCAGACTTGGGCCGCCTGCTGGGCGACGCGGGCAAACAAGGTTTTACCCGAGGCTAATGCCAGGTTCTGCAGTTCACTGGCGGAACCATTGGAGGTGCGACACAGTACGATAACGCCCTTATCGGTGTATCGCGCGAAGGGTTCGATGGTATCCCAGCCCATATAGGGGTTGATGGTGACCGCATCAGCTTGATAACGCTCAAAGGCTTCCAAGGCATACATGGTCGCGGTGGAGCCAATGTCGCCGCGCTTGCTGTCCAAGATGATTGGAATGTCAGGGTACTCGGCGCGAATGTAATCCATCGTAGCTTGCAGTTGGTCTTCGGCGCCCACGGCCGCGTAATGCGCGATCTGCGGTTTAAAGGCACAGACCAGATCATGCGTCGCATCAATAATAGCTTTGTTGAACGCCAGGATGGGCTGCGCTTCGGTGGAAAATTGCGCCGGAAACAGCTCGGGTTGCGGGTCTAACCCCACACAGACCAATGAGTCGGTGGCTTGCCAGCGGGCTTGTAAACGGGAATAAAAAGTCACATCAATACCTGAGAAGCTGAATTATTTGGTGGCTGCAAGGGTCTTAATAAGCACCTTGGAGTTGCGTTGATAGTTGTATAAGGCTTGACGTTGGTCTGGCAAGTCGCTGACTTTACCGACTCGAAAGCCATGTTCGAGAAACCAGTGCGTGGTATGGGTAGTCAGGGAAAACAGTTGTTTAACGCCTGCCTGAAGTGCTTTTTGTTCAATATGCTTCAATAGCTGAGTGCCACGTCCGTTCACCTGGTAGTCGGCATGGACAGCCACACAGGCCAGTTCGGCTTGGTGTTCTTGTTCGGTCGGAAATGGGTGCAGCGCAGCGCAGCCAATGATCATGCCGTCTCGTTCGTTCACCACGAAATGATCCACTTCCTGTTCCAATAACTCGCGGGAACGGCGAACTAGAATACCCTCGTCTTCCAACGGCTTCAGTAGCGCCAAAATGCCACCGATGTCATCACTCCGGGCTGGGCGGAACGTATCATATTCATCTCGCGTTACCATGATGCCGCAACCGTCACGGGTATAGAGTTCGCGTAATAAACCCCCTTGCTCGGTCGCCGGTAAGAGGTGGACCCGTGGCGTACCTTGTTGACAGGCCAGTAAGGCCGTTTGTGCTTCCAGATAGCCCGGACTGTCTGGCTGCACTGAGGCAAGGCGCTCGTTCAGTTGCTGTGGTGTCAGTTGGCTGATATCTATCGGGTCCGGCAACGACGGTGCCATATGGCCTAAAATAACCAGCTTGTCTGCCCGTACGGCTTTAGCGCAATCACGGGCGATTTCAAGCGCATTGAGATTAAACAGCTCGCCGGTCAGAGAAAAGCCGTACGGTGGCACCAATACCACGTTGCCAGCGTCCAATTGATGCCGGATGTCTTCGCCTGCGACCCTTCTGACCGTGCCAGTGAATTGCAGATCAACCCCGTTAAGAATACCGCGCGGTTTGGCGTACACGTAGTTCCCCGTTACGGTTCGTACCGCTGCGCCATACATGGGACTGTTGATCAGGCCGCGCGAAAAATCGGCTTGCAGATGCACCAACATTTGTTGCGCGGCACCAATCACATGATTCAGCGTGTCGGCCGTGGTGACGCGGAGGTTGTCGCTGAAGTCGTCCGGTAACCCTGCGGCTTCCAACGCACGTGAAATTTGCGGGCGCGCGCCAAAAACCACCACCAAGCGCAAGCCTAAACTGCGCAGTAAGGCGAGGTCTTGAATCAACGTAGTCCCACCATCCTCAATGGCTTCACCCGACAAACACACCACCAGTGTTTTACCGCGATGAGCATGAATGTAGGGACTGGTACTACGAAAGAAGTCCAGAAATTCGTGATTAGGCAACGACATGGCGCGGGGTCCTTTTATCAAGGGGGTATTACACCAGATGATGCCCGATCAATAAAGAGCATCAACTTATTCAAATTAATTCAATTTCAACGTCGAATTCTTTCGCTATTCCTGTCTTGGTTTCGCGCCTAAAGTGCGCCTCATGGCTTCCAAACGTGGAGCCAGTTAACTCAACTTAATTGAAGGAAATGTTATGAAAGCACTGTATCCCGTTGTTGAATTGGTTGGTCGAGTCTTATTGTCCGTAATCTTCATCACCAGTGGATGGGGTAAAATTGGCGCCATTGCAGGCACTCAAGGGTATATGGAGATGATGGGCGTGCCCGGTATCTTGATTTATCCAACAATCTTGGTTGAGGTTGTGGGTGGTTTGTTCGTGTTGGTGGGTTACCAAACTCGCATTGCGGCTGTGTTGTTAGCAGGTTTTTCGCTGGTTTCAGGTTTCTTGTTCCACTTCGATCCTAGCAACCAGATGGAAATGATCAGTTTCATGAAGAACGTGACCATTGCCGGTGGTTTCTTGGTCTTGGTTGCGCACGGCGCCGGTAAAATCAGCGTAGATGCCAAGGTTGCCCGGTAATCCTATTCAAGCAAAACCTTTGGCGCCTTTGTGGCGCCTTTTTTATGCCCATGGATGGGCGGTATGCTGGCAACGCAGGAGCAGTTGCCAGTAATGCCCATGGATGGGCGGTATGCTGGCAACGCAGGAGCAGTTGCCAGTAATGCCCATGGATGGGCGGACCCCGAGAATTGCTCCTGCATTCTCGGCATACAGGCCTTCCATGGCCCTATATGCCAGCAACGCACGACGGCATGGATGCCGGAGGTAGAGCAACGCAGGAGCAATTGCCGAGGAGCAGTTGCTGGTAATGTTCATAAAATACCTCACCAACTTCTTTGCCTCGGTGAGGTATTAGCCATGGGCGTAGGGAGTGTGCCTCAAGGCGCAACTCCCGGCCTGCCGTGGAGCGCCGGAGGCACACCCCGAAAGCCCGTGGTGGTGGCGCAATCGCCAAGCTAAGCCGGCCGCTGGCGAGTCATACGCTGGCGCAACAGAATCAAGGCTAAGCCCACGGCTTTCATGCTCAGCATAGCCGCCAGCAATATCGGTAGCGCATCGGTGCCGAAGTTTTCGATCAGCGGGCCAATCATGGTAGGTGCTACCATCGCACCCAAGCCAGCGGCGAGGAAAATCATGCCTGTACGCTTGCCGTTCAACGACACTAATTGATTACCCAGGGTGAATAATGTTGGGAAAATAGCCGACAACGACAAACCGAAAATCAACGTGAGTACGTACAAATCCAGCCAGCCAAAATACAGGCTTAGCATCATGGCAATGGCCAAGCCTAAGCAACTGTAAAGCAGAACAGTGAAGTAGCCAGCGCGCAGGATAGGAATCGCCAGCAACCGCCCCATCGATAAACTGAACCAGAATATAGACACCAAGAAGGCAGCATCGCCTTGCGTCATGCCGTTGATGACGCCGTAGGTAGTGATCCAGCCGGCGAAGGTCATTTCCATGCCAACGTAAAAGGCAAACAATACCAACAAGCCGATAAAAACCACCTTGTCGTATACCTTGTCAACGTGGTCACTGCCGTCGTTCGCGGGGCTGATCGGGCTGCGTTGCGGAGCAAGAAATATCCCTACACCGACCACATAAATGGCCACCAGCCAAAAAGCCCATAGAACCGACACCCCATTATTAACCGCAACCATGATGATCAACGGCACCACCATGGCGCCAACGCCGTAGCAAAAATGCAAGGTGCTGATGAACGGGCCGGAACGTTCCCGGTGCAACCACATGGTCATGACATTGCCACCCGCATTCATCGACACTTCGGCAAAGCCCAGTACGAAGATGACCACGGTCATAACGATCAATAGTGGGCTTATAGGCATTAAAAACATACCGATAACGGCCAGAGTAATCATGCCCAACAGCACCCGGTGACCTTTAAACCGGTCGAGTAAGAGGCCGGAAATGACGGAGCCGAGCATATTGCCCAATGCTCGTGCGGTGAACAAAATGGCGATCTGGCTCATGGTTGAACCGCTTTGCTCGGCCAGAAATGGCAAGGCAGGGCCTAGAATTCCACCGATCAAGCCAATGCCGATGAACATCAAAAAATATGTAATGGTGGGTCGCCAATGCGACGCCGCTCGCTGCTGCGAGGGCATAACGTGATCCATTTCGGTTCCTACGTTGGTTGAAAACTGGGGCGATGTGGTCTTGCGTTTGAAAACGTTTCCATTGTACCGGATTTCGTTTCAAAGTTGACCAGTCAGTGGGTCAAAAGGATGCGTAGCGTAGCACAGGTTAATTCTTTTCGTATCCGGTCTGATAACAGAATTTCGCCTAATAGTGCGGGTGATCTCCGAATGGTTATTTTGGGGTTGATGTATCGGCAAAAAGTCGCTGTGAAGCCTCTAGGATGAATCCCCACTAAAGCGCTGTGTGCGCTGGTTTGGTAGGGCGCTTTGTGCTATAAATTTGCGCATTAAAACACAACAGATCCCGCAACGAGGCGAAGTGATTCCATGAGTGCTACCGATCATTTAGTGATTTTCGACACCACCCTGCGCGATGGCGAGCAAAGCCCCGGTGCGTCTATGACGTTGGAAGAGAAAGTACGCATCGCAACGAATCTTGAAAAGATGAAAGTGGACGTTATCGAAGCCGGTTTTGCCGCTGCCAGTCCGGGTGACTTCGACGCGATACAAGCCATTGCGCAAACGGTGAAGGACAGCACAATTTGCAGTTTGGCGCGGGCTACCGATGGGGATCTGGAACGCGCTGCGGGGGCCTTGAAAGGTGCCAATCGAGCCCGGATTCATACCTTTATTGCAACGTCGCCCATCCACATGAAGTACAAGCTGTTGATGGAGCCGGACCAAGTGGTTGAACGTGCGGTGCATGCGGTGAAAACGGCGCGGAGTTATGTGGATGATGTGGAGTTTTCTTGCGAAGACGCGGGGCGCAGTGAAGTCGATTTTCTGTGCCGTATTATTGAGAAGGCGATTGATGCCGGTGCCACCACCATCAATATTCCCGACACCGTGGGTTATGCTATACCTGAGCAGTTCGGGGACTTAATCAAACAATTATTGAATCGTATTCCGAACGCCGACAAGGCCATTTTTTCGGTGCATTGCCATAACGATTTGGGGTTGGCGGTGGCGAACTCTTTGGCGGCGGTCTCGGCTGGCGCGCGCCAAGTGGAATGTACGATCAACGGTTTGGGCGAACGTGCGGGTAATGCCTCTCTGGAAGAAATCGTGATGGCAGTACGCACCCGCCCTGATCTTTTCTCGGTATCGACCCAGCTAGATACGCGCTTGATTGTTCCTACGTCTCGCTTGGTGTCGTCCGTTACGGGTTTTCCGGTACAACCGAACAAAGCCATTGTCGGCGCAAACGCCTTTGCCCATGAAGCAGGTATTCACCAGGACGGTGTATTAAAGCACCGTGAAACCTATGAAATCATGAAGGCGGAAGACGTCGGCTGGCACACCAACCGCATGGTGTTGGGTAAACATTCCGGCCGCAATGCGCTGAAGGCCCGCTTGGAAGAGTTGGGCTACGTTATTGGGGATGAACACCAGCTCATGAATGTGTTTGGTCGCTTTAAAGATTTAGCGGACCGCAAACACGAAATTTTTGATGAAGATTTGCACGCGCTGTTGTCGGAAAGTGGCCCGAAAACAGTGCCTGAACGCTACGCGTTGGAAGATATGAGCACTGCCGCCGTTTATGGTGGTAAACCGACGGCAACACTGAAGTTAAAAGTGGATGGCGTGTTGGTAGAAACGCAATGTGAGGGCGATGGGCAAGTTGATGCGTCGTTCAAGGCCATTGAAAAAGTGGCGCAGAGCGGGGCGAACTTACAGATTTTCTCGGTCAATGCGGTCACTGAAGGCACCGAATCACAAGGTGAGTCAACCGTCCGTTTGGAAAAAGGCGGGCGGATCGTGAATGGCAAAGGTGCGGACACGGACATCGTAGTATCGGCGGTTAAAGCCTATATTCATGCACTCAATCTGCTGACCCAAGAAGGTAAACTCAATCCTCAAATCACGGTGTAGCGACCAGGTGTCGGTGAATGAACCAACAGCGTCTGACCTGGCGCAGCAAGAGTCCGTGCGCCGGACTTACCTCGCGGCTATGGGTATTGCGCCTTGGTATGCGCGTATTCCTGTAGCCAGTGGTGCAGTGTCCGTGTGGCCGGAAGACGAAACATTGGCGGTCCAACCGAATGTAATGGTGCGCCAACAACCGCTTTCCGTGCCGTCGGGCGGCACAGCGCCAACTCAAGAAGTGCCCGTTGATGTCCCGAAAAGAGCGCCACAACCGTTAGCAAAAGAAACAGTGGCACCGGTTACGCCCGGTGCGCAGGCTTTGGATGCTCCGCCCGCTGTGTCGGCGCCGACACCCCGAACAACGGCACCCTCTCGTCAGAATGGGATAGAATTTCAACAACAATGGTGGGCACGTGATGGCTGGCTGATCGTGGACACTCGGCCCAAGCACATGCCGGTGGCGCAGGCACAAGCAGCGGATCGGCTGCTCCATGCGTTGGGGTTTGTGCTCACCGGTGAAGCGCGAGCGACGTTCAATCAATGGATTGATTGGCCACTGTTTGTTAATCGGTCCATAAAACACGATATGGAAGAAGCACAGTTCTATTTGGCGCAGAAATGGCAAGCTGTCCAGCAAACCGGGGCTATCCATAAATTGCTATTACTGGGCGAGCAAGGGGCTGAATTGCTGGCGTGCGCAAAGGAGGGTGTCGATATGCGTCAACCCTGGCAATGGGGCGATGTTTCCTGCCTTTTAGGGCCAAGCAGCAGTGAGTTATTGCATTTGCCGGGTCTGAAAAAAGCGTTTTGGCAGCGTTTACAGCCTTGGATGTCCCGCTGACTATGCAGTTCCGTTCCATGACAATGGACGATATACCGTTCTGTCTTGCCTTGGAGTCAGAAGTCACGAGCCATCCTTGGAGTAGAGATGCTATGGAGCGTGCTTTTAAGCCCTATCATTGGAGCTGTGTGGCGGAAACGGACGGACGCATTGTCGGTTTTTGTGTTGGGTTATTGGTGGCGGATGAGATGTCGATTCTGAATGTCGCGGTGGCGGCCGACCAACAGCGCCAAGGTATCGGCTCGCAATTGCTCCAGCGGGCTTTTCAAGCCTGCGAAGATGCGGGTGCCTTAGAGGTATTTTTAGAAGTCAGGCAATCAAACGATACCGCACAGGCGCTGTACCATAAGCTCGACTTCCATGTTGTAGGGATTCGGGAGAATTACTACCCGCGAAAACCTAACGGGCGTGAACATGCATTGATCATGGCGCGCACCGTTTAGCCAACAACGCAGCAACGATCCGTGCGGAGTCTCGCACCGGCTGGAGGGGAATGATGCCGAGTATCCCACCTGAGCATTCGGGCGCCACACCGGGCAGTGCGAAATTGACCTCGCCGAAAGCCGCGGATACGGCGCACAAGACAGTCAAGATACGCCACTACGTTGCTCGCTTGATGCTGTTGTATACCTTCTTAGTACTCGGTTTGGCGTTTGGTTATCGATTCTTCTATGAGCTTCCCAGAGAGGCTGCCTTGTTGGAAGGCATTCAGTTGCGTGAGGTCGCCAGTGTCGACAACGCCCTGAAGTTTTCATTAACTCGAATAGAATTGGTCTTGGAAGACTGGGCCTATTGGGATGACAGTTACGCGTTTGTCCAAGCCCCGCAACAATTTCCGAACTATATACCCACCAATATCACCACAGGAACCTTTGATGACTTGGGGTTGATCGGTATTCAATATCTCAACGCCGAGTTCCAAGTGGTATTTGAACAGGGCTATGATCCTAGAAGCCAATCTTTGTTGCCTTTTTCGTCACTGGATATTGATGTCATTGCGCGTCTGCGCAGCATGGACAGTACAGAAGATGACGATGGCTTCCTCTTGCATTCGGAGTGGATAACCAGTGCCCTAGGTCCGGCACATATGGCTGTTTCAACCATCAGTACATCGAATGCGGATCGAGCACCCGTCGGATATCTCGTATTCATTAAATTGTTTACTCAGGAAGATCTCTCGGAATTAACGGAAATGACCCGTTTGCCTTTGGCGATGTTGGCGCTAGAGCATGAACCGGAAGAATGGCTGCCGCTCAGCGCCGGGGTTTTAGAGGCGGGTATTGACTGGCAGCGTACACGAGCGCTATTGGATCAACACACCGGTCTACCGGTGATGGGGATTCAGATCGAGCACGAATTTTCGCAAGTGCCACCGATGTTATCGGTGGGTACGGTGATGCTCATGCTTGGGTTGTTGGCCGTGCCCTTGGTCATTTTGTGGATTGTGGAGCTGCGCCTGGTCCGGCCTTTAGAGCACAATGCGGCTCGCATAAAACGCATGGTCGAAGCCAAACAGCTGTCCGAGTTGGCGCATAAATTCCCGCTCAACGAACTTGAAGACATTCGCTTGGCCTTCAATCGGGCCGTGGTGTTGGGTCAGGAACAACAAGCGCGTTTGCAAGATTTATCCAATACGGACGGGCTAACAGGTTTGGCCAATAAACGCGCGTTGGACGAAGTTGCCGATATCATGTTCCGGCAAGCCAAGCGGCACCAACAGTCCATGCTGTGGATGATCCTCGATTTGGATCATTTTAAGGAATTTAATGATACGCAAGGGCACTTGGCGGGAGATGACGCTTTGCGGCAAGTGGGTAATGTTCTCAGGGAGCTTACCCATCGCGCGACCGAGTTCGCGGCGCGTTCAGGCGGTGAAGAGTTTGTGCTGATCATAAATGGCATGTCGGAAGCAGAAGCCGAACAGCGGGCTGATGCCATTCGGGTGGCCATCGAGGCTATGGACATCAAGCATCCGGCATCTTCGGTTGCCCCGGTCTTGACGGTCAGTATTGGTGCGTTATGGTTAGCCGATGCCAGTTCTGTCGCGCCGGCGGACAATGTCGATCGCTTGCTGGACGTTGCCGATCAGGCTCTGTACAGGGCCAAACGGCAAGGCCGTAACCGGGTTGTTGTTACGACCTATAACGGCGAGGCGTAACTCAGAGCTTTGCTAAAACGTCGGTATCGACCATTAAGTCGGTTGAAATGCCTTCTAGCGTCTCTGCCAGATCGTGTTCATCCATGCTGTCAGGCAACACCACCTGAACGGTGGCGACAAACAAGTGGTCGTTTGACATGGGCGCTAGTTCGCATTGTGTATTCATGCTCAATACGTTCACCTGCTGGCGCGCCAGCAAAGCGGTGATTTCGCGCACAATGCCGGGTCGGTCACTGCCGGTTACGGTGATTTTTACCCGCGCCTGGCCGCCCTGTACGCGCTGATTGCCTTCGTCAATGCTGACCTTAATGCCTTTGCTGTGCAGTTCAGCCAACGCTGTGCTCAATGCTGTGACCTGATCTTCGGGAAGTTCGATTCGTACGATACCGGCAAACTTACCCGCCAGATTGGCTAACTGACTTTCCAGCCAATTACCTTGATGCGTGGAGATGACATCGGCCACTGCTTCCACAATGCCGGGTCGGTCGTCCGCTATGATCGTCAGTAACATGGGGGTCATGTTCATCTCCTAGAAAAGGGTTTATGCGTCTGCACATTGGTCGATGTAGGAGTCGGCGTCCATGAAGCCTTCCAACTCAGACACATCATGCACTTTGATTTTAAAGAACCAGCCGTCCTCGAAGGGGTCGCTATTGACCAGTTCGGGCGCATCTTGGAGCGCTTCATTAATGGCAATGATGGTGCCGGTGACCGGTGAATAAATGTCGGAAGCGGCCTTCACCGATTCAACGACCGCAATGCTGTCGCCCGCGGTGACTTCCGAATCCACATCGGGCAAGTCAACAAACACCACGTCGCCCAATTGCTCTTGTGCGAAGTCGGTGATGCCCACGGTGATGACGTCACCTTCGGTGAAGATCCATTCATGGGTAATGGTGTATTTCAAATCTGCGGGTGTGTTGCTCATAATGCTGTTCTCTTTGTGTTCGCCGACAGGTTGCCCTGTCGGCCTAAAGGGTAGGTACGCCCGATGGCTTAGCCTTTATAAGCCGCTGCTGCTTCCATAATAGCAGCGCGTGCAGCATCTGCATTCTTCCAGCCATCAACCTTTACCCATTTGCCTTTTTCGAGGTCTTTATAGTTCTCGAAGAAGTGTTTGATTTGTTCAATCAATAATTCGGGCAAGTCTTCAATTTCGTTCACATGGTCATACAAACGGGTCAATTTCTGGTGCGGTACGGCAATCAGTTTGGCATCTGAACCGGCTTCGTCGGTCATTTCCAGGATGCCAATGGCACGTGCACGAATCACCGAACCGGGTTGAACCGGGTACGGTGTGACCACCAGAACGTCGAGGGCATCGCCATCGTCGGCCAGCGTTTGCGGAATGTAACCGTAGTTGGCGGGATAGAACATGGGTGTTGCCATAAAGCGATCGACCATCAGCGCATCGGCATCTTTGTCGATTTCGTACTTGATCGGGCTGCTGTTGGCGGGGATTTCAATGGCCACATAAAAGTCGTTTGGTAAGTCTTTACCGGCTGGAATCGAGTTGTAGCTCATGGGGTGTTCCTCAAGGTTCGTTAAAAAATTCGTTAGTCGACCGATGCATCCGTCGTGATGGAGCGAAAGGTAGCAAAATAGGTGGGAAATGTCTTCGCTGTACAACCAGGGTCTAATATCGTGATTGGCGCGTTGCCGAACGCGGCCAACGAGAAGCACATGGCGATACGGTGGTCATCATAGGTTTCGATGTTGGCCGCTTTCAATGTTTGCAACGGCTGAATGACAATGTAGTCGTTGCCTTCTTCCACCTCCGCGCCCAGTTTGCGCAGTTCTGTTGCCATGGCATGCAGGCGGTCGGTTTCTTTAACGCGCCAGTTGTAGACGTTACGAATGGCGGTGGGCCCCTTGGCAAACAGGGCAGTGGTTGCAATAGTCATAGCAGCGTCGGGAATGTGGTTGAGATCCACGTCGACACCGTTGAGCTCCCCTTTGGTCACTTCAATCCAGTAGTCACTGTAGGTGACCTTTGCACCCATTTGCGCGAGTACTTCGGCGAACTTCACATCGCCTTGCACCGACGCCGTGCCAATCCCGTGCACGCGCACCGTCCCCCCTGCAATGGCGCCTGCAGCGAGAAAATACGAGGCCGACGAGGCATCACCCTCGACCATAATACGGCCGGGTGAGCGATAGGTCTGTTGGCCGCGAATCACAAATTCCTGATAGTCCCGATTTTCTACCGTAACGCCAAACTTGGCCATCACATCCAGAGTGATATCAATATAGGGTTTAGACACCAATTCACCGTCAACCACAATGGTGAGGTCGTTGTCGGCCAGCGGCGCGCTCATCAGTAACGCGGTAAGAAACTGGCTGGAAATATTACCCTTAATCGCTACCCGACCGCCGCGCAAACCGGTGCTTTTTATGCGCAAGGGTGGGAAGCCTTCTTGCCCTAAATATTCGATGTCGGCCCCGAGTTGGCGTAAAGCATCGACGAGATCACCAATGGGGCGCTCATACATCCGTGCGATGCCTTCCAGACGATAGTCACCCTCGCCTAAGCACAGGGCTGCTGTTAACGGGCGCATGGCCGTACCGGCATTGCCTAAAAAGAGTGCCATAGGGTCAGCTGTGCGGAACGCCTGGCCCAGGCCAGTTACGGTGCACTGGGTTTTGTCGGAGCTCAGCGTGTAGGGAACACCCAGCGCAGTCAGCGCTTCAAGCATGCGGGCGATGTCATCGCTGTCGAGTAGGTTAACGATGTCTGTGGTGCCCTCCGCTAAAGCGGCCAGCAAGAGAATGCGATTGGATAGGCTTTTTGAGCCGGGAATGGTGACTTCACCATCAGCACGGGCAAGCGGTTGTAGAGTTAGACGGTCCATTGCGCAGGGATGCTTCTACTGAAAAAGAAAGAGTGCGTATTGTAGCGGGCTGAGTGGCTGTGGCAATGCTAAACAAAGGGTGATGGCACGTTGTGGTCATCACCCTGCTGCGGACTAACCGGTTTTGATGACGAGAATGTCACAGGTTATGCGATCCAATACCTTTTCCGCGGTGTGTCCAATCAGCCACCGACCTAGTCCTTCACGTGTTTGCGCGCCCATAATCACGATGTGCGTGTTACCTTCATACAACACATCAGGGATGGTCGCTGTTGGTGTGCCTGCTTCCAAACGCCCTTGTTCAGGCGGTAATCCGCATTCATTCAGTAAGGCGTTCAGCGCTTCTTGATGTTGGGCGGCCAAGGCTTCCGTAATCGGTGTGGTGTCGGGAATGGGTGGGTCCATGTACACCATGAAGGGTGTAGGGTCGTATACATTCAGCACATCTAACGTGGATTTAAGCTGGTCTTGCCAGGCCTTACCTTGCATTACGATGGCTTTGTCCAGAATTTTGGGCTGATCATCGTGTTCAATCGGGTCGACGCACGCCGTTAAATGCAAATGTTCCGCTGGCCAGGGCTCGGATTTCACCAATAATACGGGCAGCGGGCTGCAACGAATCAGATCCCAATCGGTTGAGCTGAAAAAAGTTCGCTGCATCACGTTTTGATGATGCGTGCCTTTGATGATGAATTCAAACCATTCAGTTTCCAGCAAGGTTGCTATAGCATGCCACGGACTCTTATCCCAGACAGCTTTCACCGAAACGTCTACTCCCAACTCTCGGATCAGGTTAGCTTCTTCCGTTAATGACTGCTCCAAGCGGCCAATAAAGGCATCACGCGAGCGGATGCCAGACTCGGCATCTACCGGATGATTGTTGGCTAACGAACTGTTATAACCGGTGGTGAAAAGAAACAGGCTGGTGTTTAAGGTGCGCGCCAGATAGGCGGCTTTTTTAAACGCGGAGACGTTGTCTTCCGCTGGATCAAAGTACACGAGAATCGGGTTCATGTTGATATCTCCCTCGCAGAGAGTGAGTTCAGGGCATACGCAATAGCATAGTCCAATTCAGCGAAAAAACCCTGATCTGTGTCAGGCTTGCTGAGTTCAGTCAGTCTAAATAATCAAACAACGACACCACACGCTGCACACCGTTGACACTGGCCGCTATGGTCTCTGCCTGTTGGCCTTCTGCGACACTGACGAGTCCCATGAGATATACCCGACCATTTTCGGTCGTAATGACTACTTTGCGCGAAGGAAAATCCGCATCTGCTAGCATTCGACTTTTTACCCGCACGCTGATCCATTGATCACTGGCTCGCACATCCAGGCTCGGGGATTCGCTGACCGTCAGCTCGTTGTGCAAAATGCGAATCCGTCGGTTGTTCCGCGCAACCTCGGTCGCTTGTGCAATCATATCGGCGGATGCAACTTGGCCAGTCATTAAGACCCGAGCGTTATGCGAAACGATATACAGCCGGGCGTCGGCAAAGCGTGGGTCAGCACTGAGTAGGCCCTCACGGAGACGGTTTTCCAGGGCGTTGTCGTCAATAATCTCCCCCACCGTCAAGCTGGGTTGAGCGACGCTGTCTTCTTGGCCGGTACTGCCAACGGTGCTGCATCCTTGGAGAATGCAGAGCGCGCCAAGGGTAGTCGCCAGCCAAGCTCGCAAGGGCATGCTGCGCGGAGAAATGCGGGCATTTTGAAGGGCGTCAATGTTCAGGGGCATGCCTCTATTCCTCGGTACCAAAGATGTGTAAATCAATCAGCTCGCAGAGCAAATGAATCAATAATGTGTGGGCTTCTACAGCCCGGGCTCCCGTTTGTGGTACGGCGAGCTCTATGTCATCGGGCGTTAAGACCGACGGTATGTCTTCACCCGATTGCGAGGTAAACGCCAGCACGCGCAAACCACGATTATGTGCCGCCTGCACGGCTTGGATCAGGTTGCCAATTTTTGAACCATGATCAAACACAACCAACAAGTCTTGTGGCTGGGCTAGGGCTTGAATCGGTTTGGCGAATACATCATTTATACTCGACTCTACGCCAATTTGGGTAATCAATGCGGAATTATTACTTAAATTAATGGCCGGTAAGGCTGGGCGGTCGTGACTGAAGCGATGCAGTAAATAGCTGGACAAGAGTTGCGCCGAGGCCGCACTCGGGCCGTTACCGCATACCATCACCTTGCCATCGTTTAGAAACGTGGCGCTCAGCAATTCACCGGCCGGCAACATGCGATCCAGACAAACGGTTGCTGTCTCCTGCAGGTGTTCGATCGCCTGCACTGTGCGCTCGGTTAAGAGCTCCAATAATTCGCTCATTAGAACGCGTTCCTTATCCAGGTACAGGACTGGTCGGATAGACCCAGAGTCACGACATCAAAACGACAGGCCATGTTGGGGTTGGTTTGGCGCGCCAGATACCATTGTGCAGCGCGGCGCAACTTCTGTTGTTTGCCGTAGGTTAGGGCACCCAATCCACCACCGAATCGTTCAGACGTGCGCGCCTTCACTTCCACAAACACAAGGGCTTGTTGGTCCTGCATGATCAAATCCAACTCACCCCAGCGGCAATGAACATTGCGCGCCACCAAGGACAATCCCTGGGCTTGCAAATATTCCATGGCGGCCGTTTCGGCATCGTTTCCTATCACTAGGCTCATGAGGCGGGTTCCGAAGACTCATTCGCTTGGCCGATCGGATCTTCGATGCCCAAGTCCAGCGGCATAATACGACCATTCACAAATTCGGCCCAGCGTAAGCGACGATTCAGTTGTCCGTTGGGCGCTAATGTGATGGTGCCGGTAACGCCTTGGTAGCTGGCGGCAGGATCTTGCTGTAAAAAACGCATCCGAGGTACCAGGTTGAAGGCGTCCAGCCCCATGGCGTATAGCCGCGCATAGCGTTCGTATTGGGCCGGTGATAAGGCGCGTAAATCATCCTGCAACGGGTGTTCACTCAGTTGCCACGGAATTTCAAGAAAGCGTACACCGTCAAGATCTGAATTACGTTGCCCGTTACCGGTTGCCACAATGGATGAAATGGACATTACGGGTAAATCTTCGGCGTATTGATAATTCAGCAAAGGACGAAGCTGACGCGCTTGGTCAGGTTGCACCGCCATAAATATCAAGTCGATATCACGCCGCCGCCGCGGCTCGGCCTGGAGATTGCCCGGAATCATCGCGTTGATTTCGCGGGCACGCTGCTCACTTTCATCGATGTTCAGCAGTTCTTTGACCTGCGCAAGATAACGGAAGCCGTCATCGCGTGGGCGAACGTCTTGTCGGGCCACCATTTCACCTCCCAGAGCCCGCCACTCGCGGCGGAACGATTCCGCCACCCGCCGTCCCCAGTCGCCTTCGGGCACGATGATGGCGGCCACACGATGACCTTGCTGGAAGGCTTGCTGCGCCGCTTGCTGTGCTTCATCTTCTGGCGCTAAGGCGAATTGAATGACTTGCGGGTTGGGTTGGGTACGATTGTCCGTGCGGTTGAGGGCCAGAATCGGGATGGGGCTGAAGTTGTATTGCTCAACCGTTTCAACGGCCGGTCGGTTCAAGGGTCCAACGATGAGATCGGCGCCATCTTCGATGGCTTGGCTGATCAGCTCAGTGACATCGTTGACACTGGCTTCATCGTAAAAGCTTAATTCTGGCACGCTTCGGCCTTCATTCTTGGCACTGAAATACGCCGCCATAAAACCGTCCATAATGGCCTCACCGGCCGGACTTAAGGGGCCGGATTGCGGCAGGATAACGGCAATGTGGTCAGGTCGTGTGGCAACGCTCTGACTCAGGCTCAGCAGACTGACGGGCAGTTGGCGAGCCGCAGGGTGTTGCGGGTTCTGGGCTTGCCAGCGCGCAATCTGCCGCATGAGCGTTTCAAGATCATCTTGGTGTTGGTGATACAGACCGGCGAGTTCTACCCAACCCGTATAGTCAGGGGATGTGTTTAGCAAGCCGAGCCGTTCGATGGCTGCGGGTTCCGCAAATTGCATTTCAAGCCAAATGGCTTCGATGTTGGCGCTGCGCTGTTCCGGGTCGAGCAAGGGGTGCAAGTAGATACGTTCGCGTGCCGCCGCCACGGGTTGGTTGCCCAAGCTGTAAGCCTGAGCGCGTAACAAGCCAAGTTCGATTTGTTGCGGTATGGGCAAACCATCAAACAAGGCTGCTTGTTCTCCGGTTAACCAACCCAGCGCAGCGCGCGAATTGAATAAAGCCAGTTCGCTTTTCGCCGCCACCACGGCGTAGTCCCGCTGGGCTGAGGGGTCCAGTTCGTTGAACGGTATAGTGCTTAAAAGCCGTGTTGCTTGTTCCGGCTCGCGTCGCAAATAGAAAATTTTCGCCAGTTCTAAGCTGTAGGCGTATTCGCTGTCGGGCGTCAGATTCAATTCGAATAATGTTGACTGTTCGTAGTCAGAGGGCAGTTCCTGCGCGAGTTCGTCAATCGGGCGCTCGGTATCCAATGGCAAATCCGGTACACTGGCTTCTTCCGTCGGTGCGCTGGGTGCTGTGCCCGTCGTCGCGCTGTCCGTCGACGGTGTCGTTGAACAGGCGCCTAGCAGCACAAGGCAGAATAACGCCAGGCCACGCCGCCAGTGCGGAAAGCCGATTGAATTTGTCATTTTAGAAGATCCCCAGAACATCGGATGCATTATATATGTCAGACCTGAAGGCCCAACGGCCTGTACCGGCGCTTTACATTGTGGCCACACCCATCGGCCATCTGGATGATATAACCTTGCGCGCCCTGCAGGTGTTGCGCAACGTCGATCGTATCCTCGCGGAAGATACCAGACATTCAGCTCACCTTCTGCAACATTTTGCCATTGATCGCCCCATGGTCTCACTGCATGAGCATAATGAAGCCGCCCGTGTTGTTCAAATCATGCGTTGGTTAGACGCCGGGGAGTCTTTGGCCTTAATTACAGACGCCGGTACGCCCCTTATTTCTGACCCGGGTTTCGTGGTGGTGCGGGCGTTGCGCGAGCAGGGTTATGCCGTGGTGCCTGTGCCCGGTGTTTCGGCGGTCATCACTGCCCTATGTGCTGCAGGGTTGCCATCAGACCGGTTCCAATTCATTGGTTTTCTGCCCAGTAAAAACGGTCCGCGCGAGCGTGTTTTGACGGAAGCGCTCGCGTACACGGGAACAACGCTCTGCTATGAGTCGCCACGACGAATGGTAGAAACCTTGGAGGTCTTAGCGCGCTTGGCACCGCAACGGCCATTGGTGATTGCGCGTGAACTGACCAAACAATTTGAAACCTTTCTCAGTGGCACTGCCGACGAGTTATTGCGCCGTTTGCGCGACGATACGGATCAGCAACGTGGGGAAATGGTGTTGCTGCTGCATGGACAAGCAACCGAAACCTTGGCGACAGAAATCGATGTTGACGCGTTGCTGGGGCTTTTGGCTCAGTATATGCCGCCAAAAAAAGCCGCTGGTGAAGCGGCGCAATTGCTAGGGGGCAGTAAGAATGCTCTGTACGCCCGCTTGCTGTCCGGACGAGATACACCGGAAAGCACTTGAAACACCTCTGGGATGCGCGTATTGTCCGCCCCGCAAGTCAGCCAGACAATCGCCGCTCAGTAATGAGGGGAGGAAAGTCCGGGCTCCACAGGGCAGAGTGCCTGTTAACGGCAGGGCGGCGTGAGCCGACGGAAAGTGCAGCAGAGAGTAGACCGCCTAAGTCACTTGTAAAAGTGGCCGGTAAGGGTGAAAGGGTGCGGTAAGAGCGCACCGCGCGCCTGGTAACAGTGCGTGGCATGGTAAACCCCACTCGGAGCAAGACCAAATAGGGTTCCTTATGGCGTGGCCCACGTTGGAACCGGGTAGGTCGCTTGAGCATTATGGTGACGTAATGCCTAGATGAATGATTGTCCACGACAGAACCCGGCTTATCGGCTGACTTGCATTTTTTTGTGTCAAACGCCCTGTGACAGTCAGGGTTAACCTCAGGTAAAGTCTGAACACTGTGCCGTAAAATGGTTGTTTTGTAGATTCTTTCGCGTTTTTGTGACGCTCATCACGTAATGACTTTTATAGTCTCCAATCGTATAAAAAATCCTATTCATAGTGAAAATAAATCTTGAAGTTAATGTATAGCTTTAACTTCGTTCGCCAGTGCAGCGTTTTCGTTGAACTTCACGTCACGGTTTGATTGGTTAGTACTTGCTAACCACTTGTAACTGATTGTCTTATAAGTGTTTTTTTTTGAAATGCCGTGTGTAAGGGCTGTTGCAAATGCCCCATCTCCTACCTATAGTTGGCGCTGCAAGTGGGAGAAAGTGGGTATTTGTGTCGCATAGTGGTTTTATCTCCCTCATACGTGGTGTTTTTTGGTGTTCCGCCGTGTTAAGCACGACGGTTGTGCGGACACGGAAAGACAACGAATAAAAAGACGGATTCAGTTTTGAAACAGTCATCTACAGGCATCATGTTGCGCGGTGTGCACGCCCTCAGCATGGACAGTAAAGGTCGTATGGCGATTCCGGCACGGTTCCGGGATATGCTGACGGCTGCCTGTCAGGGTGAGTTGGTGCTCACCATCGACACGGAAGAACTGTGTCTTCTGCTATATCCGCTCAACGAGTGGGAAATCATTCAGCAAAAACTCGAAGCCTTGCCGGGCTACAACAAGCAAGTGCGCCGCATCCAACGCTTGTTAATTGGTCATGCCACCGATATAGAAATGGACGGCGCAGGCCGCATTTTGGTGCCAGGGCCATTGCGCGATCACGCCAAACTCGACAAAAAAATCATTTTGCTTGGGCAGGGCAACAAGTTTGAGCTGTGGGATGAGAATTCATGGCAAGAGCGCCGTGATGCCTATCTGACGGATGCGGATGACGATGTGCCGGATGCCTTAATGGAGTTGTCGCTATGAGCCAATTCCAGCACGACACCGTGATGCTCGAAGACGCCGTACGCTGGCTGGTGACCGATCCGAACGGTATTTACTTGGATGGGACGTTCGGACGTGGCGGCCACGCCCGACATATTCTTGCTCAACTGGGAGAGCACGGTCGTTTGGTGGGTTTTGATAAAGACCCGGAAGCCATTACGGTCGGTAAGGCACTGGCAGAAGTTGATCCAAGGTTGCACATGGTGTGGGGGTCGTTCACCGAGGTATCGCGTGGGTTGGCTGAAATAGGTGCGGCAAGCTGCCATGGCCTGTTATTGGACTTGGGTGTGTCCTCGCCGCAACTGGATGATGCCGAACGTGGCTTTAGTTTTATGCACGATGGGCCACTCGACATGCGGATGAACCCGGAAGCGGGGCCCAGCGCAGCGGATTGGGTGAACCATGCCGATGAAGCCGAGATCGCACAGGTGCTGTGGGAGTTCGGTGAAGAAAAATTCAGCCGGCGTATGGCGCGCGCCATAGTGACGCGGCGTCAGCAAATGCCCTTTACCCGCACCAGCGACTTGGCAGAAGTGATCAAGGTCGCGAATCCTCGTTGGGAAAAGCACAAGCATCCAGCGACTCGCGCGTTTCAGGCCATTCGTATTCATATCAATAATGAACTGGGAGACCTGGATACGGTGCTGGAGGCCGCGCTGCATGCGCTGGTTCCGGGAGGGCGCTTGGTGGTCATCAGTTTTCACTCATTAGAAGACCGTCGAGTGAAGCGTTTCATGCGGGATAAATCTCAGGGGCCGAAAATTCCTCGCGGAATGCCAGTCATGGAACGTGACATTCAGCGTGATATGAAGATCTTAGTGAAAGGCGAAAAAGCCAACCCCGACGAAGTGGGTAATAACATACGGGCACGCAGCGCTGTATTGCGGGTGGCGGAAAAATTAGCGGTAGCAGATCACTTGGAGGGTGCGCAATGAATCGCATCAGACCCGGTTGGTACTTCCTTGTTGCTGTTATTTGGGCCTCTGGCTTAAGTGTGGTGTTTGTAAGCCATGAAACCCGAATGTTGCATGCCGAACTGAATCAGTTGACGCGCCATTATGCGCAGCAGCGCGTGGAGTGGGGTCAGTTAACCTTGGAATTGGGTGCCGTTGCGGCGCCGGGCTTGATTGAGCAGCGCGCACAGCAGTTGGGGTTGCGTCCGCCTAATGCCTCTGAGGTGCAGGTTATTGGGGGGCGTCAACCATGACCGCGCGCTGGCGTCTGTATTTCGTCGCATTTGCCATGTTGTTACTGCTGGCTGCCTTGGTGTCACGGGTAGTCTATTTGCAAATTGTGGAACGGGAATTCCTGATCGAGCAGGGCAAAATCCGCTCGGCACGTGAGGTGGAAGTGGGTGCTCACCGAGGCATGATTATGGATCGTCACGGTAATCCGTTGGCGGTCAGCACACCGGTCATTTCCTTATGGGGTGATCCGCGCCGCCTGAAGTATGAAGACCTGCCGCAAGTAGCTGAGGCGATCGGGGTAGGTTTGCGCACCTTGCAGCAACGCCACGGCATTCATCGGGCGTTCTTCTATGTACAAAGACACATGAATCCGGCCGATGCAGAGGCCGTTTTGGCGTTACAGATACCGGGTCTATACGGGCGGCAGGAATACAAAAGGTACTACCCGGCAGGGGAAGTGGCTGCGCACATTGTGGGCTTCACCAATATTGATGACCATGGGCAGGAAGGTATCGAACTGGCGTATGACGAGTTGTTGACCGGCCGTCCGGGCGCCGACCTAATCTTGCAAAACTTGAACGGACAAGTCGTGCGCCATGTAGCCTCACGATCAGAGCCCCAGCCGGGCCGAGATTTGCAGCTCACGATTGATCTAGACTTGCAGTATCAAACCTATCGGTCGCTCAAAGCGGCTTTTCAACGTCATCAAGCCGATTGGGCGTCTGCGGTGGTGATGGATCCGCGCACCGGTGAAGTGCTGGCGGTGGCAAATCTGCCATCCTACAACCCGAACGATCGTTCGAGCATTCGCCCTGAATATTTGCGCAATCGTGCTATTACCGATGCTTTTGAACCCGGTAGTGTGATGAAAACCATGGCCGTTGCGGCGGCCTTGGAGACAGGCCGGTTTAGCCCGCTGGACACCATCAACACCAACCCAGGTCGCATGTCGATTGGTGGGGGTAATGTGGTCAGCGATTTCCGGAACTACGGTGTGCTCAGTGTGACGGATGTCATGGCGAAGTCGTCCAACATTGGGGTCAGCAAAATGGCCATCGATATTGGCGGGCAGTCCATGTGGTCGACCTACTATCGATTCGGTTTCGGGCAGTTGGTCGGGGTCGGTTTTCCCGGCGAAGCAAATGGCACCTTACCCAACCGTCAACGTTGGTCCACCGCACAATTGGCCACCTTGTCTTATGGGTATGGGATGACCGCCACAACGTTGCAATTGGCGCAAGCGTATGCGGCCTTGGTGAATGATGGTGTCCGTATGCCGCCCCAGATACTGCGTGATGTGGTGGTGTCCTCGCCCATTCGGGTAGTGCCAGCGGAGGTGGCGCAGCAAGTGCGTGCCATGTTGGAGGCAGTTACTGCTGATGGCGGAACTGGGACGCGCGCACGTACGCCTTTCTTCTCCGTCGCGGGTAAAACCGGCACGGCGCATACCGTTGGTTTAGCCGGGTATGACGACAACGCTTATCGCAGCGTTTTTGTGGGCTATGCGCCAGCGGATAATCCTGAGGTGGTGGTGGCCGTGGTGGTGAACAATCCGCGGGGTGAAGAATACTTTGGCGGTGCCGTGGCCGGGCCATTGTTTGCTGAAATTACCCAGCAAGCGTTATCTCATTTAGGCGTTGTACCTGACAGGTTACAAACCGCACAAGGAGTTCGACCATGATGGATTGGCTGACGCAGGTCATTCAGCACATAGAACACACCGGCGGCACCGTGGTGCTGGACAGCCGGGCGGTCAACGCGGGCGATGTCTTCGTCGCCTTGCCGGGGCAAAATGTGGATGGTCGAGACTTCATCTCACAAGTCTTGGGTCAGCAAGCGGTTCTGGTATTAGCCGAAAGTACTAACGGTAAGCAATGGGTCGATGGTTCGGTGCTTTGGGTGCCCGAGTTGGGTCGACGGCTGGGGCAATTGGCCGAAGCCTTGTTTGCGGTGAATGAATCGGCGCTCACCTTAATGGGGGTGACCGGCACCAACGGTAAGACGTCCATTAGCACCTTTATTGCTCAGTGCTTAACCAGCGAATTTGGCCGATGTGGTTTGATCGGTACTTTGGGCGCAGGGGTTTGGCCACAACAACAAAGCACGTTCAATACTACGCCGGATGTATTGACCAATCATCGACTGCTGGCGCAATGGGCGGCGATGGATGTCAAACATGCGGTGATGGAAGTGTCGAGCCATGCCTTGAGCTTGGGTCGTGTCGATGGATTACGTTTTCATATTGCCATGTTCACCCAACTCACACGTGACCATTTGGATTTTCACGGCACCATGGAAAACTATTTTGCTGCGAAAAAAATGCTGTTTGACCCAGCACGCAGCCAGATGGCGGTGATCTGTGTGGATGACCGTTGGGGACAGGAATTGGCCACCTATCGACGTGATGCGGTGCGCGTGTCGGGCAAAGTGTCCACGGCGGCGCACGTAGCGCCGACCAAAATAGAGCGACTTCCGCAGGGTTTGCGCGTGCATTGGGCGACACCATGGGGCGATGGTGTGACCGAAGCATCGTTGCTCGGTGAATTCAATGTCGCGAATCTGGCGGTGGTGATCGGAGTGCTGGGGACGCTAGGGCTGAGTTTTAGCCGTATGGCGGAGTTATTAGCCGAAGTGAAGCCCGTTGCCGGTCGCATGCAGCCGGTACCGTTGCACAACGGCGCATTGGCGATCGTCGATTATGCTCATACGCCAGATGCGCTCGAGAAAGCGCTCGCCGCAGCGCGTCATCATGCTGTCGGTCGTGTGCATTGTGTATTTGGCTGCGGTGGCAACCGGGATCGTGGTAAGCGCCCGCTCATGGCCGCGGCAGCGGCGGCCAAAGCCGACCAATTATGGATTACCAGCGATAATCCACGTACGGAAAACTTTTTACAAATCGTCGGTGACATGGTGCCTGGAATACCCCGTGATACGAACTATGAAGTCGTGGCTGACCGTAGCGAGGCCATTGCTTTGGCGGTGCAGGGAGCTCAATCAGGTGATGTGATATTGGTCGCCGGTAAAGGCCATGAAACTTACCAAGAGATTGGTGGTGTAAAACAACCCTATTCAGATCTTGAAGCTATTAAAGCAGCGGAGGCCCGAACATCATGATGCGACCCTTTCGCAGCATCGAATTGGCAGAGTTGTATGCGGACTCTGTAGTCACCGCCGATGTTGACGTGAGCGAATTCAGTATTGATTCGCGCACCCTAAATGCCGGAAGCGCCTACATTGCTTTGCGCGGCAGCCATTTTGATGGCCATGCTTTCAATGCAGCGGCCGCCGAAAAGGGCGCATCGCTGTTGGTGGTTGATCATCCGGATACCGGTGCCACACCGCAGTGGATTGTGCCGGATACGCGCCTGGCACTGGGTAAAATTGCGGCGGCCAATCGGGCGCTCAGCTCGGCGGCGGTGGTCGCATTGACGGGCAGTTCCGGCAAAACGACCACCAAAGAAATGATCGCCGCTATGCTCAGTGCTTGCGGTGAAACTTTAGCAACCCAAGGCAACTTGAATAACGAAATCGGGGTGCCGAAGACGCTCCTGCGCATTGCCCCCGAACATCAGTACGCGGTAGTAGAGCTGGGCGCCAATCATTTGGGTGAAATTGCTTACACGACGCGGTTGGTAGCGCCGGATGTGGCTCTGGTGTTGAATGCTGGGCGTGCTCACTTGGCCGAATTTGGCTCCGAAGAGAATATTCGGCAGGCTAAAGGAGAAATTCTGGAGGGATTATCCGAAGCCGGGGTAGCCGTTTTGAATAAGGATGATAAGGCGTATGCGCAGTGGGTCGCTCGATCGCCTGGCCGCGTGGTCAGTTTTTCCGTTAATGACCCAAGTGCAGATGTTTTGGCTACCTTAGAACAGAGTGGGCCATTGAGCAGTTTGGTGCATTTACGCGGTCCAGATTTCGAACACAGTGTGGTTCTTCCTTTGGCTGGTGCTCACAATGTCGCCAATTTGGCGGCGGCGGTGGCGGTCATGGTGGCCTTGGCATTGCCGGATCATGCCTGGATTCCAGCGATCGAAAATATCAATAGCACGCCGGGTCGCTTGGAACAGCACAAAGTCCTGGGTTGGCAAATCATTGACGATACCTACAACGCCAATCCCGAATCTGTGCAAGCGGCGATCGACGTGTTATCCACCCTTTCTGGCGAACAGTTCTTGATATTGGGGGATTTAGCGGAGCTGGGCGAGCACACCGAAGAAGCCCATGCTGCAATTGGTCGGTACGCTCGGCCACGGATCGCAGGTTTGTGGACAGTGGGGCAGGCAGCGCAACACAGCAGTCGCGCCTTTGGTCCGCAAGGTCGGCATTTTTCCGATCAAGTAGAACTGATCAACGCATTGGTACAGCACATCACTACACAGGTGGCCCGCGGTAAGGTCGGTGCCATTCTTGTTAAAGGGTCGCGCTCTGCCGCTATGGATAAGGTGGTGCAGGCAGTGTTGGGCCAACTTAAAAAGGGAGTGGCAAGCTAATGTTTCTTTGGCTGTCGACTTGGTTAAGCGAATTCTTCTCGCCCTTCGGGGTGGTGCAATACATCACCATGCGCGCCATTTTGGGCGTCTTAACGGCCTTGGGTTTGTCGCTATTGATTGGCGCGCCCATGATTCGCCTGTTGCGGCGCCACCAAATGGGGCAGGCCATTCGTCAAGACGGTCCGCAAACGCACTTAAGTAAGGAAGGCACACCCACCATGGGTGGTGCGCTGATTCTTTTCTCGGTGTTGCTGAGTGCGCTGCTGTGGTCCGATCTGCACAGTCATTATGTTTGGGTAGTTATCGGCGTAACCTTCGTGTTCGGTTTGGTTGGCTTAGTTGACGACTACCGTAAGGTCGTGCAGCGCAACTCCAAAGGTCTGCCTGCTCGATGGAAGTATTTTTGGCAGTCGGTGGCTGGGTTAACGGCGGCCATCGTGTTGTACACCTACGCTAAGACGCCGCTGGAAACCGCATTGATCGTACCGTTTTTTAAAGACATCGCAATTCCCCTAGGCTTGGGATTTATTGTGCTGACGTATTTCGTCATTGTCGGCAGTTCAAACGCCGTAAACTTGACCGATGGCCTGGATGGCCTGGCCATCGTGCCCACGATTCTGGTGGGCGGTGCGCTCGGGGTCTTCGCATACGTCAGTGGCCATTTTCAATTTGCCAATTACTTGGGCATTCCCTTTGTTGCGGGGGCCGGTGAATTGGTGGTGTTTTGCGGTGCGTTGGTGGGCGCTGGTTTAGGGTTTTTATGGTTTAACACCTACCCCGCACAAGTTTTTATGGGCGATGTCGGTGCGCTGGCACTGGGCGCGGCCTTGGGCGTTATTGCCGTGATCGTCCGGCAGGAAATCGTGTTGTTCATTATGGGTGGGTTGTTTGTTGCCGAGACACTCTCGGTCATCGTGCAGGTCGCCAGCTACAAATTAACCGGGCGACGTGTGTTTCGTATGGCGCCCTTGCATCATCACTATGAATTGAAAGGCTGGCCGGAGCCGCGTGTCATCGTGCGGTTTTGGATCATCACGGTCATTCTGGTGTTGATCGGTTTGTCTACTTTGAAATTACGTTAAGCAAAGGCTCGTTAAGCAGAACACTATGGCAACACAGTTGATCAGTACAGACACACAGCGCGTGGTCATCGGCCTGGGTAAAACCGGGTACAGTATGGCGACTTGGCTGGCCGAGCAAGGGTTAACCTTCCGCGTGATTGATACGCGGACGGCACCGCCCTATGCGGCGCAATTTGTCGCTGAACAACCACAGGTTGAGGTGTGTTTGGGGCGCTGGCAAGCCGATTGGATGAACAGTGCCAACGAACTCTATGTCAGCCCCGGGGTTGCTCTGGCCGAACCGGTTATAGCCGAGGCCATTGCCCGCGGTGCACGCGTGGTGAGTGATATAGGCCTGTACGCCCGGCAAAGCACCGCACCCATCATTGCGGTGACCGGCTCGAACGGTAAGAGCACCGTCGTGACCTTATTGGGCGAAGTAGCACGACATTTGGGTATTAATGCTGCCGTCGCTGGCAATATTGGCAAGCCGGTGCTGGATTTGCTGCACGAACCACATGATATCGCCATTCTTGAACTGTCCAGTTTCCAATTGGAAATGATTGATGAGCTGAATGCGCAAGTCGCCATGGTACTGAACATCAGCCCGGACCATATGGATCGATATCCCGATTTCGCCGCCTACCGACTGGCCAAACATCGCATCTTTAATGGCTGTGAAAGCCTAGTGGTCAACGCCGACGATGTCCTGACGCAGCCTTTGATGTCCAGCAAACGGCCATTTCAAGCGTATTCTTTGCAGCGCAAAGATATGGGCATGCTGTACGGCGAAAGCAACCCACATGGCGTTCGTATTTTTGATGGGCTAGAAGAACGGATGGCCTGGGATGCCTTGCGGATTAAAGGTCGTCACAACCTGCAAAATATCCTTGCCGTGGTGTCAGTGGCCAAGTTGATGGGCTGGCCAATGCCAGAGGTTGCGCAAGCCATAGGGCAGTTTAAGGGTCTTCCGCATCGTACCGAGTGGGTGGCCGAACATGAGGGCATTACGTACGTTAATGACTCCAAGGGCACCAATGTAGGTGCGACCATTGCGGCGATTGAAGGTCTGGCATCTGACTGTGCAGGGCGGATGCACGTTCTATTGGGTGGCGACAGTAAGTCGGCAGATTTTTCGGCTTTGGCAAAAACCTGCGCCGTGCAAGGTGTATCGGCATATACCTACGGCCGTGACGGTGCTCGGATCGCATCGGTATGTACAGCGGCGGGCGTGCCAACGGACAGCGTGACCACCATGGTTGAGGCTTTGGCGGCGGCGCGGAACAAAGCAACATCAGGCGATTGGGTAATCCTTTCGCCCGCCTGCGCCAGTTTTGATCAGTTCACCAATTTTGAAGCACGGGGTGATGCCTTTGTTGCGGCCGTTGAGACCCTGTTGGCAGGAGGTGAGTCATGACGACGTCTGCGCCAACCTCAAGTACCCCAACATTGTGGGAAATGCTGCGGACTCAACGTCGCTTTTCGTTGCAAAGAACAGACGGCTATTTGTTGATGCTGAGCTTTGGCTTGGCGTTGTTCGGTTGGTTGATGATTACCTCGGCCTCCATGGATTTCGCACAGCAAAACATGGGCAGTCCATTTGCCTTGATGCAACGCCACGGCGTTTATCTTGCTTTGGCAGTGATCGGTTTCACCGTGACCGTTCAGATACCGTTAGCGGTTTGGTATCGATTGGGTGCACCGATTTTGTTGCTCGGTTTCGTGCTGTTGGTGCTGGTGCTGGTGCCCGGCATTGGCCGCGAGGTGAATGGTAGTTCACGCTGGATCAATTTGGGTTTTATTCAATTCCAGCCCAGCGAATTGGCCAAGCTGGCGATTATTCTCTATGTCGCCGGTTACTTGGTGCGGCGGCAAGAAGAGGTTCGTACCAGCTTTAGCGGTTTCCTGAAGCCTTTGTTGGTGGTGGCTGCGATGACGGTGTTGTTGTTGGCTGAGCCGGACTTTGGAGCGGTCGTGGTGGTCATGACCACGATAATGGGCATGATGTTTCTGGGTGGTGTCCGCGCCGGACAGTTCTTCGTCACCGTGGCGGTGGCCATCATTTCCGCTGGTTTAATGGCAATAACACAGACATACCGGGTGCAACGTTTGATGTCCTTTACCAACCCATGGTCGGAAGAAAATGTGTTTGGTTCAGGTTATCAATTGACGCAAGCGCTGATCGCTTTTGGTCGCGGTGAATGGTTTGGCGTTGGTTTAGGCAACAGCCTGCAAAAATTATTTTATTTGCCGGAAGCGCACACCGATTTCATCGTTGCCATCATTGCCGAAGAATTAGGCTTGTTCGGCATTTTAGCCATGTTAGGGGCGTTGACGTGGCTGGTTGTATTGATCGTGCGTATTGGTTGGCAAGCGGACCAGCGCGGGCAGTCCTTCGGTGCGTTCATTTGTTTTGGCATTGCCATGGTGTTCGCCTTACAGATTTTCATCAACGTTGGCGTAAACAGTGGTTTATTGCCCACCAAAGGGTTGACCTTGCCGTTAGTCAGTTACGGTGGCACCAGCTTGTTGGTCAGTTTTGCCATGATCGGCCTGGTCGCACGCGTGGCGACTGAACTCGGCGACGACGCCAGCATATCCCAGGGAGGGCAGCGGCATGACTGAACCTAGGGTATTGATCATGGCCGGTGGAACCGGCGGGCATGTGTTTCCGGCCTTGGCGGTCGCCGAACGTTTGCAACAACGTCACGTTGCTGTGGCCTGGTTAGGCACGGCAAAAGGCATTGAAAATACCGTTGTACCTGCGGCCGGTCTGACCCTGCATCGTTTGACGGTAACCGGTGTGCGCGGCAAGAGCGGGATGACACGAATATTGGCACCTTGGTTCATTGTGCAGTCTATCTGGCAAGCATGGCGTCTCATTCAGCAGCTAAAACCCCAAGCCGTTTTAGGCATGGGTGGCTATGCCTCGGGGCCGGGCGGTATTGCCGCTTGGTTGTCGCGTGTCCCCTTAATTATTCATGAACAAAATGCGGTAGCGGGCACCACCAATCGTTTACTGTCGCGTTTCGCGCGCACCGTGTTGAGTGCTTTTCCACGGGCTTTTGGGCCGGATGTGGCGGCGCAGGTGGTCGGCAACCCAGTACGTGCGGAATTGTGTGATGTTGCCTCCCCTGTGCAGCGCGGTTTAGGTATGAAAAAGCCTTATCGCTTGCTGGTGTTGGGTGGTAGTCAAGGCGCGCTGGCGATCAATCAATGCGTTCCTAAGGCGCTGGCTCTGTTGGCGGAAGATGAGCGCCCGCAAGTCCTGCATCAATGCGGTGCGGTGCATTTGGCCGCTACCGAGCAAGCCTACGCAGAGGCCAATGTCGTCGCGCAGGTTACACCTTTTATCGACGATATGGGCGCAGCGCTCTTGAACGCCGATGCCGTGGTCGCGCGAGCGGGTGCATTGACCGTGGCCGAAATTGCGGCGGTCGGTTTGGGCAGTATCCTGATTCCGTTTCCACACGCCATTGATGACCACCAAACCGCCAATGCGCAAACGTTGGCGGATATTGGCGCAGCCACCTTGCTGCAGCAGGATAAGATGACCCCCGACACCTTGGCTCGTGCACTAGAAGAATTGCTGCAGCATGAAACGTTATTGAATCGTGCCGCAGCTGCGCGTGCTGCGGGCATGCCTGAAGCCACCGAGCGGGTAGTCCGCGAATTGGAAAAATATATGGGAGAGAAGGCATGACCTTCAAGAAATCCAACATCACCGTATTCGATGTGCCTGAAATGCGCCGTATTCGCCGCATTCACTTTGTTGGTATTGGCGGCGTGGGCATGTGCGGTATTGCCGAGGTATTGCTTAATCAAGGCTACGAGATTTCCGGTTCGGATATTCGCGCCAGTGCAGTGACTGCTCGCTTGGAACAGCTCGGTATGATCATCAGTATCGGCCACAAAGCAGAAAATATTTCTGCCGCTCACGTTGTGGTGACCTCTACCGCCGTAAAGAAAGATAATCCGGAAGTGTTGGCCGCCGAAGCGCAGCGCTTGCCGATTGTTCCACGCGCTGAAATGTTGGCTGAATTAATGCGTTATCGGCATGGTATCGCCATAGCGGGCACGCACGGCAAAACCACTACGACCAGTTTAGCGGCCTCAGTGTTGGCGGAAGGTGGTTTGGATCCGACGTTTGTGATCGGTGGGCGTCTAAACAGTGCTGGCACCAATGCGCGGCTCGGTACGTCCCGTTACCTGGTGGCGGAGGCCGACGAAAGCGATGCGTCGTTCTTGCACCTGCAGCCTATGGTGGCTGTGGTGACGAACATTGATGCCGATCACATGGACACCTATGGCGGTGATTTTGAACGGGTCAAGGATACCTTTGTCAGCTTTCTGCATAACCTGCCGTTTTATGGTTTGGCTATTTTGTGTGTCGATGACGAACATGTCCAAAGCATTATCCCGCGGATTGGTCGGCCCATCGTCACCTATGGCATAGCGGAAGACGCGGATTATCGAGTGTCGGATATTCGCCCCGAAGCCTACAGCACCAGCTTTCGAGTCCAACGGCCCGGTGGTCTACCGGCCTTGGATGTGCGGGTCAACATGCCTGGTCAACACAATGTTTTAAATGCTGCCGCAACCGTCGCTATGGCGACCGAAGAAGGGGTTGATGATGAGTCAATCGTGCGCGCTTTAGCGCGATTCGAAGGGGTTGGTCGCCGATTTCAAGTGCGGGGCGAGTTCGATACGCCAAAAGGCAGCATGATGCTGGTGGATGACTACGGACATCATCCGCGTGAACTGGAAGTAACCATTCAAGCGGCCCGTCAAGGTTGGCCGGATCGTCGTCTGGTGTTGGTTTTTCAACCGCACCGTTTTACTCGTACGCGTGATCTCTACGAAGATTTCGTGCGCGTGCTGTCGGAAGTAGATGTATTGGTGCTATTGGATGTCTATGCCGCGGGTGAAGAACCGATCAATGGTGCCGATGGCCGTTCACTGGCGCGCAGCATTCGCCAGCGCGGACAGGTAGAACCCATGTTTGTGGAAGACAAGGCGGAAGTTTTAGCCCTGCTGCCCAACGTGCTTCAGGGCGGTGATTTAGTGATCGCGCAGGGTGCAGGCGATATTGGCGGTTTAGCGATTCAACTGGCTGAACAGGAATTGGGTTTTAAGGTATGAGTAAGGCGATGCATTCACCATCCCCACTAACTTACGCAGCCGGGCGCATTGCTGTGCTCTACGGTGGTACATCGGCAGAACGGGTGGTGTCGCTGAACAGTGGGCGTGCCGTGATCAAGGCGTTGCAGGAAAAGGGCTATGACGTACTGCCCTTGGACACCGCCGAGCCCTTTATTGAAGCGTTAAACAGCGGCGATGTTGCGCAGGTGTTTATCGCCTTGCACGGTCGCGGCGGCGAAGACGGCAGCATTCAAGGTTTTCTCGAAACGCTCGGTTTGCCTTATACCGGCAGCGGCGTGGCGGCTTCTGCACTGGCGATGAATAAAGTCGTTACGAAACAGATTTGGGCCGCACACGGGCTACCGACAGCACCTTTTGAATTGCTGAGCGAAGACACTGATTGGACGGAAACGCTCGCGCGCCTGGGTGGTAAGGTGGTGGTTAAACCGGTTCTGGAAGGTTCGAGCATTGGCATCACCATCGCCAGCACCGCTGACACCTTGCAGGCCGGTTTTCACTTGGCACGCCAATACGATGCCGTGGTCATGGCGGAACGCTTTATTGCCGGGCCTGAGTACACCATGAGTATTTTGGGTCAGCGTGCCTTGCCTGTGATTCGTATGCAATCGGCCGGGGAGTTCTATGACTACGATGCGAAATATGAGCGTGATGACACCGCCTATCATTTGCCCAGTGGGCTGTCGGATGCCGACGAAACTGAGTTACAAAGTCTCGCCCGTCAAGCCTTTGTTGCCTTAGGTTGCACCGGTTGGGGCCGTATCGATGCCATGCGTGATGCCGATGGTCGATGGTACTTGTTAGAGGCCAATACCGTTCCCGGATTGACCAGCCATAGCCTGGTTCCGATGGCAGCTAAGGCCGCCGGGTTGGATTTTACGGCCTTGATTGAAGCGATTTTGAGCGGGGAAGGAGCGTGAAGGAATGACACGTCGGGGAGCAACCGTTCGGCGCCAGTGGCCCACGCTAAGCGTGCGTTTGCCGTCGTTCGACTGGTTACGTTTGCGTCCTTTCGTGTTGGGCGCCTGCGCCGTCTGTGCGATTGCTTTGGTGGTGTTTGCCGTGCGCGGGTTGTCGCCGGAACGGGTGCAGTGGTCTTTGGAGTCCGATCTGTTGTTTCAGGATGAAAGTGAGTTGATGGCTATGCTGCAACCGTTTCAAGACATCAGTTTTTGGCGGGTAGAGTTGCATGCGGTTGAGGCGCATCTCGCTACATTGCCATGGGTGGCGCAAGCGACGGTGACAAGACGTTGGCCGGATCAGATCGCCATCGCGGTGCGTGAGCAAACACCGCTGGCGTATTGGAATGATGAGGCGTTTATCAACAGTCGCGGTGATGTGTTTGGGCCAAGCGACTTGGTGTTTGATTTGCCTCGTCTGGCGGGGCCTGATGGGCAGTCGGTCACCGTAATGACCAACTATCTGCAATTCAGCCAAATGTTCAGTTTGATGGGGCAGCGCATAACGGCACTGGAACTGGCCGAACGCGGTGCTTGGACCGTGTATTTAGACAATGGCGTCGTGGTCTATCTAGGACGCCAGGATATTTTACAGCGCGCGCGCCGAGTGGCGCGGGTTTTAGGTGATTTAGATAACCGAGCCGAACCGGGGGCCATTGCCGTCATGGATGCGCGGTACCAATTTGGGGTAGCAGTGCAATGGAAAACGGAAGCAGGAGTGGGAGAAACAGTATGAGTTCAGCGCACAAAGGCGAGTTGATTGTCAGCCTGGACATTGGTACGTCTAAGGTGGTTGCCATTGTCGGACTGGTGACGGCGGACGGCGGTTTAGAGGTCGTCGGCTTGGGTTCACATCCGGCATATGGCATGAAGAAAGGCGTGGTGGTGAACATTGAATCCACCGTGCAATCGATTCAGCGGGCCATTGAAGAAGCGGAATTGATGTCGGGTTGTGACATTCACTCCGTGCATGTGGGAATCGCGGGCAGTCATATTCGCAGCCACAACAGCAATGGCATTGTGGCAATCCGCGACAAAGAAGTGCAGGAGGCAGACGTCGAGCGGGTGATCGATGCCGCGCAAGCCATCGCCATACCCGCAGATCAGAAAATTTTGCACATCTTGCCGCAAGAATACGTCATCGATAACCAAGAAGGCATTAAAGAGCCCTTCGGCATGTCGGGCGTGCGTTTGGAAGCCAAGGTGCACTTGGTGACCGCCGCCGAAAACGCCGTGCAGAACATCGAAAAGTGTGTGCGCCGTTGTGGTCTGGAGGTGGATCAGATCATCTTGGAACAACTGGCATCCAGCTATGCCGTGCTCACGGCCGATGAAAAAGAGTTGGGTGTGTGTATGGTCGATATCGGCGGCGGAACAACCGATATTGCCATCTTTACCGAAGGCGCTATCCGGCACACCGCCGTCATCCCGATTGCTGGTGATCAAGTGACAAATGACATCGCCATGGCGTTTGCGACGCCAACGCAGCACGCTGAAGAAATCAAAGTCAAGTATGCCTGTGCCCTGGCGCAACTGGCGGGTGCTCATGAGTCCATCAAGGTGCCCAGCGTGGGTGACCGACCACCGCGGGAACTGTCCCGCCAAGCGCTGGCCGAGGTGGTGGAGCCACGTTATGAAGAACTCTTTTCGTTGATTCAAGCAGAGCTGCGGCGCAGTGGCTACGAAGAGATGATTCCGGCGGGTATTGTGCTGACGGGCGGTACGTCTCGCATGGAAGGAGCGGTGGAGCTGGCCGAAGAGGTGTTTCATATGCCGGTTCGGTTGGCCTACCCCACCGGTGTTACAGGGTTAATTGATGTCGTACAGAGCCCCGTGTTCTCAACGGGGGTTGGATTGCTGTTGCATGGATTACAGCAATTGGAATTGCAGGGCAGTAAAAAGAAGAAACGGGCGCAAAAGCAACAAGCTGGTTGGTTTACGCGCTTTAAAGATATGGTCAAACACAATTTCTAATGGATAGAAGAGGAGCGGGGAAAATGGCTGAATATGAAAAGTCAATGACATCGGGCGATATGTTCACCTTAGTGGAATCATCACCCAATCAAGCTGTCATCAAAGTGATTGGCGTTGGCGGCGGCGGTTGCAATGCCGTGCAGCACATGCTGACCACCAATCAGGTGCCGGGCGTGCAATTCATCTGCACGAACACCGATGCGCAAGCCTTGGACGTACTTGATGGTGCCACGGTGTTGCAATTGGGCGGCGCCTTAACCAAAGGTTTGGGTGCAGGCGCTAACCCTGAAGTGGGACGGCAGTCGGCGCTGGAAGACCGCGACAAAATTGTAGAAGCCTTGCAAGGTTCTGACATGGTGTTCGTTACCGCTGGCATGGGTGGTGGTACAGGTACCGGGGCAGCACCCATAGTGGCTGAAGTCGCAAAAGAATTGGGCATTTTGACCGTTGGTGTGGTGACCAAGCCGTTCAAATTCGAAGGCCGTCGGCGCATGAAATTGGCCGACGCAGGCATTGACGCTTTGCGCCAGCACGTGGATTCATTGATTTGCATCCCGAACCAAAAATTGCTGACCGCGATGTCTGAGGATGTGAGTCTGCTTGATGCGTTTGCTGAAGCTGATAACGTCTTGTTGAATGCGGTTCAGGGTATTTCTGACCTGATCATTCGCCAAGGTAAGATCAACGTTGACTTCGCAGACGTTCGTACTGTCATGGCAGAAATGGGTATGGCGATGATGGGTGCCGGTATTGCACGCGGCGAAGGCCGTGCTTTGAAGGCCGCCGAAGCCGCGATTAAATCGCCGCTGTTGGAAGATGTTGATTTGCGCGGCGCGCGTGGTGTTCTGGTGAATATTACCGCAGGCGTTAGCTTGGGCTTACGGGAATATGAAACGGTCGGTGAAATCATTGAAGAATTTGCCGCTGAAGACGCGACGATTGTTATCGGTACGGCGATCGATCCAGAGTTGACGGATGAGATTCGGGTAACCGTGGTGGCGACGGGTATTGGTGAGCGTGATGAGAAACCGGTCATCGCGGTCGACAATACGCGTAAAAAAGTCGAAACGAATTACCAGAAACTGGACCGTCCAACGGTCATGCGTCGCCGTGATGAGACCGTAAAAAGTCAAAATACCGGCGCAAAGTCGCATGGAATGGATGATTTGCTTGACGTTCCGGCGTTCTTACGCCGTCAGGCTGATTAACACTTTGTATTTTTGGAATCCTTGACTATCTGCTATGATCTACGCACATTAGCATTTGTCACAATTTAAACTAGGATTCCAACAACATGGTGAAGCAACGTACCCTAAGAAACGCCATCAAAGCGACGGGCGTAGGGTTACATTCTGGAGAGAAGGTCTTTTTGACGCTTCGTCCCGCTCCCGTGGACACAGGGATTGTCTTTCGTCGGACAGACCTTGATCCAGAAGTAGAGATTCAAGCATTCGCACAGAATGTTGGCGACACCACATTGTCCACCACCTTGATGAAGGGCGATGTGCGTGTCGATACGGTAGAACACTTGCTGTCCGCTTTGGCTGGCCTTGGCATTGATAATGTATATGTCGATGTCAGTGCGGCTGAAGTGCCGATCATGGATGGCAGTGCAGGACCCTTTGTCTTTTTGTTGCAATCAGCCGGTATAGCCGAACAAGATGCGGCGAAGAAATACATTCGCATCATCCGGCCAATCGAAGTGCGAGACGGTGACCGCGTCGCGCGCTTCGAACCTTATGACGGATTCAAAATCAGCTTTAAGATCCAGTTTGATCATCCTGCTTTTACCACAGCCAGCCAATTTGCCAGCTTGGAATTTTCGTCGTCTACCTTTGTCAAAGAAATCAGTCGGGCCCGAACATTCGGTTTCATGCGTGATTTCGAGTACTTGCGTGCGAACAATCTGGCCTTAGGTGCTAACTTCAACAACGCTATTGCCATGGACGAGTATCGGGTATTGAATGAAGATGGATTGCGTTATGAAGACGAATTCGTTAAACATAAGATTCTGGACGCTGTGGGTGACCTCTATCTGTTGGGTCACAGCTTGATTGGGCATTTTATCGCTGAGAAATCAGGCCACGGGTTGAATAATTTACTGTTGCGGGAGTTGATCTGTCATCCCGAAACATGGGAATACATGACGTTCGATTCTCCTGAAGCAGCGCCGATTTCATACCGACCTGTTTTGGCTTAGAAGCATAAGAAAGTAACGATTATGGATATTATTCTTGTCAGCCGCCGCCATGGCAGCTCTACACACATTCCGCGTTGGTTAGGTAAGTTGGTCTTGCCTGCCTTTGTTGTGCTGTTGGGTAGTGCTTTTTACGGTGGGTATCGTGTTGGCGCGCCGATCCATGAGATGGCGTTAAGCCGCGATGCCATGAGTCAGTGGGAGAGTGAAATCCAGAGCCAGAAGGCTGAAGTAGAAAAAGTGTCCCGTCTGACGTATGAACAGCTCGATGCCCTCACCGTTCGGGTGGCAGAGTTGCAAGCTCGGTTGACCCGGGTCGATGCACTCGGTGAGCGCTTGGTTGAAGTGGCGGGGCTGCAAGATGGCGAATTCGACTTTACCATGGTTCCGGGGGTCGGCGGGCCAGAGTTGAGTTCTGAAGGCATGGCCTATCGGCCACCCTCCTTCACGGAAGCGCTTGACCAGTTAGACGATCACATCGTAAGCCGCAGTTACCAGTTGTCCATCCTTGAATCCGTTCTGCAAAATCGCAATATTGATGCGCAAACCTTTGTCGCAGGCCGACCGGTCGGTTCAGGCTCGTGGATGAGCTCTCGTTTCGGTTATCGTACGGATCCGTTTACCGGCCGCATCACATGGCATAACGGGCTCGATTTTGCGGGTCGCCAAGGTATCGATGTCATGTCGGTTGCCTCAGGTGTCGTGGTCTACAGTGGTGATCGCGGTGGTTATGGCAATACGGTCGATATCAATCATGGCGGTGGCTATGTGACCCGTTATGCGCACAATAAGGAGTTGTTGGTGAACGTAGGTGATATTGTTGAGAAAGGTCAGCCTATTGCTACGCTGGGGTCAACGGGCCGTTCGACGGCGCCGCACGTACATTTTGAAGTCTTCCTGAACGGTCGGGCTGTAGACCCGGCGCCTTACATTACCCGCCGGATGAACTAACACGCCGCTTTCGTTAAAGCGGCCTTTGTTCGAATGTGGTCGCTATTAACGGTCTTTTTTACGCTATTTCTGCACCAATTTCCCGCAACAGAACATGCCTAAATCCTTGATAACTCTGGTATAGTAACGCCAATTAATTTTTTATCAGAAAGAGTGTCATGTTTACTCAGTTAGCCAGAAAACTTGTCGGCAGTAAAAACGAGCGCGAGATCAAGCGCCTTAATAAAATCGTTCACCAGATCAATCAATTAGAAGCGGATATTGCCGCCTTGGATGATGCTGGATTGCAAGCCAAAACGGCAGACTTGAAAGCTCGCTATTCGGGTGGTGCAACCTTAGATGCCCTGTTACCGGAAGCCTTTGCGGTATGCCGTGAAGCCAGTAAGCGAGTTATGGGCATGCGCCATTTCGATGTTCAGCTCATCGGCGGAATGGTGTTGCACAGCGGCAAAGTGGCCGAGATGAAAACCGGTGAAGGTAAGACCCTGGTGGCGACCTTGGCTGCCTATTTGAATGCGCTGGCAGGCGAAGGCGTTCACATCGTGACGGTCAACGATTATCTGGCCGCGCGCGATGCCAACTGGATGCGCCCGCTGTACGAATTCCTCGGCCTGACTGTCGGTATTGTGCGCGGTCAACAACCGCCAGAGGAAAAGCGTGCTGCGTATCAGTGCGACATCACCTATGGCACCAACAACGAAATGGGCTTTGACTACTTGCGGGATAACATGGCCTTCCGCAAAGAAGACAAGTATCAGCGCGGGCATGTTTTCGCGGTGGTAGACGAAGTCGATTCGATTTTGATTGACGAAGCACGTACGCCGTTAATCATTTCTGGTCCGGCAGAAGACAGTTCCGATAAGTACATTCAACTGAATAAATTGATCCCAAAGCTCAAACGCCATATTCCCGCAGAGGAAGGTGTTGAAGAGCAGGCAGGCGATTTTAAAATAGACGAAAAAGACCGTTTGGTGGAGCTGACTGAACAGGGCCACGAGCGTCTGGAGTCCATGCTGATCGACGCAGGCCTGTTGCAAGAAGGCGAGTCGTTGTATTCACCACAAAACCTGACATTACTGCATCACGCGCATGCCGCGTTGCGGGCGCACAATCTTTTTCAACGCAACGTAGATTACATCGTCCAAGACAAAGACGTTGTCATTGTCGATGAACATACCGGCCGTACCATGCCGGGGCGGCGTTGGAGTGAAGGCCTGCACCAAGCCATTGAGGCCAAAGAAGGGTTGCCCATTCAGCGCGAGAATCAAACGCTCGCCTCCACCACCTTCCAGAACTACTTCCGTTTGTACAGTAAGCTCTCCGGTATGACGGGCACGGCAGATACCGAAGCGTTTGAGTTGAACCAAATTTACGGTTTGGATGTCGTGGTAATCCCGACGAACCGTCAGGTTACGCGTATTGACCATAACGATTTGGTCTACATGTCGGAAGCCGAAAAATACCAAGCGGTGATTAAAGACATTCAAGCCTGTGTGAAAAGCGGTCGTCCAGTGCTGGTCGGAACGGCGTCTGTTGAAGCCTCAGAGCGTATTTCTGATGCTCTGACCAAAGAAGGCATAAAACATAATGTGTTGAACGCCAAAAACCACGCCAACGAAGCACAAATCATTGCTGATGCCGGACGTGCAGGCGCGGTAACCATTGCCACCAACATGGCCGGCCGGGGAACCGACATCGTATTGGGTGGTAATTGGGAATCTGAAGTAAAGGCACTCGAAAACCCGAGCGCCGAGCAAGTAGCAGCGATCAAAGCAGCCTGGCAAGAGCGCCATGATGCGGTTTTAGCCGCTGGTGGTTTGCATATTATTGGCACCGAACGGCACGAGTCACGTCGTATTGACAATCAGTTGCGTGGTCGGTCCGGACGTCAGGGCGACCCTGGTTCTTCGCGCTTCTACTTGTCGCTGGAAGACAATTTCATGCGCATCTTTATGTCTGACCGCATGAAATCCATCATGCAAGGTTTAGGCATGGATAAGGGTGAAGCCTTAGAAGCCAAAATGGTCAGCAATGCCATTGAAAAAGCGCAACGCAAAGTTGAAAACCGCAACTTCGATATTCGTAAGCAATTACTGGAATATGATGATGTGGCTAATGATCAACGTACCGTGGTCTACCAGCAGCGCGACGAACTGATGGACGAAGAGGATCTTACCGAGATCATCGACAACATCCGCAACGATGTCGTGAACGCGGCCATTGATGAATTTATCCCGCCACAAAGCTTGTCCGAACAGTGGGACATTGCTGGCCTAACGGCCCATCTGCAGACGGCTTTTGCGGTGCAGTTGCCGATTCAGTCGTGGTTGGACAGTAACGACCATATGGATGAAAAAAGCATCCGCAAACAGGTGTTGGACGAAATCGTTACAGCCTATCGTGCTAAACAGGATGTTGCAGGTGCGGATGCGTTGCGTCAATTTGAAAAGCAGGTGATGTTGCAGGTATTGGACCAGCTGTGGAAAGAACACCTCTACGCCATGGATCAATTGCGTCAAGGTATCCATTTGCGTGGTTACGCGCAGAAGAATCCGAAGCAAGAGTACAAACGCGAAGCCTTTATTTTGTTCCAAGAGATGTTGGAGCAAGTGAAGCGTGAAGCCATCAAGTTACTCTCGCATGTGCAGGTTCGTAGCCGCGAAGAAGTGGAAGAAATGGACCGTAGACGTGCTGAGCAGCAAAAAGCCTTGCAAGTACTGCAGAAGCAACAAGCGGAAGCGTTGGCGCAAGGCAATGATTCGGCCGACGCCGATGCCGTGCCAAAGGTAGGGCGTAATGAGTCTTGTCCTTGTGGTTCGGGTAAGAAGTATAAGCACTGTCATGGCAAGCTAGCCTAAAGGGAACACCTAAAAGCCTCTTTTTCTTAAGCTGGTGTTGTTAAAAATGGCCTCAAAATGCTCATTTACGTACAGTAAACTGCGCATTCTCGGACATATTTGCCCAGCCAGCTTTTCGCCTCTGAGGCATTTAGATGCTCCTTTAAGTGCTATTGGATTTATGGGAACTATTCGAGGTAATTTATGGCTGTCGGCGTTGGCATTTCTACCCCTTTATTAGCGGTTCCCGGTGTTACCTTAGCCATCGGCTCGGCGGGTATAAAAAAACCGGGCAAACTCGACCTCACGGTGATGGCATTGGATGAGGGGTCGACTATTGCTGCAGTTTTTACACAGAATCAGTTTTGTGCCGCTCCGGTTACCTTGGCAAAGCGCCATTTAGCGCACAATTCTATACGTGCACTGGTCATTAATACGGGTAATGCGAACGCCGGTACCGGTGAGCGCGGCATGGCTGATGCGTTACAGACGTGCACAGCGGTTGCATCCACATTAGGGCTTTCTGCCGAACAAGTACTGCCTTTTTCAACGGGTGTTATTGGCGAATATCTACCGATGGACCGCTTGCTGTCTGCCATTCCGGGTACTGTGGAGCATTTGGGCGAAAGTGACTGGCACAGCGCTGCACATGCCATCATGACGACGGACACACGAGCCAAAGGGCACAGCATTGTATTGGACCTGGACGGAACCAATGTTACGTTGACCGGTATCAGCAAAGGGTCTGGCATGATCAAACCTAATATGGCGACCATGTTAGGGTTTGTCGCTACCGATGCAGCAGTGGCGCAAGCCGATCTTCAAGCCTTACTGACGCAGACCGCAGAGCAAAGTTTCAATCGGATTACCGTGGATGGTGATACCTCCACGAACGACGCCTGCGTTTTAGTCGCCACGGCAAAGTCTGGGGTGGCATTGTCGCCAGCGCATCCCCATTGGTCACGGTTTGTCGCGGCTATGGAAACCTTGATGCTAGAGCTTGCGCATCAGATCGTGCGCGATGGTGAAGGAGCAACCAAGTTCGTGGCGATTCAAGTGCATTCGGCGCGTACGCAGCAAGAAGCGCTCGATGTCGCTTACACGGTCGCACACTCGCCACTGGTAAAAACCGCCATGTCCGCCAGTGATGCCAATTGGGGGCGCATTCTAGCCGCCGTTGGGCGGGCACCCATCGAGCCCTTTGATTTGGCGGGGGTCGATATCTGGCTGGATGATGTGTTGTTGGTCAAACAGGGCCAAAAAAGCCCATCCTACGCCGAAGAGCAAGGCGCCGCCGTGTTTGCGCAAGATGCGTTCAGCATTCATATTCACATGGGGTGTGGTGTGGCCTCCGAAACGGTATGGACCACCGACCTGAGCCATGAGTATGTCTCCATCAATGCGGATTATCGTTCTTGAAGCAGATTGATGTTGCGGTAGGTGTCCTGATTGATGCCGACGGGCGCGTGTTATTGGCACGTCGCCCTGACCATTTGCATCAAGGCGGTAAGCTGGAATTTCCAGGCGGCAAGGTTGAGGCGGGTGAGGCCTTGGGGGCGGCACTAAAGCGGGAATTTCTTGAAGAGGTGAATGTTCACCTGACTGTGCCCGATAATATTAAGCCTTGGTTGTCGATCACGCATGATTATGGTGATAAACAGGTGCGCTTATTGGTGGTGAAATTAGCGGATTTTCACGGAGAACCACATGGTAATGAAGGTCAAGAGGTGTTTTGGCTTCACTTTGACGCCTTGAAGGCTGAAGAATTCCCGGCCGCCAATATTGAAATCATCGAGCGGTTACGCACCGCTTCCTAGCCGATTTACGGTTTGTCGGCCTGACGCAACAACTCGGCCGCGAGCTCTTCCGACATCATCTCATCCACGGCCCGTTCACCCGGTATCTTATGGCCTTCGGTCACCCAGTCACCTAAGTCAATCATCCGGCAACGGTGGCAGCAAAACGGACGAAATTTAGCCTCTTTGGTCCACTGCACGGGTTTGTTGCAGGTGGGACATTTTACTTCGGGTGCGGCCATAAACAGGATTTTCCTCAACGCTTTGTGGTCATCAAATCTGTGTGGTAATCAACGCTGTGCTGTTGTCAAAACTTGGCGAGTATGTGCTGGTGGAAGGCCAGCGTCGCTTTCTGCAAGGATTCTAACGAGCTGGTATTGTCTATGATGTAGTCGGCATTTTCCAGCCGACGTTGACGTGGCCATTGTTTGGCCATTATGGTGCGAATAAGCTCTTCGTCATTGCCATCACGGCGACTGGTACGCGCAATTTGCTGCTGCTCTTGGGCATCCACCACGGCGACATAGTCGCACAATAATGCCTGCCCACTTTCAAACAAAAGTGGTGAAACCAATACAGGGTAAGGCGGTGGAGCAGTCTGGAGTTGTTTTTCTATTACTTCCCGAATAGCAGGGTGCGTTACAGATTCCAACCAATGACGCGCATCGTCATCGGGCAATACATGAGCGCGTAACCAGGCGCGGTTCAATGTGCCATCAACCTTCAACGCATCCGGGAAACGTTGGACAATGGCATTAAAGGCCGGTTGTCCCGGCGCCACCACATCACGTGCGATCACGTCGGCATCGACAATGGTTACGCCAAGCGTATCACGCAAATAGTCGCTCACGGCCGTTTTGCCCGAGCCAATGCCACCCGTAAGGCCCACAACAGGTGGTTTGGTCATTAGCCCATCGCCCAAGACATGTAGGTGCTCACCAGCCAGTCTCCCCAGAAAAAGTACACCAGCGCCGCGCCACAGAGGTAAGGGCCAAAGGCGATCGGCAACTGACGATCACGGCCCAACAGCACCATCATACAGATGCCCACGACAGCGCCAACCAAGGATGACAAGAGAATAATTACCGGCAAGGCGGTCCAGCCGAACCAGGCACCAAACGCCGCAAAGAGTTTAAAGTCACCATAGCCCATACCCTCCTTACCCGTGAGGAGTCGGAAAATATGGTAGATCGACCATAACGAAAGATAACCCAGTATGGCTCCGAGCACCGCGGCGTCCAGAGGTGTCTCGGTTATGCCTGTGAGGCTGGCTAGCAGCCCCAGCCACAGCAAGGGCAACGTGATCTGATCCGGTAAAAGCTGGGTATCCAGGTCGATGCCGGTCAAGGCGATTAAGCTCCACAAGAACACCATCCAAGCCAGCACAGCCAAGGAAGGCTCAGTCGCCATGGCAAGGAAAACCGTTAAACCTGCCGTAACGACCTCGACCAGGGGGTAGCGCACGCTGATTTTGTTGGCGCACTGGCTGCAGCGTCCGCGCAATGCCAGATAGCTGAGCAGAGGAATGTTCTCGAACCAACGAATTTGGTGCCCGCAGTGCGGGCAGCTCGAAGCTGGCGTGGAGAGGTTGTAGCGGGTTGGGGTGGGCTGATCAGCCGGTAATTCCAGCACGCTTTTGGCTTCTTGACGCCAGCTTTGTTCAAGCATGATGGGCAAGCGGTAAATCACCACGTTTAAAAAGCTACCTATGCACAGACCAAATAGCAGAGCCAAGCTGTAGTAAAGCATCGGAAAAGCACTGAGAGCGTCAAAGTAGATTCCCATCACATGACCGATCCCATCATGAAAATAGGCATATACATGGCTATGAGAAGGCCGCCCACCACAATGGCTAAAAATGCCATGATGGCGGGTTCAATCAGGGCGGTTAGGGCATCAACCCGGTTATCAACCTCTTCTTCGTAGATATTGGCGGCGCGATTGAGCATGTCGTCCAGCGAACCGGCATTTTCACCAATGGCGACCATTTGCACCAACATGGGTGGAAATACTTTTTGCCGAGCCATACTTTGATTCAGTTCCGTACCGGAGGAGACTTCCTGACGAACCGCTTGAATGGCTTCGGCAAAAACGATATTGCCGGAGGCTCCCGATGCCGAGTTGAGTGCGTCCACTAGGGGGACACCGGCCGCAAAGGTCGTGGCGAGTGTACGGGCATAGCGTGCAATGGCACTGGTGCGTACTAACCCTCCCATGATGGGAGTGCGCACGAGTATGCGCTGGATACGGTGACGAAATGCCAACGAACGTTTCATCCCCAAGTAAAACGCAACGGCGCCACCGATGATGCTGAGTGACATCAGCGCTATATTACTTTGTACCCATTCCGACATCGCCACCACGGTTTGGGTTAACGCGGGAAGGTCGGCGCCAAAGCCTTGAAACATACCCGCGAATACCGGCACCACTTTCCAGAGCAATACGACCGTTACGATAACCGCAAAGATCAAGACAAAAATTGGGTAAGTGACGGCTTTTTTGATCTTTTTCTTCAGGGCTTCGGATTTCTCTTTATAGAGCGCAATGCGCGACAGCATGGTCTCCAAAGCACCGGCTTGTTCACCCGCTTCTGTTAGGTTGCAGTAGAGGTCATCAAAGTATTTCGGATTGTGGCGCAAGGCTTCGGCTAGGGTGCCACCGCTGGATACGCGAGATTTAATGTCCAGCACTAAACGCCGCATGGTTTGTTTACTCACACCGTTGGCGACGATGTCGAATGAACTCATGAGCGGCACGCCCGCACGCATCATTATTGCCATCTGGCGGGTAAATTGTGCAATGTCTTCATTGGTGATCTGGGTGTTGCCGAACGAGATCGGGTCGCGTTGCTTAGCCAGTCTTTTGACCTGAATGCCTTGCTTGCGCAACTCGGCACGGGCCATGGCAAGGCTTTCTTGCAGTATGATGCCCTTGGTGGGTTTCCCTTTGCGGTCGACCCCGCTGTATTCAAAGGTGCTGCTTTTCTTAGCCATGCATTAAACCTGAGTAGTCCATATTGATGTGAGTGGATGACCATTGCATCAGTGATCAACGGTCACTCGGTTAATTTCTTCCAAACTGGTGATACCTTCAGCCGCTTTCAATAACCCTGACTGGCGCAAGCTGGGAAAGCCTTCTTCACGCATAGCCGTATCCAGGTCGATGGCATTGCCGCCCTCCATGATCAAGCGGGCAATACGAGGTGTTACGCGCACCACTTCATAAACCCCTACGCGGCCTTTGTAGCCTTTGGTACAACTGGGGCATCCTACCGGTTGAAACAGGGTGGCACGTTGGATTAATTCGTCATCAAACCCTTGTTCACGCAAGGCTTCGGCAGGTATATCTGCGGGCTTTTTACACGCATTACACAGCTTGCGCGCCAGCCGCTGGGCAATGATCACATTAATGGTGGTGGCCAGGTTAAACGAAGGCACGCCCATATTTAACAACCGCGTTAAGGTTTCAGCTGCGCTGTTGGTGTGCAAGGTCGACATGACCATGTGGCCGGTCTGGGCTGCCTTAATGGCAATGGATGCTGTTTCCAGATCGCGCACCTCGCCTACCATGATGATGTCCGGGTCTTGGCGCAGAAACGACCGCAGGGCGGCGGCAAAGTCCAGTCCCACCTTGGGATTAACGTTCACCTGGTTAATGCCTTCCAGGTTGATTTCAACCGGGTCTTCGGCGGTGGAAATATTCACCCCGTCCTGATTCACAATGTTCAAGCCGGTGTACAGTGAGACGGTTTTTCCCGAGCCTGTCGGGCCGGTGACCAATATCATACCTTGTGGCTTGGCTAACGCCTCCAGGTAGATCGCCTTCTGGTGTTCTTCATACCCCAAGGCATCAATGCCGAGCTTTGCGCTGGAAGGATCGAGAATCCGCAACACAATTTTTTCACCGAACAAGGTCGGTAGCGTGTTCACCCGGAAGTCGATGGCTTTATTGCGCGAAATGCGTAATTTGATGCGCCCGTCTTGGGGCACGCGCCGCTCCGATATGTCCATGTTCGACAAGATCTTTAACCGGGCGGCAATACGTGGGCCAAGCTGAATCGGCGGTTTGGACATGGTTTGCAGAATGCCATCGACGCGAAAACGCACCCGGAAGCTGCGCTCGTAGGGTTCAAAATGCAGGTCGGAAGCGCCTTTTTTGATCGCGCTCAACAGCATTTGCTGAACAAAACGTACTACCGGTGCATCGTCCGTCCCGCCGGCGACCGGCTGCTCCTGGGCATCTTTTTCTGTATCAATGACGTCCAGCTCCTCGAACTCACCATCGTCGAAATCGGTGAGGTCGGTAGCCCCGGTGTCGGCCATTTTGTCGAGCAGTTCACCCAAAATATCGTCTTCAACAATCACCAGCTCGGTACTGAGCCCGGTCGCAAAACGAATTTCTTCGAGCGCCTTGAGCGATGTCGGGTCCGATACCGCGATAAACAATCGGTTGCCACGTTTTACCAAGGGGAGAGCACGGTGTTTTTGCAGTAGCGTTAGGTCCACGAGATCACGTGGTAACTGTTCTGCATCGAAAGCACGTAAATCAAATACTGGTACGCCGAGTTCGTCCGACGCTAACGTCGCCAAGTCGGTGGGGTTGGCCAGGCCGTGTTGCACCAAGTAGGTGATCACCGACACCTTATCCTGTGCGGCTGCTTTTTGTGCATCCAACAACACATCCTGGGTAACCAGATTGTGTTCGGCTAAGCGTTTGTTCATGCCGGAAAAGGTGGTGGTCATGATGCCTGAGTTCTCTGCAAAGTGGCCTTGTTATTGTCGTGGGCGGTTCATCAAACCTGCGTGCACATTATGGCATGGACGGCGCCGAGAAAAAGACCCTTATTCCGCAAAAACAGCGAATGGCTCACAGTTTTGACATTCGGTACTGGTCGTGAGGAAAAAGTTACGGTAGATTGCCAACCATGGATAGGTTAGGCGTTGCGTGTCGCGGTGTCGCCTGTCCACACACCACTTCACTGTTGGAGAAACATAAAAATGAAAAGCATGCAAAAAGGCTTTAGCTTGATCGAATTGATGATTGTGGTAGCGATCATTGGTATCTTGGCAGTCGTAGCGATCCCGCAGTATCAGAACTATACGATTAACGCGAACGCGCGCGCCTGTCTGAATGATGTGCGTAATTTTGCCGCATCGATTGGATCCGTATTAAATGACACGCTACTTGCGCCACAGCCAATTAACCAGCTTTTTCCGAACCAATATCAGGCTGATGGTACTCCCGTGGCAGGTGCTGCAACGGCTTGCAGCTCAATTGTAATTGTTGATGCAGCTGATGCTGCAGTTGCTATCGCTGATGTTGACTTTGGAGACATCGTTCGAGGAACTCCGACCAATCCTGATGCTGCAGTACAGGATGTTGTGCTGTAATTGAGATGCAACGGAGAGCGAGTCGTGTTGATGCGCTAGCTCACCCGCATAGAAAAATCCACCGCCCTTACGTGTTTGGTCAGTGCACCGACCGACACGAAGGGCGTTTTGGTTTGCTCTACCCGTGCTAAATCAAAATTTCCTGACGATTCCAACGGTATATCGTCATTCCGCGCCAGTATCTTGTGTAAGTCCTCGGACGAGACTTCATCCAGCATAATGCGGTCGGCGCCGGCTTCAATGGCTTGCAGGTATTCGGCAAAGGTCTCCACTTCCACGATAATCAACTGACTGGTGCGGAGTGCTTGCGCGCGTTCGATGGCCGCCCAGATGCCGCCTGCCGCCGTGATGTGGTTTTCTTTAATCAGGTAAGCATCGTACAGCCCTAGGCGGTGGTTCTGGCAGCCGCCGACAAATACGGCGTATTTCTGCGCCAAGCGTAGACCAGGTAACGTTTTTCGAGTATCCAGTACGGTAACCCGATGCGGTTGCGCGGCGTTGGCGTATTGGCGTGCCAGCGTGGCAGTGCCCGACAGCGTTTGCATAAAATTCAGGGCCGTGCGTTCGCCGGTTAATAAGCTGCGCGCCGGGCCTTCTAGCGTACACACCACTTGGTCGGGCGAAAGCTCGTCGCCATCCATGCAATGCCAGCGAATATCTACCCGACTGTCCAGTTGTTTGAACACGGTATCCAACCAAGCGCGACCACAAAATACGGCGGCTTCGCGGGCAATGATATTGGCGGTGACGATTTGCTCGGCGGGTACCAGCTCGGCAGTGACATCCCCAATGTCTTCCAGGTCTTCTTGTAATGCAAAAGCGACTGTGGCATCTATGTGCTTACGCAGACGGTCGGCGTAGGGTACGCTGAGCAATTTCATACAATGGGTTTCCTGAATGAACGGTACAGAGGATCTTATGTGATTGGGCTGGCGCTCGTCATCAGTACATTTTTGGTGCGCTGGCAGCCCATGAGCGGGCTAGTGTACCCCATGTCCCAAGGGCTGGTGAAGCTGCGTCAACGTTACCCGTGGTTGATGTTCATCTGGGCGGGGATTGTGTCATGGATGTTGTGGTTTGCGCAGGGCGTTGTTCAAGCGTTGGCGGTAACCTCTGTATTGCTGTTCTTGTTCGCCGGGCAGCCACTGGGGAACGAGATTGCCAACACGGTGGATGAGGGAGCAGAACGCTTGGCACGCAGTATTCGTCGCTATTTTATGCCGTTGCCTTTACTGGCGCTGTTTGGCATCAGTGGTGTGATTGTTTTGTGGTGGTTGCGTTTTGGGGTGTTGCCCTATCGGTCATCGTTGAACCGATGGTTTAATCTCACCACCGCGCAGTTGGCGGGTTTTCACTGGGGGATGATGAAAAAGTCGAAACCGGCGCTGCAGCGCAGTTTGGTGATTTATGGTACTCGTCCTGCATCGTTGTATGACTGGTGCCTGCGGTTTCTCAGTCGGGTGCAGGATGATTTTACGTGGCACGACCTCTGGCGCACCTTTGTCTGGATTCGTTGGCAATGGTGGGCAGTGGCCGTTCTTGCATTATGGTTATTTCATAGCTGATTGAGCTTTCCTATTAGCCGCATTAACGTAGAATCTTTGTCTTCCCGGTGCTTGTGTCGGTAGAATGTGCCCCCATCTATAGCAGCACATTTAATTAGGGACCTTCAAGATTATGGCAACGACCCGACACGTAAAATTATTGATTTTAGGCTCTGGCCCGGCCGGATATACCGCTGCCGTCTACGCGGCGCGCGCGAATCTTAACCCGGTTGTGATCACGGGTATGCAAATGGGCGGGCAATTGACGACCACGACTGAAGTGGACAATTGGCCAGGTGACGTTGAAGGTCTGCAAGGCCCTGCCTTGATGGAACGCATGAAGGCGCATGCCGAGCGTTTTGATACCGAGATCATCTTTGACCATATTCACACGGCGGAATTGCAACAGCGCCCCTTCAAACTGATTGGCGATCAAGCTGAATACACTTGTGATGCATTGATCATTGCCACTGGCGCCAGTGCGCAGTATTTGGGCATGCCCAGCGAAGAAGCCTTTATGGGTAAAGGGGTATCTGCCTGCGCAACCTGTGACGGTTTCTTTTATCGGAACAAGCCGGTCTGTGTGGTCGGTGGCGGCAATACGGCGGTCGAAGAAGCGCTCTATTTGTCAAACATTGCCAGCAAGGTAACGGTCATTCACCGCCGCAATAGTTTCCGATCGGAAAAGATTCTGGCCGACCGCTTAATGGAAAAGGCGCGCACGGGTAACGTCGAGATTCTTTGGGATCATGTGTTGGAAGAAGTAAAGGGTGACGCCATGGGCGTTACCGGCGTGGCGGTGAAAGGCGTTAAAACCGGCGAAGTTAAAGACTTAACTGTGGATGGCGTGTTCATTGCCATCGGCCACAAGCCCAATACGCAGTTATTTGAAGGCCAGCTTGAAATGAAAGGCGGCTATTTAACCGTGCACAGTGGCACCGAAGGCAACGCGACCCAAACGTCCATTCCCGGCGTGTTTGCGGCGGGTGATGTGAGTGATCACATCTACCGTCAAGCGATCACGTCAGCCGGTACCGGCTGTATGGCGGCGCTGGATGCCGAGCGTTATTTGGACGACCTCGCCGCTGAATAGCGGCGTAAAAAACCGTCTTCATTTTTGACGACGGTGGCGTGTTGTTGTGGCATTGCTCTATTGTGGCAAGGTCACGTTCAACTCGAGAATAGAGACCTGCCCTTCGTTCTCGATTTGAATGTTTACGTCGTCTGATTCAATGGGAATGTATTTACGAATAACCGCCAAAATCTCATTCTGCATGGCGGGCAAATAGTCCGGCTGTGTGCGCTGTTGCCGCTCATGCGCGACGATCACTTTGAGGCGCTCTTTCGCGAGCGATGCTGTCGGCGCACGCGAGGTATCTTTAAATAATCCAAATAATGACATAAATCCCCCTGTTAGCCGCCAAACATGCGTTTGAGCAAGCCTTTGCGTTCCACTTCCGTGAAGCGCATTGCTTTATCCTCACCCAGTAAGCGGGCAACCACATCGGCATAGGCTTGTCCGGCCGAACTTTCGGTATCTAGAATAACCGGTACACCCTGGTTGGAGGCGCGCAGCACGGCGTCACTTTCCGGGATAACACCAATCAATTTACTGGCCAGAATTTCTTCCACATCCGCAACGCTGAGCATATCACCACGGCCTACCCGCTCCGGGTTATAACGGGTGATCAGTAAGTATTCTTTAATAGGTGGTTCGTTTTGTTCTGCCCGTCGGCTTTTGCTTTGCAGCATGCCAATGATGCGGTCGGAATCGCGTACGGAAGATACTTCAGGGTTGGTCACCACAATGGCTTCGTCGGCAAAATACATGGCCATCATCGCGCCGCCTTCGATACCCGCTGGTGAGTCACAGACAATGAATTCAAAGTCGGCACTCAAGTCGTTCAGCACTTGCTCAACGCCAACTCGAGTCAAAGCATCTTTATCTTTGGTTTGAGACGCAGGAAGAATAAAGAGGTTGTCACAACGCTTGTCTTTGATCAGGGCCTGATTCAAGCGTGCTTCACCTTGAATAACGTTCACGAAGTCGAACACGACTCGACGCTCGCAATCCATGATAATGTCCAGGTTACGTAAGCCAATGTCAAAATCGATAACGACCGTTTTATGCCCAGCTTTGGCTAAGCCCATGCTGATGGCAGCGCTGGTGGTGGTTTTCCCCACGCCACCTTTTCCGGACGTGACCACAATAATTTTTGCCACTCGGGTGTCTCCTAAAAAGTCACTGCGTCAACGGTCGGGTGTATCCCCGGTAATCACCAGTTGATCGTCTTGAAAATGAATTTGAATATGTTGGGTGGCTTCTGGAAACTGATCTGGCAGCATATAAATACCCGCGATGGCGACCAGCTCGGCTTCCAGTGTTGTGCAGAATATCTGCGCTTTATCAAAGCCGCGCACCCCGGCCATGGCGCGGCCTCGTAATGGCCCGTATACGTGAATGTTGTAGTCGGCCATGACTTCCGCGCCAGCACTGACCGGCGCCATGATAATCAAGTCCGCATCCCGCGCATAGATTTGTTGGCCTGAACGCACCTGCTGTCGGACCACCACGCTGCGCCGCGTATTGGCCGAAATGCGCTTTTGTGGCCGCACGGAGGCATCCGGCGCGGGCAGATCGGCCAGCCCCAGTTCATGAATCACCGGGCGCCATACATCGGTTTGAAATTGCACCGCAAAAGGCACCAACTGCGCTGCACGCACAGCCTGCAACCATTCAGGCAACCAGTCAGGCGGTTGGTCCCAGCCGGGAAAAGCCAAAACGCAGGGCGCGTAGGCCATTGAGCTGTCATCTTTAACCAGTTCATCCAAAGCCGAACACGCGTCGGCAAAACTGCACAGCGGTGCAAGCTGCAACAACGCGTAGGCCGTCATACTGCCTTTCAGCGTTAGGACAGAACGTTGTGGAACAGAAAAAGCTGAAGTGGTCATGCCGCATCCTTTTGATTTGCACCAGTGTAGCGAAAGTCTTTGAGCCTTGTATAGTTCAGTGTCGTGCTTTGCGCCGCGCCATGCTTCGTACTATCCTCAATGCACCTGAACTTTATGCTGGATGTTATGCACAGTACAGAGCGTCATCTACCTATTTTTCCGTTGTCTCAACCCATGTTTCCCGGTTGTCGGCTGCCGTTGCGTATTTTCGAACCGCGTTATTTGCGCATGGTGTCGGAGTCGAGCCGCGATGGCACGGGCTTTGTTATCACTTTGTTGCAAGAAGGGCAGGAGGTAATCCGCTCCGGTCGCCGAGCGGTGGCCTTTCATGATTTAGGGTGCCATTGTCATATTGTTGATTTTGAACAACTGCCGGGGGGGCTGCTGGGGATTACCATAGAAGGGGCTGCCGAAGTGTGGATTGAATCGGCGCATCAGGAAGATGACGGGCTGTGGGTGGGCATAGCTCATCAAGCCGACGTGCTCAGCCTGCCCGCCGATGAACCCTTGGATGACCTGATGGCGGTTATGGCGGAATTGAAGACACACCCGCTGTTGGATAGCTTGGTGCCGGATGTGGCGCTTGAACAGATGTCACCTGAACATATTCTCAATACTCTATGTTGTTGGTTGCCTATGTCGGAGGTGCAGAAACAGGCGTTGTTGCAAGAGTTGGACTTAGCGCAACGATTACGAGGCCTACGGCGCGTTTTGGATGAATGGATGCGCAGCTGATTTTCGGCGGAATTTGCCCTTTATGCTCTTATCTCACGCAGAGGCGGTGTATACTGGGCGCATTCTCAAACCGACAAGATTGGAAACTGCATGAGCGTTGAAAACTACACCCGTTTGGTGGGTCAACAAGCCCGTCAAGCGTCCTCGGTGATGATGACCGCCACAACCGCGCAAAAAAATGCTGCCTTAGAGCACATTGCGCAAGCCCTGATGGCGAACCAAGCCACCTTGCAGGCGGAAAACCAGAAAGACCTCGTAGCGGGGCGTGATAACGGCTTAACCGATGCCATGTTAGACCGTTTGGCACTGAACCCGGAGCGCATTGCCGGAATGGTCGAGGGCCTGCGCCAAGTCGCGGCACTGCAAGACCCGGTCGGAGCCATCAACGGTATGGATTATCGCCCGTCTGGCATACAGGTCGGCAAGATGCGGGTGCCGCTCGGGGTGATCGGCATCATTTATGAGTCGCGGCCTAATGTCACCATTGAAGCGGCAGCCCTATGCATGAAATCGGGTAACGCGGCGATTTTGCGTGGCGGCAGTGAAGCCATTCATTCCAATCAAGCTCTGGCTGCCTGTGTGCAAGCCGGTCTCGCCGCCGCTGGACTACCTGAGCACGCGGTGCAGGTCATTGATAAAACGGATCGATCCATTGTTGGTGAATTGATCCGTATGCCTGAATACGTCGATGTGCTGGTGCCCCGAGGTGGTAAGGGGTTAATCGAGCGAATCGCTAATGACGCTCGCGTCCCTGTGATCAAACACTTGGATGGCATTTGCCATGTGTATGTTGATGTTGAAGCCGATTTAGCCAAAGCGCAAAGTATTGCTGTGAATGCCAAAACCCATCGTTACGGCGTGTGCAATGCGATGGAAACCCTGTTGGTGCACTCGGCTGTCGCAGTGCAGCTGTTGCCATTGTTGGCCCAAGACTATGCCGAGAAAGGCGTTGAATTGCGTGGTTGTGCTGCCACCCAAGCCATTATTGACTGTCTGCCTGCAAGCCCTGAAGATTGGGACACGGAGTACTTGGCTCCCATCCTCGCTATTCGCGTCGTAAATTCCATGACGGAGGCGATGGCCCACATCAACACCCATGGCTCGCATCATACCGATGCCATCGTGACCGAAAACTATACCCGGGCACGGCGTTTTCTGGCGGCAGTCGATTCCAGCTCTGTGATGGTCAATGCTTCAACGCGCTTCGCTGATGGCTTTGAATACGGCCTAGGCGCGGAGATTGGTATATCGACCGATAAAATCCATGCCCGTGGTCCCGTGGGTCTGTTGGGTTTGACCAGCGAAAAGTACGTGGTATTTGGTGATGGTCATATTCGCCAATAGGATAGGTGCGTGCTGAACATTTGGTACGGCGGCACCTTCGATCCGCCCCATCTGGCCCATGAAGCCATCATTGATGCCGCATTGGCGCAGTGCCCGGTGGCTACCGTTTGGTTGTTGCCATGCTTCTTGCCGGTGCACAAGGCGAACCCACAGGTGTCTTCGGAGCACCGTGTCGGCATGCTGCAGGCGATGGTCGATGCGCACCCGGATTGGCGTGACCGGGTGCGCATTGACGACCGCGAATTGCAGTCCGGCGAGGGTGTCTACACAGTGCAGACGCTGCGTGCCTTGCGTGCAGAGTATGGGCCTGATACACCACTGGCCTTTTTGTTGGGTGGCGATTCCCTATGTACCCTCGCGCAATGGCAGGCTTGGCAAGAGCTGACCGCGTTGTGCCATCTGTTGATCTATCCACGGCCAGGTTATGACTTACCCGAAAGCAGCCCTGTGGCAGCATTTCTGGCCGATAAATGGCTGGCCGAGGACAATATCAATACACTGTATACAACGTCTGCTGGCAAAGCCTGGTTGCTGTCAGGCAGACGTTACGATATCGCCAGCCGAAACTTGCGCGCACAAGCCTTGGCGATGCAAACCTCCGTTCCGCAGTCTGTGTTAAACTATCTGCACCAACACTCCTTATATTTTAAACAGTAGAGACCTCATGAATACCGAGCAAAAACAAGCCATCATTACCCAAGCCTTGGACGATGTGAAAGCCCAGAATCTCATTGCCCTCGATGTGCGGGATAAAACCAGCGTCACGGATATTATGTTGGTGGCTTCGGGAACGTCTACACGGCACTTACAGGCGTTGGTCTCGAACGTTGATGAAGAAATGTCGAAATTGGGCATCGAACCCTTAGGGCGTGAAGGCGAAGGTGGCTCTGATTGGGTCTTGATCGACTACGGTGATGTGGTGGTGCACGTTATGTTGCCGGAAACGCGTGCGTTATACGATTTGGAGCAATTGTGGTCCGGGGCTTCACCGACCAAGAATGATTCCACCGCTGATCAGGCCTGATTATGCGGTTACGGGTGCATTCGGTTGCCGGAAAAATGCCCGCCTGGGTGCAGGCCGGTGTGGATGAATACGGTAAACGATTGCCCCGTGAATGGGCGGTTGAATGGGTCGATTTGCCCCTCGCGAAACGCAGCAAGAATGTAAAAACCCTTGATGTTATTGCCCAAGAAACAGATCGTTTGCTGAAGAGTGTCCGTAACGATCATTTGGTACTGCTCGATATATCGGGAAAGAACTGGTCAACGGAAGAGCTGGCCGAGTCGATGGCGGCCTGGCAACACGCAGCGCGAGACGTCAGTCTGGTGATTGGCGGGCCGGACGGGGTTGATGATAGGCTGCGTCAGCGTGCGGATCAGCGTTGGTCGTTGTCACGCCTTACCCTGCCACACCCGCTGGTTCGTGTGTTATTGGCAGAGCAGATCTATCGTGGGTTTACGGTGTTGCAAGGGCATCCTTATCACAAATAATCGCCTGCATAGGCGCGGCACACAGACATGAAGGTATGGTAAAACAACGCTTTAAAGATCATGGCCGGGAACAGATGTTGGTTTTTCGCCGCATGATCGTGGCGTTCGCATTCATTGGGTTGTTGTCCACCATCTTGGCTGCGCGGTTGTTTTACTTGCAAGTGGTTAACCATGATGTTCACGTAGCCCGCTCCAATAACAACCGTATTTCCTTGCAAGCCCTGCCGCCTAATCGCGGCTTGATCTATGATACCCGCGGTCGCTTGCTGGCCGAAAACCTCCCCAACCACCGGCTGAGCATCATTCGTGAGCGGGTAACAGACTTGGATGCCACGCTGGCCCAGGTACGCTCGTTGGTGGAGTTGACCGACGAGGATATAGAGCGCTTCCGGCGACAGCTCGAACGTTCGCGGCGACCGTTTTCGCCGGTACCGTTAAAAGAGGGACTGTCAGAAGAAGAAATCGCCCGCCTCGCCGCCAATCGATATTTTCTCGATGGTGTTACGGTAGAAGCCAGTTTGATGCGCCATTACCCCTACGGCAGAATTTTTTCGCATGCTCTCGGATATGTTGGGCGGATTAATGTCGATGAGCGACGGGTGCTAGATGAAGGACTCTACGGCTCTACAGAATACATTGGTAAAGCGGGCATCGAACGGGTTTATGAATCTGCACTATTAGGGGTGTCAGGCTCGCAAACGGTAGAAATCAATGCACGCGGGCGAATCCTGCAAGTATTAGATCGCACCTTGCCAACCCCAGGGGCTGATGTGCAATTATTTCTCGACATAGAACTGCAACAGGCGGCTTACCGAGCGTTGGATGGAAGGCGCGGTGCGGCGGTTGTCATAGACGTGGAAACGGGTGGCATTATGGCCATGGTAAGCACACCCAGCTTTGATCCCAATTCATTCGTGCGAGGGTTCAGTAATGAAGAGTTCTCGTTATTGAATAACAGCCCGGACAAGCCTTTTCTTGATCGTGCGGCGCGCGGTCAGTACGCCCCGGCATCGACCATAAAACCATTTCTTGGACTGGCCGGGTTGGAAGCAGGTACGACCACGTGGGACACCACCATCAACGATCCCGGTTGGTTTCGGCTGCCTAACGATGACCGCCTTTATTACGACTGGACTTGGCGAACCCGCCGTGACGGTCATGGCGAACGTGTAGGCATGGTGCAGGCCATTGAAGAGAGCAGTAACACATTTTTTTACGACTTAGCGTATCGCACCCAATTAGAAGCGTTGCATGACATGTTGGACGATTTCGGGTTTGGCAAGATCACGACCGCGGATGTCCATAACCCCGCCAGTGGGTTAAATCCCTCGCGTGATTGGAAACGTGAACGCCATGGTTTGCCTTGGTTCGCTGGCGACACGGTAAATTTAGGGATTGGCCAAGGGTTCTTGCTAACCACTCCCCTGCAAATGAGCATTGCTACGGCCGTCTTGGCGCGCGACGGTGAGTGGTTCACACCCCGTTTGATTAAGGACAGCTCGGACCCTGAATTATTGGCGGCTCTGCCTGAACCACCACCGGATGTGGCACTGCGCGATAGCAACCATTGGGCCAGAATGACCGAGGCCATGCGCCGGGTTATCCACGGGCCACGCGGCACGGCACGCCGTCTGGCCTTGGGTATTGACTATGAAATTGCCGGTAAAACCGGCACGGCCCAAGTATTCAGTATTGAAAATTTTGAAGAGTTCGACTCTGAACAAACGGCAGAGCGGTTACGCGACCATGCGTGGTTTATGGGTTTTGCTCCGGCTGATGACCCGAAATTAGCGGTGGCGGTGATCGTTGAAAATGGTGCCAGTGGTGGCGGAATTGCGGGTCCGGTCGCCCGCGAAATTTTCGATCACTACTTGAGTCGTCCGGTGGAAGAGGTGATCGCGTTTGAACATTAAGGGCTACGTCCACCAAATCCCGACCCTTAATCTGTCTAAGCAAGCGTCGTTTGCGTATCGCATGCATTTAGATTTGCCCCTGTTGCTCCTCCTAACCGCAATGATATTGATGGGACTGGTGGTGTTGTACAGCGCAACCGGCGGGGACTGGACCTATATTCAGCGTCAAGGTGTTCGCATATTGGTGGCTTATGGCGTCATGATCTTGGTCGCGCAGTTTGACCCCAGAACGATTCAGCGTTGGGGTGGGGCGGGTTATCTGTTTGGGGTGCTGTGCTTGGTCGGAGTCATTTTTGTCGGGGTCACGGTGAACGGTGCGCAACGCTGGTTGCGAATCCCGGGCGTGATGACGTTCCAGCCCTCTGAAATTATGAAGTTAGCTGTACCGGCCATGGTTGCTTGGTATTTAGCCCGGCACGATCTGCCACCAAAGTTCCAGCATATTGTGCTCGCCCTCGTCATTGTTATGGTGCCCACTCTGCTGATCCTTCAGCAGCCTGATCTTGGCACGTCGCTCTTGATCATCAGCAGTGGAGTGTTTGTGATCTTCCTGGCCGGAATGAGCTGGTGGCTCATTCTCTCCGGGGCCATTGCTGCCGCCGCCTCCTTTCCATTGCTTTGGTTGTTTGTGCTGCGTGATTACCAAAAGCGGCGCATCTTAACGATGTTTAATCCCGAACAAGACCGTTTAGGTGCAGGCTGGAACATCATTCAGTCGAAAACCGCGATCGGCTCCGGGGGATGGGATGGTAAGGGCTTCATGGCTGGTACGCAGTCACAATTAGACTTTTTGCCAGAGAGTCACACCGATTTCATTGTCGCCGTTTTCGCAGAAGAATTTGGGTTACTCGGCATGCTGACGCTGTTGGCCCTGTATCTTGCGATTGCCGGCCGATGCCTGATCATTGCCATCGGCGGGCGTGATACCTACGGTCGGCTACTCGCCGGTGGCTTGACGCTGGTGTTTTTCATCTATGTTTTTGTAAATGTAGGTATGGTTTCTGGCATTTTGCCCGTGGTCGGTGTGCCATTACCGCTGGTCAGTTACGGTGGAACCTCCATCGTAACCTTGATGGCGGGGTTCGGAATCATTATGTCCGTCGCAACTCACAAAAAATTATAAGAGGCAGGTATGCGAAAGTGGATTATTGGGGTAATGGCGATGCTTCCCCTGGCGGTTAATACACAAGCGAACACCGGGTTTCTCAATGACCCGCGGGCGGAAACACTCATAGATGAGTTGGTTGAATACGGGTTAGACCCGGAACAAGTCCGGTATTGGCTGAGCCAAGGCAATTACTTAGAATCCACCACCACGCGAATAGCTGCGCCGCGTGAACAAACATCGACGTACCGTGAATACCGGCCGTTATTTGTGGCCGAGTCTACCATTCGTCAAGGTCGTGAATTTATGGCCGAGCATGCGGATACGTTAGCGCGTGTAGAGTCTGAACTAGGGGTAGATCCACGCGTCGTTGTGGCGATCATCGGCATTGAAACGCGCTATGGTCGCATAACCGGCCGCGACCGGGTGGTGGATGCGCTTGGCACGTTGGCGTTCAGTGATGACCGTCGCAACGACTACTTTTATCGCGAGTTGCGGGCATTATTCCGCATCGCTTATGAAGAGCAAATTGATCCATTGGTTCTGCGCGGCTCCTATGCCGGTGCGATGGGTGTGCCGCAGTTTATGCCGTCCAGTTATCTGGCCTACGCGATTGATTTCAGCCAAGACGGTAAACGTGACATTTGGGATAACCCCGTCGATGCCATCGGCAGTGTGGCAAACTATCTGGCGGAGCATCGGTGGGAACCGAATGGCCCGGTTGCCATGCGGGCCCGTGTGGTGGGCGATTCCTTTGAATCCATTGTTGCCAATACACGTTTGCAGCCTCACTCAACCATTGCGGAAACCGCCGACCACGGTTGGTCTCCCATCCATCCTGTGGCCGATGATCGCGCCGTGTCGACGTTTCGTTTGGACGGTGAACAGGGAGCTGAATTCTGGTATGGCTTTAATAATTTATATGTGATCAGCCGTTACAATCGCAGTCTCAGTTATGCGATGGCCGTACATCAATTAAGTTTGGAGTTCTGATTCTATGCGTGCGCTGGCTTGGGGTATCAGCAGTATTACGGCTTTTTTGCTGGTCGGCTGTGCCGGGCAATACTCCTCCATCGATCAGCAGTATCGTCAACCTACCCAAACACAAAGGATTGGTGGCGATACGGCGGGGGGACGGTATTCTATTGCACAGGACAGGCGCCCCTCGCGAACCTTGACCGAAGCCGATGTGCCGGATGTGGTGCCCGTGTATGAACCACCGTCACGCGGCGGCAATTCGGACTATACCATCGGCGGCGTGCGTTATCGGGTGATGCCGTCAGCAGAAGGGTATCGCGAAGAAGGCGAAGCCTCCTGGTACGGTGAAAAATTTCACGGGCATACCACGTCCAACGGTGAAATTTATGACATGTACCAGCTCTCAGCGGCCCATACGCGCTTGCCGCTGCCGACCTATGTTCGGGTAACCAATTTAGCCAACGGACGACAAACCATCGTGCGGGTGAATGATCGTGGGCCTTTCCATGGTGATCGAATTATTGATTTGTCCTATGCGGCTGCCGTTCGGTTAGGATTTGCAGACCAAGGGGTAGCACGAGTGCGCGTGGAAGCGTTAGCACGCAGCGAGCATGCGTCCGTGCAAGAGAATCCCGGCCGCTACTGGTTGCAGTTTGGTGCTTTCCAGCAAGAACGGGGTGCCACGGCTCTCAGTCGGCAGATTCAGGCTGAATTGGGTCAAAATGCCCGTGTCGAGCAGGAAAGCGGTGTTTTCCGCGTCCGCATGGGACCACTCACCATGGCACAGGCTGAGCAGCTTCAACGCGACTGGCAAAGTAAAGGAAACGATAAGCCGCTATTATTCCAACGCTAACAGCGTTCGGCCTGCTGTAATCTCTGTTCAGGCTGTTAAAATACGTCACCATTTCGTGCTCCGGCACAGGATCAATCAGGTCAAAATTCATAGTTATGATGAAACAAATTTTTTCTGCATTATTGGTGTTATGTCTGTCCGGCGCGGGTTTTGTGCATGCCCAAACCAGTCCTTTGATCGTTCCTGCGCCGCCCATGGTGGCCGCCAGCTCCTACATTATGATTGATGCATTCAGTGGCCGGGTGTTGGTAGAACATAATGCCGATGAACGTTTACCGCCTGCGAGCTTAACCAAAATGATGACGGCCTACATCGCTGAAACCGAACTGGCCGCCGGTCGTTTGCAGCTCACCGACCAAGTGCGTATCAGCGAAAAAGCCTGGCGTACCGGTGGATCTAAAACCTTTGTTTTGGTGGATACCGATGTCGCGGTTGAAGACCTGATGCGGGGCATTGTCATTCAGTCGGGCAATGATGCTTCTATCGCCTTGGCCGAACACTTGGCGGGCAGTGAAGATAATTTTGCCACCGTGATGAACCAATACGCGCAACGCATGGGTTTAAGCAATACTAATTTTGTCAATGCCACAGGCCTGCCTGCAAACAACCATTACTCGACGGCGCGCGATATGGCCATATTGGCCACGCATAAGGCGTTGGATCATCCACAGTATTATCAGTGGTACAGTGAGCGTGAATTTACCTTCTCTGGGATTACCCAACCGAACCGCAATACGCTGCTGTGGCAGAATCCGTCCGTCGACGGTTTAAAAACGGGACATACCGAAGAAGCCGGATATTGTTTGGTGGCGTCCGCTGTTGAAGAAGGTATGCGTCTGATTACGGTGGTGATGGGTACATCGAGCAACGCGGCGCGTATTCAGGAAACCCAAAAGCTGCTGTCCTATGGGTTCCGCTATTTTGAATCGAGCAAGGTTCAGGATGCGGCAACCTCTCTGCACGCCGGGAGAATTTGGGGTGGCGAGGTCGATGAAGTCGCCTTGGGTATTGCTGAAGACCTTTACGTCACCGTGCCGAAGGGCTCAGCAAACTCGGTCCGTACCGTATTGGAAGTCGATTCCCAGTTGGAAGCGCCGGTACGTACTGGCCAAGTGCTGGGCGAATTGCGCGTTCTGCAAGGTGAAGAGGTGTTAGCCGTCCGTGAGCTGATAGCGTTGCAAGATGTGGAACGTGGTGGTTTCTTCAAGCGTATTTGGGATTACATCACTCTGTTTTTCATTGGTATTTTTAGTTGAGTGACGTTATGAGCCAACCTGAAGCCCCAAAAATCGTATTTCCGTGCGCCAACTACCCGGTCAAGGTCGTTGGCGACCAAGGTGAATCCTTCAAAAACGATGTTTTTTCCGTATTAGCCGGTTTAGGCATCGAGCATTCCACCACGCGCATTCGTGAAATGCCCAGCAAGAATGACCGGTTCGTCGCGTTAACGATACCGATTACCGCAGAAAGCGAACAACAACTGAGTGACTTGAACGTAGCATTGCGCAAGTTGCCCTCGGTAAAAATGGTCATCTAATGACAGTAGCGCTGCCAGTGCCTGTAGTGCAACGATTAGGTCAGGTGGATTACCCGACCACGTTAGAGCGCATGCGTGATTTTACTTTGCAGCGTGATGAAAGCACGCCAGATGAACTCTGGCTGCTCGAACACGCGCCTGTATTCACGCAAGGTCAGGCGGGAAAGGCGGAGCACTTACTCGCGCCGGGCGATATTCCAGTAGTGCAGGTTGACCGGGGTGGGCAGGTGACCTACCACGGGCCAGGGCAATTCGTGGCCTATACCTTGATTGACGTTAAGCGGCGAGGCATGGGTGTCCGTGATCTCGTTAACCACCTCGAAAACTCCATCATTGAGGTGCTCGCGTCCTATGACATTGAAGCCTACGCGAAACCGGATGCGCCGGGTGTCTATGTGCAAGGCGACAAAATAGCGTCGCTCGGCCTACGCATTAAGAAAGGGCGGGCTTATCATGGCTTGGCGTTGAATGTGGATATGGATTTGTCACCCTTCTTGCGCATTAATCCATGCGGATATGCGGGTATGCGGATGACGCAGATAAAAGATTTAACCACCACGCCCGTGTCCGTCGATGACGTTGCAGAGCGCTGGCTGTCAGTTTTCTTGCGTCGATTGGGCTAGGTATCGGCGGCCGTTGTGCTTTCGGGGTGTGCCACCGGCGCTCCACGGCAGGCCGGGAGTCGCGCCTTGAGGCACACGCCCTACGCCCATCGGCGCGACAGGGCAGCCGCTAATAGAGTAGGGGCCAAGCATGATCGGACCGTTAAGCGTCATGTATCAGTAGAACTATAACACCTGAACCGTTGGGATCAGACTTGGATCAACAGTTACCGGCACATCAGCTGGAGTTGCCAAGCCCAAGTTGTTCTTCTCGAATACCCGATCTGCCCGGTAGCTCGAACGTACCATCGGGCCAGACGGCACTTCCATAAAACCCTTCGCTAAACCGACTTCACGATAGTAGGCAAACTCTTCCGGCGTTACCCAACGCTGTACCGCCAAATGGTTTTTCGTGGGACGTAAATACTGACCCAAGGTGACAATATCAACACCGATGGCTCGCAAATCATCGAAGGTCTGAAAGATCTCCTCGTCGGTTTCACCCAAGCCCACCATGATGCTGGTTTTGGTGATGATGTCCGGTCGATGCTTTTTCGCATGCGCCAAGACCTTCAGCGTTTTATCGTAACCCGCCCGGATATCGCGCACTGGATGCGTCAACCGGCGTACCGTTTCCACGTTTTGGGCAAACACTTCTAAGCCGGAATCTACCACGCGTTCAATGTGCGCTTCTACGCCGTCAAAGTCCGGCGTCAGGGCTTCTACCACCACCTCTGGCGTGCGTGCTTTGATGGCAGACACGCAGGCTGCGTAATGGCTTGCACCACCGTCGGGCAAATCGTCACGGTCTACCGACGTTAACACGATATAACGCAGGCCCATTAACTCGACAGATTTCGCTGTGTTCTCGGGCTCATCGTGGTCGAGCCAACCCTTAGGATTACCGGTATCGACCGCACAAAATTTGCACGCCCGTGTACAAACGGACCCCATGACCATAATGGTTGCGGTGCCATTGCTCCAGCATTCACCCATGTTCGGGCAATGCGATTCCTGGCATACGGTGCTCAGTTTGTGTTCTTTCACGTTACGCCGCACGGCTTCAAAACGCTCGCCACCGGGCATTTTGGCGCGCAGCCAAGAAGGTTTCCGGCCCAGCGTATCGGCTTCGGCTGAATGCGACTTTTTAACGCCGTCTTTAATGGCTGCAATGCCTTGGGCGTTACGAAATTTGTGACCACTGGAGATGCGCTGTTTACCGTCACTCATCAAAAGACATGCTCGCTACTGTCGGTGGGGTGGGGGAGTGTAACATATTCATTGGGGCGGTTGCTCTGGTGTATCCATCAACCAGCGGACGTTGCGTATCAATTCAGCGTCCAATAAAGATTCCGCTGCGATAACCGCTTCAGGCACTCGCTCATCAAATCCTATACGCTGTTGTTCATCGGTTTTGATCACAGCTTTTTGTTTTAAAGTTGATAAAAATCGCTTGAACAAGGTTTTATCAAAAAACTCCGGGGCGTTTAGGCCGTTGAGAATCGACATGCGTTGCGCCAATTGCTGCGCCTTGGTTTCAAGCTCTGACACGGTCAGGTCGTGCTGTCCCGCTGCTTGTAAGACAGAGAGCGTTAGATAATAACGTTCAAGCGTGGGCTGCATCAGACGCGCCAGGGCAATAAATTGCACCGCTTCGTTCGGCTTCGAACTGGGTGTCAGTTTGTCGCCCTGCGCAACGATTAGGCCGTTTTCGATCAGTACATCCAGATAGCGCTCTGCCATAGCAACCGCTTGTTCCGTATCCCAATGAATAAACAGCTCATTGCGCACATAGCTGTATATCAACACCAGGTGGCGCATTAAACTTTCGCGTGTTTTTGCCGTGCCATGAATTTGCAGACCACAGCAGAGCAATGCGGGCAGTGCTAATAGGTGAATAATGTTGTTGCGATAATAGGTCATCAATACCGCTTGATGATCGTTCAGATTGTATAGGTCACCCATGGGGTGCTCTATGCGCTGCACCATTTTCATTTTTACGGCGTGTGCTAACCAATCGCTGGGTTTGCCATCTGGGTAGGTCATGGTGGTACTGTAGGGTGCCGAGTGCAACAAGTTGATATAGAACTGCGCTTGTTGGGCAATGGCGTGTTCGTCTAGGGCGCGGTTGGAGCTGGCCAACAACACCGTGCCGATCAAATTAATGGGGTTGATCGCGGCGGCTTGGTTTATCCGGAAGGCCACTTCATCACTCAGGGTTTGAATAACCGGCCCGAGCCAATTCGGTCGGGTATCTTTGGTTATGTCGTGTGTCCGCCAATCGGGTTCTTGTGCGTCAAGCACTTCATGCAATGCAATGGGCGAACCAAAATTGAGGCTGACTTCGCCATAGTTCTTTAAACGCCGCAACGTACCCAGTACATCCAACACCGATTCACTTTTCTTTTCCTTGCCGCGCAGTTCTTTCAAATAGCTGTTGGCTTCAAACACCTTCTCGTAACCAATATAAACAGGAATGAAGGTCATCGGTAGGCTAGGATCACGCAAGTAGCTTTTAACTGTCATCCCCAACATGCCTGCTTTGGGTTCGAGGGTGCGACCTGTACGGGAGCGTCCGCCTTCCACAAAATATTCCACTGCGTTGCCGCGCGTGAACATCAAATGCAGATATTCGTTAAATACAGCGGTATAGAGCTTGTCGCCACCAAAAGTACGGCGCATAAAAAATGCACCGCCCCTGCGGAGAATAGGCCCGACGATGGGCATGTTGAGGTTTTTCCCGGCGGCAATATGGGGAATCGGCACCCCCTGTGAATGCAGACTGTATGACAGCAACAAGTAATCGATGTGCGAGCGATGGCAAGGTACATAAATAACCGAACTGTGTTGGGCAGCCTCTTTCACCACGGCAATGTTATTGATGCGAATGCCGTTATAGATTTTGTTCCAGAGCCGCGATAAGAAAATATCCAGAATGCGGACGGTGGAATAGGAGATATCCGCCATGATTTCTTCCAGGTATTGCGTAGCCACCTGACGCGATTTATCGGGTGTGGTTTTCTGTGTCCGGGTATGGTGCGCCACGGCTTCGCGCACCGGTGCCGAGTTAAGGATTTGCGTCATCATGGTACGACGGTGCGACAAGTCCGGGCCCAAGACACCCAAGCGCACGCGGTTAAAGTGGACGCGTAATACGCGCTGCACTTTGCGGGTAAAGCGGGGGGCATCTTGGGTGTCGTCTAACAAGGCACGCAGTGAAACCGGTGCGTTAACTTCCACAAAGGTGCTGCGGCCATTCACCAATACGGTAAAGAATTTGCGCACCGGGCCAGGAATAGACCAGCGGTCGGAAAAGAGAATCTTGAAGAAGGATTTTTCTTTGGTGGGTGCGCGGCCCCAAAATACGCTGATGGGTACAACATGAGTATGATGGTCAGAAGATTCAAAAACGGCCCGGCATTGTTGTGCTAACGCTGAGGTCTCACCCTGTGCTTTTAAGCGGCGCAGATGACGCGGTTTTAGTTCCAGAAAAACGATAGGTGAGGTGGAATTGTTGACCGGATATAAACCCATTCGCTCGATAAACAAGTCGGCGGCTATGCGGTCAGTGAGGCTTTCCCGGCGTAATACAAAAAGGGTGGTTGCAGGGTCTTCCAGTTCCGGTAACGCGACGGACATGGAGTGATCAAAGCGAATCCAAGCCCCTACGAGTCGTTTTAACAGGGTATACCACATGCCGAAAATCCTAGCACAAACAAAGTGCCGACAGTGTAGCAAAGGCGAAAGATCTACACCTCATTTTGGCTGTTTAATCGTTCACAATTGCCTTTAACTGAAGGCCAGTGTCTTACCAGAAATCGGCGCGGGGATTATGAGCGCTTCAGTAATGTGGCGGTGGCTCGTTGGTGATCTCTGGTGAAAGTTGCTCGGTGATGGACTGCACGCGAGAGTCGAACTGCGTTAAGAGTTTGGTCAATTGGCGAATTTCTTGATCTTGGCGGCTGATCACCGTATTGAGTTGTTCCAAGGTGTCTTCTAAAAAAGACAGGCGAATTTCTAATTCTGCGATGCGATTGTCGTTTTCCACAAACACTGTCCCGTTTTGGGTTGTTTAAATAGGCCATTGTTTGGCATTATGCCTGCACGACTCAATAAGGTTGGTTTTCCTGTTGAGTTCGTTTTGGTCATGTTCGGCGTTAGAATACCATGCAGAGGGTTTCGCGTCGTGACGATTGTGGTGTCCATCGTGTCTGCCCAAAAACACCGTGCAGGCGCGAGTTTGGATTTAGGTATGGGAAATATAGGTTAATAGGGTCGTTATGAAAGCAGTAAATGTAATTGCAGCATTGGTACTCAGTTTGTGTGCTGCGGTATTGGTTCCTTTTGTGGTGAGTTTTTGGCAAGCCGACGGCGCCGCCGTGAGTTTCAATCAAGGGGCATATTGGGGTGCCGTGCTCAGTGCATGGGCATTGATTTTAGCGGTGCTTTTGCTACTGCAAGTGTTGCCCCTGGAAGGCGGTATCGATAACCGTGAAGAAGGGGTGGTCAAATGGTTCAACGGATCCAAAGGGTTCGGATTTATCACCCGGGAAAATGACGAAGATGTATTCGTCCACTTTCGTTCCATTCGTGGCCGTGGGCATCGCACGCTGCATGAAGGGCAACGTGTGCGCTTTGGCGTGGTCGAGAGCGACAAAGGTTTGCAAGCGGAAGATGTCAGCGTGGTACGGCACCAATAACGTGCGCTTCTAGCGCATAGACCAACGTAAGAGCACTTGGCCCATAAGCAACCATGGGTCGAGTGCATCAACGCCTTTCACCGCGGCGTCGGTGCGTTGCAGCAACTGCATGATGGCACTCCAACGTGCCGGTTTAACACGCTGCACCGCCTGCTTCATCGGGGCTTGCCGTGGCCCCATAATGCGCATAGACATGCAAGCTTGGTCTAGCGATTCGCCATCTTTCAATCGTGTCTGGATTTGCATCGCAAGGCGGGCTTCTCGTGTCAGCGCCCATTGCACCATCAAGGGCTCTACCCCTTCGCTGCGCAAGCTGTCGAGAATACGCTGGGCACGGCCCAAGTCACCACTGTGCGCCGCATCGGTAAGATCAAACACGGTAAAGCGGGCGTGATCAACGACTGACTCCAACACCAGTTCGGCGCTAACTTCTCCCTCTGCCAACAGAGCTAGTTTGTCCAGTTCCTGGCGCGCGGCCAACAAATTGCCATCCACCCGTTCCGCCAGCAATTCCGCTGCATCTGTAGTGAGTGATAATTTCAGGGCGCGGGCGCGTTGTTCCAGCCAACGTGGTAATTCGTGGCGCTTGACCGGCCACACATTGATCACCCCGGCGTTGGCCGTGAAAGACTTGAACCACTTAGTTTTCAGGCTGGCGCGGTCTAAACCTTCGCCATTCACTAAGAGAATATTGTCGGGGTTCGGTGACGTGGCGTACTCCACCAGAACATCCTGGCCCGCTTTATCGGGCTTGCGTTCCAGGTTCAGTTCCAACAATAAACGATCGCTGAATAAAGACAGTGATTGATTGGCTTCGATCAATTCAGCCCAATTAAACTGTGCATCCACGTGCATGACCCGGCGCTCACCGATACCCGCTTGGCGGGCGTGTTGGCGCAGCTTATCCAAGGCTTCCATAACCAGCAGAGGTTCCTGACCCATGACCACATAAATGGGCAGCATGGGCTTTTTCAGGTGTTGGGCCAGTTGCTCTGCTTTGATGTCCATAACTAGGCGACGACGATGTTGACCAGTTTGCCCGGCACCACAATCACCCGCTTCGTTTCTTTCCCTTCAATGAACTTCACCACGTTACTTTCGGCACGTGCCAAGGCTTCAATGGTGGCTTTGTCGGTGTCGGCGGCGACATCAATTCGGCCACGAACTTTGCCATTCACCTGCACCACGTAGGTAATTTCATTGCGTACCAGGGCGGACTCGTCCACCTTAGGCCAGACTTCATTCACCACGGCCGTATCATGACCCAAGGCGGCCCAAAGGCTGTGCGCAATATGCGGCGTGATGGGCGATAGCATGAGTACCGCAGCCTCCAAGGCTTCGCGCACCACGGCCGCGGTTTGCCCACTCTTCAGGCTAACCTTGTTGACCGCGTTCAACAGTTCCATGGTCGCGGCTATAGCGGTGTTAAAGGTTTGGCGACGGTCGAAATCATCACTGACTTTCTGGATGGTTTCATGGGTTTTACGCCGCAGATCCTGCTGTTCGTTATCCAGTGTGCCGGTATCCAATACCGTGGCGTCGTTCAATTCCAGCAAGGCGTGGACACTGCGCCATAAGCGCTGTAAGAAACGGTGGGCACCTTGAACACCGGTTTCAATCCATTCCAGAGTCTGGTCTGGTGGCGCCGCAAACATGGCAAACAAGCGCACTGTATCGGCACCGTAGGTCGCCAACGTTTCTTTGGGGTTTACGCCGTTGTTTTTCGATTTTGACATCTTGCTCATACCGGCGTGCATGACGTCATCACCGGTGGCCGTTTCATAGGCCCGCACGGTATGCCCTTTGTCGTCTTTTTCCAAGGTCACGTCTTTCGGGGAAATCCAAACCTGACCGCCATTGACGGTTTTGTAATAGGTATCCGCCAAGACCATGCCTTGACACAGTAAGCGCTCAAAGGGTTCGTCGCTGTTGACCAAACCTTCATCCCGCATCAACTTGTGAAAGAAGCGGGAGTACAGCAAGTGCAAGATGGCGTGTTCAATACCGCCGACATATTGATCAACCGGCAGCCAATAATTGGCTTCTTCCGGGTCTACCATGCCTTCCTTATAGTGCGGGCTGGTGTAGCGGGCGTAATACCAACTGGACTCCATAAAGGTATCGAAGGTATCGGTTTCGCGCTCCACCGCTTCGCCGTTCAGCTCATCTTTGCGCCATTCTGGGTCGGCTTTAATGGGCGATTGCACACCATCCATGACCACGTCTTCCGGCAACAACACCGGCAGTTTGTGCATGGGAACCGGTACTTCGCCACCGGTAGGCAGGTTAAACATAGGGATAGGTGCACCCCAATAACGCTGCCGGGAAACGCCCCAGTCACGCAACCGGTAATTGGTGGTTTTTTCGCCCTTGCCTTGTGCCGTTAACTCGGCAGCAATGGCTTGAAACGCCTCTTCCGATGTCATGCCATCGAAACGGCCTGAATTGACCAATACACCTTTGGTGGTATAGGCCGCTTGGCTCAGGTCTACCACATCATCGGAGCCGTCCAGCGGGCGAATGACTTGTTTGATGGGAATGCCGTATTTGTGGGCGAACTCCCAGTCGCGCTCATCATGGCCGGGTACGGCCATAACCGCGCCGCTGCCGTAATCCATCAACACGAAGTTGGCGGTCCACACCGGCACTTCGTCGCCGGTGAGCGGGTGAATGGCGGTTAAGCCAATCGACATGCCCAGCTTTTCCATGGTCGCCATGTCGGCTTCCGAGGTGGTCATCTGCTGGCATTTCGCCATGAAAGCTTGCAGCTCGGGGTGTTTCGCTGCCGCTTGCTGGGTTAACGGGTGCTGCGCGGCCACCGCTACATAGCTTACGCCAAACAGTGTATCGGGGCGGGTGGTGTAAACGTCGATGGTGTCGGCGCTGTCTTTCACCGCAAAGGTCAGGTTTACGCCTTCCGAGCGTCCAATCCAGTTGCGCTGCATGGTTTTAACCTGTTCCGGCCAATGTGGCAGCTTGTCGAGGTCGTTCAACAGTTCTTCGGCGTAGTCGGTGATTTTAATAAACCATTGGGGAATTTCCCGGCGCTCTACCAAGGCGCCGGAGCGCCAGCCACGTCCGTCGATTACCTGTTCATTGGCTAATACGGTTTGGTCGACCGGATCCCAATTGACTGTCGCCATTTTTTTGTAGACTAAGCCTTTTTCATACAACCGAGTGAAGAACCACTGTTCCCACTTGTAATAGTCGGGCTTGCAGGTGGTGACCTCGCGTGACCAATCGAAGCCGAAGCCTAATGCTTTCAGCTGTTCACGCATTTGGTCGGTATTGGCGTAGGTCCACTTCGCGGGCGCGGTTTTGTTCTGAATCGCCGCATTTTCTGCGGGCAGACCAAAGGCATCCCAACCCATGGGGTGCAATACATTTTTGCCCAGCATGCGCTGATAGCGCGCAATGACGTCGGAAATGGTGTAGTTGCGTACGTGCCCCATGTGCAGTTGGCCGCTGGGATAGGGGAACATCGACATGCAGTAATATTTTTCGCGGCTGCTGTCTTTTACCGCACGAAAGATCTGCTTTTCTTCCCAAAAGTGTTGGGCCTGAGCTTCAATGACACTGGGGTTATACGTGGCGTCCATCATTAGGCGTTCCGGCTTGTCGGTCTAGTCAAAAAAAAGAATGGTGAAATAGGGCGCAAGGATACCCGATGCGCCGTGGTTTTTCGATAGGGGTCAGTGTTTGCTGCGTCGTGTCCGCAGTTTCATGCTTCCAGCAAGTAAAACAACCAATACCAGCACCGGCCAGCTGCCCCAACGCTGATAGGGCGTTAACCCATGGCGCGGCAAGATGTCGGCTTCAATGGATGCTTGCACAAATTGCGGTGCGCGGGCCATTACAAAGCCAAATTCATCCATGATTACAGTGATGCCGTTTTGCGTCGCGCGTACCATCGGGCGCTGGTTTTCAATGGCGCGCGCGCGGGTAATTTGCAAATGTTGTTCGGGTGCCAAACTGCCACCAAACCACGCGTCATTACTCACGACAATTAGCAGGTCACTGCCCAGTGCTTGTTGCCGCGATAAGCCGGGGTAGGCGGCTTCATAGCATATCAACGGAGCTAAACGCAGCGTTTGTCCGGCATGTTGCAGGGTCATTGCCGGCTGGTCTTTCGGACCGGGTGCAAAGCCGGACATCGGTAGGTCGAAGAACGCGATCAGGCCCTGTAAAACGCTTTGCAAAGGCAGATATTCGCCAAAAGGGACTAGGTGTTGCTTGCGGTACTCGCCTTCTCCTGTGCCCCACGCTTTGATGCCGTTGTAGTAGGTGCGACCTTCGCCACGCAGCGGTAAACCGCTGATGATCGCTTGATCGCGGCTGTTGGCGCGTGATTCGAGGGCTCGGATAAAGCCGGGGACGGCATCCGGAAACGTAGGGATGGCGGTTTCGGCCCACAGAACTAAAGCCGCATCGCGGTGCTGATCCGCCAAACCGACATGAATGTTGAGAATGTTATTGAGGATGGCATTGTCCCACTTGATGGACTGATCGGTATTGCCCTGAATAGCCGCCACCGGCATGGGTTGCGCCAGACTGGGCGCCGTATAGTGGCGGTCGGTTATGGCGGCACCTACACCCCAAGTCAGGGTAAGAAAGGCGATTGCGGGCATAACCGAACGCCAGTCCTTCAAACGACATTGCCACAACAGGCCAGCACCCAGCAGCAGCAAGAGACTTACCCCAAAAACGCCGGTCACCGGCAGCCAGCCGCGTAGCCAATTATCCGTGCCCAAGGTGCCCCACAACAGCCAAGGCATACCGGTAAAAAGTGTGGTTCTGATGCCTTCAAACACCAGCCAGAGCAATGGAAAAGTTAGCCAAGGCAGTGGACGCTTAAGTTGCTGAGTCAGTCGCGCAGGCGCCCACGCCTGCACGGCAAACAGCAAGCCGAGCGCGATACAAAAAGCGCCAGTCAGAATGAGCGAAATGGCCACCGGCGTATCGACCGTACGCATAGAAAAATAGACCCAACTGACACCGCTGCCAAAAAAGCCACCGCCGAACCACCAACCACGCCAGAATGCCTCTTTGGGCGGTTGTGCTGTGGTTAGCCACCAGAACACCACAGGCAAGGCATAGGCTAAAGGCCACCAATAAAAGGGGGCGAAAATTAGGGGTACGGCGGCACCGGTAAACAAGAGAATCAGGCGCGCTGGCCAATGCTTTTCCTTCAAGCCGTATATCTGAGCAGTAAAGTTCATTAAACTGGGCGTCCGTTACTGAGTGGCACGGGGAACGGCGCCAAGCATGGCCTGTCAATCGCCACAAATCAACCAATGAGATCCTGTTGTTATGTCACACGCGTTGCCCGAATTCCGTGGTTTTCGATTTCCTCACATTAAGCGTCTCTGGACGGCCTTGTGTCAGGAACCGGAACTGCCCCAGCTTGATCGTTGGTTGAGTAAAACCTTGCGTGATGAAAAAGCCTTTGGGCGGCGCGACCGGCTGTACTACGCCGATGTGCTGTTTGCGGCGATGCGCTATTTACAGCCCATTGTACTGTTGGAGGCCGGTTTCAAAGCCGGTGATGTAAAACAGTTCCCGGCGCTGTATCAGGCTGAAGATGCGGCCATGACTTCGGTAACGCTTTGGCAAAGTGTTCAAGCGTTGCCAGTCGAGGTGGTGCTTTTTTGGTTGGCAAAACTCACCGACACCGGGGGTGACTGGCCGCGGGAAATCACCGACCTGGCGGAACGGCACCAGTTCTGGACCAACGTAAAACAGGTGTTGAATAAAGCCAACATGAACGATGTGTTACAGGGTTGGCGGCCACGCTGGCAGCCCTTGCTGGCCGCGCGTGGTCTGCGCTCTGGTTGGTCACAAGAACTATTGCACCCCTTTGTGCAAGGGCAAAATACACGACCGCCTTTGTGGTTGCGGGTGCAGCGTCCGGAAGATGTGGCGCCGGTCGCTGCCCAAATCATTGGGCAGGGTTATGACCTCGAACAAGACGGCGATGCCTTAAAGGTCATCGGCGAGCGCGGCATTTATCAATTGCCGGCGTGGCAAGAGGGCAAACTGGAGATTCAAGATTGGGCCAGCCAGCAAATCAGCCGGGCGGTGGATGCGCAACCGGGTGAGCAAGTGTGGGACGCCTGTGCCGGAGGCGGTGGCAAGACCCTAGCCATGGCCAGCGCAATGAACAACAAAGGCGCGGTGACGGCTACCGATATTCGGGAGTATAAACTCGAAGAAATAAAAAAACGTGCGAAACGGGCCGGTTGGTTTAACGTTCGGCGCTTTCCGTGGGATGCCGAAGCGCCCCTGCGTTTACCCAAAGAAGTGGCGCGCCAGGGCGGGTTTGATCGTGTCCTGGTGGATGCTCCCTGCACGTCATCCGGAACCTGGCGCCGTAACCCAGACGCGCGCTGGCGTTTGGATGAAACCCAATTAACCGAGTTGCTAGCCTTGCAAGATAAAATTCTGCACAACGCCGCACCCGCGGTCAAAGTCGGTGGACGTTTGGTGTATGCCACCTGCAGTTGGTTGGAAGCAGAAAACGAACAGCGCGTAGAAGCGTTTTTAGCGAATAACGCTGGATTCACCCTCGAACAACAGCAGGTCGTCGGTTTTCCGCATCAAAATGCAGATACCATGTTTTATGCAGTGTTAACCCGTGTTGCCTAGCGGGTTAAGCGCGGTGCGGAATTAACGTCAATAGATGTTGCGTAGCTTGTCGTTTGGTTGAAGACCGCGTGTGAATGGCGAAACAGGGGACTTTGCCAATTAGGCAGTGCGCCCCTTCGCTGAGCGGTAAATCCAATAAACCTTCGGGTAATATCTTCCTGGCTTTCGTGCCGACAATGGGTGTGTGTGCGCCTAACCATTGCGTAGCTAAGGCATTGGCCTCAAGTACCACACCCTCTTCGCTGATCTGCAATACCCCCACCGGTAAGGCATCCAACAATGCATTCGCTGCCAGTATCGGCGGCAGTTGAGTGGCCTGCGCATGCTGTGCATGGTGCGTCAACAAGGTATGTTCCACGTGCAGAAGTTCATCGGAAAGGCGGTGATGACGCGCCTGCAAGTCGTAATAAGCCATGGCACCTTCCAGTGCCGAGAGTAAATAGTCGCCTGCTATCGGCGAGGTAAGTGCGGCATAAACAGGGAGTGTCTCGGGTACTGTTTTTTGGTCACTTTCATTTATCACCACATGGCTAAGCCAGGGGGCCTGTTGTCGAACAGTATGAAAAAATTCTTGAGACAACTGGGGTTTTTGCGGATGTCCAGTGACCAGCACACCCACGGTTTGGCGTTCGATGATGTTCAGTGCCACAGATTCTTGCAGCGCAGTAAACACAGGGCAGGACAGCGCCGTTAAATGCCTCGCCAAAGGCTCGGTCGCGGCTGACGGTTGGAGCATCCATAACACACTGGCGGTCGACATGGCTTAGTACCTCATCAGGCACGCATCCGCTTGAGCGGATGGCACCTATGAAGTATAGACGAGAAATTTAACCGTACAGGTTAAGGTTCCTCCCTAGGCGAATATTAAAGCGGGGACTAAAACAACAACGTCATCAGCTTGCGTTGGTATTTTGCCACCCAGCCTTTGTTCGGGCAGGTGGCAAAGAGTGCTTGGATGTCCTGTCGTGCTTGGTTATTGTTCCAGCCGATGTCCTGGCGCAGAATGCTCAACAGTAATTCGAACGCCCGCTCATAGTCCTCATGCGCGGCAAGCGCCATGGCGAGGGCATGTGCGCTGGCCGGGCTAGGGTCGGCTGCATAACTGGCTTCAAGCACTGGCAAGTCGCCGTATTCTGCCGCCTTTACTTGCACCGCAATGGCCTGAAGGGCTGCTTTGACCGGCGCTTGGTTCTTTTGTTCGTCGGTTAATTGCGCGATAACCGCTTGCGCATCGTCCAAGGCTCCGGATTTACCCAGCGTCAGCACCAACAAGGCAATCGCTTCAGCGTTTTCCGGGTCGGCGTTCAAATGCTGTTGTAGAAGATTCAATGCGTCATCATAAGCGCCGGCTGCCCAGAGCGCTTCAATGGTCAGGTTTAAGGGTTCTTCGGCAGCACCCAAGTGTTCATCCAGAAACGCCGCCACTTCGGATTCCGGTTTCGCGCCCATAAAATGTCCGGCGACCGCACCGTCTTTGATCAAGGCGACGGTTGGCAAACTGCGTACACCAAACTGCGCGGTGATGCCGGGTTGTTCATCGGCATTCACCTTCGCCAGAATGAATCGACCCTTTCCGGCAACCGCCAGCTTTTCCAAAATTGGCATTAAGTTCTTGCACGGAGCGCACCAGTCGGCCCAAAAGTCGACCAATACCGGCACGCGCTGTGACTGTTCAATAATGTCGGCAACAAAACTTTGCTCGGTGACATGAATAATGTACGGCGAATCCGTCATGATGTAGAACTCTTAAAGAAGGCTGTAATGGCGCACATGATAAACCGAAACCAGGGACAGCGGGAGTCTAAATCCATGTGCCCGTGAGGGGGCGAACTTGCGCTAGCCGAACCACGAGCGCATACTCTTTGCGTAACAAAAACTCCGAGCCTGTTGCGCCTTCCCCATACTTTGTCTGGGTTGGACGGCAGGCCTGGTCGGATGAAGCGCGGCTTTTTGGCCGTGTTAACCATCACGACCCATCGGGTTCGATGAGGAAACTCTCGGGCCTCCCGTGTTTGGAAAGGGGTTAACCACCATGTTCAGCGACAACTACGGTCGCCGTTTTAGCTATTTGCGCCTGTCCGTAACGGAAATGTGTAATTTTCGTTGCACCTACTGTTTGCCCAATGGTTACAGCGGTCCTAAAGCCTCGGCGTTTTTGCGCCGGGATGAATTGCAGCGTGTGATGCGGGTGTTTGCCGCTTCCGGCACGCAAAAAATTCGCCTCACCGGCGGCGAACCCTCGCTGCGTGCCGATTTAGCAGCCCTGATTGAAGACGCTAGCACGACGCCCGGCATTCAGCGGGTGGCGCTCACCACCAATGGCTACAAACTCCGGCAAAGTATCGACGATTGGCAGGCCGCCGGGTTATCGCAACTCAACCTCAGTATTGACTCCCTCGACCCTCAGCAATTTCATGCCATCACCGGGCACGACCGATTGGCCGATATTTTACGCGGCGTTGATCGCGCGCTGGGTTTGCAATTGCCGGTGAAGATAAACGCCGTATATATGCGTGATGTGAATGATCAGCTCGGGGCTTTTCTGCATTGGTTGAAAGTCAATCCAGTGACGCTGCGCTTCATTGAGGTGATGGAAACCGGCGCGCAACCGGGATTTTTCGAGCAGCATCACGTACCGTTAAGCAACGTAAAGCAGCAGCTTTTGTTGGAAGGCTGGCAGCCTGTGGTGCGTCGGCAAGACGCTGGCCCGGCACAGGAATTCTGGCACCCGGACTACGCCGGGCGCATCGGTTTGATCATGCCCTATAGCCGAGATTTTTGTACCACTTGTAACCGCCTGCGCGTTTCTGCACAGGGCAAATTGCACCTGTGCTTGTTTGGTGAACAGGGCTATGACTTGCGGCCATGGCTACAAAATGATGCCCAAATAGAAGAACTTGTGCAGGTCATTCAAGATGCCCTCACCCATAAAACCGCCACACATGGGTTGCATGAGCGCAATACCGGCATAACCCGTGATTTGTCGATGTTGGGTGGTTAGAAGGTATGGCGGCGGAAGTAAACACGGTGGGTATTGTCCTTGCCGGTGGTACGTCATCCCGCATGGGGCAGGACAAAGCCCGCATACGGACCGCACAAGGGTTAACCTGGGCTGAACACGCCATGGCCGTGCTGCAGGCGCACTGCGCGACCGTGGTGTTGAACAATGCCGATGGCCTAGCCGACCACCGCGTCGGTTTCGCTGGCCCCTTGGCTGGAATTGAAGCCGCGCTGTTGGCCTACCCCGATTATAGTTTGTTGATCCTGCCGGTCGACATGCCCCTTCTGACCCCGGCCGATGTGCAGCTGGTGGTGCAGCATGCCGAGCAGAATGTGGCGCATGAAGACAGTCTATTTCCGCTTAAAGTTCAGGCCAGTGCGGGCAATCTGGCGGCGCTCCAACATTGTTTGAACCACCCGGACAAGCGTCAGCGTTCTATTCGGGCTTGGTTGCGCACGATAACGCCGCAGGTGGTGTGGTTGCCCGTTTGGGCACCAGAACGGATGAAGAATTTTAATTACCTAGATGAATGGCTAAACGAACAGCAGAGGAGTGAGTCATGAGCAATCATGCAGCGGCGCATTTTGTGTCTCTGAACATCGCCGTGTTAACCGTATCCGATTCACGTACAGCCGCCAATGACACCTCCGGAGATGCCTTGGTTGAACGCTTGCGCAGCGCGGGGCATCGTTTGGCCGCACGAGCGTTGGTGCCGGACGATGTGTACCAACTGCGGGCTGTGGTGTCGCAGTGGATCGCGGATGCGGGTGTTAACGCCGTGCTGGTGACCGGTGGCACCGGATTAACCGCCCGTGATTCAACACCCGAAGCCTTGCAGGTGTTGTTTGATCGAACGGTAGAAGGTTTCGGCGAATTGTTTCGCCATTTGTCATTGCAAGACGTAGGGTCGTCCACCATCCAAAGCCGTGCCATGGCGGGTTTAGCCAACGGTACGATGATCTTCTGTTTGCCGGGTTCCACCAACGCCTGTCGTACCGCGTGGGATGGTATTCTGGCCGAACAATTGAACAGCACCCACAAGCCCTGCAATTTCGTTCCGCATATGCATTTGAGTGTGGAGCAATGCGCCACCCGTGATGGCGTTGAGGTGTCTGCATGACGGCGTTAACCCATCTGAACGCGGCGGGTGAAGCCAGCATGGTGGATGTCTCGGCCAAAGCGGTGACGGTGCGTGAGGCTTGGGCCGAAGGCTTTGTGCGCATGTCGGCATACACCCTACGCCTGATTGCTGACGGCGGGCACAAAAAAGGTGATGTACTGTCGGTGGCCCGCATAGCGGGGATTCAGGCCGCGAAACGCACCGCCGATTTGATTCCACTTTGTCATCCTTTGATGCTCAGCAAGATTCAGGTGGATTTCACCTTAGACGACGCACGCAGCGGCGTGTCGATTCGTGCGCTCTGTAAGCTCAGTGGGCAAACCGGTGTTGAGATGGAAGCCTTAACGGCGGTGTCCGTAGCGGCACTGACCTTGTTTGATATGTGTAAAGCGGTAGACCCCGGTATGGTGATTGAGGGCATTCGTGTGTTGGAAAAGCGCGGCGGTAAAACCGGCCATTGGCAGGCCGACGTTGCGGGCAACCCGGCGGATGCAGATGAGGCGGGAGAGAACGACGCATGAATTCCGTTCGAATCCTATTCTTTGCCCGTTTGCGGGAAACCTTGCCACAGGCCGAGCTTGAATGGCCGTGGGCATCGCCGGGCTCGGTAGGCGACCTCAAGGCGCAACTGCGTGCCCAGGGCGACGCGTGGGCAGCCTTAGACGGCAATATTCTGTGTGCCGTAAATCAGACCATGGTAAAGCTCGATGCCATAGTCCAACCGGGCGACGAAGTGGCGTTTTTCCCACCGGTCACGGGAGGCTGATATGGCTGTGCGGGTGCAAACAAACGATTTTTCCGTATCCGATGAATACGCTGCGTTGGTGCACAACAATACGGCGGACGGTGCGGTGGTCAGTTTCGTGGGCCGGATGCGGGATATGAATTTAGGCTCCACAGTGCACGGTTTGCTGTTGGAGCACTACCCCGGTATGACCGAAAAAGCGCTTGCCGACTTGGAAGATCATGCACGCCAGCGCTGGGCCTTAGGGCATGTGAGTATCATTCATCGGGTGGGAGAATTTCGCGCGGCGGATCAGATTGTGTGGGTGGGCGTCACCAGCCCGCACCGTGGCGATGCCTTTGCGGCCTGTGAGTACATCATGGATACCTTGAAAACCACGGCACCGTTTTGGAAGAAAGAGCTAACCAAAGACGGTGCGCGCTGGGTGGACGCACGAGACGAAGACACCCAACGCGCGGAGCGTTGGCAGTAGGAGCCGAATCTTCGCACAGGGGGCTACGCTCCTACGGTAAATGGTTCGCGCAGGGGGCTGCGCTCCTACATACCCCATTCGCGCGGAGGGCTGCGCTCCTACGGACAGCCTTCGCTCAGGGCTAAGCCGTTACGGCTGCTCTTTCGCCAAATACAACCAGGTATCCAACACCGAATCCGGGTTCAGCGATACGCTATCAATGCCTTGCTCCATCAGCCAGCGCGCAAAATCGGGATGGTCAGATGGCCCCTGGCCGCAGATGCCCACGTATTTTCCGGCTTTTTTACAGGCTTGAATCGCCATCGCCAGCAAGGCTTTTACGGCGTCGTTCCGTTCATCGAACAGGTGCGCAATGATGCCGGAATCACGATCCAAGCCCAGCGTAAGCTGCGTCATGTCGTTGGAGCCAATGGAGAACCCGTCGAAGTGCTGTAAGAACTGGTCGGCCAGCAATGCATTCGATGGAATTTCACACATCATGATCACCCGCAGGCCGTTTTCGCCACGACGTAAGCCATGTTCGCCCAGCAAAGCTACCACACGTTCGGCTTCCGCCGGGGTGCGCACGAAGGGCACCATAATTTCCACGTTGCTCAGTTTCATTTCGTCGCGTACGCGCTTCAAAGCCCGGCATTCCAGGGCAAAGCAATCGCGGAAATCTTCTGAAATGTAGCGTGAAGCCCCGCGGAAACCGAGCATCGGGTTTTCTTCTTCCGGCTCGTACGCTTTACCGCCGATCAAGTGCGCATACTCGTTCGATTTGAAATCGGACATCCGTACAATCACTTTTTTCGGATAAAAAGCGGCCGCCAAGGTAGCGATACCTTCACTTAAACGGTCAACGTAGAAATCCACAGGCGATGCATAACCGGCGATGTGGTTGCGAATGGTGGCCTGCAGTTCGGCGGGTTGGTCGTCGAAATTGATCAGCGCTTTCGGGTGTACACCAATCATCCGGTTGATGATGAACTCCAAGCGCGCCAAACCCACACCTGCATTGGGCAGGAATTGGAAATCAAACGCGCGGTCGGGGTTACCCACGTTCATCATGATGTTAAACGGCAGGTCAGGCAGGGTTTGAATGTCATCGTTCTGATGTTCAAACGGCAGCTTGCCGTGATACACCGTGCCCGTGTCGCCCTCGGCGCAAGACACCGTCACCATCTGGTCGTCGTTCAGTTTTTCGGTGGCGTCGCCGCAACCCACAATGGCGGGAATGCCCAATTCACGCGCAATAATTGCGGCGTGGCAGGTACGACCGCCCCGGTTGGTCACAATGGCAGATGCACGCTTCATCACCGGCTCCCAATCGGGGTCGGTCATATCCGTCACCAGCACATCGCCGGGCTTCACGTCATGCATGTTTTCCAGCCCAGCCACCACGCGCACCGGGCCAGCACCAATGCGGTGCCCAATCGCACGGCCTTCCGCCAGCACTTTGCTTTTTTCTTTCAGGACATAGCGCTCAATGGAGTTTGAACCGGCGGTTTGGCTTTTCACCGTTTCTGGGCGCGCTTGCACGATGTAGAGCTGCTGATCGTCGCCGTCTTTGGCCCACTCAATGTCCATCGGACGGCCATAGTGGTTTTCAATGGTAATGGCGATACGTGCCAGTTCCTCGGCGTCGGCGTCGCTGATGCAGAAACGCTGCCGGTCGGCCATGGCAACATCCACGGTTTCCACGGCATGGCCTGCACTGCCTTGGCCGGTGCAGATCATCTTGATCGCTTTCGAGCCCAGAGTACGGCGCAGGATAGCGGGTGCGCCCATTTTAACGGTGGGTTTGAAGACATAAAATTCGTCGGGGTTTACTGCCCCTTGTACCACGGTTTCACCCAAACCGTAGGCCGCAGTAATGAACACCGCATGCGGGAAGCCGGATTCGGTATCCAAGGTGAACATCACGCCCGAAGCACCGGTTTCACTGCGCACCATGCGCTGAATGCCGGCCGATAACGCCACTTCACTGTGGGTAAAGCCCTGGTGTACGCGGTAAGAAATAGCACGGTCGTTATACAAGGAGGCAAACACTTCTTTAATGGCGTGTTTGATGTTGTCCAGCCCGGAAATGTTCAGGAAGGTTTCCTGTTGCCCGGCAAACGAGGCATCCGGTAAGTCTTCCGCGGTGGCTGATGAGCGCACGGCGACTTTCAAGTTAGTATCGTCACCCGCCATTTCCGCGTAGGCCGCATCAATCGCGGTATTTAATTCGTCTTGGAAGTTGGCTTGCATGATCCAACTGCGGATGTTTTTGCCGGTTTCCATTAACGCACGCGTGTCGTCAACGTTTAACGCATCCAATGCGGCGTTGATGCGGTCGGCCAAGCCATCATGGGCCAGAAAATCACGATAGGCTTGTGCCGTGGTGGCAAAGCCGCCGGGAACACGGACGCCCGCGTCGCTGAGTTGATGAATCATCTCCCCAAGGGAGGCGTTCTTGCCGCCCACCTTGTCCACATCGTTCATTCTCGCTTGGTCTAGGCGAATCACGTAATTAGGCACAGCGGTGTCTCCGTGTTTATTGCCGTTGGTATAGGTAGTGGTCCCGTGGGTTAGCGGGTTCTTTTCATTAAAATAATACCCGTGGTTGATAATAGTGGCTTGATGATGAAAAATCGACCTCCAGATATGCCTTTCATCATCGGAGAACAAAACATGGGCAGAACGGCGTTTTTTGTGTCAGATGGCACCGGAATCACAGCGGAAACGCTTGGAAACAGCCTATTGTCCCAATTTGAAGGCATTCCTTTCCGCCGTGTGACCATCCCGTACATCGATACGGCGGAAAAAGCAGCCGCAGCCGTAGCACGCATCAACACCGCAACACAAGAAGACGGTGCCTCCGCCATTGTGTTCGACACCATCGTAAACGTCGACATTCGGGATGCCATCTCGCGCGCCCAAGGCTATATGGTGGATGTGTTCGCCACCTTCTTAAAACCGCTGGAGCAGCAGCTCGGAGTCGAGTCTTCATATACCGTGGGTAAATGCCACTCCATCAATGAATTCAGCCGCTATCACCGGCGAATCGAGTCGGTCAATTACGCGCTGGACAACGACGACGGTGGCCGCCAACAGCAGTACGACAAGGCTGACATCATCCTCGTCGGTGTGTCACGCTGCGGCAAAACCCCCACCTGTTTGTACATGGCGTTGCAGTTCGGGGTGCATGCAGCCAATTATCCACTGACCATGGATGACCTGGTAAACCCCGGCCTGCCCGACATTCTGATGCAGCATAAAAAGAAGATTTATGGCCTCACCATAGATCCCTTTCAATTGTCGGCCATTCGCCACGAACGCCGCGCCAATAGCCAGTATTCCTCTTTAAGCCAGTGTGAGTTAGAAGTGCGCGAAGCGGAGAAGCGCTTTAAAGCGGAAGGGATAACGTTCATCAATACCACGACGTTTTCGATCGAGGAGATTGCGACGAGGATTATGGATGATGTTGGACTGGATCGACGCCAACTCTAACGAACCACTGAAACATTACCTGCGTTGCCAGCACTGCGTTAAAAACAGGCTCAAAATGCTCACCTACATTGAGTAGGCTGCGCTTCTTCGCCTGTTTTTGCCTTGTGCTGCCTGCCTCGCTAACATGTTTCAGAAGCTTCGTTGCGGGTGTCCAGCCTCTGAGGTTTTTCGGGCAATATCACCACGGCAACTCACTGCCATCCCAATGCCAAAACTGGCCGGTAGTTTCGGGGGTTAAACGTTCGCTAAGTACCGACCACAAACACTCGGCGGCTTTCTCCGGCGTCTTTAACTGCCCGGGCGGTAAGGTGGCTTGGAAGGGTTGTGACAAGGTGCTGTCGGTCGTGCCGGGGTGGTAGGCCGCCAACGCGGCCTTTGGAAAACGCCGTTGCCATTCAATCGCGGTGTTCTTGATCAGCATGTTCGCCGCAGCCTTGCTGGCCCGGTAGGCATACCAGCCACCCAAGTGGTTATCGGCAATGCTGCCGACTTTGGCGGTGACGATCAACGCCTGCAATGGGTCTTGTCGGGTCAGCCGCGCCGACACCGCCTGCAGAACGCTCATCGGCAACAAGGTATTCGCCAAAAAGGCATTCTGTAAGGCTTCCGCGGAAAGGTCTTCCAACCGTTTTTCGGGCTTTTGATCATCGTTCCACAGCATCCCCGTTGCCACCACCAGGCGCGTGGGTTTCGGCCAATCCGTCAGGGCTCGCTGCACATCGTCCCACGCCCATGAGGCAACCGGGTGAATGGTTATGTTCTCATCTTCGATGTCCAAACGCCGACGACTCAATAGGTGCACCGGGCCAGTTTGCGCGGCAAGTTGAGCGGTTGCTGCGGCAATGGCACCGCCGCCAATAATCCAGGTTGTCATGTGCTGTACCTCAGGTGTCAGTTGAAAGCCTATACGCAAGAACGCAGTCTTTGGCTTGAACAGTGCACAAAATTTTTATCGAGACTGAGCCTATCGGCGGGAATCAGCGTACAATTACGGCAGGTTTTACACAGCGGACAACAGCGCCGCACCGAATTGACGTAAAAGGTAGGACATCATGATTGATTTAGCGGCCTTACGCCGTGAATACAGTATGAACGGCTTGGACAGAGACGAATTAGACAACAACCCTTTTATTCAGTTTGAGCGTTGGTTTCAGCAAGCCATGGACGCCGGGTTCAGTAATGACCCCTCGGCGATGACCGTAGCCACCGTCAGCCCGGACGGTCAACCTAGCCAGCGCATGGTGTTGCTCAAGCATGTAGACGACAAAGGTTTTGTGTTTTACACCAACCTCGAAAGCCGTAAAGCTCGCGAGTTGAAAGGTAACCCGAAAGTCAGTTTGCACTTTCCCTGGCACCCCATTGAACGTCAAGTCATTGTGTATGGTGAAGCCACACAAATGTCCGTAGCTGAAACCACGCGGTATTTCCTGTCGCGGCCAAAAGATTCTCAACTGGCGGCCTGGGCCTCGCATCAAAGCCAGCGCATTGGTTCGCGGCAATTACTGGAACAAGCCTTCGAGCAAATGAAAAATAAATTCAAAGTCGGCGAAGTGCCCTTGCCCTCTTTTTGGGGCGGTTTTCGCGTTGTTCCTAATCACATCGAATTCTGGCAGGGACGGCGCAATCGGTTGCATGATCGTTTTATGTATAGCCGTCGTGGCGCGAAGCAGTGGGAGATTGAACGGTTGCAGCCGTAGTTAAAACAAGGCTTCGGCCAAGGTATCAAACACCAAATTAACGGCCGGGTTGGTGCGCAACTCTCGATGACACACCAACCAAATAGGTACTTCCATTACGGGCACAGATTCTGGCAATACAGAGGTCAGCTCCGGTATCTTTCGGCCTATGTCCATGGGTAAGAAAATTAAACCTTGATCCAGCTTCGCCATTTCGACGTGCAGCAGTTGAAAAGCACTGATGATGGGAAAACGGTAGGTATCGCTCGCAGCCCCTAAGTCGCGCAAACGGTCTTTGACATTGCTGGTGGTGTCGTAACCGATGACGTCGACATGGCGAAGGTCTTTAAGTTGTCGAACACCCGGAAACCGCTCGGCATAGTGGGGCGTGCAGTATAGACCGATAGCCTCTTGGGCAATTTTGCGGGTGATCAAGTCTCCCTGCTCTGGCCGGAAGCTACGCACGGCAATATCGGCTTCCCGGCGTTTTAGGTCGGCGACATCGTTGGACACATCAATCCGCAGTTCAATGTCGGGCGCCAGTTCCCGAATTCTACGGACAACAGGCGGGAGCCGATACATGGCGTCCAACTGATTAACGGATACCGTCACCAGCCCCGACAGTTCGGTACGTTGTGCCAACGCCATGAGCGACAGTTGATTTGCAGCGTCCGCCATTTGCTTCACATAACCCACCAGTTTTTGACCACTCTGGGTCAATACCTGGCGCTTGCCCACCTGCTCAAACAGCGTGACATTCAACTCCTGTTCCAAGGCCGCAATTTGTCGGCCTAGTGTGGGTTGGGTCATGTTCAGTGAACGGGCTGCCGCCGACAAAGAGCCTTCCTCGGCCACCACCAAAAAGGCCCGTGTTCTGTTCCAGTCGAATTGTATCGAACGCCATTCCATACGAAAACGCATACCAAGTAGTATTTATTGGGCAATTATACTTTTTATTTGCATGGGTATACTGGCGTTCAACAGGTTTCAGGTCAACCATTTACCGGAGGCCTACCCAATCGAGCCACAGAAATAAGAGGACGACAGGATGAGATATTTTATTGCCGGTTCAACCGGCGCAACCGGACGGCACGTTACGCAACAGCTACTCGAACTCGGCCACGAAGTCATTACCGTGGCACGCAACCCAGCAGCGTTGCAGAGAGAAATCCAACACTATCCTAATCTCACTGTGAAGGAAGGCAGTTTGTTGGCGCTGACCGACAGCGAGCTGGATCAATGGGTAGCGGGCTGTGATGGCGTGATTTCCTGCCTGGGCCACAACCTGACCTTCAAAGGCATGTTTGGCGCACCCCGGATGTTGTGTCGTGATGCCGTTACACGGCTGACGCAGTCCATCCTTCGCACCCGACGCCCACTGGCCGGTATGCGACCACCCACTAAGTTCATCTTGATGAACACCAATGGCAACCGCAACCGTGACCTGAACGAAACATACAGCTTTGGCGACCGTCTGGTAATTGGCTTGGTTCGTTGCCTCTTGCCCCCGCAGCGCGACAATGAGCACGCGGCGGAATTTCTAAGAACAGCAATCGGTCAGAACCATCCCGACATTCGTTGGGTCGCTGTCCGGCCCGATGGGCTGGTGAACCGAGATGAGGTAAGCCCCTATGCATGTTACCCCTCGCCGGTTCGGGGCGTGGTGTTTAATGCAGGCCAGGTCAGCCGCATCAACGTCGCGCATTTCATGACCAAACTGGCGAGTAAAGCCAGCGAGTGGCAGGCTTGGGAGGGTAAAATGCCGGTTATCTATAACGCGGAGTAGCGGGGTTGGTTTGTTTCGGGTGAAGCGACGGCCAGGCTTATGTGTCGTAAGCTCGGGCCTTCGTTGAAGCTCGTTTTATCGGGCGGAGTATATTATCCTACCTAGGCGTATTATTTCCTGATAAGCGAGGTGGTCGGTATGGCCATGGTGAAGAAAAGTATTACCGTGACAGACCAGCAAGACAGTTGGATCAAGGCACAGATTGAAATGGGGCATTACGGCAACGAGAGTGAAGTGCTGCGTGAGCTAATTCGAGAACGTCAATTGCGCGAACAAGAGGCATCCCGAGACATTGAAACGATCCGAGCCAAACTGATCAACGCTGAACAAAACGGCTTCACCGAGCAAAGTCCGGAAGATATCCTGAAGGAAATCAAAAACGGATTGGGTCGTAATGCGGCACTATAAGCTCAGCAATGAAGCGAAATTGGATTTAGCACGCATCTACTGGCGTGGTGTCGAGGCGTTCGGTGAGCATCAGGCCGAACGTTATTATGAAGCCTTGTTCAAACGTTTTGACGACATAGCCAAAACGCCTTACAAATATCCTTCCGTTGATCACATCCGAGACGGTTATCGGCGAAGTGTTTGTGGTGTTGACCATATTTATTATCGAGTGATTGGTGAGCGTACTGACATTATGAGAATACTGGGCCGACAGGACGTTGCCCAGCGTCTTTAGTCATTTTCAATCGCCAAACGCTCGATAGCCGTTCCTCATATAAAGAATGCTGACTCCCTGGAATCAATGGCTCTGACCCTTATTGATTGTCAATGTGAGATACCCATTTGATTTAGCGTCTCCTTGTCGTTCCTGAGAACGTCAACGTGCCTTGTTTCCTAGGGTGTTCTAATGCAAAGCAGGTTTGTGCAACCGAGCCCTGTATATCGGGAAATAACGTTCTGCTGTTAACATTCATTTTGTCCAGATTAACCAAAATACTTGACCGTTGCTTTTCATCCGGAGCGAAGGTGATTTTGCGAAGAAATGGGTAATTCCAGCATTCATGGCTCACAACCGCTGCTATTCGAGTTGCCCAAGCCTCAAGGGACTCGTAAAAGACGTGCTTCGTGAAGAATCCCTGTTGATAGCCAATGCGCCGGTTGTAGCCATCGATTTCGCCAACCACTTCCAATATAGGAACCTGCTGCATTAGATATTCCTCTGGTTTGATCATCCCTTTCATTCTCGGCCAGACGTCCTCTTGAATTTGGCTATTGATAAGAGCCAATAACTCAAGATCCATGACCCACAGACAGCGTGGCTGAACCTGTCCATTTTCATTGACGGCGGCATCTTCCGCCAAAGCAAAGAACAATCCCACATATGCAGAGTGAGTCCAGTCTAGTAAAGGAGTTGGGAGTCCAAAGTGCTGTCCGTACTGCCACAAATCTACGCTATTAAGTTGTTCTGGAGTCAAATCTCGGTTCAAGAGGAGGTTCTTCCTGAACTCATTTTTTACTCGATGCTCAACTGTTTCAAAAGTAGCAGACTGATCAATTTGACCTTTTTCCTTGAGTCGCGATAAAAAACGCGCCAAGGAGGGTCGTAAATTCCAAGCTGCATTTTGTTGCCCTCTAAAGCCAAGCCGATGATGTGTGCCGACTAATTCACTCTCGATGTAGCCCAGTATCTCTGCTGCAGGTATTTGTATTTCTAGAGGTTCGTTGAAGTCATACATTTTATGCACTCGATATGTTAATTGCTGAGCAAGGTTTTAGGGTAGAGCCTGAATATGAATGGCCGCCAACATAGCAGAATCGATTCGAATTTAGTCTGGGTAAGGTTAGTCCGTACATGCCTATTACTGCGAGACTGCCAATTTGAACTAGCCGGCGTAATAACGTTGAAAACCATAATAAGTGAACCTCAATATGTGTGCGCTTTAGCCAATTGGTGCGATAGCCCATGTAGACGAAAGAAGTAGGAATGTTTGCTCATGCTTTTAATGTTAGTCACTGATGCTAAAAAACTATTATTTAATGCCCCTAGAGGTCTCATATGTGTTGGGAACTCTCTGGCAAGCGGAAGTCAATACCAATTTCCCCACACAACTGGTAGCAGATTTCTTCGGCTGGCTCCCATCCGCCACAACACTCTGGGCTCAGACAGATGGTGAGACAGCTAACCAATCCAGAATCAAGCGCCTTACGTGTCGCTGAGAATATCTCTGATATATAGTGCTCGCTTTGAAGGCGCGCTAAGTCTTTCGGCTGCCGAGAGAAAAAATAATCCAAATCTATGTTAAGAATCCATCCATCAGCACCATATCGATGCAGGAACTCACCATACATCGCAGGGAGGCTACTCATATTTATCTCCTCCCAATTTGTCGCACCGGTTGGCTCGTCGCCCTTGCCGTGTGTTGCGAAAAAGTACTCGGCAATTTGGCTGCGATACAGCCTCTCGAACAGAAATAAGTAATTGTCCCAACGGATGAGGGGGACCTTCTTTCCATCTGGACCGATTTCGCTAATGTCCAAGTAATCCTGAAATGTAATGGAGCCCAGATCTGGCAATTTCGTGATTTCATCGTCACGGATTGTCCCTGCGCAGTCATAGTGCGCATCAATATGAAAGACGCCGTATTGCGATTTTGAAGACATATGCTGAAGCCAGCACCAGAGCGCAGCTCGGTGATTGTCCATGATGTAAATATTTTCGGTTCGCCAAAGAAAGTTCTGCGAAACGGCCAGGGAGCCGTTCCTACCTTGGAATGGGAGAATCCAGTCTGCCATTTAGTCTCCTAACAATTTTAATTCTGTGCATACGCGTTAATCTGGTTGAGTGATTTTTTCATCGCGCGCATAAACATGGCGAGCGTAAACATAGCTCTTTGTTTTTTTATGGGCTTTTAAAAATCCGCCCATAAAAACGCGCATTTCATTAGGTTCAGCTTAGCAGAGAAACGCGCATGTGCCCGCGAAAGGAAAGTTTCGGTACTAGTATGATGCCTAACTATGGCAATGGACGTAGGGCTATGCCTCAAGGCGCGACTCCCGGCCTGCCGTGGAGCGCCGGAGGCATAGCCCGAAAGTCCATTGCCGGGGATTAGGCTGGTCTACCTAGGCAGTTTCGGTATTGGCAAGTCGTGGCAACAAGTGGCTGAGCACGGGCTCGGACTGCGCTTCCTCGGCGTAGCTCTCATTCAAGGAGATAGCTCTCCGCAGCGCTTGCAAGGCTTCTTCTTCACGCTCCATCATGGCGAAGGCACACGCCAATTGGAAATGCGCATGCGCGTATTCCTCGTCTTTACTCAGTGCCAAATGGCACAGGTTAATGGCCCATTGCGGCTCATCCAGTTCCAGTACAGCGTCGGCTTTGTAGGTGAGCGCTTCCGCGTCCCATGGGCGTAGGTGAAGTATCTGGTCGTAAATACCAATGCGGTTGGCCACATTTTTCTCTTGGCTAGCCCGTAACCACAACGCATGGATCTCGTTGGTCAGCTCAATTTCATCGGCGTTGTGTTCGATCATTTCGCCGGTTTTCTTGAGGTCTTTTTCCAGTTCTTCCAAACGTTTTTCATACGCAATAATGACCTTGCTCATTTCTGACTGCGCTTGCTTACGTACCGAGGCACGAATGTCGCGCAGGGAATTCCAGCCGGCAAAAATCAGCACCGAGGAGACGGCGGCGATCAGGTAGAAAAAGTAGGTCACCGTGTTGGTGGTGTACGACATGGCCCGGTCCATGGTGTCCAGTTGCCGGTCGGTCAGTGCTTCGGTGATGCGCACTTGGGTTTGCGCCATTTCCATGCGCAGGGTGCGCACTTCATCCAGCAGGTAGCGCTCTACGAAGGGGTTGTAGAGCGGTTCGTTCAGCTCGTTGATCTCTTCTCGTGCCGTTTGGTCCTGCTGGGTGGGGGCCTGTTGCGCGATGGCAACGGACCCCAACAAGCACACGCAGAGCAGACAGATTAGGCGGCGCATATGGCGTATTCGTGATTGTGCGGTTCAATCAAAGCGGCGTGCAGGGCTTGTACGGCACCTTCATACGCGTCTTCGTGCACAATGATCTGAATATCCACTTGGCGCATGCCTTGGTGAATGGCCAGGATATTGATCTTCCGGTCGGCCAGTGACTGTACAGTGCGCGCCAGTAATCCGGCCACTTCCATGTCGCTGCCCACGGCGGCCACCACCGAGACTTTTTTCGACGTCACCTGGGCAGAGGGTATGCGTTCTTCAAACGCATCGGCCAACCGCTTAGCCGCTTTGAGGCTGCAATCGGCATAAATGGTGAGGGTGTTGGCGTTTGAGTCGCGGCCCAGGATGCGCAATTTGAAGCGTTTGATCAGCTCCTGCAGGCGTTCTTCATAGCGTGTACGCTCGCCCACCATGTCCTGATCGAAGATCTCAATCGCCAACAGGTGCGGTTTACCCGCAATGATTTCTACGCAGGGCTCTTCGCTCACATAGTCGCGCGTAATCAGGGTGCCGGTGTGCTCGGGCTCGAAGGTGTTTTTCACCCGCAGCGGTATGCCTTTCTGGCGCATGCCTTTGGCGGCTCTCGGGTGAATCGCTTCCATCCCCAAGTTACTGAGCTGGTCGGCCACGTCATAGTTGGTGCGGCCAATCGGTACCACTTTGTCGGCCCCGACCACTTTCGGGTCGGCGCTGCTGAGATGGTACTCTTTGTGGATCACGGCCTCATCGACGTTCAATTGGCACGCAATGGCCGAGAAGGTGATTTCACTGTAGCCCCGGTCAAAGGTACGCATTAGACCTTCGGTACAATAGGTGTACCCGGTCACGATGGGCATTTCTTTGCTCAGGTCTATGCTTTGGAAGGCGTCGGTGATGCGCTCGTTCAACGTCAGTTCGCGGTCGTCACGCCAGCCTGTAAGGTCAACAAAACGGGCGTTCACACCTTCGGTGCGCAGCAGTTGCGTCATGTTGTAGGCGCTGTGTGCCTCGCCGAGTGACGACAGCAATTCGCGCACGGTCAATAGGTGTTCGTCCAGCCGGAAATGGCCGTAGCTGCACAGGCGTTGGAGGTCGAGCAGGCAACTGCGTACGCCTTCAACCCGTTCGCGCACAAACTGGTCGGCCTGATGCAGCAAGTGGGTATCGCTGAACAGGCTGGCATTGATGTCGCACATGGCTTGCGCGACTTGGGTGAGGGCGTCGCCCCAGCCCCAGTCGGAGTCGTCATTCGCAAACAGGGCGTATACGCCGGGTTCGCCGGTTTTTTTGTGCTCCAACAGTTGGTTGGTCATACCGCCATAGGCGGACACCACAAAGATTCGGCCATAGATATGGTCGGGGTCAAACAGTACAACGTTGTCACGGATGGCGGCATAGTCACTCATTGAGGTGCCGCCGATCTTTTCAACGCTGATCGGCAATGGGTTCTTTTTATCACTCATGGGCTTGTTTTCCCTTCCCGCTCGGGTTGGTTAATGCATTGTCCAATGGGGGTGTAAAAAGCCAATCATTCGATTGGCTCGGCCTCCAGAGGATACACGCCATTCTCGTCATGGATTTCTTTACCATGCAGTGGCGGGTTAAACACGCAGGCCAGTTGCAGTTTTTCACTGGCGCGCAGCAGGTGCTTATCGTGTTTGTCCAGGATGTACACCGTGCCGGGGACAATGGGGTAAACCTTGCCGTCGGCCACGGTTTCTACTTCACCTTTTCCGCTGATGCAGTACACGGTTTCCAGATGGTTCTGGTAGTGAATGGGCGTTTCGGTTCCGGCATAGATGGTGGTGATGTGGAACGAAAAACCCATGTTGTCGTCTTTCAGCGACAAGCGAATGCTGTTCCAGGTTTCGCTCTTAATTTGGCGCCCGGTTTTAATCGCTTCATCTACGGTACGTACAATCATGAATTCTGTGCTCCTTAGTTAAGCCGATTCAGAGGCTTTCAGGTTTTGCTTGGTAATGGCAGCGGCCAAAATATCCAAGCCTTTGTTCAGTTGCTCCATGGTGGTGGTCAGCGGTGCTAAACACTTCACCACTTCGTCGTTCGGGCCACTGGTTTCGATGATCATGCCTTGCGCAAAGCACTCTTTGGTGATGGCGCTGGCGATTTCACCGTTCGGGCAAGACAGGCCAGACATCAAGCCACGACCCTTCAGGAACAGTGGGGTGTCTTCCGCCATTTCCGTCAGGCGCGCCCGCAGATGCTTCGCTTTGGCCTGCACTTCATGGGCGAAGTCCATATCGGCCCAATAGGTTTCCAGCGCCACTTTGGCGGTGACAAAGGCCAAGTTATTACCACGGAACGTACCGTTGTGCTCGCCGGGCTCGAACTGGTCGAGTTCACGACGAATCAGCGTCAGTGCGAACGGCAAACCGTAGCCGCTCAACGACTTCGACAGAGTAATAATGTCAGGCTCGATGCCGCTTGGCTCGAAGCTGAAAAAGGTGCCTGTACGGCCACAACCGGCTTGGATGTCGTCGGCAATCAACAGAATGTCGTGCTTACGGCAGATGGATTCCAAACGCACCAACCATTGGTCGGTCGCGGCGTTCAAGCCACCTTCACCTTGCACAATTTCGACGATTACAGCGGCCGGATGGTCCAGGCCTGAGCTTGGGTCGCCCAGTAATTTTTCAAAATAGGTAAGGCTGTCCATTCCTTCCATATAGCCTTCATAGGGTAAGCGGAATACGCCGCCCAGTTGCACGCCAGCACCACCGCGATGGTGTTGGTTGCCCGTGGTCGCTAAGGCGCCCAGCGACATACCATGGAAACCGTTCGTGAACGAAACAATGGTATGACGACCAGTCACCTTACGCGCAATCTTCAAGGCGGCTTCCACCGCGTTGGTGCCTGTCGGCCCAGGGAACATCACGGCATGGTCCATGCCACGCGGTTGCAGAATGATGTCGTTAAAGGCGTGCAGGAATGCGGCTTTGGCTTCGGTGTGGAAGTCGAGGCCGTGGGTTACACCGTCGTTTTCGATGTATTCCACTAACGCTTTCTTCAAAATCGGGTTGTTATGCCCGTAGTTTAAGGTACCTGCGCCGGCCAGAAAGTCCAGATAGACCGTGCCGTTTTCATCCGTCATTTCACTGCCTTTGGCCGACGTGAAGATGGCGGGAATACCGCGGCAATATGAACGTACATTCGACTCAACGTCTTTAAAAATACCCATGGTTTAGCTCCTGGCCTGGTTTACAGGTCCGATGGTGTAAAGGAATTCGGTGTCGTGATGCCCAGCAAAGTGGTCGTCACGGGTGAAAAACGGTTCGTTATGAATGGCGGCGTTGTGACGCTCGGCCAATTTCTCAAACACCCGCTGCGATGCCGCATTGTCGGGTGTGATGGTGGTCTTCACTTGGCGCACGGCATGGCAGGCGGGCAGTTTCAATACCTCGTCCAGCATCCGTTGCGTTAAGTTCTGGCCGCGTGCTGATTCATGCACGGCGATCTGCCAGAGGAAGTAGGTGTTCGATTCCTGCGGCGGTATATAGCCGGAGATAAAGCCCACCAGCTTCTTGTTCTGCCACGCCGCCAAGCAGGTGTCGGCGAAGTGGCTGCACTGCAACAAATTGCAGTAGCGTGAGTTGGTGTCCAGCGGCGGGCAGGCCTCGACCAAGTCGAATACCTGAGCGCCGTCCGTGGGTGCCGGGTTGGAAAATGTAATGTCGTTGCTCATGTGTATGGGTTTAGATTCATAGTGTTGAAAGTAATTATATTGACTAATACTTAGATGTCAAATTAGTCTGTAAGATCTGGCGTTGCACAAAAGTGTCATAAACGCCGTTTAAGTGGTTATTATTTAATCAATGTGCTATTGTTTGATAAGAAAAACCAGTAGTGGTGTAAGTAAATAATGCTTTCTATCGCATTAATATTGATCGGGTGTGTGTAGCTTCAGAGTTTATTTGGAGCAGGTTTTACAAGAAATGCCCTGCCGCTAGATGGCAGAAATAGCACGCACTGGCGCAGAAAATGAGTAACATATGCGTTCGTCGTTGGCGCTTAATGCAACGGTGATGGAATCTGGCAGATATGAAGGTGAACAGCAGATGAATGAAGACAAGCACTATGAAGTAATTGAAGCCATCCGTCGGATCATTCGCGCCACTGATGTTCACTCGCGTCGTTTGGTCAAAGAGTCGGGTTTGACGTCAGCGCAAATCCTAATCATGCACGCCATAGGTTCGGAGCGTTTTCACAATACGTCGAAAATTGCTGAGGAGGTGTCGCTCAGCCAGGCCACGGTGACGAACATCGTTGAGCGGTTGGAATTGCGCGGCTTGATCATGCGTCAACGTGATCAAAGGGATAAACGGAAAGTAAACCTTTGGTTGAGTGATAAGGGCCGTGAGGTCATCAACAACGCCCCACGGTTATTGCAACAGCATTTTGTGGAGCGCTTTGACCGCTTGGATACGTGGGAGCAACACATGATTGTGGCGTCTTTGCAGCGCGTGGCGCTGCTGATGGATGCGCACGATTTGGACGCTTCGCCGATCCTGGATGTGGGCTTGTTAACCAGCCACCCGGAGTGATGGCTAACCGGTCAGTTCTGCACCAAAGGGAATCACCGTAACCATACTGCCAATGGGGATGTCCCCTGAGGCCGCCGGTAAAACAGCGTAGGCATTGGCTTTGGAAAAACTCAACAACATGTGCGAGCCTTGCCCGTCGGTAGGTTCTACTTCCCAATCCCCCTGATGATTGCGCGTTAATAAGGCACGTTGGAAGTCTTGCCGTCCCGGCCTTTTATAGAAATTTTTCGTGCTGACGGCTTTTATTTGGAACGGTTCTTTCCACGGCTGACCGGACATGTAACGCAAGGCGGGCAAGATGATGTGATGGGCCGTAACCAGCGCCGAGACGGGGTTGCCGGGTAGACCAAAAAACCACGCTTCGTTCAGGCGGCCAAAGGCGACCGGTTTGCCGGGTTTGATGGCCAGTTTCCAGAACGCTATTTCGCCGATTTCCTGCAAAATTTCATGGGTGTAATCGGCATCGCCCACGGAAACGCCGCCGGTTGAAATAACGATGTCGTGCGAGTCTGCTGCGGCTAAAAAGGTTTCTCTGAGCAGTGCCGGGTCATCCGCTAAAATGCCCAAGTCGGTTAATTCAATCGGTAGACTCTTCAGCAAATGCGTCAGCATGATGCGGTTCGATTCGTAGATTTGCCCCGGTTTCAACGTTGAACCGGGTTCTTTCAATTCATCGCCGGTGGAGAATAGGGCGATCCGCAACGGGCGAATGACTTCCACTTCAGCAATCCCGAGAGCGGCCAACATGCCAATATCCGCAACGCCTAAGGTTTTTCCCGCCGCCAGTACAATGGCACCTTGTTGAATGTCATCGCCCGCCGGGCGCATGTGTTCCCCTTGCACCAAGGTTTCATTGAGGATGATGCGGTCCTGCTCTAAGGTCACATCTTCCTGAATGGCTACGGTGTTGGCACCATCCGGCAACATGGCACCGGTGGTGATGCGAATGCATTCATTGGGTTGTAAGCGGCCTTGCCAGGGCGTACCAGCGAGTGCTTTACCCACGAGAGTCCAGGTGCTGCCGGGTGCGGCGGCGATGTCGACATGCACGGCATACCCGTCCATGGCTGAATTATCAGACGGTGGCACGTTGATGGGAGCGACTATGGGCGTGGCCAATGTGCGGCCTAAGACATATTCCAGCGGCAGCCAGTCGGATTCGGTGATGGGCAAAAGCGCTTCACGCAGTCGATCCAGTGCCAAGTCCAGTGAGATTAGGCTGTTGTTCGACGACGTCTCCATCGGTTCATCCTCATGTTGAGCGATTGAGTTGTGCTTTTAATTGTTCAAACAGGGCCCGTTTTTCTTCAGGCGGGCGTTCAGGTGCACTATGATCGTGGCTCACCAATGGCGTGCTGTCCAGTGGGATGTCTTCAATCGACGCATTTTTTGTGCTTTCGGCCGGTTTTGTGGGGCCGGTGGCGCTGTATGTGGTTTCTGAGCCGACGTTTAGCAGCGCGGTTTCTAGCACGTCGAGCGCTTCTATGGAGCCCTGCACGGTATCTTCTGGTATATCGTCACGTTCAATGCGGGCTTGCAGTTTGGTGATCATCTCGCGGATGGTCTGCGTAGAGGGTTGTTGTTCATTAAGCCATTGCATGGCGCTTTCGGCAGAGGTTGACATTGGTCGCTCAAGATCCTGACGTTTTATATTGGCCGCAGTATCTCACACCCGAGGATGCAGATCAGCTCTACGAGCATTGTTCGGGTGCACTGGCGTGGCGGCAGGAAACCATTCGGATGTTTGGTCGCGTGGTGTTGCAACCGCGCTTGCAAGTGTGGATGGGCGATATGGCTTATCGCTACTCCGGCAGGACGTTTGAACCTACGCCATGGGATGAACAATTGACGGCGCTGGCCCGCCGTTTTCAGGATGAATTGCAGGTGCCCTTTAACTCGGTGTTGTGCAATTGGTATCAATCGGGTGCGCACAGCATGGGCTGGCATTCGGACAATGAGCCGGAACTGGGCAATGAGCCGGTGATCGTGTCGGTATCAATCGGCGCGGCGCGCCGATTTGTCTTACGACAGCGTTCGAACCACCAACAGCGGTTGGAATATCTGTTGGGTCACGGCGATGTGTTGGTCATGCGCGGACGCACCCAACAACGCTGGGAGCATGCCTTGCCGAAAACACAAAAGCCGGTCGGCGCGCGTATCAACCTGACCTATCGCTATCTGTTGCGCTCACCCCAACCTTAAAAATTCTGAGGCAAGCGAATTTGATTCGCCTGTTTGTAGAGCAAATACAGCTTTTGATTGATGGCGCGTTTGATCGACTGTTGCTCGAACACCGATAACTTGCCGAGCTCGCCCAGTTTTATGCGGTGTAAATGCAAACAAGGGGTGCGCGAGTTGAATTCGCGCAGATCACCTTTTACCAATACGGGAAGAAACGGGTCCTCATTGGCTTGCGTCGACAAGATTTTTTTCAACGCATGCCGAAACGGAATGGGGGCTGAGTTGGCTGATTTTTGCTTCTGCCGCGAGACCAAATGTAACCCCTGTTTGCCGATGGTTTCGCCCGGAATGATGAACAAGCCGGTATCCCGGATAGCCTGTGCCGAGATACGGCTGTACGTGTCGTGAAAGGCGTAGGGGTTCGGTAGAATGACCAAGGGCGCATCGGCCCGGCTGGAAAAGTTGATGGTGTAATTGGTGTAGAGCTGTTCGACCGAGGCGCTGTACACGCACAGCTGACTTTCAAAGTGCATGACGAAGTCAATCGCGCCTTGGCGCGAGTTAAGCGCCAGATCCCATTCAAGGTCGGCGTTCTGTTGTTTAAAAGCGATGTTGGATAACATTGTGTCCTCTCCCGCATAATTTCTGCTTGATACTTACTATAGTCAGCAGGTGAAAGATAAGTAGGGTGCTTTTGCTGGAAATGTGACGGAGAGCCATTTAGGGTGAGAACTGGTTCAAGTTTTTTAGTAAAACATCATTTACAAAAGGTAAGGCATTATGGATTCCGTGGTTGCTGACCTGATCAGTTTACTCAGTCTGGAACAACAGTCAGCGTCGGTGTGGTTGGGCCGTAGTAAGGATTTGGGTTATCCCAAAGTGTATGGCGGTCAGGTTATTGGGCAGGGGTTGTCCGCCGCGTCATACAGCGTGGAAGGCCGCATTCCGCACTCGTTACACGCGTATTTTGTGCGCGCCGGTGATGTGGACTCGCCCATTCAATACGACGTAGAAAATGTACGCGACGGCGGTAGTTTCAGTGTCCGCCGAGTGGTGGCGTCGCAGCATGGTAAGCCTATTCTGGTCATGACGGTGTCGTTTCAAGCGGAGGAAGCCGGTTTGGTGCACAGCGCTACCATGCCGAGTGTGCCGGGGCCGGAAAAACTCGAGAGCGAGTTAACGCTGTATCGCAACCATGCCGACGAAATTCCAGAGCGTGTGCGCCAGCAATTTACCGCCGAAAGGCCGGTTGAATTTCGTATTGTGGAAAATCAGAACCCGTTCCGGCCACGCGTTGGCGTAGCGAAACGCCACATGTGGATTCGGTCGACGGCACCACTGCCGGATGATTTGAGTGTGCACCGTTCCATGTTGGCGTACACCTCCGACTACGGTTTTTTGGAAACCGCTTTAATGCCGCACGGTGTTTCCATCATGCAGTCGAACTTGCAGATCGCCAGCCTGGACCACAGCATTTGGTTCCATCGCCCGTTCCGGTTGGATGATTGGCTGTTGTATGTGGCGGACAGTCCGGTGGCCGATCATGGGCGCGGGTTTGTACGCGGGCAGATTTTTAATCGCGATGGTGTGCTGGTAGCTTCGACGGCACAAGAGGGCTTGATGCGTTTACGGGATATGAATTGATGAAGGCGGCGCCGATAGCTTTGGGTATTACGGGTGCTTCTGGGGCACAGTACGGCTTTCGGCTGTTGGAAGTCTTGCTAAAAGCTGATCAGCCGGTGCATTTAATGATTTCCAAGGCAGCCTTAATGGTGATTGCGTTGGAAACGGATATTCAATTGCCCGCTAAACCGTCGGCCATTCATGCGGCGTTGCAAGCACGCTGGGGGTTTGCGCCGGAATTGTTGCACGTGTGGGATCGGGAAGATTGGACGGCGCCGGTCGCAAGTGGTTCGGCGCTGTGGCGGGCCTTGGTAGTGTGCCCGTGCAGCACCGGAACGCTGTCAGCCGTGGCGACGGGTGCGAGCAATAACTTGATTGAACGCTGCGCCGATGTGGCTTTGAAGGAGCGCCGCCAGGTCATTCTGGTGTTGCGTGAATCGCCCTATTCGCGGGTGCATTTGCAAAACATGCTGGCGGTGACCGATGCCGGGGCCATTGTATTGCCCGCCAGCCCGGGGTTTTACCACAAGCCGCAAACGATTGATGATTTGGTCGACTTTATTGTGGCGCGGATTCTCAACAGCTTAGGTTTGCCGCAAACGCTGCTCGCGGAATGGGGCGAGCGCCACACGGATGGCTGAAGCCCGGGCTTTTTTCAGGGCTTCGCCTAACGCTGGTCCGCTTAAACCTTGTTCAATTAAGGGTGCGGTGCTTACCTGTGCTGCCGCGCTGCGGGCGACCAACAGCCAGTCGGCCTGTTCATAAGGAGTGCGTTGGAAGCCGCTACGACCCTGGGCGTCGGCCCGGCAGGCCAACGCAAAGCCTTCCAGTTGCTGCGGGTCTTGCCAGGCTCTGAAGGCGTCCAGTACCGAAAGCACCGTCAAAGGTTTCAGTTCTTGCAGGCGATGACAATGGCTGTGCCATTCGGAGGTTAAACGCGCCAGTTGATGCAAGCGCTTACTGACTTTTAAGCGCTTACAGGCAGCGTCGACCAGTGGCACGCCCTGACGTTCATGTCCGTGATGGCGGGGCAGTAGGTCTTCCGGCGTTTTTCCCTTGCCGAAGTCGTGGCACAACACAGCAAAACGGACATCCAAACGCTCCGTCAGTTCGGTCACTGCATCCAGGGCTTGCAAGGTGTGCATGCCGGTATCTACTTCGGGATGGAAGCGCATGGTTTGTGGTACACCAAAGAGGGCATCCAGTTCGGGCAGTAAAACCTTTAAAGCACCGACTTGGCGTAACACCTGAAAAAACACCGATGGTTTGGGCGAACATAGGGCTTTCTCTATTTCTTGCCACGCGCGCTCAGGTGTCAGATCAGCCAATTCACCTGAGTCGGTCATTTCACGCATCAAGCTAAGCGTTTCCGGTGCTATCTCAAACCCGAGAGGGGCAAAACGTGCGGCAAAGCGCGCCACTCGAAGGACACGCAGTGGGTCTTCCCGAAAGGCGGGCGAGACATGGCATAAGCGTTTTTCCTGCAGATCGTGCAGACCACCGAAGGGGTCGATGATCTGGCCTGCGTCATCCATCGCCATCGCGTTGATGGTGAGATCGCGCCGTTGCAGGTCTTCTTCCAGGGTAATGTCGGGCGAAAAATCACACACAAAACCTTGATAGCCTGTGCCGCTTTTACGTTCGGTACGCGCCAACGCATATTCTTCGTGGGTATCCGGGTGCAAAAACACCGGAAAATCGGCGCCCACCTGCCGATACCCGGCGCTGAGCAAATCCTGCGGGGTGGCACCGACGACGACCCAGTCACGGTCTTTGATCTCGCCGTGTAGAAATTGATCGCGGACCGCACCGCCCACCAAATAACATTGCATCGTCGTTTTTTCGCTCCGTCGTTTTGGTTAATGAGGTCATGGGTTGCTCCTGCTATTATGCACAAATAGCCCATGACGAGCTTGCGAAAAATCCTGCGGATATTTTGCTAAGGATTTTTGGGCTCAGGCCGACAACCTCCGTGATAGCAATGGGCAGTGAATCGCCTTTATGGAGCCCCAATTATGAAAACGACAATGAAACAAACCGTAACTCTGCTCAGCCTTGCGCTGTTCACCGCGACCGGTTGCAGTATGTTTGGCGGTCGCGCTGAAGCTGAACGTGAACAACAAATCGATGCCATCATTGAAGAAGTTCGCTTCATCAATGAGAAGCTGCCGCCTGCGGAGCCCATGGTGCTGCGGGTCAGTGGCTATGGTGCCATCAATGAAGCTTCAACGGGCGTAACCAATACGCAGAAGCGTCTAATGGCGATGCGGGCGTCAAAGTTAGATGCTTACCGGACCCTTGCGGAGCGGGTCTATGGTACAGCCATCAGCGGTAATACTACGGTAGAGAACCTCGTCGTGCAGAACGATCGGTTCCGGACCTATGTGGACACCTATATTTTTGGTGCCCGTGTCGTATCCACCGATGTGATGCCGGATGGCAGCTATGAAACTGTTTTGGAGATGGTCATTGATGAAGGCTTCCGTAACTGTTTGGTGAACGATTCCCAAACCCGCCGCAACGGGGAATGTGCGACACAAGTGGTGCACGATCTGGACTCGTTTAATCGAAACAGCCTAACCCGTCAGGGCTTAGCGCCCGGCGAAACGGGCCTGTATTTCATTCAATAATCTACTGACGACAGCATAGGTATTGGCCTCATGAAAGCGCTCACCACATTCCTACTACTGATCTTAAGTGCTTGGGCATGGGCGGATAACCATGCTTCGGTCACGGTGGGCCGGTTTGTGCAGGCGCAGGGGGAAGCGGACATCCTCTATGGCGATGAGTATGGTGCGCGTATGCGTGCCGTACGCGACGCCATTCAGAATGCGTCGATGCAGGCCAGTGCAAATGTTCGGTCGTCACAAGTCATGGAAAACGGACGTTTAACCGTTGACTATGTGCGCATCAATTCAGCGGCTCAAGTAACCGATGTTGAGGTGGTTACCGAGTCGGTGGACGGCGATACCTTCCGTGTCAGCATTGACGCACGGGTGTCGGAAAGTCAGATGTGTGCCAATCATGTGGTGAACGACTTTGCTAAAAGCGTTGCTGTTACGTCGTTCGCGCTCGAAAAGCCAACCGATACAACCTTAGGGCATTTGGGTGCCGTTGATCGGAGTTTGCCGTCGCATTTGGTGAATGAACTGAATGGCCGAGGTGGTGTGCGGGCGTTAAACGCCAGCTACCTGATGATGTATCCGTCCATACCGACGGCACCCACTCGGGTATCGACCCGTAATACGCTGACTCGTGCGGTGGATACGGCGCGTGATCTGGGGGTGCAATTTGTGGTGTCCGGTGTCGTGCGTGACCTCGGTATGCAAACGGTTGATCGCCAACGTGACAACAACGCGGGCTTATTGGCCGTATTAACGCAACCGGGTCGGGTACAACAGCGTCATCTGGTGTTGGATTTATACGTACACGACGGCTACAGCGGTGCTTTGGTAGCGCAAAGTCGGTACAGCGCCCAAGGCGTATGGGATTTTCGTTCAAACGAGCGGGTGGGCTTTGCCACGCCTAAATTCTTCGCCTCCGATTTCGGGCGTTCGGTCGACCTGTTGTTTGACCAAGTGGTGCAGGATATTTATGCCACCGTTGAATGCCAGCCGTTCATGGCGAACATTGCGCAGGTCAATGGCCAAACCATTATGATCAAAATGGGTGCGGAATCAGGCTTGCGCCCCGGAGATCATTTGAGTGTATATCGCACCAGCACATTCTTTGACCGTGAACAGCAGGACTACACACAACTCACCGATACTCAGTTGGTGGCCCGTGTGACGCAAGTACAGCCGCATTTCGCGGTGGCTGAGCTACCGATTCAGGTTGAACGCTTGAATGTTCAGCCAGATGACGTCGTCATTGCTTGGTAATTATTGTGGGTGTTGTTTTACGCGGGGTGAGTCCAGCGCTCGCCCCGATCAATGTCCATTAGCGTAAGCCAGTTCCCCCAGCCGTACCCGGTATCCAGTCCGACAATATCGCTTCTTCCTGTATTCCCCATCAGCGCCGCCCAGTGGCCAAAATAATGTTGCCAGCCATCGTTTGTACGCAGTTCGTACCAAGGTTTCCAACCGGTCGGAGGGTGGTCCGGGGTTTCTTTGTGGTCGAATTCAATGTGCCCTTCTGGGTCTAAAAAACGCATGCGGGTAAAGTAGTTGGTGATGGTGCGCCAGCGTTCTGGGCCGGTAAGGTTGTCGTGCCATCGGTCCGGGGTATTACCGTACATGGCAGGAAAAAATTCGCCAACGCTGTGGTTGTTGGTGAGCACTTGATGCAGTTCATCGGACAGCGCTTGCGCTTGCGCTACGGTCCAGAAGAACGGGATGCCCGCATGGGTCATCACTTTCTTAGTGCGTTCACAGCAATGTAATAGAGGTTGCTGGTGCAACCAATGCAACAGTTCTTCGCGGTCCGGAGCTTGTAAGACATCGTCGAAGGTGTCGCTGCGCCGGGGCGGGCGCACACCATGGGCAATGGCTAACAAATGCAAGTCATGGTTGCCGAGTACCACCCGGTGGTGCGGCAGGTTACGTACAAACCGCAGAATGGCGGCGTTATCCGGCCCACGATTCACCAGATCCCCTACCAGCCAGAGTTCATCGCTGCGTTCGTTAAATCCGGCGCGTTCGAGCACGGCCATTAGCGGCGGTAGATAACCTTGTAAATCACCCACTGCATAACGTGCCATAAGGTCAGTTCAACCGGTTCGGCACGGCTAGGGTAAATACCGGAATAGTGGCTTTGAAGGGCTCGCCATCGGCGGTGACCATTTCATAGTAGCCTTCCATAGTGGACACCTCGGTTTGGCACAGTGCACCACTGGTGTATACATAGGTGCCGCCGGGTTCTATCGTCGGTTGTTCGCCCACGACCCCTGCACCGTACACTTCTTGCGTGGCCCCGTTGCCGTCGGTAATTAACCAATAGCGATGCAGGAGTTGTACCGGCTGCGTACTCTCATTGCTGATCAGAATGGTGTAAGAGAATACATAGCGCTGCTGGTCGGCATCCGACTGTTCAGGCAAATACTGCGGACGGGCACGAACGGCGATCGCGGGCTGATGTTGTGTTGTCATGAGGTTGGCTCTGTTAGGGCGTTACTGAGGTGAACGAAGTCGTCGACGCTCAGGACTTCAGGGCGAATACCGGGGTCGATTCCGACAACCTCCAGCATGCCTAAGTCATAATCGTTCTTGAGGTTATTGCGCAGTGTTTTACGGCGTTGCGAAAATGCGGTGCGCACCAAACGCGACAGCGCGGCGGTATCGTTAGCGCGGAGTTCAGCGGCCGGGCGTGGCACCAGGCGTACAATGGCCGAATCGACTTTGGGCTGCGGCGAGAAGGCACCGGGCGGAACATTGAACAACCACGTGGGTCGGCAGTAATACTGCGTCATCACCGTCAGTTTGCTGTAGGCCTTGGTGCCAGGCTCGGCACACAGCCGGTCCACCACTTCTTTTTGCAGCATAAAATGCATATCAATGATGTGTTGGCGTTGTTCCAGCAGATGGAAGATGAGAGGTGTTGAGATGTTGTACGGTAGGTTACCCACCAGCTTTATCGGCGTTTCGGGCGTTGCCAGGGTACTAAAGTCGAACTTTAGGGCGTCGCCTTCCAACACAGTGAAATTGGGTTGATTGAAAAATTGGGTGCGCAGGATGGGCAGCAGGTCGCGGTCCAGTTCTATCGCGGTGACGCGCGCGCCGGTGGCTAACAGCACGTCGGTCAATGCGCCCCGGCCTGGGCCGATTTCAACCACATGGTCTTTCGCGGTGACGCCGGTGGACTGGCCGATTTTTTGAATGATATGCGCGTCATGCAGAAAATTCTGCCCGAAGCGTTTACGTGCGACGTGCAAGGCGAGCCTCCACCATGTTAAGGGCGTAATGTAGAGCGATGCGTAAACTGCCCGCGTCCGCGCCGCCGGTACCCGCGAGATCGAGCGCGGTGCCATGATCAACCGAGGTGCGGACATAGGGCAAACCTAAGGTGATATTGGCCGCCTGACCAAACCCCCGATGCTTCAGCACCGGTAGACCTTGGTCATGATACATGGCGAGCACCGCATCGCCTTGGGCGAGCACCTTTGGCGTGAACAATGTGTCGGCGGGCAGTGGCCCAACGACTTGAATGCCTTCGCTGCGCAGTTGCTCCAAGGCAGGTATGATGGTGTCAATTTCTTCACGACCCAGATGACCCCCTTCCCCGGCGTGCGGATTCAAACCGCAGACCAGAATGCGCGGCTGCGCTAACCCGAAGCTGTTCTGCAAGTCCTGATGCATGATGCGCACGATGCGCAGGACTTTTTCACGCGTAATGGCGGCAGCAACGTCTTTCAGCGGTAAGTGGGTGGTGACCAGGGCGACCTTTAAGTCGGTGGTGGCCAGTAACATCACCACATCGTCGACCCCGGCCCGTTGTTGCAGAAATTCGGTATGGCCGGTAAAGGCTATGCCCGCTTCGTTGATAATGCTTTTTTGCACCGGCGCGGTGACCATGGCGCTGAATTCATTGCGGGCTATACCCTGCAGTGCCTCATCCAGCAGGGTGAGCACATAGGGCGCATTCGCGGCGTTCAATTCGCCAGGTACCACAACGGCCGGGGCCTGAATCGGTAAAATCGACATCTCGTGGCCGCCGAGCTGGCCTTCGTCGCCGGGTTGCCAAGCATGGAAGTTGACGACCAGACCGAGCGTATCGGCCCGTTCGGACAGAGCAATGGGGTCACCCAATACCACCGCGGGCCATTGGTCTGGCGCGGCGGCCAGTTGCAAACAGATGTCGAAACCAATTCCGGCCGGTTCACCCGAAGTAATGACTAAGGGTTTCACGGTTCAACTCGCACGTTTACATAAGCGCTATTGCGCACTTCCTGCTGCCAGCGCGGCAGTGCCTCGGAGTATTTTTGTTCAAACAGAATATCGCGTGCTTTTTCTCGCAGGGCAGTGAGCGTTTGATCGGTTTCACGCGTGTCTTGCACTTGCAGTATGTGCCAGCCGAATGCCGTGCGGAACGGGCGGCTGTAGGCATTTATCGGGGTGTCGCGTAAGGTTTGCGCAAACTCGGCAACATACACATTCGCCGCGTTCCAGCCCAAATCACCGCCTTGTTCGGCGCTGCCGTCCACCGAATACAGGCGTGCCAGTTCGGCAAAATCGGCATTTTCTTCGGTCAATTGGGTATACAGATCGCTTGCCAGTGCTTGCGCTGCCGCGTCGGTCAGACCACGGGATTCGTTCAGGAGTATATGGCGGGCACGGTATTCAACGACCGTTTGGGTCGCGTTGCCGCGTTGGTCTTGCAGGTAAACCACATGCCAACCATTAGGGCTGCTGAATACGCGCGCTGCACCGACCGTCAGGCCGCGTACGGGTTCACTGAGTAAGCTCGGCAAAGCTTCAGGCCGACGCCAGCCGAGATTCTGCAAGGTACGGCCTGCGGCGGCAACATCCAGTGTCCGACCATCATTATTGATGGCGGCGGCAATACGGCGCGCAGTGGCCTCGGCATCGGCTTCACTGGCGGGAATCAACAGGTGTTGCAGTTGGTATTCGATGTCTTGCAGCGCGGCGCTGATTTGCGTTTGCAAATACTGATTGATCTCTGCGGTTGATACGTCGATCTGCCGTGCGACATACCGTTGTTGGGCCTGTCGAATCATTAAATCCTGCCGGACTTGGGCGCGCACGGCGTCGTAACTCATGCCCTGTTGTGTGAGCGCTTGGCGAAACGCCAATAAGTCCAAGCCCTGGCGGCTGGCTATGTCGGTCAAGGCGCTGTTCAAGGCGGCATCTGTGATGGTAATACCCGCCTCTTGCGCTTTTTGCACCTGAACTTTTTCCAGAATCAGCGCATCCAGTATTTGGGCGCGCAAGTCTGCCTCGGGGGGCAATACGTTGGGGTTCGCACGGTAGCGCGCTTGCACTTCCGCGTAACGGCTTTCCACTTCACTGTGCAGAACAACATCTTGATTCACCACCGCGATAATGCGGTCGACCAAAACGTTTTGCGCCACGGCGCTGGGCGCGATAACACATACCATTAACATCGCGAGACAAAGAACGCTGATTCGTTTCATAAACCTTACTTAGTGTTGTACAGCGGTGAACCGTAACTGGGAATCTTTTCTTCAATGACTTCTTGCAGCATGCCTGTATTCAAGCTGCCCAAGCCTTTAAAGGTTAAGTTGAGCTGTATGGTATCGAACAACGATGACCGTTGCGACTGCTCCGCCTCATCTTTGACGGTCCGTTGACCTGCCAATTGCAAATGCCAACAGCAACCATCGTATTCGAGGCCAATCAAGGTGTCGGACAATACAAGCGGATCATCGACGGTTTCCTGTATCCATTGCCCGTAGCCAACCACGCCAAAGACTCGTGTGATGGGCAAGGTTGCCGATGCCACGACGGTGTAATAATTCTGGTCGGTTTCGAGCTCGCCCAAGCGCCATGTGGTGGATACGTCCGCGCCTCGACGGTCGGCGCGATAACGATAGGCTGTGGTCAGCAGTGTTAACGGGTATTCTCGGTCATACAGTGCTCGCTCGGGCGCGGCTTCTGGTGTCCACGTTGTGGAAGCTGAAAAACGATGTCGGGTTTGATATTGGGTGCCCACACTGACCGTCACCGGGCCGGGTTGTGGACCTGCATCCAAAGGGTCGTTGATAACCACACTGGCTCCCAGTTTTTCCAGCCGGGTGTTGGTGAGGTCTATTCGTTGTTGCACGTTGGCGCTATGGGTCCAATCCCCGACATTGATGCGGTAGTCACTACCAACAGTTAGGTGGTTCAAGTCGACCAGCAAATCCGCGTCACTCATTTGTGGCAACAGAGTCTGATCTACAAGGGGGCGGAACTCGTGCATGGCAAAGGGAGTAAGTCGTTGACCTGCACTGAGATCCCACGCATAAGACAGCCTTAGGCGGGTGTCATAGAGCCAACGCTGCTCGCCATGCGCCGGATGATCGTCAAACGCGGGTAGCTGGTAGAGTGTATGGTCGCCGGTATAGGTTTGCTGAAGCGTCCACTGCCGCCAAGTATCGCTGCGGCTTACCTGCCCGCGTTGACGTAAACGGACACCCTCATAAGGATTGAATTCGGTGGGGTTGATAAGCCCTTGGTCGGCCAGATAATCGGGCTGTGTTTTGACCCGACGTTCCCAGTCGTAGAGCCCGGTAACGGACCACTGTCGCCAGTTAGCGATCGGGTGGCGAATGTGTACGCCGGGTTGTTGGACGTAGACCAAGTCACCGACAGCCGCCGCTTCGTCAAAGATGTTTTGTTGTTCCACCATAGCATCAAGGCGTATGTTATTGGCCGTGCTGTAGCCTAGCGTTGCTCGGTTGGTGACGCTGGATACATAGTCGGCATACTGGAACTCGGGAAAGTAGTCGGCCGAGTTGGCGTCGGTGACGTCAAGCGTCCATTCCAAGCCCGAATCGTAACTTTGCGCCTGCAAGCGATAACCCCATGCCGCGGGGTCTGCCCGATCATCCTGCCAGCCGGGGTAATAGCCGCCGGTTGCCTCAGCGTAGAAGTTGCGATGCAGGTAGCGCCATTCCTGGCCGATGTGCAGGGTTTGCGGGGCACCTTCGGCGGTTTCACCGCCAATCAGCCAGTCGACCGTTGTCGTGTGGTCGGCATTGGGCGCAATGGCCCAGTAGTAGGGGGTTGATAGCCGATGCTGCTGATACGCGGGCACATAGCGATAACTGGGGGTAAGCAGCCCGGAGGTGCGTTGTTGATTCAAATTGAAGCGGAAGTAGGGCGTGTAGGCGACGGGCACCGGGCCAATGTTGAGCCAGGCATGGTAGCCTGAAGCTATATCCGTTTCGTTGTTTATGGTCATTTCACGGGCGTGCAGTGACCAACCCAAGCGCCCCGGCGCACAGCGGGTAATCCACGTTCTTTCGAGCCGGTAGAGTTGATCGTCGCGGTCTATTTGGGCGGCTTGACCGTGCATTTGTGTGCTGTGCAGCACGTACTCCGTGTCCAATAGCCGAAATTCCGGTTGTTCGGTAGAGGCTTCTGCTTGGCTGGCCAGAATGGCCAAATCTTGCTGGCGAATTAAACCCCCTTGGGGCAATTCGAGCCGTCGGGTAGAGGCATCGTAATTGGCGGCCGGACCGTACAAGCGGATGACGGCTTGAGTGATCTCAACACCCTCGCGTAAACGTAAGGCTCCGTTGAGGTTACCGCTTTGACGATCGGCCTGCACGGCGAGTTCATCAGCGGACAGGTTGGGGTCTGTCCACGGGTCAACGAAGCCACCGGGGCATTGTGCCGAAATGGCTTGACGCGTAGTGCTTGGCAGTTCAGGGTAAAACACCCAGTCTAGGTGGCCTCCCGTGGGGGTGACCGCCCACAAGGTCGGCGCCAACACCAAGGGCATTAACCCTTGGGCTATCGAGCGCAGCGACAACAGAGTTTGGGTCGTCCTTGGTTTTGTATACTGGGGTGACGCGAATGCGAACAAGGTGGCCTCTTGCTGCAGGTGGAAACATTGGCCGACATGATATAGAAAGGGGTGCGGTGGCGCTATGATTTTGTCCGGCGCCCGATAAACCTGGCGGTGACCTGTGGACTCTAGGAGGTCTGTAGATGTGGTGGGGAAAAGTATTAGGGGCCATGGTGGGCCTGTATCGCGGCGGGCCATTTGGCTTGTTGCTGGGTTTGGTGGTCGGGCACGGTATCGATCAATTGTTGCAGCGCCGCTTTAGGACATCCTCTTCGGCTGCGCCGCCGGCACAGGTGCATTCGCGTTATTTTGAAGCCACGTTTCAATTCATGGGGCACATGGCGAAGGCGAAAGGCCGGGTGGATGAAGCGGACATCGAATTTGCACGCGGGGTCATGGCACGCATCGGGTTGTCGACGGCGCAGCGTGAACGGGCCATTGCCCTGTTTAATGTCGGTAAGTCGACCGATTTTGATCGTCAAGGCGAGCTGGAGGCGTTGTCTCGTTGGTTAGCACCGCATCCGTCGTTGGTGATGTTGTTCATGGAAACCCTGGTACAGGCGGCCTACGCCAGTGGCCCTTTAGCGGCCACGGAGCGTCTGTTACTGCAACGGGTGTGTGATGCGCTGTCGGTCAATCGTATTCAATTCGAGTACATTCATCGGCGTGTGCTGGCCCAGCGTGCTTGGCAGGCCCAACAACGTCAGCAAGGGAAGACCGGCGGCATGACGGGTCTCTCCTTGAAGGAAGCTTATGATGTGTTGGGGGTTAACGCCGATGCCGATGACAAAACCGTCAAAACCGCCTACCGACGCTTAATGAGTCAACATCACCCGGATAAGATGATGGCGCAAGGTCTACCGGACAGCATGCTGAAACTGGCGAAAGAAAAGGTACAAACCATTCAGGCAGCCTACAGCACCATCAACAAGCATCGCAAAGCTACTCGTTGATAATGACGTCTGTTTCGCGACCTGCCATGTTGGTGCGCAGCCAGCCCCACACCCGCCGGGTGACCACCTGTGGCGAAGAGCGGTAGGTCGTGCTGCTGCTGATGTCCCGCACCTGTACAAAGGTTGCCTGGTTGGCGCGCTGAACCGCTGCGCGGCGCTGCCTGGCGGCTTGTTCAAACGGGGTGTCCCGATGTGTGTAGAGATCTAAGGTCGGTGTTGTAAGTTCTCCGAACAGGGGCATCAACAAGCTGGTATCTTGCGGACGCGCATCAATCATGACCAAGCCAAAACCCAGGCCTTCGGCGTTGGGCGCGATGTTGACCATATAGCGCGCCGCCGGATGAACACCGCTGCCCAAGCCCAACACCACAACGTTTAAATAACCGCGCCGCATCAGCTCTCGAACGCCTTGTTCGGTGCGGGCATCCAGGGTTGGCAAATGGGCCGCATCGGGTTCAGAGCCGACCGCCGAGCCGGGTATGGGTTCTTCGGTATTCAGCGTCCGTGGGGGTATGCGCGGTCTGGGTTCCGGTGGTAGGGCGATGGACAGTGTAGCCCAGCCAACGGCAGGCAAATACTGCCGCAGGTCTTGCACGAGATGGGGCCAGTCTTGATGGTGTCCGTCATCGTGCAGTATAAGTACGGCGCCTTGCGGGTTGCTGGTTTCTTGCTCTAACCACAATGCGGCGAAGGGCTCACCATTGGCTTCCAGTTGCACAAATTGCTCGGCGGGCAACAGGTCGCGGTAGCGTTGTTCCAGATCAAAGCTGGACGCTTCTCGTGGCGGATTAACGCGCTCTATGGGCGGTTGGATGAGCTCGGTCGTGGCGGCTTCGTCGGTGGGTGTTGCGGTGTCTTCTATGGCCTCTTCCGGCGCGGTGTCTTGACCGAAAACCATCAGTGGTGTCATCAAACTGCCAAGCAGCAGGTATAAAGTCCATGCGCGCGTCCACTTCATTGGGTAGAATGCTCCCGCCTAGCGACTGACTCAGTGAAACCGATAAATAAGGCCATAAAATGTCTGACTACCTCATTGCTCCATCCATATTGTCCGCTGACTTTGCCCGCTTGGGCGCCGATGTTGAAGCCGTCTTGGCTGCCGGTGCCGATGTGGTGCACTTCGATGTCATGGACAATCATTATGTGCCCAATCTGACCATGGGACCGATGTTCTGTAAAGCCTTGCGCGATTATGGCATCACGGCACCCATTGATGTGCACTTGATGGTGCAGCCGGTAGACCGGATCATTGGTGACTTTATCGACGCGGGTGCGGACATCATTACCTTTCACCCGGAAGCCAGTGCGCATATTGATCGCAGCCTGCAACTGATCAAGAGCGGCGGCTGTAAAGCCGGGTTGGTGTTTAATCCTGCCACGCCCTTGCATCACTTGGATTATGTCATGGATCGCATTGATCAAATACTCATCATGTCGGTCAACCCCGGCTTTGGCGGCCAAAGTTTTATTCCGACCGCGCTGGATAAGTTACGTCAGGCGCGGCAACGCATAGCTGCATCCGGTCGTGATATTCGCTTGGAAATCGATGGCGGAGTAAAAGTCGACAACATTCGTGCTATTGCGGAAGCTGGCGCTGATATGTTTGTGGCTGGCTCGGCCATTTTTAACGCACCGGATTACGCCACGCGCATCGCTGAAATGCGTGCAGAGTTGGCGTTAGCGAAACCATAGGATTTGTAGATCAGATGAAGGCCGTATTGTTTGATTTAGACGGGACGCTGGTCGATAGCCTGCCGACCATTGCACGGGGTATGCAAGATGCCTTGGCGATTTTAGGGTTGCCATCGGTCACCGAAGAACAGGTTGGCCATTGGATTGGTGAAGGCACGCCGGTACTGGCGCGCAAAGCCGCTACGGCCGTTGGCGCGCAGGAGCATTCTGATGCTCTGTTTTCTCAGTTCTTTCCGAGCTATCTGCCGCACATTCCTGAGACGCCCGAAATCGCCGGGGCGACGGAATTGTTGCAACGTTTGCACATGGCAGGGCTGCACTGTGCCTTGGTCACTAACAAGCCGCGCGCCCTCACCGAACCGCTGTTGGCGGCCTTGGATTGGGATCGGTACTTGCCGGTGGTGATCTGTGGCGATGATTTGGCGGAACGCAAGCCGCACCCTTTGCCCCTGCAGGAAGCCTGTCGGCGGTTGAATGTCGATGTTGCTGATGCCGTTATGGTGGGTGATAGCCGACATGATATTGCGGCCGCACGCGCCGCTGGCATGCCGGTGGCTGCCTTGGCTGGTGGCTACAACCACGGTGAAATCATCCAGGGGGCTGATTTCCACGGTGATACGCTGCAAGAATGCGGCGATTGGGTGTTGCGCAATGCTAAACAGTTCAGTAAAGTTTCTGGCTAATTGATACAGGGTAAGTGGTTCATCATGCAACCGAGCACCGTTTCACATCTCCTCAGGACCGCCAGCGTCCTACGATGGCGTGCCTAAACGCCACTCTTCGTTTGTGTTGCTCCTGCAGGCCGTGGCCTGTGCTCTCTGATTTTCTGACGGAATGAATAACATGCTGGAACAGGATTTTTATGCCCTGGCAAACCAGGGCTATAACCGCGCACCCTTAAGCCGCGAAATTCTTGCCGATCTTGATACGCCTTTGTCCACCTACCTTAAATTGGCGCGTGGCCGACTAAGCTATTTGCTGGAGTCGGTGCAGGGCGGTGAAAAATGGGGTCGTTACTCGTTTATCGGGTTGCCATGCCGCGAATACCTTGAAGTGCGCGGGCAGCACATCCGTGTACTGCGTGACGATCAGGTGGTGGAAGAACACCTCGATCACGAAGACCCACTCGCCTTTATCGAAGCCTACAAAGCGCCATTTAAGGTGGCTGACTTACCCGGTTTGGCCCGCTTTAACGGTGGCTTGGTGGGTTATTTTGGTTATGACACCGTGCGCTACATCGAACCCAAATTGCGCGCGTCACAGCCGCTTGATGACATCGGCAACCCAGATATTTTGCTGATGGTGTCGGATGAAGTCATCGTATTTGACAACCTCGCCGGAAAACTGCACATCGTGGTGCATGGCAACCCGGCAAAAGCGGGCAGTTTTGCCGAAGCGCAAGCGCGACTGGATGCTTTAACTAAAGCACTGCATGATGCCCCGGTTCCGGACTTGCCTACACCGACTGGCGCGACCTTAAATGAAACCGACTTCCACAGCCATTTTGGTGAAGCTGCCTTTCACGCGGCTGTTGAGCGCATCAAGGAATACACCTTGGCGGGTGATATTATGCAGGCCGTGCCATCACAGCGCTTGAGTGCGGACTTCCCCTATGAGCCGCTGAATTTGTATCGGGCTCTGCGCAGCCTGAACCCCTCGCCCTATATGTTCTTTCTGGATTTGGGTGATCATCAGGTGGTGGGCAGTTCGCCCGAGATTCTGGCTCGGGTTGAAGGCGATGAAGTCACCGTTCGCCCCATCGCCGGAACACGCCATCGCGGAAAAACACCAGAAGACGATCAGGCGATGGAACGCGAGCTGTTGGCCGATCCCAAAGAAATTGCCGAACACCTGATGCTGATTGATCTCGGACGCAACGACGCGGGACGGGTAGCGCAAACGGGTACAGTGAAAGTCACCGACCAAATGGTGGTGGAGCGTTATTCCCATGTGATGCACATCGTGTCCAATGTCACGGCCAAACGCCGTGAGGACATAAGCGCTATCGATGTGCTGCGGGCCACCCATCCGGCCGGTACGCTCAGCGGTGCACCAAAAATTCGGGCGATGGAAATCATCGACGAGCTGGAACCGGTGAAACGCGGTATCTACGGCGGCGCGGTCGGCTACTTGGGTTGGAACGATAATATGGACATGGCCATTGCCATTCGCACAGCGGTCATCAAAAACGGCACACTCTATGTGCAAGCTGGAGCAGGGGTGGTGGCGGATTCCGTGCCGCGTCTGGAGTGGAAAGAAACCATGAATAAAGCGCGGGCGATCTTCCGCGCCGCAGAACTGGTCAGCCGTGGTTTACGAGTGGAGTAGGGGAACAACATGATATTAATGATCGATAATTACGATTCGTTCACCTACAACATCGTGCAGTATTTGGGTGAACTGGGTGCCGATGTGCGCGTGGTCCGTAACGACGAAATGACGCTGGACCAGTTGGTCGCGTTAAAACCAGAAAAAGTGGTGATCTCCCCCGGGCCCTGTACACCGAATGAAGCGGGCGTATCGGTTGCGGTGATTGAGCACTTTGCGGGCAAGGTACCCATTTTAGGCATTTGCTTGGGTCATCAAAGCATCGGGCAAGCGTTTGGCGGCGATATCGTGCGCGCCAAGTCGGTGATGCACGGGAAAACCAGCCCGATTTTTCACCATAATGTCGGCGTGTTTAACGGGCTAAAGCAAGGTTATACAGCGACGCGCTATCATTCTCTGGTGATTGCGCAAGACAGCCTGCCCGAGTGCTTGGAAGTTACCGCATGGACGCAAAACGATGATGGCTCGGTTGATGAAATCATGGGTGTACGGCACAAAACACTGGACATCGAAGGTGTACAGTTTCATCCCGAGTCCATTCTGACCGAGCATGGGCATGACTTATTGCAGAACTTTTTGCGCAAGGGTGCAATCAGTTGATCCTGACGCAACGGATAGGAGAGTTGAGATTATGAACATTCAACAAGCACTGGCGCGTGTTGCTGAACACGGTCACTTGGATCAAGACGAGATGCAAACGGTGATGCGGCAGATCATGACTGGGGAGTGTACTCCCGCTCAAATTGGTGCCTTTTTGATGGGTTTGCGCTTGAACGGTGAAAGTTTGGAAGAAATTACTGGTGCTGCCACGGTGATGCGCGAACTGTCGACCAAAATTGCCGTCGACACGAATGGCTTGGTGGATACCTGTGGCACCGGCGGCGATGGGCAAAACCTGTTCAATATCTCGACCGGCGCGGCGTTTGTGGTGGCGGCCGCAGGTGGCCGAGTCGCCAAGCACGGCAATCGTGGTGTGTCGTCCAGTTCCGGCAGTGCCGATGTGCTGGAGGCCGCCGGGGTCAATCTGAATTTAACGCCCGATCAAGTGGCACGAGCGATCGACAGCATTGGTGTTGGGTTCTTGTTTGCACCGGCGCACCACAGTGCGATGAAGCATGCCATTGGACCCCGTAAGGAAATGGGCATGCGTACCATCTTTAATATGCTGGGGCCGATCACCAACCCTGCCGGTGTGAAGCGGCAGGTCTTGGGTGTGTTTTCGGCCGCCCTGTGCGAACCCTTGGCCAATGTACTGAAGCGGTTGGGCAGCGAGCACGTCATGGTGGTGCATGCCAAAGACGGTTTGGATGAAATCAGCTTGGCGGCACCAACCACGGTGGCCGAGTTGAAAGACGGTCAGGTCATGACCTATCAGATTACCCCCGAAGACGTCGGTATTGAAACGCAAACCCTGACGGGATTGGTGGTTAAGGACGCGGCCGAAAGTCTGGCGTTGATTCAGTCCGCGCTTGCGGGTGGCAAAGATGCTGTTGGCCGTAAAGCGATGGATATCTTGGCGTTGAATGCTGGTGCGGCCATCTATGTGGCGGGTGTTGCCAGCAACTTGCGCGAAGGCGTCAGCATGGCACAAGATGCTATGGGCAGCGGCCTTGCACTGGAGAAAATGAAAGAATACGCGGCTTTTAGTCGGGTATTTGCCGAGGAGCAAGGCGCATGAGCTTGCCAACGGTATTGGAAAAAATCATTGCCCGTAAACATGAAGAAGTCGCTGCTCGGCAGCAACAGGCCAGTGTGGCTGACCTGCAAGCGCGTTTTGATGACGTTGAGCCACCACGCGGTTTTGTGGCGGCATTGGAAGCCCGGCAGCACGCAGGGCAAGCAGCGGTCATTGCCGAAATCAAGAAAGCATCACCCAGTAAAGGGGTTATTCGTCCGGACTTTGATCCGCCACAAATAGCACGGTCTTACGCGCAGCATGGTGCAGCCTGCTTGTCGGTCTTGACCGATGTCGATTTTTTTCAAGGTGCGGATGCGTATTTACAACAGGTGAGGGCCGCCTGTTCTTTGCCGGTGATTCGGAAGGATTTTTTGGTGGATCCGTACCAGATCATTGAAGCGCGTGCCTTGGGTGCAGACTGCGTGTTGTTGATTGTCGCGGCGTTGAACGATACCCAACTGTCAGAACTGAATGCTTTGGCCCAGGATTTAGGCATGGACGTTTTGGTGGAAGTGCATGATCGGGCAGAGCTGGAGCGTGCTTTGCCGTTAGGCAATCGCTTGCTGGGTATCAATAACCGTAATCTGCATACATTCGACGTAACCTTGGACACCACCTTTGCATTGCTGGATGCCTGTGCTGACCGCTTTGTGATTACCGAGAGTGGCATCTTGTCACAGGCCGATGTGGCGGCTATGCGGGCGCAAAACGTGAACGGGTTTTTGGTGGGTGAAGCCTTTATGCGCGCACCGGAGCCGGGTGAAAAGCTGGCGGAGCTTTTTGCCGGAACGCTTTCTTAGTACGTATCTTTAAATGTGAGGAGAGGGCGATATGCCAGCGTTATTTCAGGTATTGATCTTGTTGTTTCTCGGGTTGTTTGTGTTGGTAACCGTCACCAAAAAATATCCCGTTAATTTGTCCGAAAAGCAGGGCCGCACGTTAATGTATGTGGCCATGGGCGCTATGGCGTTGGCGGCGGTTGTGAGCTTGTTTCGCCTAGCGACGGGAGGCTGAAGAGGGCGCCTCTGAGGTTTTTGATTGTTTCCTAGCCCGTAACCTCAGTGAGTAAGTACTGTATGCGCTTAATGGCCATAGTTTTCCAAGGGTGAGGTGGTCGGCCCGCGAGTACCAAAGACCACGGTTGTTTTACCTTTCACGCTGATGAGTCCTTGGTCTTCCAGTGTTTTCAAGACCCGGCCGACCATCTCGCGGGAGCAGCCAACGATTTGCCCGATTTCTTGCCGCGTGATTCGAAGCTGGGTGCCATCGGGGTGTGACATCGCACCCGGTTGCTTACATAAATCCAGTAGCGTACGGGCCACCCGCCCCGTAACATCGAGAAACGCCAAGTCGCCGACTTTCCGTGTGGTATTGCGTAGGCGGCTCGCCATTTGCTCACCGATGAAATAGAGAATGCGAGGGTCTTTATTCGCAATGTCACGAAAACGCGAATAAGAGATTTCGGCAACTTCACAGTCGGTACGAGTTTTCACCCAAGCTGATCGTTTTTCTACCCGATCGAACAAACCCATTTCACCAAAGAAATCGCCATTATTTAAATACGCCATGATCATTTCTCGCCCGTCTTCATCTTCAAGGCTGACCGCGACGGTACCTTTGATCAAATAAAATAATGAGTCGCTATGATCACCCGCATAAATCAGTGTGGTTTTCGGCGGGTGCCGCCGACGCTGACACTGTGATAGGAAAAAGTCTAAATGCTGATGTTCCATGGGTTCCGTCGTCATGACTTTATAATTCTATGATGAGTAGTGGATGAAAGAGTGCCTTAAAACGTTTACGGTCACAAGGTAAGGAGACCTTCCTATAGTACTCAAGAATGCGCACGGGTAAACAGTGTTTGAACCATGAGCCGAAGTAGACATTGTGAAAACAGAAAAGGCAGCCCAAGGCTGCCTAGTGTCTATCGGGAGCTGAACGTCGGTATAACGCCAGCAATCGAATGCTGATCGCTACGCATTACGCAGAGGTGCTAGACCGACGACGTCCTGCCCATACGCCCATCAAGCCAACCCCCAACAAGGTTAAGGCAACGGGTTCAGGGACCGGCAGGCTGATGTCTACACCCGCAATGGTGGCGCCATCAAACGCCATGCCGGTGTCATAGCCAGTATCCGACCAGTTAACCACACCAATTTCCAAGTAGTAGTTCGCCGCGGTGGGGATATCATAGGACGCTAAAATCCAGCCAGTATAGCCACAACCTGTGCTGTAACATTGGCCGGAAGAACCGCCCAGTGGAGACCATGCGGGTCCACCACCAATAATGGGCGTGCTGTCTGGCAGCAGTGTGGCAGCGGGCGTTGGCATGCCAAAACCGGGTACTGTATCGCCACCTGGCGTAGTGCGTGCAGTAAATAATAGGGCTGCTTCGGTCATGTCTTCGTTCAACAGACGCGCCCAGCCATAGTCGGCATAGCCTGAGCCGTCAGAGGTCACGTAGTTGAAGTAAAAGCGGAATTCGTCACCGGCGTCGGCCGTAAAAAGATTCGACACAATTTTGGACCCGTTGGTAGCGCCGCTACCTACAGCGGGCAAGCCCAAACCGGTTACACCTGAACCGGCCGTCGACACCCAGCCGTATTGCGTGGAATCAGCAACGGGCGACAAACCCACCACGCCATTCGCGCCGGATACACCGTAGCTGCCAGTGCCGGTCCAATCATCAATAACGATAGCCTGGGCCGGAGCAATCAGAGCTGCACCCAGTAGCGCGGCTAATAGGGTTTTTTGGTTGTTACGCATAGTCAAGATCCGTCGTGAGTCTTAATAATAAGGTTTGGCAGGTTGCCTGATGATGTTTAAGCTAGTTTCGTGCCAACAAAAATAATTCAATAAAAACAATGAGATACGTTGTTTCCGTGCAGTGTTCAAAATGGGTGTGTAATATTTTTCGACAGTGGATCTTGATGCTACAGAGCACGGGCACCCTATGATAAGCTAGGCGCCTCTTTTTTCATGACAGTGTAGGTGATGAGCATGCAAGCAACGGTCCGGTGGGATGGTGCAGTTCAATTTTCGGCAACCCCAAGCAGTGGGCACACCGTGATCATGGATGGTTCGCCGGACTTGGGTGGCACGAACGCAGGTCCGCGACCCATGGAAATGATGTTAATGGGTTTGGGCGGCTGTACCTCGATTGATGTCATGCTCATGCTGCAGAAGTCCCGCCAAGACGTCACCGACTGTGTGGCGGAGTTGACCGCAGAGCGGGCCGATGCCGTGCCAGCCGTGTTCACCAAAATACATGTGCACTTTGTGGTTACTGGGCGTGATTTGAAAGAATCCCATGTTAAGCGCGCCATAGAGTTATCGGCGGAAAAATACTGCTCGGCGTCCATCATGTTGGCAGCCGGTGGGGTAGAGATCACACACAGCTATGCCTTGATCGAGGCAGACCGTTGATAGCGCGTTTTCAGCATTTGGAGCGTGAACAACAAGGTATGGCGCTCGGCCTAGCGGCGGTGTTGTTGTGGTCGACGGTGGCTACTGCCTTTAAGTTGGCGTTGAACGTTTGGCCCTTAATTGGCGTGCTCTGGTTGTCGTCCACCGTTAGCCTCGTGCTATTCAGCGGTGTGCTTTGGCACTTAGGGCTTTTGGGTCGTGCCATACGCTGGCTGCGGCGCTATTGGCGACGCGCCATACTGATGGGCCTGCTGAACCCGGTGGTGTATTACTTCACTTTGTTTGCCGCCTACGATCAATTGTCGGCACAGATCGCCCAGCCGATCAATTATACGTGGGCCTTCGTGCTGTCTTTAATGGCTGCCATCTGGCTTAAAGCGCCCATACGCGCGCGCGATTGGCAGGGTATGGCCTTGGGGTATTTGGGTGTATTGGTGTTGGTCTTGGGTGCACAAGGACGGCTGGAAGTTACGTTGCCCGGCGTATTTCTGGCGATCCTCAGTACCTTTTTCTGGGCGTTATATTGGGTGGTCGGAATGCGCGACAAGCGCCCGCCCTTGGTCGCGATGTTCCATCACTTTTTGATCGCCTGGCCGGTGTTAACGGTGATCATGCTGTGGCAGGGTACGGACTTCTTCCGTGAATCCGCTGGCTGGCTGCCCACGCTCTATATTGGCTTGTTTGAAATGGGGCTGGCGTTTTTGTTTTGGATGACCGCCTTGCAGCGGGTTAAAAATACGGCCCGCGTGGCTAACCTGATCTTCATCGCGCCCTTTTTAAGTTTGATCTGGGTGAGCCTGATTTTGCACGAACCTATTTTGGCCAGTAGCCCGATCGGCCTGGGCTTTATCTTGCTTGGTCAGTGGTGGCAACGGCGTAAGGAAAAGCTGCCCAGTCCGACTTCCTAGCGCTTTTCCTTTTAAAAGGGGAACAGGCGGGGCAGCATCATGAGAGTGACGCTCATGGCCAACAGTTGCAGTGGGACACCGACCTTAACGAAGTCGATGAAACGATAGTTGCCGGGTGTGACGATCAAGGTGTTGACCGGTGACGCGATCGGTGTTGCAAAAGCTGTTGATGCCGCAATGGCGATGGCCATCATAAAGGGCATAGGGTTTAGCCCCAAACCCTGTGCAATGGCCAGCGTGATCGGCGCCATTAACACCGTGGTGGCGGTGTTGGAAATAAACTGACTCAACAGTGATGTCACCACAAAGACACCGGCGCATATCCACACCGGAGGGAGATCGCCAAAGCGCGTCAGCGTTTCTTGTACGATCAGCTCAGCGGCCCCAGTGGTTTGCATGGCGAGCGCTAACGGAATCATACCGGCGATCAGGACCAAGCTCCGCCCGTTCAGGGAGCGGTAGGCCTCGGTAATGTTGAGACAACCGGACGCAATCATCAGGATTGCAGCCACCAGTATGGTGGTTAAATTGTCCAACCACCCGGTGGTCATGACCAGAATCATACTAAGAATAATAATGGTGGCATGGCGTGCTTTCTCAGCATGCAAGGGCGCTTCTTGCATTTCCAGCGGACGGGTCAGCGCGACGAAACTGTGTCCGCCATCGAGACTGCGCAAGCGGTCCCAACTGGCGGAGATCAACAGCGTATCACCGACCGCTAACGGTGTGGTTTGATAGGCGGTTTGCAGGGTTTCATTCTGCCGTCGAACCCCTACCACACTGGCTTGAAAGCGTTCACGAAAACGCAGCTCTTTGAGTGTGCGGCCTTCGAGCGGTGACTGTGGCGTAACCAATACCTCCATGGCACCAAAAAACTTTTGTACCCGGCGGTGTTCTTCATGGCTGAGTGCGGACAGTGCGATACTTTGCTCACTGCCCAGTCTTTCCACATCAGCTCGTCGTCCGTAAACGTACAGGGTATCGCCGCCGCGTACGCGTGTGTTGGCCAACACGGCATCCAACGTCGACAAAGAACCACCGCGATGGCGGCTGGCGAACACCGTGGTCTCGTATTCGCTGCGCAGACCGGCCTCAATCACCGTTTTACCGACCAAGGGTGAGTCGTCGGGAACCAGTAAGCGAAATAATTGATCTTCCACTGCATAGCGCTCAAACAATGAGTGCAGCGAGAATCCGGCTTGAACATCGTGGGTTTCTTTTTTCGGCAGAAGGTGGCGGGCAACCAGGATCAAATACAGACTGCCCACCACCAGAACGGCCACCCCAAGGGGAGTGAAGGCAAAGAAGCCAAAGGAATCCAACCCTGCGCTGTGTAAGGCATCGGTCACAATGATGTTGGGAGGGGTGCCAATCAGCGTCAGCATGCCGCCAATCAAAGCCGCAAAGGCCAGCGGCATGAGGATTCGAGAAGCATTAAAGCCGGAAGCGCGCGCCATACTAAGCACCACGGGAATCAGCAGGGCCACCGCACCGGTAGAGCTCATAAAAGCAGAAAGAATGGCCACCACAGGAAGAATGACCAACAGCAGTTGGGTTTCCGAGCGGCCACCTACACGTAGGATCCATCGCCCTACGCTGGCTGCCACGCCGGTACTGGCTAAGCCCTCGCCGACGATAAACAAGCCAGCGATCATCACAACAACCGGTTCGCCGAATCCGGCAACCGCCTGCGCCGGTGTGATAACGCCCGACAACGCCAGAACAATCATGACGCCGATCGCCACCAAGTCCATACGGACGAGGTCAGTAATGAAAACAACAATGGTGATGGCCAGTAACGCTAGAACGAAAATAATTTCCCCGGTCATGCCGGATTCGAACCCCCACTGTAGGTTAAAAATGACAGCAGAGGTGCATACAACAGCCGCTGTGCGTTATTTTCTATCGTCTTTGTGCGCGTCTTTGTAAATAAACCAGAAGAACCCACCGGCAAACGCAATGGTCAATAAGACCGCAGCCACCCCAGCGACAACAATGGTATCAATGTACATAACGCATCCCCCCTTTTCGTGATAACCCTAGTGTACGTAGGGACAAAGGAGAATTGTTGATCTGCGTCAGCTGTTCGTGAGATCGAGTAACCCCAATTCGAGACGTTCCGCGTCGCTGAGTGAAGCGATGTTGCACAGTTCACCATGCTGTAGCACATGAATCTCTTTCGCGTTCCCACCAAAACTGATCAGTTCTTGATGTTGAAAACGGGTAAAGACCCGGCTCACGGTTTCAACCGCTAAACCCAGGAAATTGGCCATGTCAGAGCGTGACATGGTCAGACGAAACATGCGCTCGGAGTAACCCCGTCGTTTAAAACGATGGGCCAAGCTGAGCAAAAAGGAGGCGACACGTTCTTCAGCACTCTTTTTCGACAGCAGCATCATCATTTGTTGATCTTCACGGATTTCACGCCCCATGATACGCATGATTTGGCGCCGCAAGTCAGGCAATTGGTTGCTCAATTCATCCAAGAGGGCGACGGGGATTTCACACACGTTGGTGGTTTCCAATGCCTTGGCCGAGGCTTGGTAGGTGGCAACGTCATAACTGGACAGACCGATCATCTCACTGGCCAAATGAAAGCCGGTGATTTGTTCTTCACCGTCTTTGGTCAGGGTATAGGTCTTTAAGGTGCCGGTGCGTACAGCGTAGACGGAGGTAAATGCATCACCTTGATGAAAGAGGTGTTCACCCTTTTGAATCGGTCGGCCACGCTTGATGATCTCGTCCAGTTTTTCAATGTCGGCAAAGGATAGCGATACCGGCAAGCACAGCGGGTTAAGTGAGCAGGTCTTGCAGGCCGTCGATTGTAAAGCCATAGCGGTTCTTCCATTTTTTGTTCAGTACGGACGCCTCTACTGGGCCAGGATGTCCGTGCCATCGCTGACATGAGTGTCGTCAGTTGGCACAAAACTGCGCACGCGCGTTTGTGCCAACGGGCCATCGTGTTCAGAAAATCCGACCGATTGCATGGGTATACTGTTGCTGGTCAACCCGGAAAAGTCAAACAGCTTACCGTCCGCCAGTTGGGAAGGTGCGACATTTTGCAGGGCGGCGAACATGATGTCCGAACGGCCGGGGTGCTGCTTGTCCCAATCCACAATCATCTGCTTGATGTTCTGGCGTTGTAAATTCTCCTGTGAGCCACAGAGGTTACAGGGGATGATGGGGAATTTCAGGTAGTCGGAAAACACCTGTATGTCCTTTTCTTTGCAGTAGGCAAGAGGACGAATCAGGATGTTCCGCTGGCTGTCCGAGCGCAGTTTCGGTGGCATGGCTTTCAGCTTACCACCGTAAAACAGGTTCAGAAAAAAGGTCTCTAGAATGTCGTCTCGGTGATGACCCAAGGCAATTTTGGTGGCGCCGATTTCGTCGGCAAACGCATACAGTGTACCGCGCCGTAACCGCGAGCAAATACCACAGGTGGTTTTTCCTTCCGGCACGACCTCTTGCACGATGCTATAGGTATCGCGTTCGAGAATGTGATAAGCAATACCTTGCTGTTCAAGATACTCCGGCAGGATATGCTCCGGAAAGCCGGGTTGCTTTTGGTCCAGGTTCACCGCCACCAGTTCAAACCGAATGGGCGCACTTTTCTGCAAGTTGCGCAAAATTTCCAGCATGGTGTAGGAGTCTTTACCACCGCTCAGGCACACCATGATCTTGTCGCCATCTTCAATCATATTAAAGTCGGCAATCGCACGTCCTGTCTCACGGCGCAGACGCTTTTGCAGTTTGTTGAATTCGGTACGACGCTTTTTGTCTGCCGCCGTGCTTGGCGTCACAGTGTCTTCGGTATAGCTGATGGTGGTCATGGCGATCACAGTGCAGAGAGTTTTCAAAGGCGCGTTTTAACACCAACCTTATTGAGAGTAAAGCCTCTTCATTGAGGAGGTGTGATGTGTTCGGTCGCTTCGTTGAGCAAATGTTCAATTAAAGGAATGACCACCTGTTGCTTGGGATTTAATGGCCGCGGGTACAGTGGTTCATCCCGGTCGTTGAGGCGCGTTTTCCACGCGCTGGTGTGGCGTAGAAAGTGACGGGCAAAGTCCATACTTTCCTGCAGGCAGCCGTGCAAAATAACATCGAGATAACTTTGTGCAATCGGGTGGTGGCTCTCGGAAGGCTGCGGCATATACACCCAGTATTCGCCTTCGGGCAATTGATGGCCGCGCACCAGCTCCAGTTGTTCGCGGGCCAAAGGGACACGCTCGTATTCCACTTCACGCGCATCAAAGTGACGTAATTCACTGTCGTTTAACGGAAACAAAACACCGCCTGTTTTCTTGTCCGCTTGGCGGTGAATGCCGACTACACTGAGTTGCGCACCCGCAATCGGGACATTCCAGCCGCGCTCTACCCCATGCAAAATAACCGGAAAGGCTTCACCCGTGACACCGGTACGGGCCCGGCTATCGGCACACATCAGGCTCCCGTAGCCAAAGATCCAATGCGTCATAAATGGCTCTACGTTAAAACAGATGCGCTATTGTGCCATAACAGAGCCATAAGCGCATGCGGGTCGAACGCATGCAGATGGCCCGGCATTGGCGCAATGAAGGGCCACAGCATCCAGAGTCCTAACGCCAACAGCAGCAGTCCGGCCAATGTTTTACCCCCAGGATGTTGCATAATCCTTTGCAACCTTTGCGCAAACATCATCGCGCCCAACATGCTGGGCAAGGTGCCCACGCCGAACAGCAGCATCACACCGGCGCCCAAGGTGATGGATTGGCTCGACGACGCTAAGCCCAAGACGCTGTATACCAGCCCGCAGGGCAACCAACCCCACAGGGCGCCAGCGGCAATGGCGCGAGGCCACGAGTTGATGGGTAGCACTTTACGGGTATGCGGCTGAATGTGGCGCCACACCTGTTTACCCAAGGTTTCAAGGCGCACCAGCACGCGCCACCAACCGGTGATGTACAGGCCGAGTGCAATTACCCAGAGCGCTGCGAACACTCGCAAGGCCGGAGAAAACATAGTGGGTAAAAAGCTGGTCAGGCCGCCCACGAAAGCGCCGATGACCATGTAAGTGCCGATGCGACCGACATGGTAGCCGATGGCCAAAGGACGCCGCGCGGTACTGAGCCCCAAGGCAGACACAATGCCGCCACACATCGCCAAGCAGTGACCACTGCCCAACAGGCCGCTCAATAAAGCAGGCAGCAGAAATGTGAGACTATCATTCATCAGATTCTGTTCGTGTGTGTGCTTCCGTCGGAAGCGCTGCATTCGGCTTTGTCGTTTTTTCTCGTTGTGCCGCTTCTTTGTGTTGTGCCGCTTTTTTGTGTTGCTCGGGCGTGCGTGCGTCGGGCGGGATCAAGGACTCATCTTCATCAAATAGTATGCGATGGGCTGGACTGTCCAAGTCGTCATATTGACCTGATTTTATGCCCCACACCAAAAAGCTGATGGCGACCGTCAGCAACAACAGGCTAATGGGAATGAGTAAGAGCAATATCGACATGGAATTTCCTAAGCAATACGCCGCACCCGCAAGGCGTTCAGTACCACAATGAGTGAGCTGGCCGACATGCCTATGGCGGCCATCCAAGGGGTTACCCAACCCATACCGGCCAAAGGAATGGCGACCACATTATACACAGTGGCCCATTGAACATTTTGTCGGGTGATTTGTGCGGCGCGCCGTGCTACCCGCACGGCCAATGGAAGGGTTTCCAGTCGCCCGTTCAATATCAATGCATCGGCCTGTTGTTTCGACCAGTCAGTGCCGTTCGCCATGGCGACGCTCACATCTGCCCCACCCAGCGCTGCGGCATCATTCAGGCCATCGCCCACCATGGCCACGACATGGTTGTCGGCTTGCATCGACTGCAATAAGGCCAGCTTGGTATCGGCTGTCGCTCCGTTCAGCACCGTCATCTCGGGTACGGCGCTACCGACCTGCCGGGCTACCCATGCCACATGCGGCGACGGGTCGCCAGAAAGAACACCCGGCCGGACACCCAGTTGTTCGAGTTCGGTCAGGGCGACGGCCGCGTCGGCTCGTACGGCGTCAACCAATTGCATATCCAACCAGGGTATTCGGTCGACGTGCAAACGTATCCATTGTTGCGGGATGGCAGGTTCAGCCGCATGTTCATTGGCCAGAGAGTCGTCGGCCGGTAAGTAGGTGCTCAGTTGGTAATGGTGTCCGGACCGTTCACCCGTCACACCTTCATTGGGTAACCAAGCCCAGTTTTGCCAGTCGAACCAGGCCGGTGCAATGTCGGTAAAAGCCGAGGCGATGGGGTGTTCACTGGGACGTTCTAACGCTGCGGCGACCGCCAATGCAGTGGAAAGCGCCGGAGCCGCAGGGTGGACTTGTTGTTCGCCCAAACTGTATTTGCCTTCTGTCAATGTGCCGGTCTTGTCGAACCATATTTGGTCGACCCGGCTCAAGGTGGTGAGGACATGACCACGGGTGATCAGAAAGCCCGCGCGGCGCAGCCGATCATTGGCCACGGTCAAGACGGTAGGGGCCGCCAACGACAGTGCGCAGGGGCAGGTAACCACCAAAACACTGATGGCAATCCAAAACGCGCGGTCGGCGTCGATGAACAACCAGGCGGTATAGCTGACGGCGGCCAACAAGAGAATTAACGCCACAAATTGCTGGGCCAATCGGTCGGTGATCTGGATCAGTCGAGGTTTTTCGGCTTGGGCACGCGCCAGTAGTCGTTGCAATGTCGATAAGGCAGAGTCACCGACCCGGTGCGTGACCTCCAACACCATGGGCTGGCCCAGATTGATGCTGCCCGCCAGAAGCTTGTCCCCCTTGATCAAAGCCCGCGGGCGGTGCTCACCCGTGGTACTGGATTCATCCACTTCGGCTTGCCGGGAGCACAAGCGTCCATCAACCGGCAGGCATTCTCCGGGCAACAAGTGCACGCGCTGACCAGGTTTTAGTTCGTTGACGGCGGTGGGTTGTACGCTGCCGTCAGCCTGCTCAACGTGCACAAAAGCCGGTATCAAATCATCCAGTGCATTGCCGCTGTCGGCCAGCGCACGACGTGACCGGAACTCTAAAAACCTGCCCAGCAACAAGAAAAAGGTGAACATGCATAAGGATTCAAAATACACCTCACCACTATGGGTCAGTGTAGCGATCACACTGGCGGCGAAGGTCAGCAAGATGGCGATGGCCACCGGCACATCCATGCCTAAACGGCCGTGGCGCACGTCATTCCACGCATGGACATAAAAGGGCCAAGCCGCATAACTGATCACGGGTAGCGTTAAAATCAAACTTGCCCAGCGCACAATCAACTCGGTCGTGGGGTCAATGTTGCCCGTATACAGCACGATGGCGTTCATCATGACCTGCATGGAGCCGACGCCCGCAGCGATCAGACGCAACATAAACTGACGTTGTTCCCTGTCTTGTTCTTGTTGCGCCAGACTAGCGACATAGGGTTTCAACAGGTACCCCAATTCCGCCATGCGTTGCGCCAGCGCAGACAAGGATGCACCGGCGCGCCACGCCAGGCGCAGACGCTGGGTGCTTTGATTCACTTGGGCGGATATGACGCCCTCTTGTTGCAGGAGATGGCGTTCGATCAGCGACACGCAGGCGGCACAGGTGATGCCCTCAACCTGCAAAGTCGCGCTGCATTCGTCTGCCGACTCGACAATAAATCGGGCTTGCACCTGAGCATTGTCCAACTGCTCGATTTGCTGACGTTCTTGTGTGGTTAACGTCCGGATCGGGCGCGGATTGGCGCGCCATTGGTAAAAATCGTCCAGCCCGGCGGCATAGATAGATTCCGCCGCCGCTTGACATCCCGTACAGCAGAAAGCGACGGCATCGCCGTTGGGAAGAACACCAGGCACCTGTTGCTGCCCGAGTGGTAACTGACAGTGATAGCACTGGCCGCGTTGATCGGTCACTCAATACACTCGTGGAAAGAGTTCAATGGCCGCTTCTATGGGAAGTTGGATTTCACCGCGCAAGCGCCACATAAGCTCTGTACCCACCGGCTTGAGATGTGCGTACCGTCGGCCACTCATGTCCGGTAATGGGCCGGATTGATAGAGCCCCTCACCACGGTGGGTCAAAACGACCAAGCTGTCCAGCGCTTCGCGAGTTGGAAATATTAATTCCAAGTGCAGTTGCTGCGGCCAGTCGCTGGTTAAGCCTTGCACATTTATTTGCCAGGACTCGTTGCGGACATTCAATTGCGCACTCATGCCCATGTCGCGTGCGCGAATATCATCGTCTTGCCGCACATCATAACCTCGATAACTGCGGTACACGTCTTCGGCGACGTTGCCGTCACGGTCATTCAGGGCCAGTGGAATTAAGAAGACGAGCGTGCCAAAAATGGCGGCAAAAAGAGGCGCCATCGCGACCCAAAAAAAGCCAACGCGATACCACGGAACAAAGGTGTCTGAGTTTTGCTGTGTATTCATCGGAAACTGCTCGGTCCAAAAAATCGGGATTCTTTCGAGACATACAATTCGGGGTTATCCACGGCGGTGGCCGCAAAAAAGATGTCAATGGATGGGCGCGTAAGGTTGTCCGGGTCTGTTTCAACCCGCACCGGTACGTTTACGCTCTCTCCGGCCGCCACATGGATGCGCTCCGGGCTGATGAGCTGTAACGCAATGTCACCGTTCACGTTTAGGGTAAACACCTGATCTTGCTGGCCTTTGTTCATCAAACGCAGCGTATAGCTGTTCTCTACGGTGCCATAGGGCGTGATGCGGTGCAGTGCTCCCCGATCACGGATAACGTCCAGCTCGGCGGGCACTCGAGCGGTGATAAACACGGCCATTAAGACAAACATGGTGACCAGCACGAGGCCGTAGCCAATCAAGCGGGGACGCAGAATGCGGGTTTTCTGTCCGGCCAGGTTATGTTCGGTGGTATAGCGCACCAACCCTTTCGGGTAGTTCATTTGTTCCATCACCGAATCACAGGCGTCGATACAGGCGGCACAAGATATACATTCATACTGCAAGCCGTCTCGAATATCGATACCCGTTGGACACACCTGCACACAGAGTTCGCAGTCGATGCAGTCACCCAATCCAGCAGCTTGGTAATCGGCATCTTTCTTGCGGGCGCCACGCGGTTCGCCGCGTGCCGCATCATAGGACACAATGAGCGTGTCCTGATCAAACATAGCGGCTTGAAAACGCGCATAAGGGCACATGTAGATGCACACCTGTTCCCGCATCCAACCTGCGTTGCCGTACGTGGCCAAGGTGAAGAAGCCGACCCAGAACAACGCCCAGCCGCCGACATTGAAGGTCAGTAGACTGGGTATCAGTTCACGTATCGGTACAAAATACCCGACGAAGGTGACCGCGGTTACCAGAGCTACCAACAACCACCCCAGATGTTTGATCGCCTTGCGTAAGGCTTTATTGGCGGTGATTGGCTGTTTATCCAATTTTTTGCGGGCGTTGCGTTTGCCTTCCGTTTTCTCTTCGATAAACACGAAAATCCATGTCCATACCGATTGCGGACAGGTATAGCCACACCACACCCGACCCGCAAACACGGTGATGAAAAACAGGCCAAACGCACAAATGATCAAGGCAAAACTGAGTAGGAAGAAATCCTGCGGCCAAAAGGTCACATTGAAAATGTGGAACTGACGACGCCCTAAATCGAACAACACCGCTTGGCGTTCGCCGACTTGCAGCCAGACGATGCCAAAATACAGGGTGAACAGGTAGAGCACACCGGCAAAACGTAAGTTTCGAAACCATCCTTTAATGCGCCGGATATAAATTTTATCCGGCGCAACGTACATGCTGTATTCCTGTACGCCTGTACCTTCAGGGGTGACATCTTTGACTTCAATTTTGTCGGTCATGACAGCTCTTAATGGTTAACGTATTGCCAATCTAATGAATTATTCGCCGCCCAAACTGTACACATACGCGGCGACCAAATGGATCTGGTCATTACCGAGGATTGACTGCCAGGCTGGCATCAAACCTTGGCGACCACTGCGCAGCGTCAGCTTGATGTCTTCTTCCAGCGCCAGGTTCGGGTTGTCATACAACCAGATGTTGTTGGTCAGGTTCGGTGCACCGAGCATTTGATTGCCGGTGCCTTCCGGGCCATGACAAGCAGCACAGGCATTGGCGAAGATGTTTGCTCCACGCGTCGCCGCATTGGTGTTATGCGGTTGTCCGGCCAGCTGCATAACGTATTGCGTCACCTGATCCAGTTCGTTTGAACTGAGGGCGTTGCGGAAACTGGGCATTAACGCTTGGCGACCTTGCAACAGCGTTTGAGTAATGGCTTCCGGTGTGCCGCCCCATTGCCAGTCTCCGTTGGTTAAGCTGGGGAACCCATACGCGCCTGCGGCAGACACGCCATGACAAACCGAGCAGTTGTTTTCATAAATCCGCTGCCCCATGCGCAAGGCTTGCTCGTTATCTTGCAGGTCACGGATGGGTACGCGGGAAAATTCCGAGAACACCGCACCATAACGCTGGGCGTGGGCGATTTGTTCATCCCGCAATTGTTGTTCGGAAGACCAGCCGCTGATGCCGTTCCAGCCGGTGGGGTAGTAGATCAGGTAGCCGATGGCAAATACGATGGTGATGGCAAATAACTGCAACCACCATTTCGGCATGGGCTTGTTGTATTCTTCGATACCATCAAATTCGTGACCCATGGTTTCATCGGGCTTTTGCGGTAATTTCATGGTACTGGTGAAATAAATCAGCGCCGCGATCCCGGCAATAAAGGCAAAGGGAATAATGATGATGTAGGCAGACCAGAAGCTACTCATTGTTGGTGTTCTCCATGAGGCGCAGATCGTTCGGCGCGCACGTTGTCTGTATGGGTGGTTGGCTCGTCGTCGTCAGCAAAGGGCAAGTTGGCGGCTTCTTCAAAGCGCTTTTTTTGCTTGCCACTGTAGGCCCATAACGCGATACCGATAAAGGCCGCCATAACAAAGACGGTAGCCAGACCACGCAGGTCATTAATATCCATTGAATCGACCTCGTTACTGTTTCCAGGTACCCAGATTTTGTACATAGGCAATGAGTGCATCGACTTCACGCACACCGCGCACTTCATCCGCTGCCGCCGCAATTTGTTCGTCGGTATAGGGCACACCCAGACGACGTAAGGCGGTCATTTTTTGCGCCGTTTGGCTACCATCCAATTCGCGTTCAAACAACCATTCATACGATGGCATGTTGGACTCGGGAACCACGTCGCGCGGGTTATAGAAGTGCGCCCGGTGCCACTCGTCACTGTAGCGACCACCGACCATTGCCAAATCTGGTCCGGTGCGTTTGGAACCCCACAAGAAGGGGTGATCGTAGACAAAGTCTTCCGTGGTCGAGAAATGACGGCCGCTGCCATAGCGTTCTACTTCCGCACGCAGGGGGCGTACCATTTGCGTATGGCATACGTGACAGCCTTCACGGATGTATATATCCCGACCTTCCAGTTGCAGGGCGGTGAACGGCTCTAAACCTTCTGCGGGTTGACGCTCGCGGTCGGCGGCGATCAAGGGCACGATTTCAACCAAGCCGCCAAAGCTTATGGCAAACACCACCAGCACAATCATTAAGCCCAGATTTTTTTCAACCTTTTCGTGTTGCATGTTTCTTCTCCAAAAGGGCAATTCAGTTGGCAGTGGCTAGAGCAGCCTCGGGGGCGGCATCGGGTGCATTGTTTTTGGCGGCTTGAATGGTTTTGTACACATTCCAGGCCATCAACAACATACCGGCTAAGAAAATGGCACCACCAATAACGCGCAACAAATAGCCGGGGTAGCTGCGTTCAACCGACTGCACAAAGCTGTACATCAAGGTGCCGTCCTGGTGCACCGCACGCCACATCAGACCTTGCATGATGCCGTTGACCCACATCGCCACCACATACAGAACGGTGCCAATGGTGGCGAGCCAGAAGTGGATGTTGATCCAGTTCACACTGTACATTTCAGTGCGGCCGTACAGGCGAGGAATCATGTGGTACAGCGCGCCCACCGAGATCATGGCGACCCAGCCCAATGCACCGGAATGCACGTGGCCGATGGTCCAGTCGGTGTTGTGCGATAACGCATTGACCGTTTTGATGGACATCATGGGGCCTTCGAAGGTGGCCATGCCATAGAACGACAAGGACACCACTAAGAAGCGCAGAATCGGGTCGGTACGCAGTTTGTGCCACGCACCACTGAGCGTCATCATGCCGTTAATCATGCCGCCCCAAGACGGTGCCAGCAGAATTAACGACATGGCCATGCCGAGATTTTGTGCCCAATCGGGCAGTGCGGAATAGTGCAGGTGGTGACCACCGGCCCACATGTACACACTGATCAACGCCCAGAAGTGCACGATGGATAAACGGTAGGAATAAATAGGTCTTTCGGCTTGCTTCGGCACGTAATAGTACATCATGCCGAGGAAACCGGCGGTCAGGAAGAAGCCGACGGCGTTGTGCCCGTACCACCATTGGATCATGGCATCAGTAGTGCCTGCATAGGCGGAATAGGATTTAAACAAGGACACCGGCATGGCGGCACTGTTCACGATGTGCAGTACGGCCACCGTGATAATAAAGGCTAAATAGAACCAAAGGCCGACATAAATGTGCGGCATTTTCCGACGTCGGATGGTTTCAACAAACACCACGAGATAGGCAACCCAAACCAAGGCAATGAGAATATCAATCGGCCATTCCAGTTCGGCGTATTCTTTGGCGGAAGTCAGACCCAATGGCAAGGTAACCACGGCGGCCACAATCACCGCCTGCCAGCCCCAAAATACGAATTTGACCAGGCCGTCAAATGCCAAGCGGACTTGGCAAACTCGTTGCACCACATAAAACGATGTCCCCATCAGTGCCGAGCCGCCGAACGCAAAAATCACCGCGTTGGTATGCAGAGGGCGGAGGCGACCGAAATGGAAAATGCCCAAGTTGAGTTCTGGCCACATCATCTGCGCGGCAATGATGACACCAACGGCCATGCCGATGATGCCCCACAACACCGTGACGATCGAAAACTGACGAACCACTTGGTAGTTATAGGTAGGGTGCTCATATTGAGCCGAAAGTGTGTTACTCATTATTGTATCCAGAGCCTTTCCAGTGTTTATAAAACTGTCGCAGCTGTCCTTTAGACGTGCGTCAGCTTTCTTTAACGGCCATTGCCATGCAAGCGACTACAGTATGGTAGTCACCCTCCCATGCTGCAAATGACTTGGGTCAAGTTAATCTCTAAAAACTTCAGTAGAGAACGAAAAGGGTGCGTTAGAGATCATTGGCAATGAGTGTAGAACATTCATCCGCTGGATGAGTGCGACAATTTGACGCACTGAAAAGTAAAGGAAGGGAAAGCCCTGAAGAACTCAGCGCCAGGCACGCTCCCACGCATTGAAAACACGTTCAGGGTACCAGGTTTGCCCGTAGCTGCCGTTGTACCGCGCCAAGGCCGGTGTCAGGTCTCCACGCTCGCGCTGTAAATAGTGCGCAAGAATCGTGGTGCCATAGCGAATATTGGTTTCCAAGTCGAACAGATTGTCGTCCGGACGGCCAATCTCGCGGGTCCAGAACGGCATCACCTGCATATAGCCACGGGCACCCGCGTGAGAGAGGGCAAAACGGTCGAAGTTGCTTTCCACTTGAATCAGCGCCAATACGAGCTGCGGGTCAAGGTCCAGTCGTTTGGATTCTCTATGCACGGCGCGCAACAAATCCAAGCGTTCTTGCTCGTTCGGAATGCGGCGGGTTAATCGGCCAGACATCTGTACCAGCCAAACTTGCGCTTCGAAACGATCTTCAAACCCATCGTCCGCCGCCATGGCGTGGGTGAGTGACGCCAGTAACATCGGGTCAACCGGCGTTGCTGGTTGCGCCGTCACGCGCGCGCCCGTCAGCAGTAAAATGAAGGTCAACAACCAGAGGTAAGGGTGTTGACGACGCAACCGTGAAAGCGTCATGCTCGTCCTTTGGTAACATTTTTTCATCGGATTCGAATCAACGGCTTAATATAGCGCCAAAACTCGTTATAATCGCGCTCTTTAATTTCTCTCAGGCCAAGCTCCGGCTTCGCGGCCTGCCAAAAACACAGCGAGCATTCTGGATAATACTATGCGAACTCATTACTGCGGGGAACTGCGAAGTTCTCACAACGAAGAAACGGTCACACTTTGCGGCTGGGTACATCGTCGGCGTGACCATGGCGGCGTCATTTTCCTGGACCTGCGCGACCGTGACGGACTCGTTCAGGTGGTGTTCGATCCTGATGACGACGTGAATTTCAACACCGCAGATAGAGTGCGCAGTGAATATGTGGTTAAGGTCACCGGGCGTGTACGTGCTCGTCCTGAAGGTACAGTGAACAAAGACCTGCCGACCGGCGAAATAGAAGTATTGGGCAAACAGATCACCGTACTGAACGCGGCCGCTACGCCTCCATTCCCGCTTGACAGTCATTCCGGGGTGGGTGAAGACGTACGATTGAAATATCGCTATATGGATCTGCGCCGTCCAGAAATGCAAAGCAAACTGATTCTGCGCAGCCGTATTTCAACGGCGCTGCGCCGTTATTTGGATGACAAAGGGTTCCTGGAAATCGAAACGCCCATTCTGACCCGCGCCACGCCGGAAGGTGCGCGGGACTATTTGGTGCCCAGTCGTACGCATGATGGCAAATTCTTTGCCTTGCCGCAGTCGCCCCAGTTGTTCAAGCAATTGTTAATGGTGGCCGGGTTTGATCGTTATTATCAAATCGCTAAGTGTTTCCGCGATGAAGACCTGCGCGCTGACCGGCAGCCCGAATTTACCCAAATCGACATGGAAGCCTCGTTCGTTGAAGAGAGCGACATCATGGGCGTGGCCGAAGGGATGATTCGTCATATCTTTAAAGAGAGCCTGGGCATTGAGTTCGGCGAATTGCCGCACATGCCTTTTTCTGAAGCTATGGAACGTTACGGCAGTGATAAGCCCGACCTGCGCATTCCGCTAGAATTAGTGACCGTTAGCGACTTGATGGCTGAGGTAGAGTTCAAAGTATTCTCTGGTCCCGCGACCGACCCCAAAGGCCGTGTTGCCGCACTGCGCGTACCCAAAGGCAGTGAGCTAACTCGTAAGCAAATTGATGACTACACCAAGTATGTGGGCATCTTCGGGGCGAAAGGTCTGGCCTATATTAAAGTCAACGATCTGTCTGACTTGGAAGAAGGCCTGCAGTCGCCCATTGTGAAGTTCTTGCCTGTGGCTGTACGCAAAGCCTTGTTGGAGCGCTTGGGTGCTGAAAACGGCGATTTGATTTTCTTTGGTGCCGATAAAGCCCGTATCGTTAACGATGCATTGGGCGCGTTGCGCATCAAGCTGGGAGAAGATTTGAATCTGTATACGGCTGAGTGGGCGCCGCTGTGGGTCGTTGATTTCCCCATGTTCGAGCAAGATGACGACGGCAGCTTGCACGCCTTACACCACCCGTTTACCGCCCCGCAGTGCACGCCGGAAGAGTTGCGTGCAGCACCGGAAAAAGCGCTGAGCCGTGCTTATGACTTGGTACTTAACGGTACTGAGTTGGGTGGTGGTTCTATTCGTATTCACGACCAAGCGATGCAAGCGGTGGTGTTTGATCTGTTGGCTATTACGCCTGAAGAACAGCGGGAGAAGTTTGGCTTCCTGCTGGATGCCTTGCAATACGGCGCACCACCGCACGGCGGTTTGGCCTTTGGCTTTGATCGGTTGATCATGTTGATGACCGGCGCGGACAGTATCCGTGACGTGATTGCCTTCCCGAAGACTCAATCGGCCGCCTGTGTTATGACGCAAGCGCCTGGTGAGGTCAGTAACGAGCAGTTGCGCGAATTGAACATTCGGGTTCGTAAGTCCGTCACCGAAGGTTGAAGGTAGGGGAGAAACACTGATGGCCGGTCATTCCAAGTGGGCCAACATCAAACACCGAAAAGCCGCTCAAGATGCCAAGCGCGGAAAGATCTTTACCAAGATCATCCGCGAGTTGGTGGTCGCGGCGAAAACCGGTGGCCCCAACCCGGAAGATAATCCCACCCTGCGCTCGGTGGTGGATAAAGCGCTGACCAATAATATGAAGCGCGACACCATCGACAAAGCCATTGCACGCGGTGCCGGGGCGCAAGATGGTGATCACTACGAAGAACTGAGTTACGAAGGCTACGCGCCGGGCGGTATCGCTGTATTGGTGAAGTGTCTGTCGGACAATCGCAATCGTACGGTCAGTGAAGTGCGGCATGCGTTCAGCAAATGCGGTGGTAATTTAGGTACCGACGGCTCGGTCGCGTATTTGTTTCAGCATGTTGGGCAGTTGTTTGTTGAGTCTGCCGATGAAGATGCCATCCTGGACGTGGCGTTAGAGGCCGGTGCCGACGATGTAATTATGTCGGAAGACGGTTCATGTGAGGTGCGCACGTCCATCAGTGCTTTTCTTGATGTGAAGCAAGCGCTGGTGGCAGCGGGCTATGCGCCGGAAGGCGAAGTGTCTTATGTGCCGGATTTATACGTAGACGTTGACCCGGTATTGGCCGATAAAGTGTATCGGTTGATCGATATGCTGGAAGAGTCCGATGATGTGCAGAGTGTCTACACCAATGCCGCCTTTCCAAATCCTCCCGCTTAAGCGGGTGGCGTTTTAGTGAGCATTATCCTGGGAATTGACCCTGGTTCGCGGCGGACGGGATTTGGGGTGATCGATACCTCGGCGTCAAAGCCGCGCTATGTGACCAGTGGTTGCATTAATGTGGCAAAATTGGCCGACATTCCGGCGCGGTTGGATGCTATTTTTTCGCATATTCAAGATATTTGTGTGCAAGTTCAGCCGACAGAATGTGCCATTGAGCAAGTTTTTTTGGGCCGCAATGTGGATTCGGCGTTAAAGCTGGGCCATGCCCGTGGGGCAGCGATGGTGGCGGTGTTGCAAGCCGGTGTGCCGGTGCACGAATATGCGGCACGGCAGGTGAAGCAGGCGATTGTGGGTAAGGGCAGTGCAACAAAGGAGCAGGTGCAGCATATGGTGCGTATTCTGTTGTCTTTGCCGGGTACGCCACAGGAAGATGCGGCAGATGCCTTGGCCATTGCGCTTTGTCATGCGAACTTCAGCGCTTCTATGGGGCGTATCGCGGGGGCTGTTGGGAGTCGCCGGGGGCGGACGGTTTAGTCTGCTCAGTCAATTTTTGTGGTTTCAGTTCGACGTGTCGGCTACCGGAGTAGAGTTCTAAGGGACGCCGTGAATCCGTCCTTGGAGGCTCGCTGCGGCCATCCATGGCCGCATACGCCCTGTCGAACCCTCTCCGGTAACCACCACGTCTTGATTGTCATCGTCACAAAGACAGATCAGACCGCCGTAATGGTGATCTAAGCCATTGTTGATCAGTTGGTGGGAGATGAAAGCGCATTGGCGGGGGTAGGGTGCCTCTGCGGGGTGTGTGCGCACAGGACGTGCGCATCAAGCCTCCATGGACGGATTCACGGCGTCCCCAAAGAGGCATCCTACCCCCGCCAGTGCGCGTTGCGATGTTATTCTGTGATTAATAATGGGGCAAACATGATCGGACATATACGCGGTGAATTGGTGGTGAAACAGCCACCGGAGATTGTGGTGGATGTGCAAGGCGTGGGGTATGAGATCTTGGTGCCCATGACCACCTATTATGTGTTGCCGGGTTTGGGCGAAGTTGTGCGTTTATGGACGCACCTCAGTGTACGTGAAGACGCTCATGTGCTGTTTGGGTTTGCGCATGAATCCGAACGTGTACTGTTTCGCACGCTCATAAAGGTTAATGGTATAGGGCCCAAGCTGGCTTTATCCATCTTGTCGGCGATAGAGCCCGACGATTTCGCCACGTGTATTGAAACGGACGATATTAACCAATTGATAAAAATTCCTGGTGTCGGCAAGAAAATGGCCGAACGGTTAGCGTTGGAGCTTAAAGGTAAGGTGCATACCGCTACAGGTGCAGGCCCGCTGTTCAGTTCTCCGGTAGCCCAAACCGTGGTTGCGGACCCCGTGGAAGACGCGGAAAGCGCCCTGATTTCGTTAGGTTATAAACCTGCTGTGGCCAGCAAAATGATCAAACAAGTCGCCGCGCCGGGCATGGCCAGCGATGAAATCATCCGTCTGGCTCTGAAGTCCGCCTTGTGAGACTATTTTTAGCATGATTGAAACGGATCGCTTTATCGCCCCCGAACCGAAAACGCCGAAAGAAGAGCAGCTTGACCGCGCCATTCGGCCAACCCGCCTCAGTGATTATGTAGGGCAGCCGGTGGTGCGCGAACAGTTAGAGATCTTCATCGCTGCCGCACGCAACCGTGCCGAAGCACTGGATCATATGCTGGTGTTTGGGCCACCAGGGCTAGGGAAGACGACCCTCGCCAACATCATTGCCAATGAAATGCGCGCCCAAATCAAAACCACGTCTGGCCCGGTGCTGGAAAAAGCGGGTGATTTGGCGGCTATGTTGACAAATCTGGAGGCGGGCGATGTGTTGTTTATTGACGAGATTCATCGTCTGAGTCCGCATATTGAAGAAATTCTTTACCCGGCCATGGAAGACTATCAGCTCGATATTATGATAGGCGAAGGTCCGGCTGCCCGTTCCATCAAACTCGAATTACCCCCTTTTACCTTGGTTGGCGCCACGACGCGTGCGGGGTTATTGACTTCACCGCTGCGGGATCGCTTTGGCATTGTACAGCGTCTGGAATTCTATAATGTCACGGATTTAACCCATATCGTGCATCGTTCTTCGGGGCTGATGGGTATGCAAATGACCGATGAAGGTGCCCTGGAAATCGCCACGCGTTCACGCGGCACGCCGCGAATTGCCAATCGTTTATTGCGCCGGGTGCGGGACTACGCCGAAGTTAAAGCGGATGGCGTGGTGACTTATGAGGTTGCGCATGCTGCCTTGACCATGCTGGATATTGATCCGGCAGGCTTTGATTTATTGGACCGCCGAATGCTGCTCGCCATGATCGAGCGCTTTGATGGTGGGCCGGTCGGCATTGAAAGCTTAGCGGCCACATTAAGTGAAGAGCGCGATACCTTGGAAGATGTAGTAGAACCTTACCTTATCCAAAAAGGCTATATTGTGCGCACCGCCCGTGGGCGATTGGTGACCGACCTTGCCTATCAACATTTCGGATTAAACCGCATCAGCACGCGTTAACATGTGGTGTTTTAGGCGTTTTTTGTGCTGTGTATAGGTTGCGAATGGGCTTTGTCTTTTCAACGATAACCGCTGGTTAGGGCATATCTTTTTCGGTACATTGTCGTCAATATCGGTCGGCAATATTCAGTTTGCTTGCTTCTGAGGTTAAAAGGAGAACATCGGCGTGCATGATGACATGTCTTATTGGTCGTTAATTACCAGTGCAGGTTTACTGGTGCAGTTCGTTATGCTTACGCTGGTGTTGGCGTCGGTGTTTTCGTGGTATTTCATATTTGAGCGTGTGCAGTTCTTATCACGCGCGAAGAAAAGTAATGAAAACTTCGAAGAACGCTTTTGGTCGGGAATGGATCTGACCCAGTTATTTCGTCAGGTCAACGCATCCCCCGATCCGGACAGTGGTTCAGAAGCCATTTTTCGTGCCGGATTTAAAGAGTTTACACGTGCTCGCCAACAAGCCGAAATGGACCCCGAAGCCACCATGACGGCTATTCAGCGGGCCATGCGTGTCGTTACTAACAAAGAAGAAGATAAGTTGGACAATCACTTATCGTTCCTTGCAACAGTAGGATCTATCTCACCTTATATCGGCTTGTTTGGTACGGTGTGGGGTATTATGAATTCTTTTATCGGATTAGGTAATACGGCTGGGCAAGCAACGCTGGCGACCGTCGCGCCCGGTATTGCTGAGGCTCTAATTGCGACGGCGATGGGTTTGTTTGCCGCTATTCCGGCGGTGGTCGCCTACAACCGTTTTTCACATCGTGCGGAAACGCTGGTCGGATCTTATGAGACATTTTCAGAGGAATTTACCAGCATTCTGCACCGTCAAATACATGCTTTGTCGCGTAAATCTACGGTGTCGGCTGCGCCAAGCCGTCCACGTACAGAAACTGGGAATTCACGTCCTGTTGGAGACTCGGGGCTAGCATGAAGATAAGCGGTAAGCGCAAGCCTGTTGCGGAAATCAACGTCGTTCCCTATATCGACGTGATGTTAGTGCTATTGATTATTTTTATGGTAACCGCTCCGATGCTGACGCAAGGCGTGGAGGTGGAATTGCCAAGAGCATCCACCGAGCCATTGCCCGTTGAAGATGACCGGGAAAATCTCATTGTGTCTATTAATGCCGAGCAGCAAGTTTTTTTAGAACTGGGTGAAGAAGACCCACAACCGATTGAGTTATCGGAGGTCAATAATTTTGTCGCCGAAATCATTCGGCGTAATCCGAATACAGCGGTATTAGTGCGCGGTGATCGCAGTGTGCCCTATGGCCGTGTGGTGGAGTTGATGGTTTTGTTGCAGTCTGCCGGGGTCGGCAATGTCGGCCTGGTAACAGACCCGGTATGATGGGTTGCATGAATGATGCGTGATTGGGACCACTTGTTTCCTGGCCTTTATACCGTCATATTGCATTTGATGATCGGTGGGTTTGTGGTAATTGGACTGCCCACGTTCAGCAGTCCTAGAGAAGTCAGTGCCCCCAATGTTATTCAAGCCGAGCTGGTAACCTTAAACCGCACGCAGGCTGCTACAGCACCTGTTGCTCGCCCGACACCGCCACCACCACCTCGACAAGTTGAAACCGCGCGCGTTACGCCGCCGGCACCAACGCCTGAACCCGCTCCGACGCCTGCACCAGCACCGGCTCCGACGCCTGTACCAGCTCCTACACCAGAGCCTGCACCGGTACCAGCTCCTACACCAGAGCCTGCACCGGTATCAGCTCCTACACCAGAACCAGAACCAGAACCAGAACCAGAACCAGAACCGGAACCGGAGCCAGCACCCGCTCCGACACCTGCACCAGCGCCTGAGCCTGAGCCTGCACCAGCGCCTGAGCCTGAGCCTGAATCCGAGCCAGCACAACAACCTGCACCGCGCACGATTACGGATGAAGATTTGGCCATGCTGGAGAGTACAATGCTGAGTTCGTTGGAGGCCGACCAGCGTCGGTCAGAGGCTGCAGCAGAACAAGCGGAGCGCGAACAGCAAGCCATTATCACTTATGAGCAATTGATTGGTGATACCGTGCGGCGATTCTGGAGTTTGCCACCCAATGTAGACAACAGCATGCGGCCCACTGTACTGATTCAGTTATTGCCTACCGGTGAAATTGTTTCTGCGGCTATTGCCCAGTCGAGTGGGAATGCTGCTTTAGATCGTTCGGTATTGCAGGCGATTGACCGTGTGGGTCGTTTTCAAGTGCCGTCTGATAACCGTGTGTTTGAGCGTTCATTTAGGCGCTTTACCATGACTTTCGTTCCGGAGGTATAAATGAAAATCGGATTGATACGACTATTGTTGCTGTGTTTGTGTGTCAACACTGCCGTTGCACAGCTCAATATAACGGTTACGAAAGGCTATGATGACAAAACCAGTATAGCGGTGGTGCCTTTCTTGTGGACGGGTCCAGGGGCTGCACCGTCTGAAATGTCCGATATTATTATTGCCAATTTAGAGCGCACGGGACAATTTGAAGCGCTGGATCAAACGGCTATGCGCAGCTGGCCCAGTCGAAGCGACAGTATTGTGTTTGCGGAGTGGCGATTATTGCAGCAGGATTTCCTGGTTATCGGTCGCTTGCGTGGTATAGAAGGCGATCGCGTGGAAGTGACCTATGAGTTATATGATCCCTATCGTGAACAACGCGTTCTGCAGGGATCATTGCAGGCGGGAATAGCCCAATGGCGCGCCTTGGCACACCGCGTCAGCGATGCGATTTACGAAGAAATTACCGGTATTAGAGGCGTATTTTCGACCAAAATAGCCTATGTTGTGATGCAGGAAAACGATGCTGGGGCACAGTATCGTTTGCAGATAGCGGATGCCGACGGTTGGAACGAGCAAATATGGTATCGCTCGTCGCAACCGATTATGTCACCCGCCTGGTCGCCGGATGCTACAAAGTTGGCGTTTGTAGATTTTATGCCCGATGGCAGTTCCGTAGTGAAGATGTTGGATTTATCTTCTCGGACGATCCGTACGCTGGCAGAGCGACAAGGTGCTATTAACAGCGCGCCAGCGTTTTCTCCAGATGGGCGCAGAATAGCATTGACGTCGAGTCGGGGCGGAAGCCCCAATATTTATGTGCTGGACTTGCAATCGAACCGATTGCAGCAGGTAACGAATCATTGGGCTATTGATACCGAGCCTGACTGGCTGGACAATAGCAGCCTGATATTTACCTCGGATCGTGGCGGTAGCCCGCAGATATACAAATTGGATTTAGCGTCGCAAGCGCTGGAACGATTGACTTTTGACGGGCGCTATAATGCGCGTGGACGAGTTGGTTCTAACGGTGAACGAATCACCATGGTATACAGCAACGGCGGGGGATATTATATTGCCACCATGGAAATGGATAATCGTCGGGTGCAGGTGCTGACGAGTGGCAACGGAGCAGATGAGTCTCCCAGTTTAGCCCCAAATGGCACTATGGTGATATACGCAACAAAACGTGGCACAAACTCAGAACTTGCGTGGGTGTCAATTGATGGTAAGGTAGAAAGTGTTATGCCGAGTCGGTTTGGTGATGTACGCGAACCGGCATGGTCACCATTTACCTATTAGTAGTAAGAGATTTCAGGGTCGTGCTATGATGTCGACCATGATTTGCAATAACTTAAATTTAACGGGATTGAACGATGTCTAAAATTAAACTGCTGCAGGTACTGTTGGTTTCAGGGATTCTGGGCGTAGTGGGCTGTAGCTCTGCGCAAGTAGATGACGACTCTGGTGCTAGCACTTCTACTGAAACAACGGCGCCAGCTGAAACGGGCGGCGTAGAAGCCGATGCCGGTTCATCGACCGGCGATGTCATGGTTATTGACACTCCAGAGCAGGCCGGTACCGGTGGCGTGATGATCATCGATACCCCGGTTGCTGAAGAAGAGCCAGCGATGGCCATGCCGCAAATCACTGTTGTGTTCTTTGCTTTTGACAGCTTCACAGTCGATGCGGCTAGCCGCGACGTACTGGATCAGCACGCGACTTATCTGCGTGACAATCCAGACAGCGTTGTCGTCTTGGAAGGCCATACCGACGAACGAGGCAGCGCTGAATACAACTTGGCATTGGGCGAAAACCGTGCCAAAGCGGTTCAAGATTACTTAAGCCTGCGCGGTGTAGACGGTGCGCAAATGTATGTAACGTCGTTTGGTGAAATGAAGCCTGCTGCTCGCGGTTCTAATGAAAGCGCTTGGGCTTTGAATCGCCGCGTGCAAATTCAGTATCAATAAAACAGTACCTCTCTTATGAAGCGTTATTTCATAAGTGCTGTTGCAGGAGCTGCCCTTGTTGGCAGCTCTTTGCTTTCTGCAGCACCGCCAATTGAACAAGGTCGTCCTACGCTGATTAACCAGTCCGGGCGGGGTATTTTAGCGGACGAGTTAATTACCGATGAGTTATTGCGTCAGCGTTTGAGTACGTTGCAAGGTCAGCTGTCGTCTGAGTTCGCCACTCAAGACAGCTTGACACAATTATTGGATCGGCTGTTCCGCATGGAGCGCCAGATGCAATTGATGCAAGGTCAGATTGAAGAGTTGACCTATCGGTTGCAGGTTGCTGAACGTGACAACCGTGAACGCTATATCGATTTGGATCAACGCTTAACGAGTATTCAAGCATCGGGTGCGCAATCGTTGGCGGGACGTGCTACCGAAGTGCAGCCTGCGCAGTCGGTGTCTGCAGATGAACAGGCGCAGTTCAATGCAGCACGCGATTTAATCAGTGAGCGCAATTACGAGGGTGCAGTGGAAGCATTGCAGACCTTCATCACCGATCATCCGGATGGTTTGTTGCTGGATGGCGCGTATTTCTGGCTGGGTGAAGTCTTCACATTACTGCGTGAGTTTGACAATGCACGGGAAGTCTATCAGAAGGTGTTATCAGACTATCCGCAATCCACGCGGCGCAATGACGCCACCTTCAAGCTTGGTTTTCTGGAAGAGCGGGTAGGTGATGTGAACCGAGCTCTGGAATACTATCGAGCAGTCATTGCCGCAGCACCGGATTCTCAGTTGGCCACCTTGGCCAGCCAGCGTATTAACAGTTTGCAAGAATAACGCACCATGAGTACAGCTATTGTTCTTCTTTCCGGCGGGTTGGATTCCACCACGGTAGCCGCGGTTGCGCGCCAACAGCACGACCGTGTGGTGGCGCTGAGTTTTCGCTATGGCCAGCGCCACTCTTCCGAGTTGGCTGCCGCACAACGTGTTGCTGAAGGCTTGGGCTTGCATGAGCATCGAGTAATTGATATTGATCTCGGTCAGTTGGGCGGGTCGTCGTTAACGGATCCAGAACTCGTCGTTCCTGAACAGCAGGAAGATGGTATACCTAATACGTATGTTCCGGCACGGAACACTGTGTTCCTCGCTTTTGCTTTGGCGGTGGCCGAAGTGTCACAAGCGGACAGTATTTACCTGGGCATCAATGCGGTGGATTATTCCGGCTACCCGGATTGTCGCCCCGAGTTCGTTGAGGCCTTCCAGCATCTGGTCAATGTCGCGACAAAAGCAACAGTGTCCGGGCAACCGATTGTTATAAAAGCCCCTTTGTTGCACCTAACCAAGGCAGACATCATTCGGCTCGGCGTTGCGGCGGGCGTGGACTACGCGCAAACCGTATCCTGTTACCAAGCTGACAGTGTAGGCGCAGCCTGCGGTGTTTGCGACAGTTGTCGGCTGCGACAACAGGGTTTCCGCGATGCCGGGCTGACAGACCCGACACGTTACTGGAAAAAAAATTAATTAAATTAGGGACTTGCGTTCAAAGAAAAAATCCCTATCATATGCCGCCTTGCTTAAGGGTCGTTAGCTCAGTTGGTAGAGCAGTTGGCTTTTAACCAATTGGTCGCAGGTTCGAATCCTGCACGACCCACCACCTCCCAACGGACTTTCTGCCTCCGTGGTGATGGTCTTTAAGCAGAGTCAGCAAGCCTAAGTGCTTAATACGGTTGACTTTTTTGTATCAAAAGCGCAGAATGCACGCCGCTTGAGGGTCGTTAGCTCAGTTGGTAGAGCAGTTGGCTTTTAACCAATTGGTCGCAGGTTCGAATCCTGCACGACCCACCATTTCTCATTGCGATCTCCACAATTTATTGATCATCGATCTATTGCCTTGATGTTGACTATCGTGATAGTAGAGATCTCATGTCCTTTGAATCCAAGCTAAGCAGCGCTTTATGAATGCATCCTTTTCGGTTGGCCCAAAGATTTCTTCCATACCCGCAGTCTGCGTTCCAGAGCATGTAGATCACGGTATTCTGACTCACGCTGAAAAAAACGTGCTGATGAACGAGCTGGCAGAATTGATGCAGGCTCAGAATGCAGTGTTGGTGGCGCACTACTATACCGATCCACTGATGCAAGAGTTGGCAGAGCGTACCGGTGGGTTTATTGGCGATTCGTTGGAAATGGCACGTTTTGGTGCCCAAACCGAGGCAGAGACTCTGGTGGTGGCTGGCGTGCGTTTTATGGGCGAGAGCGCCAAGATTCTGAGTCCGGAGAAACGGGTGATCATGCCAACCTTGTTGGCTGAGTGTTCGCTGGACCTGGGTTGTCCACCCGCTGAATTCGCCGCCTTTCGAGCACAACACCCTGATCGCACCGTGGTGGTGTATGCCAACACGTCTGCAGCGGTAAAAGCCCAAGCTGATTGGGTGGTGACGTCGAGCATTGCGGTTGATGTGATCAGTTATTTGCATGACCGGGGAGAGAAAATTCTGTGGGCACCCGACCAGCACCTCGGTCGTTATGTTGCGTCACAAACCGGTGCCGACATGCTGCTATGGAACGGCGCTTGTGTAGTGCACGAAGAATTCAAGGCGTCGGGTTTGCAGAAGCTGATGGCGGTGTATCCGGATGCGGCTGTGTTGGTGCATCCTGAGAGCCCGGAGGCGGTATTGGCCCTAGCCGATGTGGTAGGTTCTACGACCCAACTCCTGAAAGCCACACAAACATTGCCACACCAGCAATTCATTGTGGCGACGGACCGTGGCATTTTCTACAAGATGCAGCAGGCCAATCCGAAGAAGTCGTTCATTGAAGCGCCAACGGCTGGCAACGGAGCGTCCTGCAGGAGTTGTGCGCACTGTCCTTGGATGGCGATGAATCAATTGGATAATCTGCGTGCTGCCTTACTGGAAGGTAATCAGGAAATCCAGGTCGATGAAATGTTGCGACAGCAAGCGATGATCCCGCTGCAGCGAATGTTAGATTTTAACAACGGTGTGCGGTAACAGACCTGTGAGCCATTGCTAGGCAACCTCTGAACAATGTCGGCGAGGTAGTTGTTCAGAGATTCCCTAGGAGCTGATTAAAGCCTGCCAGCGACGCAACTGCGGCGTCCAAGCCAAGCGTTCGGTGCTGTTCTCGGATAATTCAATGGCGCGCTGTAATTGTTCTGCCGCAGTGCCTACTTCTCCTTTGATCCAACTGCTCTGAGCCGAGGCCCGGAACGCTAGAGCTCGTTTGTCCAAGCGATTGTAGCTATCACTGAGTACACTCCAGCTCAACAGGTCATTGCTGGGCGCTAAGCCCATTAATGTGCGCGCCCAGCGTTCGTGCTCCGTAGTAGACTCGTACAGTTGACCTGAAAGTACACTCAGGGCAACCAAGCCGCTGTCAGGCATCAATCGACCCTGTCTTTTTAATTCTGTTCGTACCGCCTCGCCCTGTGTGCGTTCTTGCGCTTGCAGCCATTGGGTGGCCCGGTAAAACAGGTACGGATTGGCCGGGTAGGTGGTCAACAAACGTTGCCAGTGCTCACCTTGTTCGCTTCTCGGTTGGCGGTGCAGGTTTTGATACTGCAAGCAGCGCTCGGCTTGACTGCGTACGGTAAACGCCAGGTCGACTTGCACCCAGCACAGGGGAATACTCAGTGTTGAGCCCGCGGCGACCGTCGGGTTTTCCTGTAAACGATTGCGCAGGTCGGCTAAGCGTGCGCTGACGTTCGGATGCGTGCCTTGGTAGGAACTTTGGGTTGTTCCGGACTGACTGCGTTGCACGCGCGCCATTGCTTCATACGCATTGATCACGCCCTGTAAAGATAGGTCGCTCGACCGCATGGCGTTAACGGCGGCGCGATCGGCTTCTTCTTCCATGGCCCGTGAAAAAGCTAATCGTTGTTGAATGGCAAAACCTTGTGCGCCGTAAAACAAGCCGGCAGCTAGGTCGAGATCAATCTGTGCTGCCAGTGGCGTCAGCAGTAAGCTGGCAATGACCCATGCGGTGGATTCCCTGGCGCTGGTCGCCAACCGCGCATGATGGCCGAGGGCGAGATGACCCAATTCGTGTGCTATGATGGCTTGCACATCGGCGGTTTCGGTCATATTTTCCAATAAGCCAAGGTGCACACCGACCAAACCACCGGGCACCGCAAAGGCATTAAAGGTTCGATCATTGATACCCATGATGGACAATTGCGCTAGGCTTGGGTCACCGACAAAGTGCGGCAGCAGCGGGGTGGTGCTTTGTTCCAGGTAGTAGCTCAGTGCAGGGTCCTGTACTACGATGCCTTCTCTGTTAAGAAAGCGTAAGTAGCGTAAGCCGGATATTGCTTCTTCAAACTCGGTGCGGATATCTTTTTGGCCCAGCGTCGGTAAATTGGCTTGTGCGTAACCAACGGATGCACTGGTCGTGAGCAGAATAAGCAGCGTGCATAAGGGCAAAAATAGTGGTAAACCCCATCGTACAAATAGGCGTTTTGAGGATGAGTCAGCGACAGGTCGTTTCATGGCAACCAATATAGCTCAGACCCACATCGATGCCACAGGGTTGGCATGTCCTTTACCATTGTTGAAAACCAAACAGTGGCTGGCCCATGCTATACCGGGTGAACAGTTATTGATTGCCACGACGGATGCGGGGTCCCGGCGGGATATCCCTCGGTTTATCAGCAGTACGCATCATGTTCTTGTGGAAGAACGATTCGACCCACAACAGTGCGTGTTTATTATTGAGGCAGGTCCACGTCATGCTTAAAGTGTTCGAGCGCATGTACCAGCGTTATTTTCATGATGAAGAGGCCGTCATACTGGCATTGGTGTTGGTTTCCGCTGTCCTTGTCATTTGGTTGTTTGGCGGGGTGCTGGCACCCGTGATTGCAGCGCTGATTGTGGCCTATGTTTTGGCGCCTATTATGGATCGTCTGGTGCGGATGAAGCTACCCATTACCGTGGCCGCATCGCTTTTGTCACTCCTGTTCTTGGGGGTACTGCTTTTGGTGCTCCTGGTCTTGGTGCCTTTCTTGTGGGGGCAGCTCATGACCCTGACCAGTGAATTGCCCAAGATGCTCAATCAAATGCAAGCGGCACTGGCGTTGTTGCCCGAACGTTTTCCGGACGTGTTCGATGAAGCGGAAACGCGCCGCTTTATGAGCCAGCTCAATTTAAGTTCCATTGGCAATCAAGCGGCTAACTTTTTACCGCGCATACTCGAATATTCGTTGTCGACCATTCCTAATCTGGTCACTATTTTGATCTACCTCATCATTGTCCCCTTGATGGTGTTTTTCATGCTCAAGGACAGGCGCACCCTCTGGGATTCGTGGCTTACTCTTTTGCCTACGCGGCGGCGGCTATTGACCAATATTGGCATAGAAATGAACCAGCAAATTGCCAACTACATTCGTGGTAAGGTCATTGAAATTCTCATCGTCGGTACAGTCAGCTTTGTTGCCTTTGAAGTACTTGGACTGAATTATGCGGCCTTGTTGGCGTTATTGGTGGGTTTGTCGGTGTTGATACCGTACATCGGCGCTACCTTGGCGACCGTGCCGGTGGCCCTGATTGCGTTGTTTCAGATGGGTGTTGGTCCACAGTTTTATACCGTGTTGGTGGTTTATTTGGTGATTCAGATTTTGGACGGGAACGTCCTGGTGCCTTTGTTGTTTTCCGAAGCGGTTAATTTACACCCGATCTTCATCATCATTGCCGTGTTGTTTTTTGGCGGTGTGTGGGGCTTTTGGGGCGTATTTTTCGCCATACCGCTTGCCACCTTGGTGAAGGCAATCTACAACGCCTGGCCCAAGCATCCTGACATCGTGTAAAAAATATTGTCTTTGCAGAGTCAGCTTGGTTGAGATAGCGCGGCTAGACCTTTAACATTGCGCCCTTAAATATGCCGTTAGCACGCCATTAGGCGGGAGTAGAAACATGATTACTGGGAGTATGGTTGCTCTGGTGACCCCAATGTCGGAAGACGGAAGCATCCATTGGGAAAGTTTGGAGCAATTGCTCGATTTTCATATCGAGAACAAAACACAAGCCATTGTATCCATGGGTACAACCGGCGAATCCACCACTCTCAGTATGGCCGAACATAAGTCCGTGGTTAAATTCACCGTAGAATACTGTGCCGGGCGCATTCCCGTCGTGGCGGGAACCGGAGCGAACAACACCATGGAAGCGATTGAGCTGACACGTGCCGCCGCCGAGGTTGGGGCGTCTATGGGGTTGTCGGTCGTACCGTATTACAACAAACCCAGTCAAGAAGGCTTATACCAGCACTTTAAAACCATCGCGGCCGCCGTTGATTTGCCCATGATTCTGTACAATGTCCCCAGCCGCACCGTGACCGACATGAGCAATGAAACCATCGCACGATTGAGTCGTATTGATAACATCGTGGGCGTGAAAGAAGCCACGGGTGACGTGAGCCGGGTTAAGGCCATTAAACAACTGGCGGGCCAGGATTTTGCGCTGTATTCCGGTGACGACGCCACCAGTAAGGACTTTTTGTTGGAAGGTGGTGACGGCCTGATCTCGGTGACGGCCAACGTGTCCCCTTTAGCCATGCAGAATATGTGTGAGGCAGCGATGTCAGGCAATCTGGAGTTGGCCGAACGTTTGGATAATTTGCTGCAACCGTTGCATAAAAATTTGTTCCTCGAAAGTAATCCGGTGCCGGTGAAGTGGGCCTTGCATTTAATGGGCTTGATTCCGCCGGGCATTCGTTTGCCCTTGGTGCCCTTACACAGCCAATATCATGAGACATTGAAACACGCAATGATGGAGTCTGGCATCCTGTGATGTGGCGAATAATCTGTAGCGTGATGGTGTTGAGTCTGGTGGGCTGTTCCAGTGCGCCTTTGATAACTCAGCAACCCGGTGAATTGACCCGATCCTACCAATCCGACCTGCTACCGCCGGAAAGCTCACGGTATGCGATTGCCAATCCACTGCCCAAAGATTCTCGTGTCGACCTCGCAGCTCCGCGCCGGGTATTGTCGATCGAGGAAATGACGGATGTCCGGGTCATTGAAGAAGCGCGGTTATTTACCGATGCAAATGGCTTACCCATCATCGAGCTACCGGTTGTGCCAGCCACTGCAGCGACGCAAATAGAAGCCGCGATTGAGGCATTGGAATGGTCTATCCGGCAAACCGACTACGCGGAAAGCCGGATTTCCATCGATGGCACACCATGGCTGGAACGCCGCAGTGACCAACTTATTCCAGCGCGACCACAAATTAACATCTATTTTTACTCCTTTTCTAATGGCACACAGATCCACATGGAACGCGAAGGCGAACTGTCGTTTCCCGTAGCGACCCAGCGAGAGTTGCTGCAAGAACTGTACGATACACTGTAATCATGCTCATGCAGTTTGCGTCCTTGGGCAGTGGCAGTAAAGGAAACGCGACCTTGGTACGTGCCGCTGACACCGCCGTTTTAATCGACTGTGGTTTTAGTGTGAAAGAGACTTTGCAGCGCATGGCACGCTTAGCCTTCGAGCCGAGCCAGCTTTCGGCCATTCTGGTTACGCATGAGCATGGCGACCATGCTAAAGGCGTAATGGCGTTGTCCCGGAAGTTAAATGTGCCTGTTTTTATGTCGGCAGGAACCGCGATTGCCTTGGACTGTATGGCCGATCCTCGTGTTCAAACGATAGACCTGCATACACCCTTTCGCCTGGGGGATTTGCACATTGAACCCGTCGCGGTTCCGCATGATGCGCGTGAGGCCTGTCAGTTCGTGCTTGGCTATGAGTCGCATCGTTTGGGGATTTTGACTGACTTGGGGCATATTACGCCGCATGTTGTGAATCTTTATCAGCAGGTTGATGCGCTAATTCTGGAGGCCAATCATGACCCTGAATTGCTCGCTGAAGGGCCTTATCCACCGTCGTTAAAACGCCGGGTAGGCGGTGCGTTGGGCCATTTAAGCAATCGGCAAAGCGCTGAACTGTTGCAGCAAATAGATTTGGCGCGCGTGCAGAAGGTGATTATTTCGCACATCAGCGAACAGAATAATGATCTTGCGCTAGCGAAAGCCACGTTGGCATCGGTCATGCCGGGCCATGAAGATAAATTACAATTCAATTGTCAGGACGCCGGCTTTGACTGGTGTCAGATTCAACCGCTCTGAGGGGCTTGCTACGATGAACAAAAACACGCTGCTCTATGCCGGGAAAGCGAAATCTGTCTACACCACGGATGAAGACGGTCTGTTGGTCATGGAGTTTCGTGACGACACCTCGGCGTTTGATGGCAAGAAGAAGGAAGCCTTAGCGCGCAAGGGCTTGGTGAACAATCAATTTAATGCGTTCATTATGGAGAAGTTGGCCGCAGCAGGTATACCAACGCATTTCGTCAAGCTGTTGAGCCCACATGAGTCCGTGGTCAAAAGCCTAACCATGTTGCCGGTAGAATGTGTGGTACGTAACCGGGCCGCAGGCAGCTTGGTGCGCCGCTTAGGGTTGGCGGAAGGCCAAGAACTGAATCCGCCGGTGTTCGAGTTTTTCTACAAAAACGATGCGCTGGGTGACCCCATGATTAATGATGCGCACATCATTAGCTTTGGCTGGGCAACCGAAGAACAAATTGCTGGCATGAAAGCGTTGACCTTGGCAGTGAACCAAGTCTTGACTAAGCTGTTCGATGAAGGCAATTTGATTTTGGTCGACTATAAGCTCGAATTTGGTTTAGTTGGCGACCAATTGGTCTTAGGGGATGAATTTTCACCCGATGGCTGCCGGTTGTGGGACAAAACCACGCTCGAAAAATTGGACAAAGACCGTTTTCGTCAGGATCTGGGAAATGTCATTGAAGCCTATGAAGAAGTTGGGCGTCGCATTGGCGTAACGTTTACCGCCTAAAGGCGTAAGAGGAAAAAAGCATGAGCATGAAAAAAACGTTGTTGGCCATGGCTATGGTAGCTACCGCACCCGCCGTTTCAGCGCTGCCCTTGGTGGATGTTGAAGCCGGTTTGGGGATGAATTTTAACACGCTGAACAGCGGTGCGATTGGCGATGATGTATCGCTGACCGGCAGTGGTGGTGATGTCGTGAACCTGGATTTGGATGCAGCCAATGGCCTGTACGTCAGTGGCCGTTTGGGTTTTCCCTTGTTGCCCGACTTGAAAGTCCGTTATGAGTCCATGAAATTGTCGAACGACAACGTGAATGGCACCGTCGAATTCTTTGGTGAGTCGTTCAATGTCAGTGGTGAAGCTGAGTTGGATATGTCCCATTTGGACACCGCCTTAGTTCTGAGCTTGAAGATGTTTCCGTTTGTGGATTACCTTGATGCGGGTGTAAACGCACGTTGGATGCTGGGCGGTTTTACGGCTGAGGTGGGTGGACAGTCTCAAACCCAAGACTTTGAAGCCAATGGCGTTCGTTTATTTATTCCTAGCCTGCATTTGGCCGGTGCGGTAAGTATTCCTGTGGTAGACGCGCAGATTTCCGGTGCTATTAATACCTTGCCAGTCTCCGGTGCCAGCATGAACGATTGGCACATTAAAGCGCGGTATTACGCGCCGTTGCCTACTAACTTGTTGGCGAAGGTCGGTGTGGAAGCGGGCTACCGTAAGTGGACCATTGACATCAATGGTGCGGATTCAGCCTTTATGCCAGACGAAGCGGTGTTGAATTTCGACACCTCAGGTGTTTTTGTCGGTGCCGTGGTCAGTTTCTGATCCTACGCTACCATGAACATCGAAAGGCCGCCTACGCGGCCTTTTTTGTGGCTGGAGGAATCAGGGGGCGTTGGTCCATGCCTGACTCTCGCTGGTTTCGCAGCGGCCACGCTCGCGGGCCTGCTGAGCAGCAAGGCTCTCGTTTAACGCCGACTGGGTAGGGTGGCGATAGAAGTACAGTCGGGTTTCTAATTCCAAATCGCTGCACCAGCCGATGAGCGTGCCCTCGAGTTGCTCGGTTCGACTGCAAATACCCGTTTCATCATAGATGACGTCGGGGTCTTCCATGTCGTACGGCCATTGAAGACGCGATCCATCAAGCAGCTCCGCACACTTATTGATGGACGAAGTATTGATCAGGCGTGGAACGCGCCAACTTCCAGAGTCGCCCCAGGTGGCCAAGCTAAAATCCGGTGCAACGCCGGTCACGTTAATATCCACCCCTCCTTGTGCGACCACACCGTCTGCGGTGGCCACCACATTCACCCGATACTGTCCCACATTGCTCAAGGTGAAACTTTGTGTCGTTGTATCCCAGAAAGCCACCGGTTGACCGCGTGGATTGAGCAAGGCAGCTTCAAATACGACGCTTTCAGCCGCCGTTACGGCCTCACCCGACAAGGCAATCGTGATGTCGGTGTCCAGTGGTACATCACCATTGTTTGGTGTGGCCGTGACATCAACCTCAAACGGCATGCCCGGTGGTGACGTGATGGTGCAGGATTCGAATTCTGCGTCGGCCGGGCGTGTATAGCCTTCCGTTAATTCAAGTAGATTAGCGGTATATTCCCGACTGCCGAGAAAGGTCGAGCAGACGTGTATGAAACGGGCGATGATCTCATCTTCATCATTGGTCACGGTTGAATAACGAAAACGCGTGGCTGATAGGGTTGCGGAAAGCGTGTCTGTTTCCAAATGTTCGGTGGTAAAGGGGTTGTAGGTATCGGGCATGCGCCAGGCGTCGCCTAAAAAACCGGATAAGCCATCGGTGATGAATTCTATGAGTTCGCTGTCGAGGTCACTGGCCAGTGCTTCGGCGCAACTTTCATCGTAGAAACATGCTTCCGGTGAGGTGTCTCGATCTTGCCAAAGATACGCCCGCACGACAGCGTCTGTAATAGGGTTGATGTTGACCCGTCCTGACGTTCCTGTAATGCCCATGCGATAGAACGAATACAGTTCTACGCCCTCCGGTTCCGCCGGTGCGGTGTATATGAGCCCTTGTTCGTTAAACAGCCCCAGCAGTCGGAAACGACCCACTTCATTTGCTGCCGTCGCCAACAGTAGATCCAACTCGCCATCAATCATGTCCTGTGCGTAGATCGGTGCCCAAGGCAATGGATCATCATAGGCAGCACGGCCCAATATCGTCTGGTCACCCAATGGCCGAGTCAAGCGCGCATCACGTTCACTGGCTGAACTGCCAGACGCGTTGTTGTCGTCGCCACAAGCGACTAAGAACAAACACAGCAGACTGATCAATGTGGGTAGAATCGGCTTCATAGCATTGTGTATGTGTAAAAATTATTCCAGTGATAGTAGTATCGGAACGCGCGACCATTTCATGAGCACTTAGGAGGTAACACCCTTGGCAGACCAACTCACTTGGCTGATCTGGCCGCAGTCCGCTTGGCTGTCGTTACTGACCTGGCTTGTCGTCTTGATTGTCGTCGCCTCATGGGTTCGTTCCGTAGCCGTAACCGCTTTACAGCAAGTTTTCCGGGTCTTACGTCATGCCTTGGCACGGGTTACTTGGCGTTTGCAGGCTGCGGCACAGACCATGGCGCAACACAATGACAAAGTGTTGATCATGATCAGCCGGAGCTATCTCGAACGCGACATCAAGCGGCAAGCAGTGCATCTGCAATACGCGCTGGAAAATGATCTTGCACAAATCGAGCCCATGAGCATCGAAGTACGCCGGTTAATTGAAAAGATGCAAGAAGACTACGCCGCCACGCAGGAACAAACGCCCGAACTGCCTGAATGGCTGCGCGCTGCCGAGGCCATGGCGAATGCCCCTGCTACCCAGTCGGGGAATCGCACACTGCAGCATCTCTTGCAGCAGTTGCTGGAACGTATCCAGCAGGAATCTCGGCAGGTACGCCAGGAATACCGGCAAGCGATTGCCGATCGACACGCCGTGTTGAATCAGTTTCTGCCCTTTTGGCGACGTCTCCTGCATATGCAGGGCGATATCGGTCAGGGCGTACGACGTATCGAGCAACGGGCCGAGCGCTTGGAGCATCTATTAGAGCAATTTGATCGCTTGTCAGCTGGGACGTCGCGCGCCTTGCGCCCGGCGGTGGGTTCTATTCTGGTTCACTTTACCACCGCCTTGTTGATCACCGCGGGTTTACTGATGTTCGGCTTGGTGAGCTACTGGGTTATTGCCCCGGCCGTGGTTGTGCTCATACCCGTCGCAACCTATGAGTGGGGCATTGTGTCTGTGGTGGCTCTGTTATTGGGTCAGGTGATGACGGGCTTGGTATTGTTGGAGAATGTCCAGGCGACACGCTTGTTGCGCGGGTTGGGCGCCACGGATGCCATCCTGGCAAAAAATCTGCGGCGTATGGCCTTTGTGGGTTTGCTGATTTGGTCTTTGATTAACGCGTTGCTGGCTTTGGTTGGAATGAATTACCCGCCGATTTCCGATGCCTTGGTGGTCGGCACGGTCGAGAATCCACAGGTGGCGCTCGGTGCGCGTGTCTTGTTGGCTTTGATGATTCCTTGGGTACTGACGCTGATTGTGATTCCACTGGAGCCGTTACTGAATGGTCTTCGTTTGATGCTGGGTACTTCCGTGGTGGGTGGTCTGTTGTTGTTGGCTTGGGTTATGCGGTTGGGCTTGTTGTTACTGCGTATCGTCGAGCGCTTTGTGCTGGGTTTGTATGATTTGGTCTGTGCACCTTTAAATCCCTTGGTACAGGCTTGGCAACAGCGTAAACAAAGCCAAAAGACGGCAGAAACTCACGCCGATGCTCCATCTGACACTTGAGCACACGACAGCGCCTTGGTAACGTGTGACACGGTAAATGATCCTTTCGTTTGTTGCCGTTATGAGCGCCTTGTTTGGGGTGGCATGACCGAGCAACATTCGACCTGTTAAATAAGAAAAGGCCTACAGAATGAAGAAGTTCACCAAGCTCGCGATGGCGAGTGTTTTGGTTGGTATGGGCGGAATGGTTAGCGCTCAAAATTTGGAAACGGTCACCGAGCAAACCAGTTATTACTTTGGTTTGGATTTGGGCAGTAACCTGGCGCAGCAAGTTGGCCAAGATCGTATTGATGTTGAATCGGTCATCCTCGGTTTGCGTGACGGCTTATCACAATTGGAGCCGCGTTTAACGATGGATGAGATCCGCACCGCCGTTATGGCGTTGCAGCAAGAATTACAGCAAGAGCAGGAAGGGCGGGTGTCTGAGATGCGTCAAGCAGGCGATACGTTTTTAGCTGAAAATGCCACCAAAGAAGGTGTCATGGTAACGCCAAGCGGTTTGCAGTACGAAGTCATCACCGCCGGTGCGGGCGGCGCGTCCCCCGAAGCAACAGACACTGTCCGGGTTCATTATCATGGCACCTTGATCGATGGTACGGTTTTTGACAGTTCGGTAACGCGTGGCGAGCCGGTTGAGTTCCCATTGAATGGCGTGATTCCAGGTTGGACAGAAGGCGTGCAGTTGATGAGTGAAGGCGATAAGTACCGCTTCTATATTCCTTCCGATTTGGGCTATCGCGACCAAGCGGTTGGCTCAATCCCACCGTTCTCTGTACTGGTGTTTGAAGTCGAATTACTGGAAGTGCTGTAAGTCGATTTCTTTCGTCAAGTTCTCTATGAAAACCGCCCATGTGGCGGTTTTTTGTGGGCTGAAATTAAGGGTTGCCATGAATACGCAAGGCAACAAAAAACCCGGCCATGTTGCCATGACCGGGCTTCTCAAAATATGGCTCCAGCGGCAGGACTCGAACCTGCGACCAAAGGATTAACAGTCCTCTGCTCTACCGACTGAGCTACGCTGGAGTAACTCGAACAGGTGGGGATTATAGAGAGTCGACTTTTCGTGTCAACCCTAATGGCCTGTTTTTTAAGAATTTTTCTCTCATTCCAGCCTTTCGATGGCCTCATCCGTTCAGCACTTGTGACAGACTCAGAAGCGGCACGATTTTTGATTGTTATCCGTACTGACTGAACAATCGTCAATTTAATGGCGGAGACAACGATGGACTTGCAAACGATCTATTTATTGGTGGGTACCTTTGGTGCCGGAATTCTGACATGTGGCCTGATCGCGCTCATTGCCGTTAAGTTGGCACGGCGCAGAGAAAGTGGCCCGGAATCAGGCTCTGTACAAACGCGCCGCGCGTTGCTGGAGTCTGTGGCACAGAACGTCAGTGAAGTTCACCATGTATATCAACAGTTTCTGGCGATGGCCCTGGAGTTCTCACGCCACGGTAATTCCTGGCCGAACCAACGCAAAGAAGAGTTGCGGCGCATCACCGATGAACTGGTGAATGCCTTTCGCCATCTGACGGAGGCCGAGGCAACCTTGCTGTTGTTGGGTGAAAAGAAATTGGAGCGTGCTTTGCGTATCTATGGCTCGAAAATTGTCCATCTGCGCCGTCAGATCTATGCCGACAAGGCAACGTTCAGCGGTGAAGATATTCAAGGGCTTGATCATCTGCGTAAAGAGATTGCCGAGCTGCGGGAGACTTTTTACGACGCCTTAAGCCAACGCTTTAAAACGGTATAGGCTGAAAACGCATGTCGGATACAGAAAAGAAACCACCCTGTCCATATTGTCAGCGATTGCGCTGGTCAACTTTGGGGTTGGTTGCGGTAGCCGTGCTGTTGTATTTGATCACACGCTGAGGGCGGTTGATGCCCATCGTCAATTCATCATTCCGCCCTGTTGCCTGGCAATGGGGTGGTCATTTACAAACCATAATCCCCAGCCTGTTCAGGCGCGTTACTCAACCCAGTGACCCTGTTGAAATACCCTTGCCGGATGGCGACCGCTTGGTGGCCGACTACTACTCGGTGGGAAAACCTGCGGCGGAAACGCCGGTGATCATCATCGCGCATGGCTTGGAAGGGCATTCCCAGCAGCCTTATGTGACGGGCATGGCGCGCGCCGCGCAGGCCAATGGTTGGGCCGTTATCGGATGGAACTTTCGCGGTTGCGGTCGTGCCGACAATCTTACCCCCAAGGTCTACTACGCCGGATGCAGTGAAGATTTGGATGCAGTAGTGACCTGGGCACGGGTACAAGGGCATCAGCGCATTATGTTGTCTGGCTACTCCATGGGGGCCAATGTCACCTTGAAATGGCTGGGTGAGCAGGGTGGTCAGGCCATCGAGCGCGGGGTTGTTGCCGCGGCGGTTGCGTCAGCACCCGTGGACCTTGAAGGTTGTGCCGATACGCTCGGCAAACCCTCCAACTGGCTGTACCGAAAGCGTTTTGTACGTGATCTCAGCACGCGCCTGCGGCGCAAGGCTGAGCGGTTTCCTAACCATTTCGACCTAACGCAGCTCAACCAGGTGCGCACCGTTCGTGATTTCGATGAATTCTACACCGGGCCATTGCAGGGTTATGCCAACGCTGCTGAGTATTATGCAGCGTGCAGTGCACAACGGTTTATGTGGGATATCATGGTGCCGACCTTGGTCGTGAATGCCGTGAACGATCCCTTTCTTAGCCCCAGTTGCTTTCCACTGGAGCAGGCTGCAACCCATTCACAGCTATACTTTGAAGCGCCAGAAAGCGGCGGGCATGTCGGTTTTCAGGGTAAACCCGGGCCTTGGTATCTGGATGAGCGGTTTTCCCTGTTTCTGGTACAAGCGTTGACTGACGCCACGACATGAATGCTTCAGAGTCTCTTTAACTGTGCTATTATGGCGCGTCTGAAAAAACCGATCATTTCCGATGGATTTTGTACCACCGTCACAGTTTACTGAACTGGATACGTCGGGCTTGAAATGCCCCGAACCCGTAATGATGTTGCACGCCAACGTGCGACAGCGTGTCGCCGGTGATGTCATAAAGATGATTGCCACGGACCCTTCAACGCAGCGTGATGTGCCCAAGTTTTGTCACTTTTTGGGGCACACATTACTGGCTCGTGAGGACCGTTCAGACGACTACATATATTGGATTGAGATAGCGGCTCGTTGACAGCAGAAAAGAAGCGCGCCGTAGACTCTGTATGACAACGATGAGGAAATAACGCTCCATGGCCGCAACCGCCGAAAATATCTTGGCTTTCTCTGAGCTTCCGTTGCCGGACGCACTCCATAAAGCCCTAAATGACTTGGGTTATACCCACAGTACTCCGATTCAAGCCGCCATTTTGCCTTATTCCATGCGGGGTAGGGATTGTATTGGCAAAGCACAAACCGGCACCGGTAAAACCGCTGCGTTTCTGTTATCCATTATGTCGGATTTACTCTATTGCCCATTGCCGGCGCAGTATCAGGGTGAGCCGCGTGCAGTGATTTTAGCGCCTACGCGCGAACTGGCGTTGCAAATTGCTTCCGATGCCGAACTGTTGGCCAAGCATACCAACCTGAACATTCATTGTTTGGTGGGTGGCATGGACATGCAGAAGCAACGTGTTGGGCTGGAAAGCCGCACAGTGGATATTTTGATCGCAACCCCCGGTCGCTTAATGGATTTCATGCGACAAAAGGCGGTGTTCTTGGATCAAACCGAGTATTTTGTCATTGATGAAGCCGACCGTATGCTCGACATGGGCTTCATTCCCGACATCAAATACATCGAGCGCGCCATGCCAACGAAGCGTGACCGACAAACCCTGTTGTTCAGTGCTACCTTTTCAAAAGACATTCTGGCATTGACCGAGCGGTGGACCAACGAACCTTATTTTGTCGACATTGCACCTGATGTGTCGACAACCGACCGAGTGCAACAGTATTTATACCTGACCACCACGGACGAAAAATATGACTTGTTGAAAGCTATCCTGGAACAAGAGACTGTCACCAAAGCCATTATTTTCGCCAACCGTCGTGACCTTGTGCGCAAGTTGCACGAACAGTTAGGTAAGACGCAACATAAAGTCGCCCTGTTGTCGGGTGAGATCAGCCAGGACAAGCGCGTGAAGACCTTGGATCAGTTCAAGAAAGGGGTGATCAACGTGTTGGTTGCGACCGATGTGGCCGGGCGCGGTTTGCATGTTGATGATGTAAGCCATGTGATTAACTTTACCTTGCCGGAAGACCCGGAAGACTACGTACACCGCATTGGTCGTACCGGCCGTGCAGGTGCTGAAGGCAAGTCGTACAGCTTTGTGTGTGAAGACGACGCCTTTTTGGTGGATGATTTGCAATCGTTTATTGGTGAGAAGTTGGTCGTCGAGCACCCGCCTGAGCATCTACGTCCCCATGCGCATACTGGCGGATGAAAACATACCGGGCGTTGAAGCCTATTTTGGCGACATCGCTACCGCAATTTCCTATGCACCAGGCCGTGCGATAAACACGGCTCAGGTCGCGGCTTGCGACCTGTTATTGGTGCGAAGCGTAACCCCCGTGAATGCCTCGTTGCTGCAACAGCATCGCCCGCAGTTCATCGGCAGTGCCACCATTGGCATTGATCATATCGATGTCGAGTGCTTAGCCAAACAACAGATTCCCTTCGCCCATGCACCCGGTTGCAATGCCGATGCCGTAGGTGATTACGTGCTCGCCGCCTTGTTGTATGTGCATGCCGATGCGCCGCAGCGGTTAGCCGACAAGACCGTCAGTGTGATTGGCGCAGGTAATGTGGGTGGTCGTTTGGTGAAACGGTTACGAGCGTTGGGCATAACCGTGCGGGTATGTGACCCGCCGCGTGCCGAGCAGACGCCGGAAGCGGAAGCTTTTGTCACCTTGGCGGACGCCATGCAGGCCGACGTGGTGTGTGTCCATACACCGTTAACTGGGGAAGGCGCGCACCCGACCCGACAGTTGATCAGCGATTCCATGCTGAGTTTATTGCCGCAGAATGCCGTTTTGCTGAACGCTGGACGCGGAGCGGTGGTGAGTGCTGGGGCGTTAGAGCGGTTTTTGCCGCAACGCCCGGATGTTCAGGTGGTGTTGGATGTATGGGAGCCGGAACCGGATATTCCGCGCATCTTGTTACCTCAAGTGCGTTTGGCCACCGGACATATCGCAGGCTATTCGCTGGAAGGCAAGTGGCGCGGTACACAGATGTTGCGGGCGGCGTTGAATCGCGTCTACCCGGAATACGACCGTCCGTTGCCTGACATGGCGACCTTCTTACCGCCCGCGCCGCGCATTGTGGTGTTGGATGATGACCCATGGCAGGCACTGTACGACAGCGTTGAAGCGGTGTATGACATAGCCCAAGATGATCGGCGGTTTCGTTTGGCCATGCGTGCTGAGGAGCCTGCACGGGCTTTTGACCAATATCGAAAAACCTATGTGCAGCGTCGAGAAATACAACAATGCCGGGTGCTGGTGCAAGAAAGCCCTGCACGCCCTTTATTGCGTGCGGCGGGCTTTCAAATACCGTCTTAACTATTGTTGGTAGCTGGACAAAAACTGCTCCAACTTACCCAAGGCTTCGGTCAGGGTTTCATGGTTAGGCAGGAATACGACGCGGAAGTGGTCGACTTCCGGCCAGTTGAACGCGCGGCCATGGACGAGCAATATTTTTTGCTCGCGCAGGAAGTCCAAGACAAAGCGTTCATCGTTCTGAATATTGAATTTCCGAATATCGATCCGCGGAAACAAATACAATGCACCCTTGGGTTTCACGCAAGTAATGCCAGGAATAGCGGTCAGCATCTCCCACGCCAGATTGCGTTGTTCACACATGCGACCGCCGGGTTTGGTGAGGTCATAGATGGACTGATAACCGCCTAGGGATGTTTGAATGGCGTGTTGCGCGGGCACGTTGGCGCACAAACGCATACTTGCCAACATGTTTAGCCCTTCCAGTAAATCACGCGCTTTATGTTTCGGCCCGCTGACCATGATCCAACCCGAGCGAAAACCGGCTAAGCGGTATACTTTGGACAAGCCATTAAAGGTGAGCGTTAATACATCGTCCGCAAGCGCAGCCATCGTAAAATGTTCGACGCCGTCATAGGTGATTTTGTCGTATATTTCATCGGCCAACACAATGAGCTGATGTTCTCGCGCCAGTTGTAAAATCCCTTCCAAAATTTCTTTCGGATAGACCGCACCGGTCGGATTGTTGGGGTTGATCACTACAATGGCTTTGGTGCGCTCGGTGATTTTCGCGCGCATGTCATCGAGGTCGGGGTACCAATCTTGTGCTTCGTCGCACAGATAGTGCACGGCCTTGCCACCGGCCAGGGTCACGGCACCGGTCCATAACGGGTAGTCGGGCGCTGGCACCAATACTTGATCGCCATCATTGAGAATGGCTTGGGTCGTCATCACGATCAGTTCGCTGACGCCATTGCCCAAAATGACATCTTCGACGTCCACGTTGGCCACACGTTTCTGCTGATAATATTGCATTACCGCTTTGCGAGCCGAATAAATGCCCTTGGAGTCGCTATAGCCTTCGGCACTGGGCAGATTGCGAATGACATCGGTGATGATTTCATCGGGCGCATTAAAACCGAACGGGGTCGGGTTGCCGATGTTCAGCTTGAGAATACGATGGCCTTCTTCTTCAAGGCGTTTGGCTTCTTGCAACACAGGGCCGCGAATGTCATAGAAGACATTAGCGAGTTTGAGTGACTTCTTGAATTCCATTCTGACGGGTCCGCACCAGGGTAAGTGAAAGAGGTTAACAATGCTGACGCAGGGTCAGCGGGTCAGTCATCGTACACCTGTTTTTTCTTCCATTCATCTTCGGCGCTGGCCCATTCATCCAATTTTTCTGCCAGTACCTCCGAGCGTGCTTCGGCCGCCTCTTTGTTTTGCTCTTTCCATTCTTTTTCAATTTCCTTGATCTTGGCGCGTCCCTCTAGAATCCGTTGCTTGTACTGCCCGACGAATTTAGACCCGGAAATGTTTTCAATGGACTTCCGCCACAGCGCCATGGCTTCACGGTAGCGTTTTTTCTTGTGCGCATGCCGGGCGCGCGAGCGGAAAAAGTCCGCCGCGGTAATGACCAGTCGGTGTTCGACTTCGGCCACCAGTGCTTGTGCTTCCTGGCCTTTAAGTTGCCGGTCTTCATAGGCTCGCTTGATGTGCCCGAACATCGACTTTAAGCCAGCTCGTGCTGCATTCGCATGCTCTACTTCAATCACCGGTTCGGCCGGTGGTTTGAGCCGCCCTTCAAGGAACGCTTGGCGTTGTGCGGTAATTTCGTTCAGATCGGATTGCAGAAAGCGGCTGCGGCGATCTTCTTTGATTAATGTTTTGTAGTTATTGATGATGGTGCGGTACATGAAGTCGCGCAAGTCCTTCGACAAATAATTGCCGGGCATGGTGCGCAACAGGTTTTGCAACTTCTTGTTGTCGTTGGCAATGCTCAACAAGCGTTCGCGTTTGGATTGACTACTGCCATATTTGAAATGCATGAACGCCATGACGCCAACAACGCCGACAGCAACCAAGACAAGTAAAATGGGAACGATGCCGTTCATGAGTATGTAATAGCCTATTTTTTGTGCTTAGTGTAAATAAATATTTCCCTGACTCCTAGTATCATCGGCCATCGAGTGAATTTATTAAGGGTGGCGGCCGAATTACTGCGGCAAAGCGCCTTAATCATCCCCTGTGCACAGATGTGGTGCATTCTATCCTTCTGTGCCTGATGTTTTTGCACCAAAAATGCGCCTTCCATTGCTATTTGGCCCAAAAACCGGGTTGGCACCCATCTTGAATAGGTCTTTGTACGCACAAAGATGGGGACACTATGGAACAGCATGAGCCGACACACCCTTGGCGCATTTATACCGACCTTGATGGTTCCCTATTGGATCATCATACCTACGATTGGTTGCCCGCCAAGCCCTGGTTAGACCGGCTCACGGCTCAAGGCATTCCGCTGATTCCCAATACCAGCAAGACCGCCGCTGAGGTCGCGGTATGGTTAACGGAATTGAAGGTAGATGGCTATGCCGTCGTGGAAAATGGTGGCATGGTGCTACTGCCCAACACACACGTTTACTGGCATACGCATTTGCCACATTGGACCGGCCGGGAAGTCAGTGGCGTCCTGTTAGGACGCAGTTATGACGCGCTTTGTGCATGGTTGGACGATGTACGCCGTGGCCATGGTTTCGACTTTCGGGGTTTCCACGATGTGGACCCTGGCACCATCGTACAGTGGACCAGCTTAAGCCCGGACGAAGCGGTCCGGGCGCAGCAGCGGCAGAGCAGTGAGCCTCTGCTGTGGGAAGGTTCGCGCTCATCCTTGCAGCAATTCATCACCCTTGCCCAAGCGGCGGATTTACAGGTTCAACAAGGTGGGCGGTTTCTGCACATCAGTGATCACACCACCAAGGCAACCGGTATGGCATGGCTGGAAGCTCTTTGGGGTACAGCTGCGCGCACTCTGGCGTTGGGTGATGGCGGCAACGATATCCCGATGTTGGAAGCCGCCGACCGCGCCGTCGCCATCTGCAATGCCAAGGGCACACACGTCAACGTTCAACAACCCTATGTCTACTTCACTCAACATGCCGGGCCTGAGGGTTGGTCGGAAGGCTTGTCGTATTGGTTGTCATCTGAGGAGCAACAACATGGCTGATTTCTTTCAAAACGGCGTCATCGCCAACTTACACAACATTGTCGATCGACCGGTGGAGAGTTTGGAGGCAGAACTGCGCAGTTTTTCGCGCACCAGCCCCATGGCTCTGGTGTTGCCATCGCTGTATTCCGAATTGGCGCAGCCTGCGCTGGAAAACATTGTGCAGGAACTCTCCTCAGTGAATTATCTGAATGAGATTGTGGTCGGGCTTGACCGGGCAACCCGAGAAGAGTTTGAACACGCCAAAGAATATTTCGGCCGCTTAAACCAGCCGGTGAAAATTCTCTGGCAGGATGGCCCGCGGTTGCGCGCCATTGATAAACAACTAGCGGACTTGGAATTAGCCCCGCGTGAAATGGGTAAGGGGCGTAACGTATGGTACTGCTACGGCTATATTTTGGCGTCCGGCAAGTCCAAAGCGGTGGCGATGCACGATTGCGACATAAAGACCTATTCACGCAGCATGCTGGCACGTTTGATTTACCCGGTGGCGAACCCCGCCTATCGTTACCAATTTTGTAAGGGCTATTACGCACGCGTGGCCGACAACAAACTGAACGGGCGGGTATGCCGTTTATTGGTGTCGCCGCTGATTCGTGCGTTACGCAAAGTGTGTGGGCCGGACCCGTTTTTGGACTACCTCGACAGTTTTCGCTATGCCTTATCGGGTGAATTTTCATTGCGCACGGATGTCATTCCTAATATGCGCATCCCCAGTGACTGGGGCTTGGAAATTGGTGTGTTGAGTGAGTTATTCCGCAATTATTCCAACCGCAGTATTTGCCAGGTCGATATTGCCGATGTGTACGATCACAAGCACCAGCCACTGTCGAAAGAGGACGCGCAAGCAGGCTTGTCAAAAATGAGCCGCGACATCAGCAAGGCGGTTTTCCGCAAATTGGCCACCAACGGGCAGGTGTTTACGGAAGAACATATTCGCACCATCAAAGCGACCTATTACCGCATTGCCCTGGATTTTGTCGGCCTGTATTACGATACCGCGATGTTCAACGGCTTGAAGGTGGACCGCCACGCCGAGGAAGAAGCGGTGGAGTTGTTCGCTAGCAATGTAATGGACGCGGGCAAAGAGTTTCTGGATAACCCAATGGCGACGCCCTTCATTCCGAGTTGGAACCGGATTCAAGCGGCTATACCGGATGTGTTAGAACAGATTTACGACGCGGTGGAGCTCGATAACCGGTAAGTCATCTAACGATATGATCAGTAGAGGGGCGAGCCAGCCAGGCAATGGACGTAGGGGGATGCCTCAAGGCGCGACTCCCGGCCTGCCGTGGAGCGCCGGAGGCATGCCCCGAAAGTCCATGCCGGGGCCGAGGATTTAACCATTACTCAAAGGTCAACCACATCGTCTGATACGGCAACAGGGTGACGGACTTCTCCAGCGCGTGGTGCTGTTCCGTCAGCAGGTCCAGCGCTTGGCCTTCCATCTGATGCAGAATTTTCACCAACGGCAACTCCACATCCTGCGCGGTGGTGTTGCACACGCACCATACAGATTCTTCGCCATTGCCGCGTTGCACAATAAACAACCGCGAGTCCAAATCATGAATTTTTTGGGCACTGGACGGGCTAAATGCCGGGTATTGCTGTCGAATACGAATGCGTCGCCGTAGTTCATGATGCACCAAATGCTGTGCGCCATGCGGCGTTTCCAGAACTTGTTCTAGTTCATCCCATTGCCAGCGTTTACGGTTAATGGAACGCAACCGCCCGGTGACTTCTACGCCACGTTGATCATTCGGAGTGCCTAATAAAGAATGAATGTAGAACGCGGGCAGCCCTTGCAGCACTAGCATGATGCTTTGCGCACAGAGAAAACGTTCTATTTGCAGGCTATCCGGGCCACGCCGGGTGCCCATCATCGCATCGAAATAACTGATGTTGATTTCATAAGGCGAATCGGTGCCATCGGCGTTCGCCTTCATGCTCACATAGCCGCCAAACTGCTGCATGCTGTCGATCAGGCTGGCAATTTCATGTTCAGGCAGGATGCCTTCCAGCGCCCGCAGGCCAATACCATCGTGCGAGGCGGTAAAATTCAAGAAGGTACAGCCCGGCGGTGGCGGTGCCAATGACTGGGCCCAGTTGGTCAACAAGTCGGCATTGCCTCTGTTCATGGTGTACAAGATCAGGGGCGGAAGGGCAAATTGGTAGACCAGATGCGCTTCATCGCCGATGTATTCACCGGGCTGTTCGGGGTGCTCTATCACGTTGCCGAAGTACGATAAGTTTTCTTCGTGCGGCACATTGGTTTCGGTAATCAATAAACTGCCGGGCCTGACCGCATCATTGATGGTGCGCAGCAGTTTGACGACTTCATGGGTTTGCGGCAGGTGAATACAGCGTGTGCCCAAAGTCTTCCACAAAAAGGCGACGGCATCCAAGCGCGTTAGGCTGGCTCCCTTGTTGAGATAAGTGATAAAGATACTGATCATATCCAACAGCACATCCGGGTTGGCGTAGTTCAGGTCAATTTGGTCCGGTGAAAATGTGGCCCAGACATGATTAATACCACGACGGGTATAGATGGGCGTTAACAAGGCTTGGCTGCGCGGACGCACGACCTCTCGAACATCGGTATCCGGATCCAGTTCAATAAAATATTGGTTGCCCGGCGGGTGGTTGGACACATAGTCGGCGAACCAGACGCTCTCGCGCGAAATATGATTCAGCACAAAGTCGAACATAAGGGCCCGGTCTTCTCCTAGGGCAGCAATGTCCGCCCAGGTGCCCAATGCCGGGTCGACCATCAAATAATCAATAACGGAGAAGCCGTCATCAGAACTGTAAGGAAAGAAGGGTAAGATGTGCACATACGACATTTCGGGCAAGTGTTGGTCGATGAACTGTCGTAGGGTTTGCAGTGGCGTTTCATCGGGGCGTTGTAGCGTATGTCCGTAGGTGATCAGCAGCACGCTCCGCTCGTCCAAGACAGGCGTTTTTGCACCTTTATGGTGCGCTGCACCGTCATCGACCATGGCGATAATCTGTGGGACAATGCGTGCCACAACATCGTCCGGGTATAAATGACGGCAGTGGTCACGCAGGCGCTCACTGAGGGGTCGAGAAGGTTGAGTCATGGCGTTCTCCAACAGCATTGCCCATTAACCAAGGGGTTCAATGGCTTAGCGCCGCATAAGTTATGCGAGCATGTAAGTCATCACTGTATAGAGCCTATGCAGGTTCTATGCCCTTTGGCACTGCGCCGTTTGGCATGATTGCACAAAGTGATTGGTAACAAGAAAAGCCCGGCATGGCATTTGCTCGGGTAATGAATACATCAACTGGAACGTGAAAGGATCGGTAATGATTAACAAGTGTTTATTTCCTGTCGGCGGCTACGGCACGCGCTTTTTACCCGCTACCAAGGCTTTGGCCAAAGAAATGATGCCCATCGTCAACAAGCCGTTGGTGCAGTACGGTGTTGAAGAAGCGATAGAGGCCGACCTCAACCGCATCGGTTTTGTGACCGGCCGCGGTAAACGCGCCATCGCTGACCACTTCGACATATCTTACGAACTGGAGCACCAAATTTCCGGTTCCAGCAAAGAGAGCTATTTGAAATCCATTCGTCACGTCATGGCGAATGCGCAGTTTTCATTTACCCGCCAAGCGGAAATGAAAGGCTTAGGTCACGCCATTTTGACCGGCGAAACCTTGATCGGCAATGAAGCTTTCGGGGTCGTGTTGGCCGACGATCTTTGTTTGCCGCTGCCCGGCGAAGACAACGTGATGGCGCAGATGGTGAAAATCTACAAGCAGTTCCGTTGCAGCATTGTTGCCGTGATGGAAGTGCCGGAAGATGAAATTCACAAGTACGGCGTGATCGCAGGCGAGGCGATGAAAAACGGCCTGTACCGGGTTGATGATATGGTGGAAAAACCGGCTAAAGGCGAAGCTCCGTCAAATTTAGCCATTATTGGGCGCTACATTCTGACCCCGGATATCTTTGACATTCTGCGTGAAACCAAGCCGGGTAAGAATAACGAAATCCAACTCACCGATGCCTTGCTGAAGCAGGCACAGGATGGTTGTGTGATGGCGTACAAATTCAGAGGAACCCGATTTGACTGCGGTAGCGTAGATGGCTTTGTTGAAGCAACAAACTATGTTTACGAGCATTTCTACAAAGAAGGCGAAGCGTAATTCAATCGGCGCGACGCTTTCAGGTTCATAAAACGGGAGCATCATGCGCGATTACATCATCGAAGCCAGCCCAGCGGGATACCGTGTGTGGCTGGTGGATGGCGAACAGAAATACCCCTTGGGTGATCAGCCCTATCCTAGCCTAAGCCGGGCGCGGGACCAAATTCCCAAACGTTTTCGTGCTAAAGCACGGCTGATCCACCACACCGCTTACACAGAAATGATCAACGGGCCAGAAGGCGTGTCGCCGCCGTTCGATTTGTCTATTTGATAGCGACACAACCTACCTGTACGAGGGCGACTTGCGATGCAACCTTGGCACATTACCTTTCTGGATCAGGGCACCATACCTCCGCACATACAATGGGAAGCGCCCGATTTCGCCCATGTTTGGCAGGCGCACCACAATACATCACCGGATGCCGTGGTCGAGCGTTTGCAAAACACCGATATCGCCATCACCAATAAAGTGGTACTGGACCGTGCGGTGTTGACGCAATGCCCGAAATTGAAATACGTGCAGGTCAGCGCCACTGGCATGAACAATGTGGATATCGATGCCTGCCGTGAACTCGGCATTGGCGTGGGGAATGTGCAAGGCTATGCCCGCCATGCTGTGCCGGAATGGGTGGTCGGTCAGTTGTTCAGCTTGGTGCAGAGCCATACGGCGTATCGACGCATTCAAGAAGCACGCGGTTGGTTAGACAGTGAATTCTTTGCATTGCGGACCGCACCTGTGCGCGAAGTACGTACCATGACCGTAGGCATTTTGGGCCGTGGTGCCATTGGGCAAGGCGTGGCTGATCGCTTACAGGCCATGGGCAGTAATGTCTTGTTTTTAGAACGCCCTACCGCGGGCAAAGTCCGCAGCGGCTACCATGACCTAAACGCGACTCTGCCTACGTTAGACGCCTTGGTGCTGTGTTGCCCGCTAACGGACGACAACGCCGGCATGGTCAATTCAGTCTTCCTGCAACGCATGAAACCTGGTGCTCTGTTGCTTAACCCATCACGTGGCGGATTAGTGAATGAAGCCGATCTGGTGCAGGCAATATCCAGCGGTCATTTAGGTGGCGTCGCCCTTGATGTGGTGAGCGCCGAGCCGCTGCGTGCAGAAAATCCCTTGTGTGCTGTGATGGACGAGCCAAACGTCATCATCACTCCGCACATTGCGTGGAGCTCGGACGAGGCGATCACCGCTTTGATGGCGCAGGTGATCACCCGAATAAATGCTTTTGTGACCACCTACCAAGGTTAAGGGTGTGGCGCGGTTTTGCGCGAGCGCTTCGTTTGACTGATCGCAATGCCCGCAAATATCGTTCCCAAGGCAATGAATTTTTGTACGCTGGCGGGCTCACTCAGTAGCCATACCCCAGCGCCAAACGCCACCACCGGGATGATGTAGTTGATCATCGATAAAAAACTGGGGCCTCGGCGCGCGACAATCAGAAAATAAACCCAAGTTGCTAGCCCGGTCGACATCACACCCAACACCAAGACAGCGGCCATAGCACCCGGTTGAATGCTGTTTTGCCAAGGCTGGTCCACCCACAGCGCTAGCGGCGTGAGGATCAAACTACCCGCTACCAAGGTGCCGGTGGCTGCCACCAAAACATGCACGGTCGGCAATCGCTTGGTGATGATGCTGTTCACGGCATAACACAGCGTAGCAGCAATGATCGCGACCTGCGCTAACAGGTTGATGCCACCCAAGCCGGTAAGGGCTTCCGTGCCGACCAAAACCAGCACTCCCACCAAGCCCAAAATAAAGCCGGTGGCCTTGCGCGGCGTAATGCGTTCGTTGGCGACAAAGAAATGCGCCAAAATCATCACACTGATGGGCATTAACGCCATCAAAATCCCCGCTAAGCTGCTGGAAATATAAAGCTCACCCCAAGAAATCAGGGTGAAGGGCACAATGTTACCCACGGCCGCCAGCGTTGCAAAACGCCGCCACCAAGCCCATCCCGTCGGGAGACGTAGCCCCTGCCAACGCAGGACAATGTAAAGCGTTAGCGCACCCGTGATCAACCGGATGGACACCAAGGTCATGGGTGGAAAACTGTGTAAAGCCACGGAGATGAGTACAAAGGTAAAGCCCCAAGCCAACGATAAGCTCAGCAATAAAGCCCAATCGAACCAACGATGCGTAGTCACAGATGGAATCCTTAAAAATAGATGCACCAAAACAGCGCGAATATATCATGCTTCTTGGTGCTTCATCGGTTTTTACTGAATTGCGTTTGGCAGAGAATCCTTACAGAATTGTCCTTTCGGACAGAAAGGGGAGGCGCAAACCGCGTATTCTCACCTATACTGAAAACCGTTTTATTGTGATCATTGATAAAGGCGCGAATTGTCTATGCTGTTTCGACTTGCTGTTGGTATGTTGCTGCTCTCAAGCGCAATCGCCTCCATGGCGGAAGACAGACTGACTTTCATCACCGAGGAATATCCGCCGTTTAATTATGCTACGGAGAATGGTGTCGCCGGCTTCGCCGTGTCGTTGTTGACCGACATGATGGCAGAGGCCGGTTATGAATTTGATCCGTCCGCTGTGCGTTTATTACCTTGGGCCAGAGCCTACGAAACGGCGTTGCACGTGCCCAATACCCTGTTGTTTTCCACCACCAGAACCACCGCTCGTGAGTCGCTTTTTCAATGGGTTGGGCCTATCGCGCCCGATCGTGTGGTGCTGTTAGCGCATCGTGATGCGCCCGTATCGTTGTCTTCAATCGAAGACATCACCCGCCAAGGGTTAAAAGTCGCCGCAATTCGGGAAGATATCGGAGCCCAGCGCTTGCTGGAGTTGGGTATCGACGAAGAACAGATCCTCTATGCTTTCAGTAATCAAAGCGCGGCGTCCATGTTATCCGCGCAACGCGTAGATTTGTGGGCCTACGGTGAAGAGGTTGCCTACTGGCTAATGGAGCAACACGGGATGGACCCAGAACAAGTAGCCCCGGTATGGGTGTTGAGCGAATCTGCCCTGTATTTTGCCGTGCAGAAAGATACTGACCCGGCCATTGTGGAGCGCTTGCAGGCGGCTTTAGATCGCGTGCAAGCGAAGCGGCAGGCCCATGACCACGCCCGATGATGTTGAACGTATGGTTTTGAATACCGCACCGAAGCGCTCATGGCGTCGTCGTATACGCAGCCTGACCACCAAACAGGCCATTTGGACGCTTTCTGTTGCACTCAGCCTAAGCGCATTAGCCGGTATGGTTGAACTGGTCGTTAATGCTCGCAACTTGCGAGCCGATGTACAGACACAAATAGACCGGAGCATCGCACTGGTCGAAGGGACAGCGGCGGAAGCTGCTTTTCAGCTTAATCCCGAGTTGGCCGAGCGTGTCGTCAATGGCTTGTTCGCTACGGGAATCTGGCGACATGTCGAGTTAAAAGACGACTTTGGTCGTAGCATGGCCAAGCAATCGCGTACTGACCAAGCATTCAGAGGACCCTTGTTGAACAGGCTGTTCGCAGATATCAAGCAGCGGGATCAGATACTGCTCTATCAAATCAGTCGGCAGGGTGATCAAGAGCGGGTTGGTACGCTGTCGATGACCTTGGCGCTGGATGTCGTGGCGCGCGAATTTATCGCCAACACCCGGCTGATTTTTGCCGTCGGCGCCGTTAAGGCGCTCGCGATTTCACTGCTCTTGGTGTGGGTGTTTTCGTGGTTAATCACCCAGCCACTACTGCGCGTGTATGATGCCCTACAACAAGTGAACCCCAAACACCCGGGGCAATGGCCTAAGCCTGAATTATTGCACCATGAAAATGATGAACTAGGGCGCTTGGTAGACGGATTGGATGACGTACTGCAAGCCTTCCAAAAAGGTTTGGACCAGCGCGACCAACTGCGCCATATCAGTACCGTTGACGGACTCACCGGCATCGCCAACCGGCGCCAATTTGATGCTGTGTTTGCCAAAGAATGGACGCTGGCAAAAGCCAATGGCCAACCTCTGGCGATCATCTTTATGGACATTGACCAGTTCAAACCCTACAACGATCATTACGGCCATATTGAAGGTGATGATTGTTTACGTCAGGTAGCGGCTGCGCTGGCGAATGCGATGGTTCGCCAGAGTGACTTTGTGGCCCGCTATGGTGGAGAAGAGTTTGTGTGCGTGCTGTCGAACACTTCTCTGACCGAAGCATTGAGCGTTGCCGAGCGTATTCAGAATACCATTGCCGAATTGAAAATCCCGCACATTCAGGCAGACGAGCAAGCTTTTATCACGCTCAGTATGGGCGTGGCGGCACGCGTACCTGGACCCCATGACAGTACTGCAGAAGCGTTATTGGGTGAAGCCGATGAACAGCTCTATCGCGCCAAGTCTCAGGGTCGGAACCGAATTTGCAGTGCGGAATCAAAAGACAGTCACCGTTAGCCTGCACTGGACATCTAACGTTCATCCTACCGTCACACGCTTGAAATTTAATCCCAAGACAATTCAAGGCCCTTATTCACCTGATTGCCAAACAGCATGACACGATCACTATTGCTTGATGTGTTTCGAATTGGGGCCATAACCTTGGTATTTATGGCGCATTTCGGGCAGTTGCTGGACGCCCCATTGGGGGACTTTTTCGGTATCAAAAATTTTTACTATGTCAGCCTGGGGGGCATCGGTGTAACACTATTCCTAGTGCTGTCCGGTCTATTGGCGGGACTGACGGATGCGCCCAAACGGCTGAGCTATGGTGCGTATCTGTTAAAAAAAGCGCGACGTATTTACCCGCTCTACTGGCTCACGTTACCGCTTTCAATCTTGGGGTATTGGCTGAGCGGTTGGCTGCTGGAAGGTGATGGCCCTGCATTATTTCCGAATGGTGCAGGGGTCGATGTGCTCGGCAGCGTGACCGGGTTCTACGCGTGGTGGGGGATGTGGGGCGGGCCCTACAATCCCCCCAGTTGGTTCATCGGGTTAATCCTGTCGATGTATGCCGTGTTCCCGCTATTGGCTTTCTGCATGAAACGTCGCCCACATCTTACTCTTGGGATATTGTTTTTGGTGAGTGTGCTGAGTCGATGGTATGTGGGTCAGTATGGTTTGCCGTGGTTGTCGTCCTCATGGCTAGACGACGTGGAAGGCTGGGTTTACCGACAGTTCGGATTTATGCCGGCTCGACCCGGCGACTGGTTTCCACTGTGCCGGGTGTTCGAATTTGGTGCTGGAATGTGGTTAGCGATGACGCTAAAACCGACGGTCTGGTCGTGTCTCAACGTGGGATCAGGTCGACTTGTCGCCTTTTTCAGTGATCTCGCTTTCCCGATGTTTTTGTTGCACTACCCTTACCTGTTTTTGGTGCAATGGATGACGGAGAACGGCATGCCGGTCATGTTGGCGGTCGGCCTCTTTATGGTGTTGCTGACGCTCGGGGCTTATGGCGTGAGCCGACTCGAAAGCAGGCTGCTGCGGAAGCGACCGACGACCTAATGCGGGTAAATTTTAATACGAGAACACGGTAAGCAGCGTCCACGTATAGAGAGCGCAATGCGCTACAGCTTTCGCCCTGATTCGGCCACAATGGCGGACTATTTATGGTCGTAGGACAGGAGCAGGTGGCATGCCAGAAGCAGCTCAGCGCATCTCTGATATTTATCAGCAAGTGGTGGCGCGGAACCCCGGAGAAACCGATTTTCATCAAGCGGTGAAAGAAGTTTTGGATACCCTAACGCCGGTATTGCGGGAGCACCCCAAATACGCCGAACGGAAAATCATTGAGCGTATTTGTGAACCGGAACGGCAAATTATTTTCCGCGTACCCTGGCAGGACGACACCGGTGAAGTACAGATCAATCGTGGCTTCCGTGTGGGTTTTAACAGCGCCCTAGGGCCCTAAAAAGGCGGTTTGCGGTTCCATCCCAGTGTGTATCTCGACACCATCAAGTTCTTGGGCTTTGAGCAGATTTTCAAGAATGCCTTAACTGGCCTCCCCATCGGCGGCGGTAAAGGCGGTTCAGATTTTGATCCCAAGGGTAAGTCCGATGATGAAGTTATGAGGTTCTGTCAAAGTTATATGACCGAGCTGTACCGTCATATCGGTGAGCAAACCGATGTTCCGGCCGGAGATATTGGCGTGGGCGCCCGTGAAATCGGCTATCTTTTTGGGCAATACAAACGCATCACCAACCGTTATGAATCGGGTGTGTTTACTGGCAAAAGTCCGCAGTGGGGAGGCTCTTTGGTGCGCAAAGAGGCAACCGGCTATGGTGTGGTTTATTTCCTGGATGAAATGCTCAAGGCCCGTGGTCACCGGTTGGCCGACAAAACGGCCGTGGTGTCTGGTTCCGGCAATGTAGCCATTTACGCCATGGAAAAATTGCAAGCCTTGGGCGTTAAGGTGGTGGCCTGCTCGGACTCTAGTGGCGTAATCTACGACCCGAAAGGATTGAATTTAGACACGATTAAGCGGCTGAAGGAAGTCGAACGGGCGCGTATTTCCGCCTATCAAGATCACCATGAAAGCGCAGAATTTAGGGCGAAGGTATCAATCTGGGATATTCCATGTGATATCGCCTTGCCCTGCGCGACACAGAATGAACTGGATGAACAAGCCGCGAGGACCTTAGTGGACCAGGGCTGTATTGCCGTCTGTGAAGGTGCCAACATGCCCTGTACGCCCACCGCCATGAAGGTCTTCGAACAGGCTAAGCTGGCCTACGGACCGGGCAAGGCCGCCAATGCCGGCGGTGTTGCGACGTCCGCACTCGAAATGCAGCAGAACGCCAGCCGGGATGCATGGACATTTGAGTACACAGATGAACGGTTGCACAACATTATGCGCAACATCTTTCGTGATTGTCATGAAGCGGCGGAAGCCTACGGCGCCCCGGGCAACTATGTGGTAGGGGCTAATATCGCCGGATTCCGGCGGGTCGCCGATGCCATGTTGGCGTTTGGTTTGATTTAGCGGAGAAAGTGACGCTGATTATCGGCAATAAATTGCTCAAGAAGAATCGGTTTTCGCTGCATGATGGTTTGAAAGCGGTCACTGATTTTCGGTGGCCCTTGCAGCACCGGTAAAAAGTGTAAGACAAGCATAACCATGACTTTATCTCGGGGCTGGCCTTCTCGTCTCTTCAGATAATAGTAGCGAAGCGGGTTAACACTTTTATACCGTATTCGTGCTCCGGTCAGTCTATTGAGACGTTGCACGACCTCATCAAACGATAGATTTTCATTGCCTGAAATGACCAAGGCTTGGTTTTTGTGAGTTTCAAAGTGGACCATCAAGTTCGCGGCGATGGCTCCGATATCTTGCACGCTAACCCAGTTAAACTGAGCATTGCGAGACGGCAAGGTAATGGTGCGTAGAGCTTTGATTTCCGGCAATAGGGTGGTAGTCAGATTTTCCATAAAGTAGCTTGGCCGGAGAAAGATATATTCCAGCTCGTGCGCTAGGATGAGTTTTTCTATCTTACGGTGCGGAATAATGTTGGAACGCTCGGCCCCTTGTACCGACAAAAGCACCACCTTAGTGATACCAGAGTGTTTGATTTTTTGAATTAAGGGAGCAAAGAAACGTGGGATGTCGGCGATAGGTGGTGGTCGCAATAGAAATACCAAGTCAATGCCGTGCAGCGCGGCATCAAAGGTTGCTTCCCGCCCAAAATCGAAATGTCGACATTCCAAATGTTTGAGTTCATCAAATTGTGCTTTATCCTTGTCGACGTCGCGGACGCCGGCTACAACCTCAATTGACGGCTGATCGACTAACGCTCTAAGCAACGCAAGGCCCACATTGCCGGTTGCGCCGGTGATCAGAACCTTCATACATTTCTCCTAAATGCGTTTTACCAAAATAGCGCCATTATCGGATGCCCGCGAAAGGTAGGCACACTTTTGCCAGTAGTCCTGTTAACTGTTGCCACTCAGTATCTGTTAACGGGGTCTTCAATTCGTCTATCCACGCCTGTGCATGGGTGATGACTTCACGCCGGGCAGCAATGCCTTTGGGTGTTAAGCGAACCAGCCATTGTCGACCATCGGTTAGGCTTTTGTTGCGTTCCAAATAGCCTTCATTGCTCAACGCTGTGAGCGCGCGCGTTACATTGGATTTATCGACCGATAGGCGCTGTGCTAACGCATCCTGGTGAATACATTCAGACTCCTGAAGCGCTAGTAAATAGACTTGTTGGCCGGGGCCAATAGACAACGGGGCAAGCACTTTGCTGAAACGTCCTTGCGCCAGCCGGTTGAGCAGCCAAAGGTGATACCCAAAGGCGCTGTCTACATTATGCGTATTATCCATACTGTCCCTATTGTCGTACTGCATCTTGGCACCTCTGGCGGCTTGTCTATGGTCAATGCGTTAAGTATGCTGCCTTAGTAGCTTACCATTGGAGACCCATCCCGCCACACATCGTCCGTCAGGGTTTCGACCATAAAACGGCCCAAGTCAGTCCGGCTGATACCACGAGGTTTAGGCGGCTGATATGACGCCTTCAGATTGCCCTGCGCTGGCCCATTGGCCAAAATCGGTGGTCGCACAACGGTGTAATCCAGCCCTGAATTTACCAGATGTTGGTATGCCCGCTCGCTGGATTCTAGTACATCACGTGCCGTGAATTTCATGATAAAGCGAATGATCTTGCGCCCGAAATCTGGCGCGTCGCGTTCATCTATCACCGCAGCACCTAGCAGCCAGACCAAGCGCTTGATACCCAGCTGAGTGGCGGCCTCCGTGACATTTTTTGCGGCTAAATATGGTAGGTCAGGGTGGCCGCCTTTCACTGGCCCGGCGGCGAAAATAAAACCATCACAATCGGTTAGGGTTTGCGTTACCGCTTCTGCATCCAGCAAATCGCCTTGTATCCATTTTAGGCGTTGTGGATTGTCCTGCGCAAAAGACCTATCGATTTTAGCCGGGTCGCGAACCAATGCCTTAACGTCATAACCCTTTTCCAGCGCGGTTTGAATAACGTGGCGGCCAGTTTGTCCGGAGCCACCAAAGACGGCAATTTTCATATAAACCTCAATTAAGTTGCGTACGCAACAATATTACTGAAGTTAGAAATAACAGCAATGGTTTTTAAAAATAAATTCCATTAACAGGTAAAAATTTTGTCTTCCCAATTACGGGAATGGGTTTTCACGGTAAATTAACTATCGTAAATATTTATAAGCCAAAGCCTAGAGGATAAAGCCATGAACACCCGCGGTTTGATCGACCAATTGTTGCAGTCCGGTGGTAATTTGATGCAAAACCCGGCGGCCAACCAAGCCAAATCGGCGGCAACCGATAAAGTGTCTCAGCTGTCAGGTTTGCTAGGGGGGCAAGGCAAAGGCTTGATGGCTGGTGGTGCGCTGGGGATGCTACTGGGCAATAAAAAGCTGCGCAAAACGGGTGGCAAGGTCGCCGTGTATGGTGGTTTGGCGGCATTGGGTGTGGTGGCCTACAAGGCCTATAGCAATTACCAGAAAAACCAAACAACTGCACCGCAGGGTACGCCTGAAACGGTAGACCGATTACCAGCCCCGCAAGCGGAACAGCATAGCCATGCCATTCTTCGTGCCATCATTGGGGCGGCGAAAGCGGATGGTCATATTGATGACAAAGAACGCGAGCTGATTGACGGAGAAATCCAGAAGCTCAGTAGTGATGCTGAACTAACCCGGTGGTTTGACGAGGAACTGCGTAAGCCTTTGGACCCGGCCGATATAGCCCGTGCAGCCACCACTCCGGAGATGGCTGCAGAGATGTACTTAGCGAGTTTGTTGGTGGTGGACGAGCAAAACTTTATGGAAAAGGCGTATTTAACCGAGCTTGCGCGCCAGTTGAAGCTGGATCCCTCTTTGGTTCAGGAGTTGGAAACGCAAGTATTAGAAATGCGTTAGCGGCTTTCTGCTTTGGGGTCCAGGCGTTCGAACAAGCCTTCTCGTGGAAAGAAACGCCACAAAAAGACTAAGGCCAAGCCAAAAGTCAACCATTCGGCAATGGGCAGTGCCACAATGAATGGCCATTGTGGAAACATAAAGTAGAACGTCAGTAGTAGGCTGGCAGGCAGTATCAAACCTCGGCTGAGCGCAATGATTGCGGAGGGCACAGGCTGATGCAAGGCGGTGAGGTAAGAGGTCACAATCATGGTTAGGCCGTTCACAACAAAGACCGGCCAAACCCAGCCGATCAATTCGGTGGTCAGGGCAATGACTTCGACTTCATCGGCGTTCAAAAACGCCGACACTAAAGTTTCGGTTTGCCACAGCAAAAGGCCAATAAATACAGCGGCAATGGCTAATGCATTCAGGGCACTGGTGGCTAGGAACTGCCTTATACGAGCCAGCTGGCGCGCCCCATAATTTTGGCTTACGAACACGCCGCCTGCGTCACCGATGGAAAATACCATCATCATGCCGATCACCAAGAGGTAATTGAGTACCGTAATCGCCGCTACGCCCTCGACGCCAAAACGCAAGACAAACAGCCAGTTCAGAATCAAGGCAATGACCGAGCCGGAAATTTCGTTGACGAACTCAGACAGTCCATTAAACGCCGACGAAAACAATTCTTTCCAGCGCCCGCGTTGTAGGCCAAACCGAAGATGCCTTTGCTTGTAAAAAAAATATCGACACATGACCAAAAGTGGCAGCGCTTGCGACAACCCGGTTGCCCACGCGGCACCGGCAATGCCCCACTCGAAATGGGCGATAAATAGATAGTCCAAGCCTATATTGATGCCCGAACCAATGACCAAGGCAATAGCGGCCAAGCCCGGATAACCATCTACCCGGACAAAAAAGTACATGGTAACCATCAACAACTGAGCCCAAATGAAGCCCAGCGTTATACGAAAATACGTTTGCATGAGCGGCAGAATTTCGTCGGTGCCGCCCAGTGCTTTCAATAGGGCGGTTTCAAACAGAATGCCTAAGGTGGTGACCACAAAGGCAAGCATACCCACGGCAAGCAGGGTTTTTGAAAAAATACCGGCCGCGCCATCATAGTTCGCTTCGCCTATGTATTTACCCGCGCGTACCGACCCACCCATGGCCAGCATAAAGGTGGTGCCAAACAGAATGCCAAAGAATGGGATGATCAGATTGACGGCCGCCAGCGCGCGTGCCCCAACAAAATTGCCGATGAACAGCCCGTCCACGATACTGGCAGTGGATAGCGCCAACAAGCCGATCATGGAGGGGAACCACAAGCGGTAAAATGTCGGTAAAACGGCGCTGGTTAGGGCGTGGTTAGTGCGTTCCAAGGTAACAAGCCTAAAAGATGGAGGGGAGCGATGATGCTTGACCCCTCCCACGAGCGGAAGTGATGATTGTCACCTTTGTGCCAGGCTAGACCTGATACTGCGCCACCAACAGATTCAACTGTTCCGCCAACCGCGCCAACTCCTGGCTGGATGAACTGGTCTGGTTCGCGCCGGTGGCGTTCTGCACCGCAATGTCTCTAATGGTGACCAAACTGCGGTCGACTTCACGCGCGACTTGCGCCTGTTGCTCGGCAGCACTGGCTGAGGACGCATTACGATCATTGATGACATCGATGAGTCGGGCAATGGCGGTCAGTGCGGTGCCTGCTTCACGTCCGGCATCCAAGGTGTCGTTGGCGCTGGCATTGCTGTCACGCATTGCGGTGACGGCTTGCGCCGTTACGCCTTCAACCGCGCTGATGATTTCTTCAATTTCGCGGGTGGAATTTTGCGTCCGGCTGGCCAGTGCACGTACCTCGTCGGCTACCACCGCGAAGCCACGCCCGGCTTCACCCGCACGGGCCGCCTCAATGGCAGCGTTTAACGCCAAAAGATTGGTTTGTTCGGCAATGGCACGAATAACCACGAGCACTGAAGATACGTCAGCCACGCGTTTTGACAAGCTCTCCATGTCCATTGCTGTGTTGTTGATGGTCTTTGCCAATTGTTCTATGGACCGCACCGTGGCTTCTACTTTTTGCCGTCCGGTACGAGTTTCTTCTTGTGCTTTTTGTGTTTCTTCGGAGGTTTTTACCGCATTGCCCGCGACTTCTTCTATTGCAGCCGTCAGTTCATTGACCGCCGTCGCGGCTTGTTCCAACTCATCGTTCTGGCGCTGCAAGTTTTCATTGGTTTCGTGCGTGACCACGCTCAACTCCTCGGAAGACGCGGCCAGTTGATCGGAAGACGAAGAAATTTTCCCTAAATTGTCGCGCAGCGCTGCTTGCATGCGAGCCAATGCATTCATTAAATCGGTGACTTCATCCGCGCCATCGGGTTTGATGTTCGTGGTCAAATCATTGCCCGCAATGGTGTTCGCCACGTTGACGGCAAAGCTCATGGGCTTGTTGATGCTGTCAGCAATGCGCCATGCGATGGCTACGGCAATCACCACCATCGCCATTAAGGCACCGATCGTTGCCTGCAAGGCGCGGTCATAAATGCGTTGCCCCAGCTCTGCCGTGGTGGTGATTAACTGCACCTGATAGCTAACCAACTTTTCAATCGTATTGGTCTGATTGATGGCTACCGGGTCCATGCGTTCTATGCGCAGCGTGCGAGCTTCGGCAACTTGTCCGGCGCGAACCTGCGCCCGCAGTTGTTCATTTAAAGCCCAATATTGCCGCTCGGCGGTTTCAACTTCGGCTAACAGGCTGCGCCCTTGCGCTGAGGTGACCACGTGGCTGAACTGCGTTTTTGCCGCATTAAAGGCTGTCCGAGCTTCTTGAATTCTTGCCTCGTAGCGCTGACGTTCGGTATCCGTGGTCGCACCGAGCAGGTTGCCGGTGTACAGGCGAACAATCATAAACTCCTGATTCATGTTCGCGGCAGCGGCCAAAGCCGGGACGCGTTGGCGGTCAATCAGGTCAATTTCATCGTTTAATGCACTTAACTCGTTGACGGAAAAAACGCCTAATGCAACGATGAGCGCGATCAGCACAGCAAAGGCCGCGCCTAAGCGAGCCCGTATACGCAGGTTTCTGAGCATGATGAGTCCTCAATGGATATAGGGCGGAAGCAGATTTGCTGTCCATTGACACTATAGGCTTTTCCAAGCTGTTCGGTTAGTTATTATTGTTAGATTATTATGGTCTATCTAACCATCTTACATCCTTACCCTCTATATAGGGCTGCACCATGAAAACCTTTTACTCCGAAGACCACCGTTTACACCATGCTAACGCCGAATTGAACGATGGCCAGTTGGTGCCGGTGTTCGAAAAACCCTCTCGCGCCGATATGGTGCTGGCAAGGGTCGAGGCCGTAAATCTAGGCCCGGTGTTGCCGCCGGAAGCCTTTGGCATAGCGCCGTTAAAACGCGTACACGCCGGTGAGTATATCGACTTCTTGGCCGGAGCCTGGGCTGAGTGGGCCGCACTGGGCCGCACTAACGACATGTTGCCGCTGGCGTGGCCGCCGCGTCGGGTACAGGCGCGTTGTCCTAAAGATATCGATGGCAAACTGGGCTACTACAGTTTCGATGCCGGAGCACCACTGACGGCCACCAGCTGGCAAGCTATTTATGCTGGCTCACAAGTGGCCTTGAGTGCGCAGGCGGCCGTGGCGGCAGGAGACCGCGCAGCGTTCGCACTGTGCCGCCCTCCGGGCCATCACGCCGGCATCGACTACATGGGCGGCTATTGCTATGTGAATAATGCGGCCGTCGTGGCGCAGGCCTTTCTGGACGGTGGGATGCGTAAGGTGGTGGTGCTGGATGTTGACTACCACCATGGCAATGGCACACAGGATATCTTCTATCAACGTCCCGATGTGCTCTTTCTTTCCATTCATGGTGACCCACAAACCGAATACCCTTGCTACACCGGCTATGCGGACGAACGAGGTGAAGGCGCAGGCTTGGGCTATAATCACAACTACCCGCTACCGGTTGGTAGTGACTGGTCGGTTTGGTCACAGGCATTGCAAGATGCGTTGCGGGTGGCGGCCGGTTGTGGCGCAGAGGCCGTGGTGGTGTCCTTGGGCGTGGATACCTTTGCAGACGACCCTATTTCACAGTTCAAACTGCGCAGTGACGACTATCTGCGCATGGGTGAAATGATCGCTGCATTAGGGTTGCCGACGGTGTTTGTCATGGAGGGTGGTTATGCGGTGGAGGAGATTGGCATAAATGCGGTAAATACCTTACTGGGTTTTGAACAACAGGCTTGAAATTAGCGGTTTTGGCCATACATAACCAAAAGCTAATAATCTTTTGGAGACGCAGCAATGTCTACACTTAATGTCACCTGTGCCCACTGTGCGCGCTTAAACCGCGTACCCGCCGAGCGTATGAACCAGTTGCCGGTATGCGGTGCCTGTAAGCAACCCCTGTTGTCGGCAGCACCTGTGGTTGCGACGTCCGTGAATTGGTCGAAATATCTGAAGCAGGACTTACCGGTTGTGGTCGATTTTTGGGCCAGTTGGTGCGGCCCCTGCCAAGCCATGGCGCCGGTGTTTAATCAAGCAGCACAACTGTGGGAAGGCAAGGCGTTTTTTGTGAAAGTAGAAACGGATGCGGTGCAGGATATCGCGGCGCGATACGCCATAAGGAGCATTCCTACGCTGCTGATTTTGCATCGCGGCATTGAAGTAGCGAGAATGGCAGGCGCTCTGCCAGCTCCCCAGTTCAGCCAGTGGTTACAGCAGAATCTGCCAAGTGTTGGCGCGGCGGTGTAGAGGCGATTATGTCCTCACCCATCGCACAGTTACTTACCCCACGCCCCGGCTACCGCCTGACGCCCTGGATCATTTATGTGAACGCCGCCGTTTTCGCGGCGTTCGTGCTTATAACGCAGCAGATTTTGTGGTTTCCACCTCAGGCGCTGGCGCTGTATGGCGGGAATTTTGCGCCGTTGACCACCGACGGGCAATGGTGGCGGTTGCTGTCGAGTGTGTTTATGCACGGGGGTCTGCTGCACTTGGTCTTTAATGCACTGGTGTTGGCAAATGTGGGCTTGTTGCTGGAGCCGCTGTTGGGTAAAGCGCAATTATTGGTGATCTACCTGTTAACGGGCATTGCTGCCAGTTTGACCAGCGTGGTCTTCAGTGAAGGAGCCGTTAGTGTCGGCGCTTCCGGTGCCATATTCGGCCTCTATGGCTTTTTCCTTGCGTTGTTGTTCAGCAACCTGTTTCGCCCAGAAGTGCGCCAGGCTTTCTTGCGCGGTACCCTTGTGTTTATTGCTATTAACCTTGTGCTCGGCTTCACCATGAGCGTGATTGACAATGCCGCGCACATTGGGGGGCTGTTGTCGGGCGCGGTCTTAGGGATTATCTGGATTCCTTTCTTGCGCCGTCGCTTGCGACAGCGGTTACGAGAACCCGATCACACCCTCGAATAAACGCTCAATTTTTCCTCGACACAGCACAAAATAGTCGTGCTATATTGCCCTCACTGAATTCATTCATCGAGGGAGCCGCAATGGAAATTTCAACCATTATTATTCTGGTGGTATTAGCACTGGTTGTGTTGTACGTCATCAGCATTTTCAACAAGCTGGTGGCGCTGAAGAATCGCTACAAAAACGCGTTCGCGCAAATCGAAGTTCAGCTCAAGCGTCGGTATGACTTAATTCCTAATTTGGTTGAAACCGCGAAAGGCTATTTAAAGCATGAGCGCGAAACGCTGGAAGCCGTTATTGCCGCCCGAAATACCGCCGCAGCAGGCTTAAAAGCCGCCGCGTCCAATCCCGGTGCAGCTGGGGCAATGGCACAATTAGCCGGAGCAGAAGGCGCGCTGGGCGCCGCATTGGGGCGCCTCAATGTGGTGATGGAGGCTTATCCGGATTTAAAAGCCTCACAAAACATGCAACAACTGTCAGAAGAACTGACCAGTACCGAGAACAAAGTTGCCTTCGCGCGGCAGGCCTTTAACGACTCGGTTATGGCCTACAATACCTTGAAACAAAGCTTTCCTGCCGTGGTGTTCGCGGGCATGATCGGTCATGGACAAGACGCGAATTTGCTGGAGTTTGAAGACAGTGCCGAAATTAAAGTAGCGCCAAAAGTGTCGTTCTAAACCGCCATGAACTTTTTTGAACAACAGGCGCGCGCACAGCGAAACTCCTTGTGGTTGGTGGTACTGCTGGTATTGGCGGTGGTTTCACTGATTGTCATGACCACGGGCGCGGTGCTGGCGATCCTGTATTTGTTGAACGGCGTAACCCCCGGTTATGTGCAGGTCGATGGTAGCGGCAATATCTCTACCAGTCGGATGATAGACTTGCTGAACGCACCCTTAGTGGGCGGTATTGCGCTCACTATAATGGCCGTGGTGGTATTGGGCATTGTGTTTAAGCGCCTGCAATTAATGGGCGGTGGTGCAGCGGTGGCGGAAGCCATGGGCGGTCGCCTGATCAACATCAGCACGAACGATGCCGCCGAGCAACGGGTATTGAATGTGGTGGAAGAAATGGCCATCGCGTCCGGCACGCCCGTGCCTCCGGTGTATGTGTTGGATGATGATGCCATCAATGCCTTTGCTGCCGGTTATGCGCCGCAAGATGCGGTCATCGGTGTAACCCGCGGCACTGTCAACCTCTTGTCGCGAAATGAATTGCAGGGCGTTATTGCCCATGAGTTCAGCCACATATTCCACGGCGACATGCGCTTGAACATTCGCTTGGTGGCGTTATTAAACGGTATTTTGGTGCTTGGTCTGCTCGGTCAGATGCTGGTGCGCAGCGTGCGGTATCGTCGTATTGGTGGCAGCCGTAACAGCAAAGACAATTCCGTGGCGATAATGTTGAGCTTGGGTGCCGCGCTTATGGTGATCGGTTATGCCGGCACCTTTTTCGGTAACCTGATCAAGGCGGCGGTCAGCCGCCAGCGCGAGTTTCTTGCGGATGCGTCTGCCGTGCAATTTACCCGTGATCCAGACGGCATAGGTGGTGCCTTGAAGAAGATCGGTGGGCACCTTTCCGGCTCTCAAGTGCAAGCCTTGAATGCGGCTGAATACAGCCATTTATTCTTTGGTCAGGGCGTTAAGACCGCGTTTGCCTCGATGATGGCAACCCACCCGCCCTTGGGTGAACGGATTCGGCGGGTGCAGCCAAACTGGGACGGGCGCTTTACGCCGGTTGTGCCATCCGGCATGGCGAGCAACAAAAGTGCCGAATTCGTTGAACAGACTCATGCGCCTCGACCAGACGGGCTAGCCGCCTTCGCCCCCCATGCGGCCATGACAGCCATAGATTCGGTGGGTGAACCACAAGCCGAACACTTGGCCTATGCCCAACATACCTTGGCGCAGATGGATGATGGTTTGCGGCAAGCGGCACACGATCCCTACTCGGCGCGCGCGATCATTTATGGATTGCTGCTTAGCCCGGCGGCGGACCTGCAGGCGCGGCAAATGGAAGCACTGGTCGCCCATGCTGACCCGCAGGTATTTGCTTTGTTGCAGCGCTTGGCGCCACGCTTGATCAGCTTGGACCCTGCATTCCGCTTGCCGCTGGTGGAATTGTGCCTGCCCGCATTGAAACAGCTCTCCTTGGCCCAGCATCGAGTGTTTATGCAGTGTTTAAGCCTGCTGATCAAAGCGGATGGCGTTTTCAGCTTGGCGGAATGGTCGCTCTATCGCGTGGTGGTGCATGGGTTGAATGAGAAACCCGTAACCGGGCGGCGACTGGCGTTGGCTAATTGTGCAGATGACGTTGCCAACCTATTGCGAGTCGTTGCGCAAGCCGGTGCGGCAGACGCAAAAGCGGCGAAAGAAGCGTACGAAGCCGCGGTCTCAAATTTGCCGTTTGCTTTAACGAGCTTCAATACCAATGCGGTGTCCATGGCACAGCTCAATAAAGCGGTGGCTCGCTTACAACACGTTAAACCCTTGGAGAAGCCACGGCTCCTGAAAGCCTTGGCCCGTTGTATCGAACACGATGGCCGTATTGCGGTGCGTGAAGCAGAAGTGTTCAGAGCGGTGGCTGACGCATTGGATTGCCCCATGCCACCGCTGTTGGCGGATCAGACTTTGAAGAACTGAATCCGTTGTTGCAGCATGGTCGCCAATTTCGCCAACTCTTCACTCTGGCGCATGCTTTGGTCGGAGTTGGCGCTGTTGTGCTCGGCGGAATCACGTATATTGGTGATGTTGCGGCTGATCTCTTCCGCCACGGCGGACTGCTCTTCCGCCGCACTCGCCACTTCGGTATTTAACAGATTGATCCGCTCGACAGCGTGCAAAATCTGCTTGAGCGACTGACGCGATGTTTGTGCCTTAGCGACACTGCTCTCGGCGGTCTTTTGCCCGTTTTCCATTACCTGAACCGCTTTCGCGGATTCACTTTGAATGCGCTCGATCATAGAGTGGATTTCTTCGGTCGAGCGCTGCGTGCGGCTGGCCAACGAGCGCACCTCATCGGCGACCACCGCGAAGCCCCGGCCGTGTTCACCGGCACGTGCTGCTTCAATGGCAGCGTTTAACGCCAACAAATTGGTCTGTTCGGCTATGGTTTTGATCACATCCAACACCTGGCTGATGTCATTACTGGCCACGGACAATTCATTGATGACCTTGGCCGCGTTTTCCACATCATTCGCCAAACTTTCGATGCTGCTGATGGTTTCCGCCACAACGGTTCGGCCTTCGGTGGCTTCGTGTTGCGCATCATGCGCGGCGGCAGCGGCTTGTTCGGTCGATTTGGCGACTTCTGCAACCGTCGACGACATTTGGTTCATCGCCGTTGCTACTTGCTCGGTTTCCGAGGTTTGTGCCGCAATGGCTTTGTTGCTGTCGATGGAAATGGTCGACAACTCTTCTGACGCCGCGGTCAACTGATTGGCACCGGAACTGATGTCCAACAGCGTGCCTTGCAAACGTTCCAGCATGCGATTGAACTCGCGGGCTAAATCACCCAGTTCATCTTTGCTCGTACTGTCCAGCCGGATGGTGAAATCACCTTCGGCAATGTCCTCCATGCGATCTATGGTGCGGGCCAGGGGCAGGCTGACAATGCGCTTCAGCAACCACCAGATGATGCCAATGAGCACTAAGCCACTGACCACTACAATGCTGACGATATTAATGATGTCGTCCAAAATCTGTGCATTCAATTCGCTTTCCGGGAACGCACTGATGATGTCGTAGCCCCACCGATTGATCGATGTGGTTTCGACGCGCCAGCCCGGCAGGTTGCCGTTCAGGACCGCTTCAACCAGCGGCATATCCACATGCGCTGAATGCTTGCGGATATTACCCGCGTTGTCGCGCAATGCGGCGAAGCCGGTGTCTAAAATGCGTTTGCTATCGACAATTTCTTCCAGAGCTGAGACGTCAGCAATGTAACCCACGTACCAAATACCAATCACTTGGTTTTGTGCGTTGCGGATGGGCTCATAGCCGGTCAAATACGGCTCGCCTAAAATGTCGACCAAGCCGTAGTACGCCTCGCCACGACGAATAGCTTGCATCGCAGCCCCGTTGGGTGCCAAAACGGTACCGATCGCGCGCTGACCATTGTTGATGACGTTGGTGGATACCCGGACGAAGTCATCGCCTGATCGGCTGAACAGGGTCGCCGTGCCGCCCATGATGTCGGTTAGGCCATCAACCAAAGCGAAATTATTGGCTTGTGCATTGGTACCCAGCAGTAAGTCGGGTACAGTGCGCCCGTTAACGTTTACCGTGGTGCCTTGGCTTGGTGTGCCAAGGGCCCGACCATCACGCATCAGCAGGCTCATGGCACTGTTGACCTGTTCGTCGATCAACGCATCAGCCAGTACGGCGAGGCGGTAGAGTTCGTTGCGCACATCAGTGGCTTCCTGATTCGCTGCTTCCGAGCGTACATTAGCGGTCAGCAGGGTAAAACCTACAATCGCCAGGAGTGTGAGTCCGCCTATTAAAGCGGCAATAGAAAGGGCAAACTTTTTAGCAATGGTCATCGTTGTGTTCCTTACTCATGAAAGCAGGGGCCATGAGTTGCCCAAATGCGAGTGGTGACGTTCCGTAAGCTGACGTTGGTCAGGATGTCCTAATTTACGGAGTGGTGTCCTGATTTGGGTCACTTTTTTATGCTTTATTTTTTGTTACAAAGAGTCGGTTTTTTGGCGTTTTTTGTGGATCTTTTTCTAGAGCGAGTGTCAATGTCACAGCAGCGGTCAGCATTATGGGTTTTGCACGGTACGGTTTTGCTCATGGGAGCCACCGGTTTGTTTTCGCAGTGGATTCAGTTGCCCGCGTGGGATATCACCGCGTACCGTACCTGGGTGGCGGTATTTGCATTATTCGGCTGGGTGTTTTGGCGTGAACGGTCGATCGCCATGGCGCAGACAAAGGATTATGCCAAGCTGGCGCTGTTGGGCCTGTTGTTAGGCGCGCATTGGATCACCTATTTCCATGCCATGCAGGTGGCCGGTATTGCCGTTGGCATGATCTCGCTCTATACCTATCCGGTGATTACTGTGTTCCTAGAGCCGTGGATCAAAGGAACACGGGTGGATTGGTTGGATGTGGCCAGCGCCTGTTTGGTGTTGCTGGGCATCTATTTTCTGGTGCCAGAATTTACCTTGTCGAACACCACGACGCAGGGTGTTGTGTGGGGTGTACTCTCCGCATTCTTATTTGCCTTGCGCAACGTCCTGCAAGGGCATTGGTTTTCCGGTGTGTCTGCGGCGCGGACCATGGGTTACCAGGTCTTGTTGATTGCCGTGCTAATGACCCCCTGGCTGTGGGTAACCGCTGCACAGCCTTCAACCACGGATGGTCTACTGTTGATCCTGCTCGGCTTGGGCTTTACGGCCTTAACGCACACGCTTTTTGCCCATACCTTGCGCTATCTAAAGGCTAAAACGGTCAGCTTGGTGGCCTGTATTCAGCCGGTGTATGGCACGGTTTATGGGGCTTTGGTCCTTGCGGCCATTCCGACGCTGGGTACGGTCATTGGCGGCATTATCATTGTTTTAGCCGCCGTGTATGAGTCGGTACGCGAACACCAGCGAACGTCTTAGTCCATCCGTTCGTTTTTTAGATGCCGTGTGGTGCGCCGTTTCACCACGCGGGTGGGAATGCTTTGGGAGAGCGTAGGCTGGCCTGCCAAACGTTTGAGCATGGTGTCGACCAAGGCGCGCCCACCTTTTTTGAGGTCTTGATGAACGGTGGTCAACGGCGGGTAGCTGCTGGCCGCAAGTTCAATGTCATCGAAGCCGACGAGGGCAACATCTTTGGGAATCTTTAAGTGCTCTTGAAACAGCGCCAGCGCGGCACCGATGGCCAGGTGGTCACTGCAGGCGAACAGACCATCGCAACGACGCGGTGCCTGCCGCAGTGCGTTTAAGATTGCTTGATGCCCTTGTTCCGGCGTGAAGCCCGCCACCGCAATGGGCGGATGAATGGGCAAATGCGCGCGCGCTAGCTCGGCACAGAAGCCTTCGTAACGTTGGCGGATTTCAGCATGCCGGATATCGCCTAAAAACCACGGTTCTGTGCAGCCGGACAACATCAGCTGTCGTGCCGCTTGCTGTCCGCCACTGTAATTATCACTGCCGATACAGGGATAGGGCGTGTTGGCGTCCGCTTGCCCCCACACCACGAACGGACATTCTTCGGGTTGCAGCCGTTCAAAGTGGCTTTCATCAATGCCACGGCCAATCACAATGATGCCGTCCGACCGACCATTGCGCACCAATTCGTCATACCACTGCGCTGCGGTGAGGGTTGAGCTGGCGAACAAGAGGCCATAACCGTGCTCATTGAGCGCGTCGGCAATGGCCGACGTAAGCGTCATCATGAAGGGATCGGAGAGGCTCTGGCCCGGTTGACCATGATGATTGATCACCACCGAAATGATCTGGCTGCGCTGCAGACGCAGGTTACGCGCGCCCTGATTGCGTTGGTAGTTTAAGGCTTGGGCTGCTTCCTGTACCCGTTGCCGAGTTTTGCTGTTGATGGCGGGGTTGTTGTTCAGCGCGCGCGACGCCGTGGATGCCGAGACTCCCGCTGCACGCGCAACGTCCGCTAATGATGCTGGGGGTGGTTTTGGAAGCAACATGATCGACGCTACCCGCAATAAGATGACTGCATTATCACCAAAAAAAAGCTGATTGCAATCGATTGCATAATGACTAAACTTGGCGCCACATAACCTTTGAAAAAGGTCTATGCTTATTATTCCACCGAAAAAGGCTCAGTTGTTATGGCTCGACACGCTTCTCTGGATTCAAATCGACTCGGTAACCATCCTTGGCAAATTACTGAAACCGGAATTCAGCCGAAAGACTATGCGTTGAACGCCAGTTTGTTCGCGCAGGCTAACGGCTTCATTGGGGTGCGTGGCGGGTTGGAAGAGGGCTTAGCGGGGCATGACCACGAGGTGGGGTGCTACCTGAACGGTATTTATTCATCCGAGCCCATTGCGTACGGTGAGAGTGCATACGGTTTTGCCCGGAACAACGAACGCATTGCTTCGGCACCCAATCCGGCGCAGCTTCAGGTGTTGATTGACGATGTGCCGGTCGATTTTACGGTGGGTGAATTATTAGAAAGTGAGCGCTCGCTCTCCTGGCAAGCCGGACTATTAACCCGGCGCATGCGTTGGCGTTCGGCAGCGGGCAAGACCTTGGATATCAGTACCGAGCGGTTGGTGTCACTGACCGAGCGTCGTCTGGTGGCGTTACGCTACACCGTCACTGCCGTGGACTTTTCCGGCACGCTAAGCTTGGTATCCGTTCTGAACAGTTTGCCGCCTAAGTTACAGAAAACCGACGATCCTCGGGTCGGTGCAGGAATGAGCGAGGCAGATATTGAACCCATTGCCAGCGCCAGTTCGGTGGCCGAGGCCCATTTGGTGTATCGCTTGCGCAGCACAGGCTTTTATATTGCCAGTGCAGTGCATCACGACCTCGTGGCAGTAGGCGATGTTGATGAACACGCGATAGTGACTGAACACCAAGTCGGCGCGCGCTATAACATCGCCGTTCAGCAAGGTGACAGCGTGTCGTTGGATAAGCGGGTGGTCTACGCGGCCGGGCGCGAACATGCATTAGCCGTACCGGCCAGTGCCGTATTGCCGGAACTGGAGCGCTGTGCAGTTATTCCTTTTGACGCATTAAAGGAGGCGCAACGTGCCGAGCTTGATGCCTTTTGGGCCACCTCCGACGTTCGTATTGGTGGCAATGCACCCTTGCAGCAGGGCATGCGTTTTAACCTATTCCACCTGTATCAGTCGTTGGGTCGTGATGGCTTCAATAATATTGCAGCCAAGGGCCTCACCGGGCACGGCTATGACGGCCATTATTTCTGGGATACAGAAATTTATATTCTGCCTTTCTTCCTGTTTACCCAACCACAATTGGCGAAAAACCTGTTGCAGTATCGCTACAATTTGTTGGATGCCGCGCGTCGTCGCGCGCGCGATCTGGCGATTGACAAGGGTTGCTTGTTTCCGTGGCGTACCATCGGGGGAGAAGAATGTTCCGCCTATTACCCGGCGGGAACCGCGCAATATCACATCAATGCCGATGTCGCTTATGCGGTGAAACAGTATCACCAAGCCACGCAAGACGATGACTTTATGCGTGATGCCGGGGTTGAGGTCGTGCTCGAAAGCGCTCGCATGTGGATGTCGATCGGGTTCTTTAATCCGCGTCGGGGCGGCCAGTTCTGCATCAATGAAGTTACCGGCCCGGATGAATACACCGCCTGTGTGAACAACAATTTTTTCACCAATGCGATGGCGCGCACCCACCTGCGCTATGCCTATGAATGTGCGTTATGGATGCAAGACAGGTTTCCCTCCGAGTGGGCCAGCTTGCAGAGCCGTATAGGCTTGGTTAAAACGGAACCGGCAGAATGGGAAGCCGCGGCCGAAAATATGTATTTGCCCGTCGATGACGCGACCGGCTTGCACATGCAAGACGACAGTTTTTTCAATAAAAAGAAGTGGGATTTGGCAAGCACGCCCGCCGACAAACACCCGCTGTTGTTGCACTACCATCCGTTGGTGATCTACCGCCATCAAGTGTGTAAGCAAGCCGATACGGTATTGGCCATGCTGTTGCTGAGCGATCAATTTACCTTGGAACAGAAAAAGAACAACTTCGACTACTACGAAGCCATCACCACACATGATTCCACCCTGTCAGCCTGTATTCACAGCATCATTGCGGCGGAAGTTGGTTATCAGGACAAAGCGTTGCACTATTTTTCGAATGTGACGCGGATGGACTTGGATAACAACCATGGTAATACCCAGCACGGTGTTCATACCGCGTGTATGGGTGGCGCGTGGATGTGCGTGGTGCAGGGGTTTGCGGGCATGCGCGTAAACCATGGCCGGTTGCATTTCGCGCCGACCTTACCAGAGGGCATGGACGACTATCAATTCCATGTTAATTACCAAGGGTCGTTAGTGAAGGTTTCTGTGACGCCGGAAGAAGCGCGTTATGAATGGGTCAGTGGGCCGGCTTTAATACTGAGTCAGCGTACGCGCAACATCACACTGGATAGCCAAAACCCTATTGTTAGCCTTGGTTTGCAAGACTGAGCATTGCCAGACAGGAGTTTTACCATGAGTCATCCGCAATATCGCGCTGCGATATTTGATTTAGATGGTGTGATTGCCGACACTGCGCGTTTTCACTTTGTGGCGTGGCAGCGTCTGGCAAAAGAAGAAGGCTTTGCGATTCCGCACGTGGTGGACGACCGAGTGAAGGGCGTCGACCGAATGGCTTCGCTGAACATTGTGCTGGAATATACCGATCGGGGGTATTCTCAGGCCGAAAAAGACGCGTTGGCTGCGCGCAAGAATGGCTACTATGTCGAGTTGATTAAAGCATTAACCCCGGCTGATCTTTTGCCCGGTGCGGGTGAAGTCTTGCATACGTTGCGGGCCGCCAAAGTGCCCGTCGGGTTGGCGTCGGCCAGCAAAAATGCCGTACCGGTATTGCAGGCTTTAGGGGTGTTGGATGACTTCGATTACATTGTAGACGCTGCCACGGTCACGAACGGTAAGCCCGACCCCGAAATCTTTCTCAAGGCTGCGCACGCGTTGGGTGTTGATCCTAGCCTGTGTGTGGGCTTTGAAGATGCCCCGGCGGGTGTGACCTCGATCCTATCGGCTGGAATGTTCGCCGTTGGCATTGGTGAGAAAGACTTACTCGCGGATGCGCATGAAGTCTTTCCCTCTTTAGCGGACGTCAGCTTGGCGCGTTACTTTCAATTGTAACGCGCAACTTTAACGCGCTGTCGGTCGGTTAAATTTTCCGTTGCGTGTAGTAGCTGAAATCGGGTCGTTGCGGGGAATGTTTGTCGTCGGTCATGTAGGCCGATGTCAAAATGAATTCTGCGGTGGCCCGGTTCGACGCGACAGGGATATTCCATAAGGCGGCAATACGCAGTAAGGCTTTAATGTCCGGGTCGTGCGGTTGCGGTTCCAGCGGGTCCCAGAAGAACACCAACAGGTCAATTTTACCTTCCGCGATCATGGCACCAATTTGTTGGTCGCCGCCCAATGGTCCGCTCAACAAAACATTAATGTCGTCACGCTTGAGGCGCTCGCCCAAGAGACGCCCGGTGGTGCCGGTAGCATAGAGCTTCAGGGGAGAAAAACGGGTATTGTTGTCCGTTACCCATTGTACGAGTTCTTCTTTCTTATTGTCGTGCGCTACCAGCGCCACACTTTTTACGGCCATGAGCATTTCCACTGCAATGATTAGCGATGTCCGTCAGTGTACACAAGGTCGGAAAGCAGAACCATAAACACGTAAGCCATATACCTGTTGTAGGGGAGGGTCACGACCCTCCCGGTTGCTGGATATTATTTAAACGTAGCCGCTTGCGTAACAGCCATTTCAACAAAGGCTTGGCTGGCTAGGCGGCTGATTTCGGCATAACGGGCTGGAATGGCGTTGACATCATAACGCGTAATGTCCCGGCTGGTACCGCCGCCCAAAAATGCCAGAGCCGAGGTAACCGCGCCCGCTACCGCGTCGCCGGTGGTGGTGGCGTCTACCACGTCAGTGTAAAACGTTTGTGGTATCACCACGGGCCAATGATTGCTGAATCGAGCGATATGATTGGCGTTCACCATGCATTCGCGATTGCCAAAGCGGTTCCAACAATCCAGTTGAGAAAAGGGTTTGAACGCCAGTTCGCCTGCAGCGCTCAATCGAACTTCACCCGAAACTTCGGCCGTATCCCGGCTGACAAATCCGCCACCGGAGGCTCCCTGTCCGCTGGAGGTTAACGCTGCGAAATCGAGCATGATGTTGATGTTCACACCACTGGCTTCAAGCGTTTCCAATGTAACGGCTTCCAATTGCCATGCCGAACCGCCTGCGGCCGCACGAAAGGCCTGTCCGAGCCCGGCTGCGGTACCAATGTAACGCTCGTCAAATACTGACTCGCCGCTGCGGGCGAACACCTTATAGGTGCTGGCGCCCATTTTGTATTCGTAGGGGCTCTCGCGTCCGGCGGTCTGTAATTCCTGAAAGGTTTCTACGCCCGCAAGTGCACTGCGTGGCACGACGTCATAACCGGCCTCTGCCAACTGGGCTTCCGCATCCGCACAGACGTCGTCAGCCAATCGTTGTAACTGGTTATTATCCAGGCCCTTCAGGCTGTAGATAACACTGACCGAGGCTTCGGCCCGGTTTGTGTCGTCAAAAATGCCGCCACCGGTACTGGCGGTGGCGGAGCTGACGTCCGCAAACATGACGTTGCAGGATGTGACCGCCACACGTTGCACACTGTCGACCGAGCGCGTGGACGCAGCGGTAATGAACAGTGGCGCTTGTTCGGTGGCCGACAGATTGCTGTCGTATTGGGGCGCTGGGGGTTTGGATGCGCAGGCGGTAAAGAGAATGCCGGCGGCACCGGCTAGGCTCAAACTCATAATGCGGGACATAAATTACTCCTTGATGATGACAGATCGAACGCCTTTACGATAATGTGTTCCTCTCGACACCACTATCCCGCGTTCTGGGGGAGTCTGGCCTACGTCGCGGGCGATATGCTTGGTGCGGGTGTATACTGCAGGTACTCATTAGAAGGAACCCTTGGCGGTGACGAACGTGTTCAAAAATTCTGCGATGTGGTCATTGGTTCAGCGCACCGGTCTGACGCGCGGCGTAGGTCATGCGGTGGTTGGGGTTTGGCGCTTTGTGAGTAGTCGTTGGGTGCCTTTATTGACGACATTACTGGCCGTCGTGGTCGCTGTGGAGGAATTGCGGCGTGATGAAGCGAAATATCAAAATGTCATTTTTGACCGCTTGGACTATGTCTACTACGACACCCGATTGGCGTTACTCCCGAAAACGCCGATTACCAAAGACTTTAGCGTCGTTGTGCTGGATATTGATGAGCGCAGTTTGGCCGCTGAAGGTCGTTGGCCTTGGTCGAGAGCCAAATTGGTCGATTTGAATCGCCAATTAATGGATGCCGGTGTCTATACCATTACTTACGACGTCTTGTTTTCCGAACCGGAGCGCAATTTAGCGCTGGAAATGTCGGACTTATTACAAAGTGAAGAGCCTACAATTGCGACTCGTTTGCGCGACTTCGAGCAGCAAGTGGATTTTGATGTGCTGTTTGCCGAGTCCATCGCAGAAGCTAACGCGGTGTTGGGGTACGTGCTCTACCCCAATGAAGAGATTCAAGTCGGGGCGTTGCCTGCGCCGGTGGAAACGTTGGACCCTGATTTGAATTTATTGCGTCGTAACTATATAGGCTATGTTGGTAATTTAGGTCTGTTTCAGGAAGCTGCATCTTCTGCAGGGCTAATTAACCCGATACCGGACTTGGACGGTGTTATTCGTCGCGTGCCCTTGCTGGAGTATTACAATGGCTCGTTGTATCCCAGTTTGGGTTTAGCCAGTTTGTATAACTATTTTTTGATTGATGTGGCCGATGCGCCTTTTGGTTTGAGAGCAACCGGTGAAAATGAAGCTGTTTTTTCATGGGTGGAAATTCCTGCTGAAGAACAGGCACATCAGGTATTAACCAGCAAGGATGGCAGTGTTTATGTGCCTTACGCTGGTGCGAAAAAAACCTTCCCTTACATTTCAGCAACCGATGTATTGCGTGGCACACTGACCGAGCAAGAACGGCTACAATTGGATGGCGCCATTGTGTTGATCGGGACATCGGCTCTGGGTCTATTGGATTTACGCTCGACGCCTTTGGACTCAACGTACCCTGGGGTAGAGGTTCATGCCAACGTGATCAATGGACTATTGAGTGACCAACTGCGGCGTGATCTCGATGGTGGGCATGCGATGGTCGCGATCACGATGCTTATTCTGGGCGCATTGTATGTACTCGTATTCCGGCGTTTCGGGCCATTTTCGCTACTCGGTGTTACGGTGTTGCTGATGGTCGTTGTGGTGGCAGGGAATGTCTACTTGTGGCAAGTACAGTTAGTGAATGTCCCGGTGTCGAGTCTGCTCTTGTTGATTTTGTTGTTGGGTGTATTCAACATGCTGGAAGGCTTCTTGCGCGAACGGTCATCGCGCCAGGAAGTGCGTTCGATGTTCGGGCAGTACGTGCCTTCGGAATATATAGACATCATGCTGAACGACCCGGACTCCATCAATTTTGAAGGCGCCAACAAAGAACTGACGGTGTTATTTTCGGACATTCGCAGCTTTACCACCATCTCCGAGCAGCTCACGGCAACGCAGCTTAAAGGCTTATTGAACCGTTATTTTACCCCCATTACCGGCATTATCTTTAACCGAAAGGGTACCATCGATAAATACGTGGGCGACATGGTTATGGCCTTTTGGGGCGCGCCGCTGGAAGATCCCCAGCACGCGGAACATGCCCTGGAAGCGGCCATTGATATGATCAATAAAACCGCTGAATTGCGCGACGAGTTTGTCGCCGAAGGGTTGCCCGCGGTGGAAATCGGTATTGGCTTGAACACCGGCTCGATGAACGTGGGCGACATGGGATCGGAATATCGGCGGTCCTATACCGTGTTGGGCGATGCCGTAAACCTTGGCTCCCGGTTGGAAAGTCTGACTAAGTTCTACGGGGTGAAGATTCTGGTCGGCCCGGAAACCTACACCCAATGCCCAAATTATTTTTTCCGCTTTATCGACCGCATCATGGTAAAGGGTAAAGAAGAACCTATTGAGTGCTATGAACCGCTGTGCCGCCAAGGCGAACAAAGCCCGGAGCTGCAAGCAGAAATAGACGCCTATAACGCCGCCTATGCCCTGTATCGCCAACAGCAATGGCAGGAAGCATCGGATGCCTTTGCCGCCTTATTGATGACCAGTACGCCACAACGCGCCAAATTGTATACCGTTTACTTGGGTCGAATTGCTGACTTACGTACGCAGACACTCAGCGCGAACTGGGACGGAGCCTATCGGCATACCTCGAAGTAACCACGAGCTCAACGTTGATATTTGGCTTTCCATTCGTCATACGGCATACCGTAGATGTGTTCTCTGGCTTGTTGCGGGTCGAGTTCAATGCCGCGTTCGGCCGCTGCCGCCCCATACCATTTACCCAAACAGTTACGGCAAAATCCGGCCAGGTTCATCAGGTCAATGTTCTGCACGTCGTTACGCTCGCGCAGGTGGGCGACTAAGCGTCGAAACGCCGCAGCTTCCAGTTCGATCTCGGTTTGTTTATCCATGTTGACCTCGTTTCACGAAAAAAACGAAGTGTAGCATATACCTCTTAAGGCAAGACCAGGGTCGTAATGTCTGCATGCAGACTGAATTGATGTTAGGAACTCGCAACCGTTCGGGATTCTGACTAAGATGTAAGCTCTGTGGTTATTCATACCTCGATGAGCGTGAACAGGAGTCCGCATGATCACTCTCTACCGTTTCCCTTACAGTTGTTATGCCCTAAAAGTACAGTTCTTGTTGGATCATTTAGGATTGCCTTACAAAGTACGCGATGTGCCGTTCGGTGATCGTGATGAATTGATCGAAGTGACGGGTGGCCGCGTTATGGTGCCGGCGATCTTGCATGAAGGGAATGTAGTGGTGGAGTCGCGTGATATCTTTCAATACCTACTGACCTTGTCGAAGAATGATTTGGTCCCGGCAGGTATGGAGGCGGCTGTTTGGGCTTATTTGGACTGGACTGACAGCTTGCTGGAGGATGTATTGTTTCGTATTGCGTCCCCAGGCATTGCCGAGCAGTTCACCAAGCCTACGGAAAAAGCATTGTTCATTTTTATTAAGGAACGTAAGTTCGGCATGGGCTGTGTCAGTGAATGGCAGCGGACGCGCAAAGAGCTGATCGACCGAGCCAAAGTATTGCTGGCCCCGACACTGGAAACTCTGTCGCAGTCGGATTATGTGATGGGTAATCGATTGACCATTGCCGATGTCTCTTTGGCCGGACATTTGGCCATGGTGGAATACGCCGATCCGACGCTGTTACCCGCGATTTCACCGGATTTACAACTGTTGCTGTCGCGCCTGCGTAATTCGGCTAAAGGTTAAGATGCGCACGTTGAATATGGATTTCATACAGCGCATTTAAGCGCGCAAACACTTCACGCACACGCACGCGCACATGCCAGTTGCGCGGCGCATCATCGGCCACAAAACCCTGCGCCATTATGCCCGCCGCATGGGCTTGGTAGAGTGCACGTTCGATGTGAAATTGCTGGCTGATTATGATCACCCGATCTTGGTCGAACTCACTCTTTAACCGACGAACCGATGCCAAGGTGCGGGTCCCGCCACCATCCAGCAGAATGGATTCGTCGGGTACGCCTAGGTCGAGAAGGTCATCTCGCATCATGCCCGGTTCGTTGTAATAAGGCGTGCTGTGGTCACCCGAGGCGAGAATGATCTGCAAATAACCGTCGTGATACAGTTGCGCAGCAGCGCGCACGCGGGCTTGGTAAAAAGGATTTAGCGTTCCACTGGCATGATATTTCGCCGTACCTAACAGTAAGCCAAACTGCGTTGGGGTGAGGTCTTCTTTCTGGGTGAAGACGTGCTCACGAGTCTGCCAGCGGAACCATTGGTCTGCTACCCAGACGAAAAGCACCAGTGCGAGCAGAGCGCCTGACATCCCCAACAGCAATAATTTAAATTTAGGTGTGAGCAAACGTGTCGGGCGTGGTGTCATTCATCACGCCAAATAACCGTGCCGACCGTTCCGTCGGTGACTTCGAGAAACTGGTCAGGGTCATCACCTTCCTGCCAGCCGCCGTCGCTGCAACGCACGGTCGTCTGCATAACCTCGGCAGCGGACTGCGCGCAGGCCAGGTCCGACGCCCAGGGCGTATGCGCGGAATTAAACCACACCGATGTCCATTGTCCTTGTTGCACCAACATAACGGGCAACACACCGCGCTCGGTTGTGATGCGTAATTTGGTCGCACCCTTACTGGGCGTGGATACGATGTCCGGCGTGTGGCCGAAGGTGCCCGTGAGCCACTCCAGGATAGGACCCGTTGCCCGTTTTTTTATGTAAATCTCAATGTCGTTTTGCATCAGGCATCCGGAAGAAGGTGTTTAAGAATTCGAAATAGGCCAATACCCAAGTAGCCCCAAAGAGCTCGCGTCAAGCCCACGGCGGCGATGAAAACGCCGATCGCCGCCACCAGTTCTTGTTGTACCGATGGCGACCATTGACGCTCGGCCAATAATATCACCAGCATTCCCCCAGCGAAAATCATTCCGCCGGTGGTAAACAGTTGCATATTTTCGACCTGTGCGTCTGCTTTTTGATGTACCCAAGCAATAACACGTTGGCGTAGCGACGCCATGATTCAACTCCTCGGTCTGGTCGTTTCGGACTCTTGGTTTTGGAACCGCGGGCGCTTTGCTATACTCCCCGCCCTTATTCTAACCAATAGAACCTGCAAGCAACATGAGCATTACACTGGATTTCGCCCGCGCCCTAATACAACGACCTTCTGTAACCCCAGATGATGCCGGTTGCCAGGCCTTGATGGCCGAGCGATTGGCGGCGGTGGGATTTAACATTGAACGGATGGATTTTGAGGACGTACAAAATCTCTGGGCAACACACGGTAGCAGCGGCCCCGTAATGGCGTTTGCCGGGCATACCGATGTGGTACCCACCGGAGAGTTAAGCAAGTGGACCCATCCACCGTATGATGCCGTGGTTCGTGATGGCATGTTGCATGGCCGCGGCGCCGCCGATATGAAGGGCAGTTTGGCCTGTATGGTGGTGGCTTGCGAACGTTTTGTGCGTGAATTTCCCGAACACCGTGGGCAGATTGCCTTGTTGATTACGAGCGATGAAGAAGGGCACGCCTATCATGGCACGGTGAAGGTAGTAGAAGCGCTGCAAGCGCGCGGAGATCACATCGATATGGCCTTGGTGGGGGAACCTTCCAGTACCGAAAAGGTGGGCGATATCATTAAAAACGGTCGTCGTGGTTCGCTCTTGGGGTACCTAACCATACATGGGAAGCAGGGTCATGTGGCTTATCCGCATTTGGCGCAAAATCCGATTCATTTATTGGCTCCTGCGTTAACTGAGCTGACGCAGACCGAATGGGACCAAGGCAATGAATTTTTCCCGGCCACCAGTTTCCAAGTGGCAAATTTCAGCAGCGGTACAGGGGCGACCAACGTTATTCCGGGTGATGCCACCTTGCAGTTCAGTTTCCGGTTTTCCACCGAGGTGACAGCCGAGGCGCTTGAACAGCGTGTGCGCGACATCTTGGACAAGCATCAGTTGCGTTACGATTTGCGCTGTGAAGTTAAAGGTCAGCCCTTTCTGACCGCGCGTGGCGATCTGGTGGATGCGGTGGTGGCCGCGGTGCGCGATGTGCGTCAACATACGCCGGAACTATCGACCGCCGGTGGCACGTCGGATGGCCGCTTTATAGCTTCCATCATGGGCTCGCAAGTCGTGGAGTTAGGGCCGGTGAACAAAACCATCCATCAGGTTGATGAACAGGTGAGTGTGGAAGACCTGGATTTGCTGACCGAGATGTATTACCGCACCCTCGTGAAGTTATTTGCCTGATGTGGGCACATCGCCATCCGTTTCAATGGCCTTCACGCCGAACCGATACACGATGCGTTCATGGTAAGGCTGGTCTGGGGTAACCGTACAGGGTGGAAAGCCCGGTTGATTGGGCGTGTCAGGGAAGTGTTGCGGTTCGCAGCAAAACGCCTGATGCGCCGCATAAGGCTGGTCGTCATCCATGCTTGGGGTGCCGCCCAGGTAATTTCCGGTGTAAAACTGCATGCCCGGTTGGGTGCTGGCAATCTGTAACACGCGGCCGGTTTGGCGACTGACCACGGTGGCCATGGTGATCAATTCCGGGCTGTTGGTGCGCTTGAATACGTAATTCTGGTCAAAGCCGTTGGTGGCCACCAAGTCTGGGTGCATCGGTGTCAGTAAATCCTGTACCCGAGTAGGCTTGGACAGGTCGAATACTGAATCGGCCACCGGCGCAAAAGCACCTGTCGGTAGGCCTTCGTCATCCGTTGCGGTGCGCTCTTGGGCGTGAATGATGAACCATTGGTGCGACAAGTCCTGTGGAAAAGCACCGTTCAGATTGAAGTAGGCGTGGTTGGTCAGATTGACGACGGTCGGGGCATCGGTGGTGGCGTGATAATCGATGTGCAGTTCGCCTTGTTCCGTTAATCGATAGGTAACGGTGGCTTGTACGGTGCCAGGGTAGCCGCCTTCGCCAGCCGGCGACGTACGGTGAAAACGGATTTCCGGCCACCTGTCAGCGTTTGGAATGTCGGTCGTCCAACAATCGCGGTGCCAGCTTTCGCCACCATGAAGATGATGCGGGGTTGCATTGGCCACGAGGTTGATGTGTTGCCCGTTAAGTTCAAAGCCGGCGTGTAAAATGCGATTGGCGTAGCGACCTACGGTAGCACCTAAATACGGGGCATTGGCGGCAAATTGGTTATGTCGTGGGCTATAACACACGATGTCGTCAACCACACCCTGGGCGTCGGGCGTAAGAATGCGGAATATACTGGCGCCTTCGTTCGTTACCAACACCTCAATGCTGCCTAAACGTAAAGCAAACAAGCGGGCTGGGGAATGTTCTGGCGCACCGGGAAACGGTACTGTGATAACACCATTGAAACCGGAAGGGCGTTCGCCGACCATGCGGATACTCCAACAACAAAGGTCAGTAGACCGTGTAAATTAGCACGCAGTGTATCGGTACAGTGGCTTGATCGCAAAGGCTTCTCTATGCTGATACCTGAACGACAAATACCTTGAGGCAATCTATGTTCAATGCGTTAAATGGCCAAGTGGAACCGCTAAGTACCGGGCAGGGTATGGTTTGGCAGTATGAAACCTTCGCGCAATTGTCCACGATGGCTCTTTATGAGTTGTTGCGTTTGCGGGTGAATGTGTTTGTGGTTGAACAGCAATGTCCGTATTCGGAATTGGACGATAAAGACATCACCGCCTGGCACTTACAAGGGTTTTTGGACGGTCGTTTGGTGGCCTATGCGCGTATACTGCCGCCCAATGAACTTGGGTGCCCGGAGATTGGCCGGGTGATCGTCGCACCTGAGCAGCGCGGCAGCGCCTTGGGACACACGTTAATGCGTGCAGCAGTGCAGCATGCGACGGAAGCGTTCCCCTCACACGACATTGAGTTAGGTGCACAAGCGCACTTGCAGGGATTTTATCAACAGCAGGGCTTCGCCGCGGTGGGTGAGCCCTACGATGAGGATGGTATTAAGCACATTAAGATGCGTCGTGCGAACACGGGGCGTTAAAACAAAAAAGCCCTCGTAGTGAGGGCTTGAGATCACGCCATTAGATTTGCTGAAATGCAGTCGTCTTTCAGCTTAGAAAGGGATTGAGCCAGCGCCATTTCCAACTGGTCATCCGTAAGGGTTCTTCCACCGCGGTTAAGCAAATACACTCTTCATTGTCAGCAGCGACAGGCGTATGTTCGTGCGCGGCATCACGACACAAATAATCTCCGGCATTGTAGTCGCCGTACATATCAGAAAAACCACCCTTGAGCAGCACAGTGTATTCGGTACCACGGTGCGTATGCTTGGGGATTCTGCCGCCTGGCTTAATGCGATGCAGCGTGATCGCCGGACCGTCCGGACTTACTTCAAGATCACACACTTGCAAATGGGGCAGTAACTTCTTCCATTTCAAGGCATTAAACCCGTTCGGAATCGCCTTGCGTAACGGAGGTGGCACCTCCGGGTGGGCGAAACTGGCGGCGCCTGAAACAGCGCGACTCTGACGCTCTGGCTGGTTATCAATCATAGCCAACGTCTTTGCCAGCAATTGCTCATCGACATGGTCGCCCGGTAAATCGTCCAACAACACACCGGCCAAGGTTTCCAACTCGCGCGCCGACTTACGGCAGGCTTCGCAATAGCTTATATGTACCGCCACCATCAAGGTTTCGTGGTAATTGAGCTGGCCCGCTACGTACTCGGTCAACACGTCTAATTCTGGGTGAAATTTACTCATAGCCTTCTACCTCCAATCCGACGCGCAACTTCTTCAGCGCCAGTCGGATACGCGACTTGACCGTGCCCAAAGGCAAGTCAAGCTCGTCTGCTGCTTCTTGATGGGATTTGTCTTCCAAAAATACCTTGCCAATGACCTGGCGTTGCTCAATGGGCAGTCGGCCAATACCCATGCGAATATGACGCTCTACCGTCGACTGCTCAACCCAATCACTGCCATCACCTTCCGTATGCGGTTCGTTCCACATATCGTCCGAGTCTAAATGCCCCTGATGCTTGGTTTGTCGCCGAAGTAAATCAACTCGCAGGTTCCGGGCTATGGTAAAGACCCAGGTGGTTGCCGAGGCTTTTTCGCGGTCAAACAAATGCGCTTTGCGCCACAGGTTGGTCATCGTTTCTTGCACCAGTTCATCTGCCAACTGGTCGCCCATCATGGTCAGCCCGGAGGAGCGGGCGTAACCTTTAATTTGCGGTGCAAAATGGCGAAAGAGTTTGGCGAATGCATCTCGGCTTTGATTACCGGCGATAAGTTCCAGGCAATCAGCCCATTCGTCTGGTGTTGTCACAGTGGCCTTGCCTATGGAGGTCATGGGGTTAGCTCGCATGATCAAACAAATCCTAGGAATTTGACAGGGTTACGAGCCGACATTTACGTTGGATCACAGCGTGGGTTGAATTTCTTCTCGCAAGACTTGAAACAATTTGCGCCGGTGTTTGAACTGGCTGGCCGAGGTGTGGGGCTCATGCGCAGTTTGTTCTGCTTCTTGCTGAGCATTGCGGACCAACTGACGCAAATGTTGACGGTCGGCATGGGGAAAGGCATCAAAAAAGCGGGCTACGGCATCCGGATCTTCGATGAGTTCGGCACGCCACCGTTCACATAGGACGGTCAACTGAAGATGCACTTCGCTGCTGGGATCATTGAAATCGAGTGCTTTTTCGATGGCCTCGACGTCGGCATCTCGCATCAAACGGCCAATGTATTGCAATTGACGGCGTTTGGCTTCATGGCTTTTCAGGCGCTGTGACTCAAGCAACGCTAGCAAAAGAGATTCTTCAAGCGGAAACTCGCGCAATTTTTCCGCCGAAAGTTCAAGGAGGCGATTACCCACCGCTTGCAAACGTTCCATCTCGCGTTTGAGTTCCGATTTGGAAACTATTTCGATGTCGTTGTCTTCAACAACCATCTTTTTTTTACGCGCCATCTCGGTTATTCACCTTCTTCAAAATAATTATCGATTAATGCTTTTATGGCATCGTATGCGGCTTGCTCGTCGTCCCCTGACACCTCCAGGGTCAATTCTGTGCCTTTGCTGGCGGCCAACATCATGATGGACATGATGTTGCGCGCGTCCGAACGGCGGCCGTCTTTTTCCAGTATGACACTGCTGGAAAACTGCATGGCCAGCTTATTTAACTTGGCTGAAGCCCGCGCATGCAGACCCAATTTGTTGATGATGGTAATGGGTTCTCTGATCATGACAGCGTGGACTTCAACTCCCTGTGGCGTAATTGAACGGAGGTGTAACGGGGCCGGTAAATTTGGGCCAATTGTTGCGCGACATAGACCGAGCGGTGTTGGCCGCCGGTGCAGCCAATGGCAATCGTCAGGTAGGCCCGGTTGTTGGCGGCATAGCAAGGCAGCCAGCGATCCAGATAGCTGCGGATGCTGTCGATCATATCGCTCACATCCGGTTCCTTATGCAAAAATTTCTGAACCGGCTCGTCCAAGCCGGAATACTTGCGCAGTGCCGGGTCCCAATAGGGATTGGGTAAGCAGCGCACGTCGTAAATCAGGTCGGCATCGTGCGGTGTGCCATGCTTAAAGCCGAATGACATAAACAACAACGCCATTTCCTGACGCGAGGTACCTGCGACGCGCGTTTTTATCTGATCGCGTAGCTCGTAAATCGACAGCCCCGTCGTATCAATGTTCAGGTGGGCCATGTTTACGATGGTGTCGAGCAGGGCGCGTTCACCGTGGATGGCTTCTTGTAACGAGGTGTCGTCGCCGGTGAGTGGGTGCTTACGTCGGGTTTCAGAGAACCTTTTGTGTAAGGTCACTTCGTCGGCGTCTAAATAGACGATGTCTAGGTTTATGGTGTCCGGTAATTGCGCAACGATCTGTGGGAACTGACGCAACGCCTTGGTGGCGTTTCGCGCATCAATGCAGACGGCCACTTTTTGGTTAATGTTCCCTTGCAGCATTTCATTCGCCAATTCCGGCAACATGGTAATCGGCAGGTTATCGATGCAGGTATAACCGACATCTTCCAATACGTTCAGTGCGGTACTTTTACCGGAGCCGGAGCGTCCGCTGATAACGATGAGATCCATGTTGATGCTTCCGCAGGCTTATTCGGCGATGAACGCCGCGTAAAAGGCATGAGCATCCGGCGCCTGACGCATGGCCTTTAAGCGCGCGTCATCATTGAAGCGTTCAGCAACGCGAGACAGCAATTGTAGATGTTCCGTACGGGCTTCTTGCGGCACGATCAAGGTGAATACGATGTCGACCGGCTTCTGGTCGAGGGCATCAAATTCAATGGGCTCTTCGAGCTTTACCAGCAAACCGAAGGGGGCAGCGCAGTTTTCCAGCCGACAGTGAGGAATGGCTACGCCATTACCAAACCCGGTGGAACCGAGGCGCTCTCGCTCGATCAGGCTGTTAAACAAGGCATCCGCATCAAATTCCGGTTGCAAGGTGACGACATGATCGCTGATGAGTTGTAGGGTCTTCTTTTTGCTCTGGCTCGGCGCACCCCAAAGGGTGCGCTCCAGACTAACGACGTCGTTAAGGTTTGGCATAAAAAATTAGCGACCGTTCCCGTGCAGGCGATCTACGGTCTTTTCCTTGTGTTTGAGAAGTTGTCGGTCCAGCTTGTCGACCATCAGGTCAATCGCTGCATACATGTCTTCGTGCTCGGCGTCGGCAAACAGTTGACCCCCTTTGATGTGCAGGGTGGTCTCTGCCTTTTGTCGTTGTTTCTCTATGCTGAGCGTGGTTTGTACGATGCTGATTTGATCGAAATGTCGCTCCAATCGATCCAGTTTGGTGGTGACGTACTCGCGCAGTGGGTCGGTTAATTCTACATGATGGCCACTGATGTTTATTTGCATAGGATAACTCCTTCTCGCGAATGACAGGTCGTTAGGACAACGACCCCAAAAAAACGCTTTGTCTCTATGTAATAAGTGTAGCTGACTTTCGTTTCAAGTGATTGATCTGGATTAATGTTTTATTTACACAAGGGTCTTGCGTTCATTCGACGGCGGAATGTTCATGGCCTCACGGTATTTGGCAATGGTCCGGCGCGCTACATTGATCCCTTGATCTTTTAATAGGGTAGCAATTTTACTGTCACTGAGCGGCTTTTTGGTGTTTTCCGCACTGACCAACTTTTTAATCAACGCACGAATAGCGGTAGAGGAACACTCGCCACCGCTGTTGGTGCTGACGTGGCTGGAAAAGAAGTACTTCAGCTCGAAAATACCCCGTGGGGTATGCATGAATTTTTGTGTGGTGACCCGCGAAATCGTTGATTCATGCATTTCAACGGCTTGGGCGATGTCATGGAGAACCAACGGTTTCATGGCTTCTTCGCCGTATTCTAGAAACCCGCGCTGATGCTCAACGATTTGCGTGGCGACCTTGAGTAACGTTTCATTGCGGCTTTGCAGGCTTTTAATGAACCATTTGGCTTCTTGCAGGTTGTCTTTGATGTAATTGTTGTCTGCGCTGTTGTCGGCGCGCTTGATCATTGAGGCGTAACCGCTGTTAACACGTAAGCGAGGCGCAATTTCCGGGTTAAGTTCGACCAGCCAACGGCTGTGTTCGAGGTCTTTGCGCACGATGACGTCAGGAATCACATATTCCGATTCGTGGTTGGATATGCTGGTGCCGGGCCTTGGATTGGTTTGTTGGATCAACACCATGGCGTCGCGCAATTGCTCTTCCTTTATTCGCATCTTGCGCAGAATTTGCGGAAAATCTTTACTCGCCAGCAGGTCGGCGTAGTCCGTCACCAAACGAATCGCTTCTTTGAGCAGCGGGGTGTCGGCCGGTAGTTGGCGCAGCTGTATAGAAATGCATTCGCTGAGATTCTGCGCGCACACGCCGGTCGGCTCAAATTGTTGTAGCCGATGCAGTACCGCCATCATTTCGTCCATTTCCAGTGGGTCACCGTCTTGACCAAGCTCTTCTTCAAGTCCTTCAAAGATGTCTTCAATGGGTGAACACAACAGGCCGCTCGGCTCCACTGAATCGATGATGGCCGTCGCAATGATTCGGTCCCGTTCATTCATCGGGGTAAGATTCAACTGCCACATCAAATGATCGTATAAATTGTCATCCGCGACCGACTGATTTTCAAAGTTGTAGTCATCATCGCCGCTGGGCATAGAAGCGCTGGTGGGGGCGTGTTGGTAGATGTCATCCCAATTGCTGTCGACCGAGAGTTCATCGGGAATTTGTTCGTTCCACAGATCTTCTATTTGCGGGTCGTCGGCTTTATCGTTGCTGCTGACGGTAATCGATTGATCATCGGATTGACTGTTGGCGTCGTTTGCGGGCGCATGCTCATGATCCGCTTCATGTTCGTCAGCCACTTCTAATAGTGGGTTCGAGTCGAGCGCTTCTTGGATCTCTTGTTGTAAGTCCAGAGTGGATAGTTGCAATAATCGAATGGCTTGTTGCAGTTGAGGCGTCATCGTCAACTGCTGGCCCATTTTTAGCTGCAAACTGGTCTTCATGTCGCTCCTGATACTACCCGACGCGGCTCAGTGTTGGCCGCGAACTGTCTAAAAATAACCCGGGAAAAGGGTTTCACATTAAAGGCGGAAGTGTTCGCCGAGGTAAACCTCACGAACCTTTTGGTTGGCAAGTATATCGTTTGCGCCGCCCTCTGCAATAATAGTACCACCTCCGACGATATAAGCACGCGCACAAATGTCTAAAGTTTCTCTGACGTTGTGATCCGTGATCAAGACACCGATGCCTTTATCGCGTAATTGGTACACGATGTCCTTAATATCCGAGACGGAAATGGGGTCTACCCCGGCAAAGGGCTCGTCCAGCAGAATGAAGTCGGGCTCGGACGCTAACGCCCGGGCAATCTCAACGCGTCGTCGCTCACCGCCGGAAAGCGCGATGCCCAAGCTGTCGCGGATGTGCGTAATATTGAATTCTTCGAGTAGGGACTCCATTTTGCGATGGCGATCGGCTTTCGACAGTTCTTTGCGCAACTCCAGCACGGCCATGATGTTTTGTGCCACGGTCAGCTTGCGAAAAACCGAGGCCTCTTGCGGCAAGTAACCGACACCAAGCTGTGCCCGCTTGTGCATGGGCAGACCGGTCAGCGAGCGATCATCCAATAAAATGTCACCGGCATCATTGGCAACGAGGCCAACAATCATATAAAAACAGGTGGTTTTACCTGCACCGTTTGGCCCCAGCAAACCAACCACTTCGCCCGTGTTGACATAGAGTGATACGTCCGTGACGACACGGCGTTTACCGTATGTTTTGGCAAGATGCCGGGCGATCAGCTGTTTGGCCATTCTCTTCCTCATTGGTTAAGCACATGGAGACGCGTTCACCTTCACTGCCGTCCGGGGCGCGAAAGTTTGATTCAAAATCATCCGTTTCCTGGTTGTAGCGAATGTAATGTGCTGTCGCGATGTTGCGGCCCTGTTGCAGACGAGCACTGCCCTGTGCGGTAATCACGCCGGTTTCCGCATCGTAGGTCACCGTTTGGCCTTCCAAGCGGGTGATGGGTTCATCAAGGTCAAATTGGTCGGCTACCCAAGCCGGTTCGGTTCCCGACGCTACCAGGCGGGAAATTTCATTATTGTCATTGCGATAGACCACCACCTCTTGCCCTTCAATGTGCAGCGTGCCTTGGGTAATGACCACATTGCCCGTATACGTCATGACGTTAGCGCGTAAATTTCCCTGGTTGCGATCGGCCACAATATCGATGGGCAGGTCGCGGTCACCGGGAACGGCGTAGATGGCGCTGCTCAGCAACAGACTACTGATCAGGACGGAACGTTGAACGAACGTGCTCATGCAGGTCGAACTCCATGGTTTCAAGGTTCAAGGTCATGCCAATGGCATCCGTGTTCATGCGTTCTCCTTGGCGAATATTGACCGCTTGCTCGGTGGTCGCCAGTTGAGACGCTGTGTCATATTGCAGTTGTTCTGTGTGAATGACCAGCGGTGTTGGGTGGTCCGGGTCGTTGGTTACCACAACATTCCCGGTTAACAGCCAATGTTGCCCTTGCTGTACTCGGGCGGTGTCAGCCGTCAAATGGTTAGGTGGAGTGCCTGCAGCGCGGACTATGGGTTGCGTGAGCCATAATTCGTCATTGGCGGAATAGTATTCTGCAGCGCTGGCCGTGAGTGTGGAAACCCATGTGCCATCAGCCTTTACGGTAACGCGCTCAATACCTTGCATGCGCAATTGTGGGAGGGCGGCGCTCTCTTCCGTGACGACAGGGGCCAAAGGGGTGGTGCGCGCTGACCACCATAACCCGAGCACACTGAGCCCGATGGCCAGTAACGGAAGGCCCCAGCGCCAAGCCACTACGCCACTCCGGCGCGCAGCAAATCATGCATGTGAACGATGCCAATGGGTTCATGATTGCTGTCGATAACAACCAGTGCGGTGATCTGTGCTTGCTCCATCACATACAATGCCTCCGCCGCCAACGCACCCGGCCCGATGGTTTTTCCGCCGCGATGCATAACATCGGTCACACGTGCGGCTTTAAGGTCAATATCGCGTTCGAAGGTGCGACGTAAGTCGCCGTCGGTGTACACGCCCAACAGTTGATTCTGATCATCGATGACCGTGGTCATGCCCAGGCCTTTTTGGGTCATTTCCAACAAGGCGTCAGAGACACTGGCGGTGGGGGCAACTTTGGGAATGCGGTCGCCGGTTTGCATGATGTTTTCAACCTTCAGCAACAGTCGCTTACCCAAGCTGCCGCCGGGGTGGGAGAAGGCGAAATCTTCGGCCGAAAAACCGCGCGATTCCAGCAGGGCAATGGCGAGGGCATCCCCCAGCACCAGCGCTGTTGTGGTGCTGGACGTGGGGGCTAAATTTAACGGGCAGGCTTCAATGTCGACGCCGCTGTCCAACATGGCGTCGGCTTCTTGGCCAAGCGTAGATTCGGCTTGCCCCGTAATGGCGATCACCGGTATACCCAGTCGTTTAATCGCTGGCAGTAACGAAATGATTTCGTTGGTTTCACCGCTGTTTGATAGCGCAATAATGGTGTCATCCCGCGTTATCATGCCCAAGTCGCCGTGGCTGGCTTCCCCTGGGTGCATAAAAAAAGCCGGTGTGCCAGTACTGGCCAGTGTAGCTGCAATCTTATTGCCGATATGACCTGACTTGCCCATGCCAGTGACCACGACCCGGCCTTTACCGGCCAGAATCAATTCGCAGGCCTTGGAGAAATCATCATCCAAGCGATCCAGCAAGGCGCTGATGGCCTCGGCCTCCATTTGTAAGGTGCGCCGAGCACTGGTTAAAAATGAAAAGGTTTTTGCCGGAGATTGGGTCATGCCGATAACGCCATATAATTGAGGTACAAATAGTAAAGGTAGGCCGCCAGTAGCACCAGACCAAATACCCTCGGAATGGCTTTGTTGTGTCGACCAAACCACCACGCCACGACCAACAACAAAAGGGTTAAGCCAAGAACAAAGACATAATCTCGCCAGAAAACGGCCGCTTCGAAGTCAGTCGGAGCGATCATGCCGGCAATGCCGATCACGGCAAGAATGTTGAAAATATTAGAGCCGACCACATTACCAATGGTCATTTCATGGTGGCCCTTCAGTGTGCTGGTAATGGATGTGGCCAGCTCAGGCAAGCTGGTGCCGATGGCTACAATGGTCGCCCCCACCACCAGTTCGCTGATGCCAAACCGCAGCGCCAGCTCGGTAGCACCCCAGACCAGAGACTGAGCACCCAGTACCAATAAAATTAACCCGGCAACGACCCAAAAAACCGCTTTTCCCAAGGGCATATCATCAGGTATGTCTTCCGAGAAGTCTGGCAGCTCGGCTACATCTTTGGCTTTCTTCACTGACCACACGGTATAGCTTATAAAGAGCGCCATGAGCACTACTAGGAGGGCACCTTCAAGAAAGCTTAAATGTAGGTCCCATAATATGGCCCCTAAGGCGAGCGTCACTCCCAGTAGAACGTACGACTCCCGTTTCCAAACCGCACGGTTAACGGGCAGGGCAATGATCAGTGCACAAACGGCCAGAACAAGGCCTAAATTGGCTATGTTCGAGCCTTGTGCGTTACCAATCGCCAGCGGCGTGCTGCCTTGAATGGCCGCACTGGCCGAGACCAGTATTTCCGGCGCGCTGGTGCCTAGGGCAACCACCGTTAAACCGATGATGAGCGGTGATATACCTAATGAGTTGGCGAGTGCGGCGGCCCCGCCGACAAAACGGTCGGAACTCCACACCAACACGATTAAACCTACTACAATTGCGGCTACAATGGTCAGCATCTGTATGTCATCCGAAAAATGGAAGCACATTAAAAGCAAGCAACAATGTAAATGCAAGGTGGGTTGGGCCGAGAAAGTGCAACAAAGCGAAAATAGTCAATCAAAGCGGCTTGAACAGCGAACGAATGGTTTGTTCGGGTGGTGCGATGCACTGGTATTTCATATAATGCTCGACCTTTTATCGTGAGGTGTCACATGCACGCTGAACTTGTACAGGAAATCCTCACCGCTGCATTGCCCGATTGCACAATCGAAGTCTCTGGCAGCGGCGCCAAATTTCATGTTAAAGCACGCGGACAAGCGTTCGCGGGACTCATGCCAGTGAAGCAACAGCAGTTGATTTACGGCTTTTTGAACGAACACATCCAGAGTGGCGCTATTCACGCAGTGACCATGGATCTGGGAACGGAGAACGGTTAACCCATTCTATGGATAAATTACTGATTACCGGTGGCCGGCCCATCGACGGCACCATTCGCATATCAGGTGCTAAAAACGCGGCCTTACCGATTTTAGCCGCTACCTTGCTGACCAAAGAGCCGGTAACGTTGCGGAATTTACCGCACTTGAACGACATCACCACCATGATTGAACTACTGGTGTGTATGGGCGTTGAGGTCTTAATCAATGAAGACATGAGCGTGCAGATCAACGCCGGTACCTTGAAGGACTGCACAGCACCGTACTCGTTGGTCAAAACCATGCGTGCCTCAATACTGGTGTTGGGTCCGCTGTTGGCGCATTTTGGCGAAGCCAATGTGTCGCTGCCGGGGGGATGTGCCATAGGCAGTCGTCCGGTGGATCTTCACCTGCGCGGTATGGAGGCGCTGGGTGCTCATATTGTGATGGAAGATGGCTATATAAAGGCCCGGCGAGACGCACGGTTAACGGGAAATTCGTATTTCTTTGATACAGTGTCGGTAACCGGCACCGAAAACGTGTTGATGGCCGCCGTGCTGGCGGACGGTGAAACCGTCATTGAAAATGCAGCCCGTGAACCTGAAGTGGTGGATCTGGCTAAGTGTTTGGTCGCCATGGGCGCTAAAATTGACGGCATCGGAACCGACACGTTGCGGGTTACTGGTGTAGAAACATTGCATGGCTGCGACTACAAAGTGCTGCCCGACCGGATTGAAGCGGGTACCTACCTCGTGGCCGGAGCGGTGTCAGGCGGTCGCGTCATGCTTAAGGACGTTGACCCCAAATCGATGGATGCCGTGTTGGCTAAATTGCGTGAGGCCGGGGCGAAAATTGTCACGACGGACGACACGATTTTGCTGGACATGGAAGGCCGCCGACCTAAGGCCGTGGATGTCACCACAGCCCCATATCCGGCGTTCCCCACCGACATGCAGGCCCAGTTTACGGTACTGAATGCCGTGGCAGAGGGCACAGGGACGGTGGAAGAAACCATTTTTGAAAACCGTTTTATGCACATACAAGAACTGCATCGTATGGGTGCGCAGGCGATTATTAAAGGCAATACGGTGGTGATTCAAGGTGTCGAGCGTCTGCACGCCGCGCCGGTCATGGCAACGGACTTGCGAGCTTCTGCCAGCCTGGTGTTGGCTGCTTTGGTCGCCGATGGCGAAACCTTGGTGGATCGGATTTATCACATTGACCGTGGGTATGAGTGCATTGAAGAAAAACTGCAGCAACTGGGTGCGAGCATCAAGCGCGTTGCTGGCTAGGGAACTAACCTGAGTTCACCCGGATAAAACCATGAACAGGCCTCAACAGAGGCCTGCACGTTAAAAGAGCCAGAGATTTCATGTCAGCCATTACCATTGCTTTGTCGAAAGGTCGCATTCTGAAAGAGACGTTACCGCTGTTTGCGGCGGCCGGTATAGAGCCTTTGGAAGATGTGCACACCAGTCGTAAATTGATCTTTGAAACCACTCAGCCGAATGTTCGACTGATCGTCATTCGTGCCGCCGACGTACCCACATACGTGGAATACGGTGTGGCTGATCTGGGTGTCTCCGGTAAAGACGTGCTGATGGAGCATGGTGGGCAGGAGATGTATGAATTGGTGGACCTCAACATCGCACGTTGCCGTCTGATGACCGCTGCCATCAAAGGCGCGGTCATGCCAGAAGGGCGGTTACGAGTAGCAACCAAGTTCGTTAAAGTGGCGAAGCGTTATTTCGCCGAACAGGGTCGGCAGGTTGATATCATCAAACTCTATGGCGGCATGGAGCTTGCGCCAATCATGAATTTGGCCGACTGCATTGTCGATATTGTGGATACCGGCAATACCCTATTGGCGAACGGATTGGAGCCGCGTGAACACATGGCCGATATTTCGACGCGCTTGGTGGTGTCGCGTGCGGCGTACAAAACGAAGGCGGAACACATCATGCCCATTGTAAAACAATTGGAAGAGGCGGTAAGTAAGCGTGACTAAGGCTACCAGTGGACACATTCGTCGGTTTGATTCGCAACAAGACGATTTCCGTCAACAGTTGGATGCGCTGCTGGCGTGGGAAGGGGTGTCGGACACCCAGGTTAACGACACGGTTTTGAAGATTATTGCCGATGTCCGCGCGCGTGGAGATGACGCGCTGTTGGAATACACCAACCGCTTTGACCGTATGGCCGTCGAACAGATGGCTGAACTGCGCATAGAGCGCCCGGCGTTGGAAGCAGCCTACCAGCGTCTGTCCCCTAAGTTGCAACAGGCCTTGGAGATTTCCGTCGAACGGGTTCGTGCTTACCATCAGCACCAAAAGCAAGAATCTTGGCAGTACACCGATGCCAGTGGCACCGTCCTCGGCCAGCGCATAACGCCACTGGACCGGGTTGGGGTTTATGTACCCGGTGGCTTGGCCCCGTTAGCGAGTTCGGTCGTCATGACGGCAGTCACGGCCAAAGTGGCCGGTGTGCCGGAAGTGATCATGGCGCATCCCACACCCGACGGCAACGTGTCCGACTTTGTGTTGGCTGCGGCTTGGCTGTCCGGCGTTGACCAAGTCTTCACCATTGGTGGCGCGCAAGCGGTAGCCGCCTTAGCCTATGGCACGGCGACGGTGCCGGCGGTGGATAAAGTTGTTGGGCCGGGCAACATTTACGTCGCGACAGCGAAACGGCATGTGTTTGGCCAGGTCGGTATCGATATGGTGGCAGGGCCTTCGGAAATTCTGGTGGTGTGTGATGGCAAAACCGATCCGGATTGGATTGCCATGGATCTGTTTTCGCAAGCCGAACACGACGCCGATGCGCAAGCCATTCTGCTATGTCCTGATGCCGAGTATTTGGATGCGGTAGAAGCCTCCATTGTACGGTTACTGCCTACCCTCGAGCGGGTGGATATTGCGCGTCGGTCTTTGGCCGACCGCGGTGCCTTGATCAAGGTACAGAGCTTGGAAGAAGCCATTGAATGGGTAAATCGTATCGCGCCAGAACACTTGGAGCTGAGTGTTGATCAACCGGAGCAATACCTTGATCGCATCCGTCATGCGGGCGCCATTTTTATGGGTCGCCATACTTCTGAGGCTTTAGGCGACTATGTGGCCGGGCCGAATCACGTCCTACCCACCTCGGGTACGGCGCGCTTCAGTTCACCTCTGGGGGTGTACGATTTCCAGAAGAAATCCTCGATCATTCACTGTACACCGGCCAGTGCTTCTGAATTGGGCGAGTCAGCCGGGCCATTGGCCCGTGGTGAGTTGCTGACCGCACACGCCCGCAGTGCCGAATATCGCATCAAAGAGTAAATCGACCTTCTGCCGTTAAAATTCACGCCTTGGGTGGAGCATTCCACCCAAGGCGTGCTTTCCCGCCACCCCGCAATTCAATCTGAACCTAATGGTCATATATCGCTACGCTGCTGTGCAACAATAACAGTTGAGCGGGTGTCCCGTGAGTATAAATACCAGCCGTAACAACGGACTTTTCCATCTTCCTATTCCCGGTTTTTTGCACCAGGCTGACGGACAATTGCAGGTGCAGCTTCGTGTTGAAAAAACGCTAAACGTCCAACAGGTATGGGTGCGAATTCAACCCGACAACGAAGAACTGCTCGTGCCCATGCTGGCCACGGACACCACGGACGCTTGGCAAAACTATGAAGCGTCCTTTGCATTAGATGGCGTGCAGGCGCATACGGCCTATGTGTTTAAAGTGCAGGGTGACCAGCAAATGCTATGGCTCGCGGCCGATGGTATGCATCCGCGCATACCGCCGTTGGAGGTGCATTTCAAACAGGCGCACGAGGCGCCGCCGGCCTGGGTTAGCGAGCAAATCTTCTATCAAATATTTCCGGACCGGTTCCGTAACGGTGACCCGACGCTTAATGTAGCCGATGGTGCCTATCATTATTTGAATAAACAACCGGTTAAGGCACGAACATGGGCCGAACTGCCCGCCCAAGCGCATGGCCCCAGTGAGTTCTTTAACGGCGACCTGACAGGGGTTGTGCAGGCACTGGACTATGTTCAGCATACCTTGGGTGCCACCGCTATTTACTTGAACCCGGTGTTCCGTTCAGACTCAAACCACAAATACGACACCGTCGACTATTTTGCGATTGACCCGCATTTGGGTGGCGATGACGCACTGTTGGCGCTGCGCCACGAAACACAACAACGCGGTATGCGGATGCTGTTGGACGGCGTACTGAACCACACCTCGGTGAAACATCCATGGTTTGTACAAGCACAACAGGGCATCCAACCCTATGCCGACTATTTTATGGCCGCTGATGGCGATTACGTCAGTTGGAAGGGCCACAAAAGTCTGCCCGTGCTGGATTACAGTAACCCGGACGTTGTCGAGGTGTTTTATCAAGGTGAGCGCTCGGTGCTGCGGCATTGGTTGCGACCACCTTTCGCCATGGACGGCTGGCGCTTGGATGTCATTCACATGCTCGGCGAGGGCGCGGGCGCTGCTAACAACGCCGCACACGTAAAAGCCATGCGCCGGGTGATCAAAGAAGAAAACCCCGAGGCTTATTTCCTTGGTGAGCACTTCTTCGAGGCGACATCCTGGTTGCAGGGTGACCAGGAAGACGGCGCCATGAACTATTACGGGTTCCTGCAGCCGGTTTGGATGTTTTTAGCCGGAGTTGATATTGCCCGTCAACCCGCGCATATCGATGCCGCTGATCTGGCGGCATGGATGCGTGAAGCACGGGCTAAGATTCCTTTCGCGCTGGCCAAAACACAATTTAACTTGTTGGACAGTCATGACACGCCGCGATTTTTTACTTTGTTGCAGGAAAATCAACCCCGTATGCAGATGGCCGTGCGATTGCTCATGGTCTATTTGGGCGTACCCTGCATCTACTACGGTGATGAGGTTGGCTTAACGGGTGGCGAAGATCCGGCTTGCCGCGCGCCCTTCCCATGGGATCATCAAACGTGGCACGAGACGCTGTTACGCACCTATCAAACGGCGATCAACTGGCGCAAAGAATTGCCTGAACTGCGCGATGGGGCGGTCGTGGATCTGTATGCAGAAGGCGATATGTGGGTGTTTGCGCGCGCCTTAGAGCACCGTTCCGTGCTGGTGGCGGTCAACCGAGGCATTACTGATGCTCGGCTGACCGTGCCGGTGCAGCTCTTGAATAATCACCCGGACCAAGCCTGGTGCAGCTTGGATTCCGGGCAAATTGTGAAGGCGAACGAGGATGGCTGCCTTCAACTACCCGTCGCGGCACAGACCACCGAACTTTGGGTGAGCTCTGCACCATCGTCGATGGGCCGTTAGGATATTTGCAGCGGTGCTTTAAAGCGCCGCAAGCGCAAGGCGTTGCTGATGACACAGACGCTGGATGCGGCCATGGCACCGGCGGCCAACATGGGCGAAAGCAATATCCCCCAAGCCGGGAACAGTGCCCCGGCTGCAATGGGAATCAGCACGCTGTTGTACGCAAACGCCCAAAACAAGTTTTGTTTGATGTTGCGTAGCGTGGCGCGTGATAACGCAATCGCATTGGTAACGTTGCGCACATCGCCCGACATCAAGACCACATCAGCGGATTCAATTGCTACGTCCGTTCCTGTGCCGATGGCGATGCCGGTATCCGCTTGTGCTAGCGCAGGGGCATCATTAATGCCATCGCCCACAAACGCGACGTGGCCATAGGTTTGTTGCAATGTTTTAACGGCGTCGACTTTGCCACCCGGTAACACCTCGGCAATGACATCATCAATACCCAGCTGTTGCGCGATGGCCTGCGCCGTGCGGGTGTTGTCGCCCGTGATCATGGCGACGCGCAGGCCTTCTTCTTGCAAAGCTTGAATGGCCGTCCGCGACGATTCTTTGATGGGGTCGGATACCGCCAATAAGGCCACCAAGGTGCCATCAATGGCCGCATACAAGGGCGTCTTTCCAGCGGTGGCCCAACTGGCGGTGGTGTGCTCGTGTTCCGCTACAGGAATTCCCTGTTGTTCCATAAGTCGATCAGCACCCACCCAAACCTGTCTGCTGGTACCTGCTTGATCCATCACGACGGCCGAAATGCCGAAGCCTGCGTGGGCTTGAAAGTCCTTGATGTCCGGCAGGTTGATGTCCTGCGCTTTAGCTGCGGCGACGATGGCCGAGGCTATTGGGTGTTCCGAGACGTTTTCGACCGTCGCAATAAACCCGAGAATCTGCTTTTGGGTGAGCGCATGGGTCGGCTCGTTGACTATTTCTAAGTCGGTAAGCTCCGGCTTGCCTTTGGTTAATGTGCCGGTTTTGTCGAACGCCACCACCGTGGTGTCGCGCAACGTTTGCAGGGCATCGCCACGGCGGAATAACACACCCATTTCAGCGGCTTTGCCCGTGCCGACCATAATGGACGTCGGCGTTGCCAAGCCCATGGCGCAAGGACAGGCGATGATAAGCACCGCGACCGCGTTCACCAAAGCCAGGGTCATGGTCGGTTCAGGGCCAAGCCACCACCAGGCCAGAAAAGTCAGAGTGGCCAGTGCCATGACGATGGGAACAAACACGGCAGTGACATGGTCCACTAAATTCTGAATCGGTAGTTTACTGCCTTGGGCTTCTTCAACCAGCCGCACGATGCGCGCCAGCACACTGTCGGCACCGACCGTTGTGGCGCGCAGGGTCAAGCTGCCAGACTGGTTCAGGGTAGCGCCAACCACGGTGCTGCCCGCCGCTTTACTGACCGGAATGGGTTCGCCGGTCAACATGGATTCATCGACGTAGGAGCTACCTTTGATGACTTCTCCATCTACCGGAATCTTCTCCCCGGGACGCACCAACACGGTATCGTTGGGTTGCACATCGGCAATGGGTATGTCGAGCGTCTTGTCCTCACGTACCACACGCGCTGTATGAGCTTGTAGGCTAAGCAGACGTTTAATGGCCTGATTCGTGCGTCCTTTGGCGTTGGCTTCCAAATACCGTCCGAGCAGTATAAGCGTCACAATGACCGCTGAGGCTTCAAAATAGACATACACCGAACCGGCTGGCAATACCGCAGGCCAGAAGGTCGCCACCACAGAATATGACCATGCGGCGCTGGTGCCCAATACCACCAGGGAGTTCATGTCGGGCCCGGCACGTAACAACGCAGGTACCCCTTTGACATAGAAGCGCCAGCCGGGACCGAATTGCACAATGGAAGCCAGCACAAAAAAGGCATAGAACAGGTTTTGCTGGCCGAAGGTGGACATCTGCCAATGGTGAAAAGCCGGTAGCACATGGCCACCCATTTCGAGAATGAAGATGGGCAGAGTCAGCACTGCGGCGATGAACAGGTCGCGTTTCAGGGTGTCGGGCTTGTGCTGTTCTGATGCTTGGCTATCGGGTGTCTGGCGGTCGGAATGTTGCGTTGCGTGATATCCGACGCGTTCAACGGCTGCGATCAGGGTGGCGGTATCCGCTTGGTCACGTTCATAGTGGATGGTCGCCCGTTCCGTCGCTAAATTGACCTGTGCCGACTGTACTCCCGGCACTTTCAATAACGCTTTTTCTACCCGAAGTACACAGGAAGCACAGGTCATGCCGTCAATATTGAGTGATGCTTGTGTATTCATGTTCAATCCCTCATGTCCTTAGCCATTGTTGCTCGAACAGCACTGTGCACCTTACTGTGGGTGGAAGGTCAAGCCATGTGCCTAGTAAATTCGTTACTTGACCTTCCCGTTACGGAAAGGTCTAAGATCAAACCGTTTTCACAGCACAGCATAACAACGAGGAGACATACGAATGGTTGAGTTTAACGTTTCTGGCATGACCTGTGGACATTGCGTTGCGGCGGTTAAACGGGCGGTGGGCGAGTTGGATGCACAGGCCAAGGTAGAGGTTGATTTGTCGAGCGGTAGGGTTACCGTGGCGTCTACTGCCGCTGTTGCAGCGCTCAAAGCGGCGATTGAGGAAGAGGGCTATTCGGTGGAAACCAGCCAGTAAAGCTATGCGAACAGCAGACGAAACCGAGTTGAAAATAGGTGCTTTACAGGGTCGATGTAATCTGTGATGGTGCGCGCCATTCTGCAGGTTGCTTAAGGTTTTGAACATGCACTGGCGTTTGAGCACGAAAACAACGGGATTGCTGTTGGCTTTACTATCCGCTTTGGCCTTTGGTGGGTCGGGCCCGTTTGCGCGGCCCTTGATGGATTTGGGTTTGACACCCTTGCACGTCACCTGGTTGCGGTTATGCGGCATGGTGTTGGTGTTGTCGCCCGTGGCCTGGCATTACCGTCTGGTGATGGTGCGACAGTGGCGTCTTATGTTGGCCTATGGGGTGTTTCCCATTGCGGGCGTGCAGGCGTTTTATTTCGCTTCAGTGGCGCGGATTCCGGTGGGTATAGCCCTGTTGATTGAATTTCTCGGCCCTATCTTTGTCTTGCTTTGGGTGGTTTCCGTGCGCAAACAGCCGGTAGCTCGCACTGCGGTGTGGGGCGTATTGCTCGCCGTGGTAGGCCTAGCCGCGTTACTGGAAGTGTGGCAGGGCATCCGCCTCGATGTGCTCGGGTTAATGTTTGCACTGGCAGCGGCGGCCTGCCAAGCCGGGTACTTTTTGCTTTCTGATGCCGCTCAAGATGATACGCCACCGTTGGCACTGATCGCCCTCGGGGGCACCATTGCGTTTATTTTGATGACCTTGATTGCGCAGCCATGGTCGCTGCCGTGGTCTTTATTGCGTAACCCTATTTCATTGGCCGGTACTCCGGCTTCTGCTTGGGTGGCCGTGTTTTGGCTCGGCATTGTGTCTACGGCGCTGGCCTATGTCACTGGGGTAGCGGCGATCCGTCGGTTATCCGCGCCGGTTGCCGGTGGGGTCGCTTACCTTGAAGTCGTCACCGCCATCCTGCTCGCGTGGGTCCTGCTTGGGCAGGCGCTGAACGGCGTGCAAATGTTGGGCGCCAGTATCGTGGTGTTGGGCGCGTACTTGGCCCAACGTTCGGCCAGTCATACGGTGAGCGCTGAAATTCCGGCGCATGAGCGCGAAACGTCAAGTTAAAACATCATCCGGCGACTGCGACCTGCAGCGCCGTATCTGGTGCATCGCCTGCCGTCAGGTTGCGCACCCATTTTTGCTGGCGCACGCGCCAGATATTGCCAAGGGCTTTGGCGCCTTCTTCGGCCAGAATCATGGCATACACGAACGTGAAGGGCAGTTGCCACCAAAAAGCGGCGGCGAGCGTCAAGGGCAAACCAACGAACCACAGCGCCGACATATCCAAATACAAACAAAATTTGGTGTCACCACCGGAGCGTAAGATGCCCTGAATGGATACCATATTAAACACCTTGAGCCAAAATCCCAGGCACATGATGGCAAATGCCCACTGGGTTTGCCGCAGCGTTTCGGCGTCCAGATTGCCAATCAGGGGTAAAAAGAACGGTGAGAGCGCCAGTAGTATCAACCCTAGGCCAAAAGATCCAAGTGGTGCAAATATCATAAAACCTTTGGCCAATGCGCGAGCTTCAGCAAACTGTCCACGGCCCAGACGCTGTCCGATCATGATGGAGCAGGCGTTGGTTACCCCAAAAAAGAAACTGTGATACATGCTTTCAATGGGGCTCAACAAGCTCATTACGGCCAGCGGCGTTGTTCCTAAGCGACCTGCAATCAGGTGGTAAGACAGCGAGCCGATGGACCACAGGGTAAAGTTCACCAGCAGAGGCCAACTCATCGAACCGTAGCGCTTCACCAAGGTCGGTGTTAGTGCTTCGGAAAAATGACGCCGAGACAGGTGTAAACGGGGACTCTGCCGCTGTTGGCCGAAGAACATCCACATAACTTGTGCCATACGCGCCAGCAAGGTTGCCAAGGCGGCCCCGGCAACACCCATGGCGGGCACGCCCAAGCCGCCATTGATCAGCCAGACGTTGAGGATGATGTTTAGGCCAATGGTGAAGGTGGCATAGTAGAGCGGCGTCTTGCTGTCACCCGTAGCGCGCAAGGCGGCTTCATAGATGATGACAATTTGGGTGAGCCACAGGGTAAATGCGGTGATGGTCAGGTAACTCGAGCCCTGCATGATGACCTGTGAATTATCTGTACCCAACATGATGAGCTGATCGGCGTTTAATATCACCAACAGCGTCAGTGGCAACATGAACAGCGTTCCCGCGAGTATGCTCAGTGCCAAGGTATGGCGTACGCGATCCTGGCGACCGGCCCCCCAATACTGCGCGACCAAAATGCTGCACCCTGTCCCGAGTGCGGCCATCAGTAAGATAAAGACAAAATTAATTTTGCTGCCCAGACCCACCGCTGCAACAGCTTCTGAGCCCAGATGGCTGACCATCAACACATCGGCCATGCCCAACGCAGAGACCAAGGCGGATTGGATGGCCACGGGAATGGCAAGCCCCCACACTTCTCTTACGAGAGGGCGACGACTGAGAAGATTCGGGAAGAGCATGAAAAGATTTCCAAGACGGTGATTCAACGTACGAATTTTAGACAAATCCCCGGGTGGGTGGTATGTTCAATCCCATCGACATGGCTGTGAATTATGATCATGTGGGAAGATATTCTGGATATTGATGAGCGCTGCCGGGAGAAGTTTCTGACCGAGCAGGACTTCCCTGAGTTGGGTCAGCACGATTGGCGTATGGCGGGGGTCAGTTGGTTGCGTGGCACCTACGTGGTCGGGCGAAAACAACCGGATGTGCACACCCTGGTGTTCACCGTTGAAGGTCAGGGGCGGCTGCTACTGCCGGATGGGCAGCATGCCGTGCAAGCAGGCGATTTTATGTTTATGCCTGCCGGCAAACCGTTTCGGTTCGAGATCGATGGCACAGAATGGAAAACATGCTGGCTGTTGTTAGGTGATACCGAGCCTTGGCACTTTTTGCATACCCGCAAAGCGGGGGTGCAACCGTCAGAAGCATGCTGGGGCTTGTATCACCTTTTGCATGGTCTGTATCATCAGATGCAATCGCCTCGGCGACGACGCCTGACCCATATGGTGGCGGAGTTATTGAGTGAGGAAGTAACACAGGATGCCCGCCGGGATCGCACGCATGAGCGGCTGCTGCGCTTGTTTCTGCAGCTTGAGGATCGCTTGCATGTGCCGTGGACGCTCGATAGCCTAGCGGCTGAATTGCATTATTCGCCGTCGCATTTTCATCGTTTGTGCCGACAATATTTCCATCAAGGACCGATGCAGAAAGTGTCGACCATGCGTTTAGCACGAGCCCGCGAGCTGCTGCAATATTCGGAATGGCAGGTACGTCAGATCGCGCAGCGGGTTGGCTATCAAGACGCCTTTAATTTTGCCCATTGGTTTCGGCGAAAGACCGGACTTTCACCCACGGAATACCGTATAAAAAGCCGCAATACCGGCACGGATTAATGCAAAGGGGAGCCGTATGGCCGTAGACATTACAACCTTGGATCAGTGGTTCAATGATACGCTTGAACCCCATGCTTTTCAGGACTACTGCCCGAACGGGTTACAGGTAGAGGGTGCCCGCCCGGTGCAAAAATTGGTGTTAGGCGTTACCGCGAGTCAGCTTTTTCTCGATCGTGCTGTTGCGGCCGGTGCCGACGCTGTATTAGTGCACCACGGTTATTTTTGGAAAGGCGAGGACGCCTGCATTGCCGGTATGAAGCGGCGCCGGATAAAGGCGTTGCTGGACGCCGGTGTGTCCTTGTGGGCATATCATCTACCGCTGGATGCTCATCCGACCTTGGGCAATAACGCCCAATTGGCGGCCCGCATGGGATGGCAGGTAGAAGGCGGACTCAAGCCTGGTGTGCGCCCCATCGGTAATGTCGGACAAGCGGCAGAAGCATTGACAGCCCAACAACTCGCACGTCAACTTCATGAGGTGTTGGACTACAAACCCTTGCATATTCCCGGTGGCCCGGAGCGCATTCAGCGCATTGCCTGGTGTACGGGTGGGGCGCAAGGCATGATCCAGGCAGCATGGGAGGCCGGTGCCGATGCTTATGTCACGGGAGAGATTTCCGAACCGACCGTGCATGCCGCGCACGAATTAGGTATTCACTTCTTTGCCGCAGGCCATCATGCAACCGAGCGCTATGGCGTGCAGGCTTTGGGGGCCGAGGCGGCTAAGGTATGGGGCTTGGATGTTCAGTTTATTGATTGCCCCATACCGGTTTAGGCGATTTTTTTGCCCACGATGGTGAGGCTGCGGTGTTGGTCATCCAGCACAGCAACATGGGGTAATTGGCCCCAAGGTTCAAATCCCATGCCGGTGAGCAGCGCCAGGCTGGGGTGGTTGTGCGAGAAAACATAACCCAGCACGGTGTGTATGTGTAGTGCCGGAGCCTGTATTAACAGTTGCTTCACCAGCGCTTTGGCAATGCCTCTTCCTTGTGCATCGGGTGCGACATAGACGGCCAGTTCCACTGTGCCACGATACGCCGGGCGTCCATAGAACGTACTGAAACTGGCCCAGCCCAAAACGGCATCGTCATCACCCAAAGGCGTAGCGACCCACAGCGGTCGTTCAGGAACTTGGTGGTCGGCAAACCACTGCAGTCGGTCTTCCACCGATACTGGTGACGTATCCGCCGTGGCCTGACGACCGGGGATCGCGGCGTTATAGATCGCCACGATGGCCGCGAGGTCGCCTTGCCGTGCAAGCCTTAAATTAAGCTCGGTTGTTTCAGGCAGCGGGGCGGTCAAAGTGCACATCCACTTGTGGAAAAGGTATGGCGATGCCATTGGCGTCCAAGGCTTCCTTGATCTGCTCTATCAAGGCGAACCGTGTTGGCCAGAGATCTTCCGTATTGACCCAAGGGCGGACCACAAGATTGACGGAAGAGTCCGCGAGCTCGGCAACTGCAACGACAGGCTCTGGATCCGCTAGGACACTAGGGTGTGCTTGTAAAACTTTCATGATCACTTCTTTGGCCGTCTTCATGTCAGCATCGTAAGAGATGCCAACCACCAGATCGATGCGGCGCGTGGGCATGGCGGAATAATTCACCACATTTGAACCATAGATGGACCCATTAGGGACAATCACTTGCCGGGCGTCTGGCGTTTTCAATTCCGTGCTGAATACAGATATTTTCATGACGGTGCCGCCGGTGCCTGCAACTTCAACATAATCTCCGGCTTTAAAGGGCCGAAAAAGAATGATCATAACCCCAGCCGCAAAATGAGACAGGGAATCCTTGAGTGCCAAACCTACAGCGAGGCCCGCAGCACCCAGTAACGCCACCAGCGATGTGGTTTCAACGCCTAACTGAGACAATGCCGCTACGACAACAACGACCATCAATGCGGCATTGATGATGTTGCTCAAGAACGAAATCAACATGGCATCCAGACGCGCTTTGCCCATCAACTTCGACAGCCCATTGGTCACGGCGCGGGCAAGCCACTTACCGATCATGAAAACGATGATGGCCAAGCCGATGTTGGTTCCCCAAGGCACTAAGTAAGTGCTCCAGATTTCCTGTGTTTCTATAGGCATAATGCACTCCGGTCTTTAAGATCAAACAAAAATAGACGAATAGGGTGAATACAGTCTCTCGCTTACAACACAGTGCCACGCTGGACATTCACATAACCCTAGGCACAATACAGATCATGAACCAAAAATTGAAGACGGGAGTCCATTTTGCAGTTACCGGTTGAGTTGAAGTTACCTATTGGCGATGTCGTATCCGCTGCGTTTCGGCTGCCGGTTCAAATGGCCAGCACTTTATGGACCGCGCTACGCTGGCCTATTTTGTTGTTGGTGGTGGTGCGCCTTGGCACCATGAACATGGGCGGCGAGCAACCTGATATCATTTTGTTAATGAGTCTGTCGGTGGTGCTTATTGCCATAACTGCCATGATAGCCGTGCCTGCCCATCAATTGTTTATCACCGGTAAAACGGAACATCCACCGGGGCTGCGTTTTGGTGGTGCGGAGTTTCTGTACGCCGGTTGGACGTTAGGATTGCCCATTCTTATCATGGTCATCGCCAGCTTGGTGGCCATGCCCTTGGTGGTGGTATCGACCATGACCGGTTTGGGTGTCTTTGGCTCGATCGGTTTGTTTATCGCTTTAATTGTCGCCATTCTGGTTTACGGGCGATTCTCTATGATCTTTCCGCGCATTGCACTGGGCTTGGATGGCGGGCTGCGCGCGGCAGGCAAAATGGCTGCCGGTCATTATTGGCGTGTTGGGGTGCTGGGAATTGTTTTTCCCTTATTGATCAGCGTGTTGCCGCTTTTCTTGCAGTCGTCGATCGGTGGATTGATCGGCAATGTACTGGCGATCATGGTGAGTGTTTATTTCAACCTCGTTCAGGTTGCCATATTGGCGTTGATCTTTCGATGGCTGCGGGAGTTTGAGCCGGAGTCACAGGAAGAGCCGCCAGAAGACGATGACGATGACCCCTTTGATGGGGAACAGCCTTGGCTGGACGATACATCGCGTAAGGACTGATGAAGTATGACGCCCGCCATCGATACGTTAAAGAAGTTGAAACTGCCCTTCAGTGTGCACAGTTACGACCATGAGCCGGGCACCCAAGGCTATGGCCTGGAAGCGGCGGATAAGCTTGGCTTGTCGCCCAATGTGGTGTTTAAAACCCTGCTGGTAACGGATGGCGCCAAACAATTCGCTACCGTTGTGGTGCCCGTGGCCGGTATGTTGAATTTAAAGAGGGCCGCTAAAGTCTTGGGTTGGAAGAAGGCTGCCATGGCGTCAGCGGAAGATGCGCAGCGTATCACCGGCTATGTATTGGGCGGTATCAGCCCTTTGGGGCAAAAGAAGCGCCTGCCTACTGTGGTTGATGATCGTGCTTTTCAGCAAGCCAGCATTCATATCAGTGCGGGGCGTCGCGGTTTGGAGATTGAGGTGTCGGCGCGGACCCTGGTACAGGCACTTGAGGCTAAACAAGGGGATGTGGCTGAACTTTGAGCAGACCTAAAACACAGGCAACAAAAAAGGCGGTATAACCGCCTTTTTAATGTTCAGAAGCTAACGCTCACTGCTGTACGAGGACGAATCCTTACAGAGGTGTTACGTTTTCGGCTTGTGGGCCTTTCTGACCTTGAGTTACTTCGAAAGTAACTTGCTGGCCTTCTGACAGAGTGCGACGACCAGTACCGTTGATTGCACGGAAATGAACGAATACGTCTGTGCCGCCTTCACGCTCGATGAAGCCGAAACCTTTCTCATCGTTGAACCATTTAACTGTGCCGGTAATAGTTTGACCTGACATTTCTAAAAATTTCCTCTTTTACTTTATACACCGCCCATTTTGGGTCGGTAATTTACATGGCCGGTTAAAATACCTGACCGATTCTTTTCGGCGAACACTTCAGTGGTTAAACAAAAGTGTTGCGCACTCAAGCAAGGCGCAATGCCATACTTGCCAGAGCCAAGCTCTGTATTACGCAAATAATAGGGGAGTATGTAGACGCTGGAACGATATTCTTTCGGCAGGGTGGTAAAACCACGGTATCAAAAGTCTAAGCAATCGAGCGGCTAATTTCAGCCTGCTACTTGTGTAACTTCAACAAGCATACTCTCATTGCGGGGCATTAACAGCCTTTTCGCACTTTTTTTGCTGTATGGGGGGTGGAATTTTGAACAGCAGACAAAATTCGCCACGCGGTCAGTGAGTTCACACTTGCCGCGTGGCGTTGGGTTTTTAGGTTAGCCGCACTTGGAATCGCCGCAGCTTAAACAGGTCTGGCAGCCATCCATGATGACCATGGCTTTGGTGTTACATTTGCCGCACAGTTGCGCATCGGCCGGAAAGCCACTGTCAACCGCAGCCTTACTGGCACCTCCGCCGTTCAATTTTTCGTATTCGGCGCGTTTTTCGTTGATCAGCTTTTGTTGGTGTTCACTCAAGCCTTCTTCTTTGATCAGGCCGATCATCTTCATGTGGCTTTCAATGGCATCGCCAATTTCCGCGACCAAAGAGGGCATGAACTTACCACCGGGCTTGAAGTAGCCCCCTTTGGGATCAAAGACGGCCTTCATTTCATCCACGAGGAAGGTCACATCGCCACCTTTGCGGAACACGGCAGAAATAACCCGCGTTAAGGCAACAACCCACTGGAAGTGGTCCATGTTCTTCGAGTTGATGAACACTTCAAAAGGCCAGCGCTCTTCATGTTCGGTGCCCTGGTTCAGTACGATGTCATTGATGGTGACATAGAGAGCATGCTCAGACATTGGTGTCTTAATTTTGTACGTAGACCCCAGTAACACTTCGGGTCGATCCAACGACTCATGAATTTGCTGCAATTCCGGTGCGGCAGGTGCCGCCGCCAGAGCTTCTTGTGCGGCTTTTTCAGGTGTTACCACCTCGTAGCCGGTAATTTTTTTGCTGATTTTATGTACAGTCATGATCAATCCTGATTAGAACTTACCGTAGTAGCCTTCTTTTAACGCATCAAACAGATTGGCTGCGGTATGGGTTTCTCCGTCGTATTCCACTTTGTCATTGCCCTTCAGCTCGATGGTACTGCCATCGTCGAGCTGGAAGCGATAGGTGGTGTTTTCGAGATCTTTCTCTTTGACCAAAACGCCTTGGAATGCCTCTGGGTTAAAACGGAATGTGGTGCAACCTTTGAGACCTTTCTCGTACGCATAGAGGTAGATGTCTTTGAACTCTTCATAAGGATAATCCGTCGGTACGTTGGCCGTTTTGGAAATCGATGAGTCAATCCACTTTTGTGCCGCTGCCTGGATATCAACGTGTTGCTTGGGTGCGATATCGTCGGAGGTTATGAAATACTCCGGCAGCTTATTCGCGGCTTCTTCGGTGTATGGCATGGCCGCTGCATTCACGAGTTCACGGTAGGCCAAGAGTTCAAAAGAAAATACGTCAACCTTTTCTTTGGTCTTACGGCCTTCACGGATCACATTGCGTGAATAGTGATGCGCGAAACTGGGCTCAATGCCGTTGCTCGCATTGTTGGCAATCGACAACGATATAGTGCCCGTCGGCGCAATGGAGCTGTGGTGCGTAAAACGTGCCCCGATCTTCGCCAGCTCATTGATCAATTCAGGGTCTTCTTGCGCAATTTGCTGCATGTAGCGGCTGTATTTGGCATGCAGGATCCGGCCAGGCAATTTATCACCTACCTGGTAGCCATCTTGCGCCAGCTCAGGGCGTTTACGCATCATTTCAGCGGTGATTTCAAATTCCTGCTCCATAATGGGAGCAGGACCTTTTTCTTTTGCCAGGTCCAACGCGCTGCGCCAGCCGGTCATCGCCATGGCCTTTGTGACTTGCTCGGTGAACGCCACTGAGTTCTCGTCACCGTACTTCATGCCCAACATGGTTATGGTTGAACCCAACCCCAGGTAGCCCATGCCATGCCGACGTTTGGACGTTATTTCCTGGCGTTGCTGTTCCAGCGGCAAGCCGTTGATCTCTACCACGTTATCGAGCATGCGGGTAAAAATGCTCACCACTTCTTCAAATTTCTCCCAGTTGAAGCGAGCGTCCGGGGTAAAGGGCTTTTCGATGAATTTGGTCAGGTTGACCGAGCCCAAAAGGCAGCTGCCATAAGGTGGCAACGGTTGTTCGCCACACGGATTGGTGGCGCGTATGGTTTCGCAGAACCAGTTATTGTTCATTTCATTGACTTTATCAATGAGGATAAATCCGGGCTCCGCGTAGTCGTATGTGGACGACATAATGGCGTTCCAGAGATGCCGCGCGCGGATGGTTTTGTATACCCGGAATGCCACTTCACCTTGTGCATTCTGTAAGTAAGGCTCTTTTACGTGCCAATCGCGCCATACGACCTGATCGGCATTGTTCAAATCCAGCTCGTCACGCAGTGCTTCTTTTTCCGAGACCGGGAAGGCAAGAGGCCAGTCGGCATCATCGATCACGGCTTTCATGAATTCGTCGGTGATCAAAAGTGACAGGTTGAATTGGCGCAGGCGGCCATCTTCCCGCTTGGCTTTCACAAATTCTTGCACATCCGGGTGGCCAACATCAAAGGTCGCCATTTGCGCGCCCCGACGACCGCCTGCCGAGGATACGGTAAAACACATGCGGTCATAGATATCCATGAACGACAATGGGCCGGAGGTATAGGCTCCCGCTCCACTGACAAAGGCGTTGCGTGGCCGCAGTGTGGAGAACTCATAACCAATACCACAGCCTGCCTTGAGCGTTAAACCGGCTTCATGAACTTTCTTTAAAATGCCGTCCATAGAGTCTTCAACCGTACCCGATACGGTACAGTTGATGGTGGAGGTGGCGGGTTTGTGCTCTAACGCTCCGGCATTGGAGAGTATGCGTCCCGCAGGTATCGCACCATTCTCTAAGGCCCAGAGAAATTTAGGTTGCCATTCTTTTTGCTTTGCTTTGGTCGTTTCAACTTGCGCAATCGCGGCAGCGACACGGGCAAAGGAGCCGTGCATGTCCTGGTCGACGGCATTGCCTCGGCCATCTTTAAGGCGATATTTTTTATCCCAGATGTCGAGGGAGGCGTCTTGATAAGCAATTTGTACGGTCTGGTCGGGGCGTATGGTTTCGGTCATGGTAAAAATCCTGCTACCTGTGTTTGTCGACGTTCAGGAGTGTCTCAACGGCGATTAAGCGGTGCCGGCTGCGGCGGTCGCTCAAAATCTGTAAACACTAGTTCTTGTGGTGATGGCTATTCTAAACCACTACCCGTTGTATGTAGCAAGTTGATTTTTTCAAATTTTCCTACTCAGCCTTGTTGACTTTTTAACGAGCCCGCGTGGCGTAAGGCTTCCTTGCGGTTGTTAATTTTTGTAGTTTTAGAGAGCTCTAAAAGTGTGCATTCAAGCGCTCAGGCTGATTGCGCGATGCTCGGCTGCTGGGCTAGAGTAGCCGCATGTTGATGGTGAGGGATTTCTTGTGAGCAGTGTGCGTGAAACGATGGTGTTTTACACCGTGTGGCTGGTGTTAGCCTTAGGCTATGTTCTGAACATGACCTATAACTGGTTTATTCCTGAAGTAAACTGGGTGTTCAAGCCATTGCCGGTCGTTCTATTGGCCTTGTGGGTGTGGCGAAAAACGCCAGACGATGCCTTACAGCATAAACCTTGGATTATCCTAGCGCTCCTGTGTTCAGCCGTCGGTGATGTGATGTTGCTGATGGAAGATCGCTTCTTATATGGCTTACTGGCGTTCTTACTGGCGCACCTGTTCTATTTGCGTATTTTTGCCCAAGCCAGCTCCATGGCGCATATCCGCTGGTTAGTTGTGATGGTCATTATTTGCGGTTTGTTGTTGGGTGGGTATTTGCTCTTACCGTCGGTCACTGGGCAATTACAGATAGCCGTTGTGTCCTATATGTCTGTTATCGGTTTGATGGCCATCTTTGCGGTGTTGTGTAAGCGCGTACACTGGGTCGCCATTCCAGGCGTGTTGGCTTTCTTGTTTTCGGATTTGCTGCTGGGCTATCACATTTTAGTGTCGCCCGTTGCTTGGGGCGACCAAGGTATTATGGGCAGCTACTATGCAGCCCAGTTCTTACTGGCACATTCAGTGGTGTGGTACAAGGAGCCCTTAGAGGACCCCTTTGCTGTTGCCTAGTCGATGCTCTGTGAGGTTTTAACCACATGAGACGTTTATGTGAGCCAGTCCGGAATCTGGCTCACTTTTTTGCGTCAGTTGCTTCGCTCGCCGAAGCCACCACCTCCGGGCGTTTCAATCACTAAAACATCGCCTTTATTCAGCTTGGTGTGTGCTTTTGAATCCAGGTTTTGCTCCGATCCGTCTGCCCGAAGTACCCAGTTCCTGCCGACCGCTCCGTTTTCTCCGCCCTGCAACCCATAAGGCGGGACCACTCGACGATTGGACAATACACTCACCTCCATATCCGCTAAGAAACGGGTTTTGCGAATTACCCCGTTGCCGCCCGTATGCCTTCCTTTCCCGCCAGAGTTGTGTCTAATGCTGAATTCTTCCAGCATGACCGGGAACCGAAACTCGAGAATCTCCGGGTCGGTCAGTCGAGAGTTGGTCATATGTGTATGCACGGCACTGACACCATTCGATTGCCGGGTTGCTCCACTGCCTCCACACAGCGTTTCATAATATTGAAATTCATGATTGCCCCACGTAACGTTATTCATCGTACCTTGAGACGCGGCAGCGACATTCAGGGCGCCGAACAGAGTGTCCACTGCGAGTTGTGAAACTTCAACATTTCCCGCCACGACCGCAGCGGGGTACTCTGGGTTGAGCATGCATCCTTCCGGAACAATGATGTTTAGGGGTCGCAAGCAGCCGCTGTTCAGCGGAATCTTGTCATTGACCAAGCACCTAAATACATACAGAACTGCGGCATGTGTGACGGCCAACGGTGCATTAAAGTTCGATGGGTGTTGATGGCTGGTTCCGGTAAAGTCTATGGTCGCTGATCGTGCTTGTTTGTCGACGCTGATGGCGACTTTTACTTTAGAGTTGTCGTCCATGAGATATTCAAAGTCGCCATCTGACAGCACGTCAATGACTCTCCGGACACTTTCTTCTGCATTATTTTGCACATGGTGCGTGTAAGCGGTGACGACCTCCAGCCCATATTGCTTGACCACGTTAAGCAACGATAGCATCCCCGCCTCGCAGGCCGCCAACTGTGCGCGAAGATCAGCGATGTTGAAGTCGATGTTCCGAGCAGGGTAATAGGCACTCGACAGCAATTGACGAATCAGAGACTCTTGGAAATGGCCTTGATCAACGATTTTTACGTTATCGAATAAAACGCCTTCTTCGTCAATGTGGCTTGAATCTGATGGCATTGAGCCCGGTGTTGTACCGCCAACATCCGCATGGTGGCCGCGTGACGCGACATAAAAAACGATATCATCATTGTGGGGATTAAAAATCGGCTTAATGACCGTAATGTCGGGCAAGTGGGTGCCTCCGTTGTACGGATCGTTCAGCATGAATGCATCACCTCGACGCATGGTCCCCGAATTTTTTTGGATAATCGTTTTTATGCTGTGGCTCATTGAGCCTAGGTGAACGGGCATATGAGGAGCATTCGCTACCAGATCTCCATCGGCATTAAAAATGGCACATGAAAAATCGAGACGCTCTTTTATGTTGACCGAAGCAGCCGTGTTTTGCAGCACCAGCCCCATTTGCTCGGCGATGTGCATATATAGATTATTGAATATCTCAAGGGTAATTGGATCGGGTTGAGTGGCGGCCAAAACTTGGGTTTTGGACTGAACGCGCTGCTCTAGGATGATATCATTGTCGGCGGTTAGGCTCGCAACCCAGCCGGGCTCAATCATTAGAGTACTGGTCTTTTCGACAATGACTGCAGGGCCAACGATTGGGTTGTTGGCTGTGATGTTCTCTCGCACGTAGAATGGCACGTCGTATTTTTGACCTTTGGTGGTCAGCTGATGGTATTTCGCCGTGTTGGACTCTGGCGAGATTTCCGGGTCAACACTGCTGCGTGCGAGTTGCGAACCCCCTCCGAACGCCTCCATTTGAATCGCTTCTACGATTAATGTGGATGAGTTTGATACAAAGCCAAAGCGTTGTTTATGCTCGGATTCAAAGCGCTCGATAATTTCCTTCATAGCGCCAAAGGGAACAAGGATGCTGGTATCAGACCCGTCATAGCGAATGTGCAGTCGAGCCAGAGTATTGATGGCATTACTGGGCACTCTCTGAGCCGCAAGTTTTGCTTTGCCCGTTTCTGCCATCGCGTTACTCAACGCTCTCAGTTCAACAAGCAAGGCTTCTGAAAGAGGCTTCTCGACGCTGCTTTCGGTTAAATCACGGACATCAGCTAAACCCATACCAAACGCGGACAGAACGCCAGAATAGGGGTGTAGAAACACCTTTTTCATACCCAATGATTCCGCGACTAGGCAGGCATGTTGACCGCCCGCTCCACCAAAACAGCATAAAACATAATCTTGTATGTTGTGGCCACGCTGGGTAGAGATGTGTTTGATGGCATTGGCCATGTTGTCGACGGCAATGGACAGAAAGCCTTCTGCGACTTGTTCGGGGGTTAAGTCTTGGCCAGTCTTTTCTTTGACTTCGACAGCGAGGGCTGAGAACGCCTCGCGAACCGTCTGGACATCGAGGGGTTGATCACCGTTTGGTCCAAATACATTCGGAAAATACTCGGGTTGAAGCTTGCCCAGCATGACATTACAGTCTGTAACGGTAAGAGGACCGCCATTGCGGTAACAGGCTGGCCCTGGATAGGCTCCAGCTGAGTCGGGTCCAACTCTGAACCGACTGCCGTCGAAATTTAGAATTGAGCCTCCGCCTGCTGCCACCGTGTGAATGGACATCATCGGTGTTTGCAACCGGAACCCTGCGACTTCTGTTTCGAATGTCCGTTCGTATTCGCCTTGATAGTGGCAGACATCGGTCGAAGTGCCGCCCATGTCAAAGCCGATTAAATGCTTGAAGCCTGCGTTTTCTGCTGTTTTTACCATGCCGACCACCCCGCCGGCTGGGCCACTTAGAATGGCGTCTTTTCCATTGAAAAGGCCAGCATCGGTTAAGCCTCCATTGGATTGCATGAACATCAAGCGGCCGGGTTCAGCAACGAATGCGCCGAGTTCGCTGGCGACTTGATTTACGTAGCGTTTCAAAATGGGCGAAAGATAGGCGTCAACCACAGCCGTATCTCCACGGCTAACGATCTTCATCAGTGGGCTGGCCTCTGAGCTCATAGTAATTTGTGAAAAGCCAATATCTCTTGCCAGTTCCGCGATGATTTTTTCATGGTTTTGAAATCGATAGCTGTGCATCAATACAATAGCGCAGGACCGGAAGCCTCTCGCATAGGCATCTTTCAGCAATTTTCGCGCATCAGCCGTATCAAGAGGTACCAATACGTCCCCCTGTGCATTGACGCGCTCATGCACCTCTATGGCCTCCTCGTAGATCATTTCGGGCATCTTAATATCAATGGCGAAAAGATCCGGCCGAGACTGGTAACCAATATGTAAGACATCACGGAATCCCTTGGTTGTGATAAGAAGTGTCCGTTCTCCTTTGTGTTCCAGCAAGGCGTTGGTGGCAACTGTGGTGCCCATTTTTATTTCGTGGATTTGTTCAACGGGAATTCGTGCGTCTTTTGCGATGCCCATCAAGTCTCTTATGCCCTGAACAACGGCATCTTTGTATTGCGCAGGATTATCTGAAAGGAGTTTATGACTGACAAGCTCACCGTTAGGTTGACGCGCAACAATGTCAGTAAATGTACCTCCACGATCAACCCAAAAAGACCACGGCGTCGAAGTGAGTGCGTGAGTATTCATGAACAGTCTCCTAGTTAGTTGTTTTGAGGAGTAATTGAGCACGTCAATGTGAGGGTCTAGGTCCCTGGTGCATTCTTGGTGTCGTCGATGCCAAGGTTGAGAATGTACCGTGTTTTTTCTTTTTTTGGCCTCAACATAAACAATACATTAATGAATCATCAACGAAATGCAAGTATAGATTTGCCATTTTGAGTGTTGATGTTGTCAACAAGAGGCCATTTCTTGATACAAGACGCATGTTTTTCGGCCGTCTGCAGTACGCTGGATTCAACAGGCTGTGTATTTATTGAGTAGGAGAGGCGGCGCAGGAATCTGAGCCCTTCGGCTAAAAGACTAGATTGAGCGGTTTTGGATGCGCTGGCGGAGGGCTTCGATGCGTTTACGGTTGGCTTGGAAGTCTTCCCGACCAATTCTAGAGGCACTGCGCACCTGGACCGAGTTACCGTCGTTCAGGAGCAGGAATTCGACGTCATCTCTGTACCCCATCAGAGGCGATACAAAAACACTGTGCATGTATTGTTGTGAATCGGTCATGATGTCGTTACGACCCATCTCAGCCAGTATTGTACGCAGTTGATCCATGGGATGGCCCAGCGTTGGATTGAACACGAGTGGAGCAACATAAGCGCTGGAGCTGGGCGATGCCTGACTGGACACACAATTTGGGGTGTTCGGGCAGGGTTGCAGGTGTCCACTGGCGGTCAAGCCGATCATCTTGGGTGGTACCAGTGGAATTATGATCACGCGCAGTACGGTATACACCACACCCACAATCAACAATAGCGTGAGCCATGAGTTCATGCGTCGATTTCCAACCATAAAGATACCTTATATCGATCGTGCAGCGACAGCACGCAGGTTGTTTGAGCGCCCACGGCCAACGTTGCGTGGTGTTCACGCAGTTCGTCACGGCGGAACAGGTGGATGTTGATTTTGTCCCCGGCTTGATATCGCGCGAGTTGCGCGTCAATCCGTGCAGCGTCGGTTTGCAATTGATCGATTGCAATGATGATGTCGCCTGCGGAAATGCCCGCCTTGTGGGCTGGGCTGTCGGTGTGCACGACAGCAACCTTGGCTCCTAAAGGGTGTTGCTCGAAGCGCACGCCGAGACACAACGCGTCGGACTTGAGTTGGGTGCTTTGGCCACCTGGCTGTTGAAGATTACGGGGCGTACCCCAGATCATCTGAACACCAAACTCGGCCAGCAGCGGCGCAAGTGGCAGGTCTTCGGTGTCATACAGTCCAAGCGCGAAGACATCGGAAAGGTCACAGGCGATCACTTGCGCGGCCACCACGGGAATGCCTCTTTCGGGTACGCCGTCGGTACTGTGCGTTTGCCATACCGCGCGCACCAGGTCGTCCAGACTTTGGCGGCCTTGCGTACGTTGCCGAATGCTCAGGTCCAGATACAGCGCAAACAGAGCCCCTTTGCTGTAATAGCTGACAATCGCATTGGCAGCATTTTCATCTTGCTGGTAAAACTTGGTCCACGCATTGAAGCTGCTTTCGGCCATACTTTGTTTGGTCCGACCCACGCCACGGTGCACCCGGGTAAAGGTTTGTGCTAAGGCTTCCAAGTAATGTTCTGCGGACATGCAGCCGGCGCGCACTACACCGAGATCGTCGTAGTACGACGTGATGCCTTCGAACCACCAGAGCAGTTCGGTGTAGCTTTCTTTGTCGAGTTGATAGGGTATGAAACGACGTGGTTTTAAGCGCTTTACGTTCCAGGTATGAAAGTATTCGTGCGAGCACAGACTCAGATAATTGCGGTAGCCGGAGGTGGTGTCCTTCATCCCGCGATAGGGCAAGTCATTCCGACTGGCCATCAACGCGGTACTGGCTCGATGTTCCAAGCCGCCCGCGCCAGAGCCGACAACGGCGGTCATAAATACATACTGATCCATCGGTGCTGGAATCTGCCAAAAGTTAATATGCTGCTGGCAAATCTTTTGTAAGTCATTCTGCAGTCGATCCGTATCCGCATTGTGCCGACCGGATAAGACGATCTGATGCGGCACATTGTTAACATGGAAAGTGCCGGGTTGATGATCACTGATCTCGACCGGGTGATCGATCAACGCATCGTAGCTCTCTGCTTGATACTCACCAAAGCCATATGGGTCTACCGTTAATGCAGGTAGCGCCGTGGCGACGCGCCACACCCCATCAACGGGCTCAGCAGGGGGCGCAATGTGCACCAAACACGGGTCCTGTTCTCGACCTTTGACGGCGAGAAATACACTGCTACCGTTGAAAAAGGCTCGGGATTGGTCAAGAAAGGCGGTGCGTACCGACAGGTCCCAAGCATACACTTGGTAGGTGAGTTTCAGAACCGAAGTGTTCGTGTGGTGCGCGCGCCATGTCTGCTTGTCGAGTTGCTCCAACTCAATGTGTGCACCAGTGTTGTCGGTCGCTTGCAAGCCAATTATGTGGCGCGCAAAGTCACGCACCATATAGGAACCTGGAATCCAGGCAGGCAACCAGAACATTTGTTCCGGTGCAGGGTCAGGAATAAGAATGGATACGACAAAATTGTGCCCGGCAGGGTCTGCCGGGCAAATAGAATAACGTGGCGACTTCGATACCATGCGTGACAGCCTATGGTGTCCGAAAAAAACAGACCTGTACGGCCAGATTAAACCAATTGATTCTTAACTTTAAATTCCCGTAAGGCCCGGCGCGCGCGCTCTACATCGGTGTATAGTTTGGTGCGCTCGGTTTTATCTCCGGTGCCATTGGGGTGGTCGCGCACGAATTCGCGCTTACGCTCTTCAGCGTCGGTAATGGCTTGTTCAAGTGATGCTAGCTGTGATTGCACATCCATCCTTTATTCCTCTGTATTCCTCTGGATCGACAGTTTTCAGACGACGTTGATACTACTATAGGGTGAAAATTGCCTAGTGGATTCATTTTATGACGGATTTCACAAAATAAGTTGACCGATAGGGAAAATGAACACTGGTTAATATATTACTCTAATATAGCAAGTGTACCTCGTTTTTTCTTTTTTTCTGTGCTCTTTTCTTTTCTATGACAGCAAACAGGCCGCAATTCTGATCTTCCTTGTGCCCCTTTGGCAAGACTGAGCATGCTGTTGGTGGGCGTTTACAAAATGTAACATTTGTAAGCAGTTGATCTGTTGGAGAGTTTTTTTCTTCACACGAAAAAGGGACTTAGGGGGGTTCTCAAAGACGGAATCCGGTCTATATAATGCGCGCCCTTTTGGCAACAGTGTAGGCGCAGTAATGAGTGAAATTGGTCGGTCAGTAGCCGTGATGTCGAGCGGGCACCTGTGTCTCGCCTCCAGCATGATACTCAATGAGCAGCCGATGCCAATCCGCTTTTTCTACAAAGAAAATCCGAACCACGTGAATGACACGGGTTTCCGGTTCTACTCAGGTTTGGAATCAGACGAGTTTTTAATGCAGGAGGGCAGCGCTTTGGTGGCGCCGCTGGACTGTATGGAGCGATTGGATCCCAGTATCTCAAGCCTACTTGAGTGCTCTGAAGTAGGCAGTGTCTGGGAGCGGTTGCCCGGGCGCAATGATTGGGTTCCCGTTACGGATTACAACATCCCAGATTGAGGGTTTTATGTTCACAGGCATTGTGCAGGGTAAGGCAACAGTCGTTCAGGTTGCGCCGGATCAAGACTTGGTGCGGCTCAAGGTGTCCTTTCCGGAGGGAAAAATTGAAGACGTCGAACGCGGTGCATCCGTTGCATTAAATGGTGTGTGTTTGACGGTGGTGGGTCTGCAAGGCAACGTGGTTGACTTTGATGTGATGCAAACGTCTTTGCAGTTAACGTCCTTAGGGCAGGCAAAAGTCGGCGATTCCCTCAACTTTGAGCGGGCCATGAAGGGTCAGGATGAGGTGGGCGGTCACTTGCTTTCGGGTCATGTTGCGACGATGGGCAAAGTGGCTAAAGTCGACATTTTGGGCCATGGGCGATTGTTAACCATAGACGTCCCGGAAGCGTTGCGACCTTATTTGTTCAGCAAAGGCTATATCGGTGTGGATGGTGCGTCCCTGACCATCGTCGATCTCACGGCGGAAGGTTTTACTGTAAGTCTGATCCCGGAAACCTTGCAGCTCACCAATTTCGGTCACGCGGCAGCGGGTATGGTGGTTAACATCGAAATCGACAGCCAAACTCGAGCTGTGGTTGATACGGTTGAACGTATGTTGGCACAGCGCGGCTTGTAAGTCGGTTTACTGGCCGGTTTGGCGATCCAATTCGTCAAACGCCCGGTCACGCTGTTGTTGCATCCTTTCCTGCCAATCGTCGGCTTGTGGTTCTGGTACAGGTTTTCCCGCGCAAGCGGTCAGGGACAGTACGACGATCAGTAGCCAAAGACTTTTTGTGTGCATGGTGTTCTCTCCTAGTGCAAACAGTCGATTAATAGTTCGGTACTTTCTAACGCGCTCTTCGTGTTCAGGTCAAATGTTATAGTGGTGCAGTGGCGCGCCAGATCTGGCACACTTTCGCTATCTTCCCTATCTACAAGTCATGGTTTGCATGGGTTCAGGCAACGAATCAGTGAGGGTTTCTTCCATTATAGCGGGTGAGTTGACGTTCCCCCTATGGGTTTGGGCGATGGCTCCGCTGTTGGGGGTGTTCGTCGCCCTTGGAGGATTGAGTTACGCGCCGGACGGACGTATTAATGTCCTCTGGTTGTGGCTGTTGTGGGCCGGATTGCCTTTTATGGGTTCACTGATTGCTTTGATATGGCTAATGTTTGGTGGTCGTCGTCCATGGGTTTTAACGTGGTGGCGGGGCACGGCGTATTGGCAGCCAACGTCTTTGCAACGTTGGCACTTGGCCATGTTGCTGCAATGGGCGTGGGCTCTTTTTGCCCTCGCGTTGATGGCTACGTTTTTGCTGCTCCTATTATTTTCTGATTTGGCGTTTGGTTGGAGTTCAACCTTGGCCCTCACAACCGTGCATTTGACGTCCTTCGTGCACACGATTGCTTTTCCTTGGGCGGGGTGGTGGTCGGCAGCGGTACCCAATGCGGACGTTCTGGATGCTACCCGTTTTGTTCGCATTGCGCCCCAATCAGGCAATACAGAACTTGCGGGTGCATGGTGGCCTTTTCTGCTGGCGAATATATTGGCTTATAACTTCCTACCTCGTGTGCTGCTGGGGACATACTGTTTTTACCGCTGGAAACGCTTATCTCTGCAAGCCGTAGCTGTACAGTCAACGCACGATGCCAGACCGCTCCATCGCTCCGAGCAAACTCTGTTAGAAGCGCCTTTCGGCCAGTGGGAAGATGCATTCATGCTGGACTGGGAACAGTCTCTTAGCGCTGGCTTTTCTGCGGTGGTGTTGGGCGATCAAATATGGCAAGTCGACCTTGAGCGCTGGCGTGCAGTGGAGCAGATCCGACCTCGCCGAATGGTTTGGCATGTGTTAGCCGGGCGTTCGCCGGTCGCAGAACTCGGCGACTGGATCGCTAAGGCTCAACAGGTCTGGCAACCTGAACAAGCGCTTTATGTACATGGCGACAGCCATGCGCACAGTGCTCGGCACCTGGCGAGTTGGCAGGCGTTTGCCCGTCAACATGGCTTAACTTGGCTTACAAAGGCGTAGCGCTTTATGCAACGATTGGCACCCCATCTATGCGTGGTAGGTCACCCCAACAAGGGTAAGTCCTCGATGGTGTCTACCTTAGTTGAGGATGATACGGTGCAGGTGGGGCTGGAATCCGGGACCACGAGGCAAGCGGACAGCTTCTATTTTAAGTGGCATGGAAAAACGCTCCTACAATTGACCGATACGCCGGGGTTTCAGCGTCCTCACCAAGTGCTTGACTGGCTGACCAGTGTGGCGGTCAATCCGGCGCAACGGCCAGCACGGATCAAAGAGTTTCTCGCCGAGCCCACGCACGCAGCAAGGTTTCCTGACGAAGTCGCCTTGTTGACGCCCATTATGGCGGGTGCCGGCATTTTATATGTCGTGGATGCGGCACAGCCGGTTACCGCCGCAGACGAAGCGGAAATGGAGATTCTGCGCTGGACCGGACAGCCTCGCATGGCGGTCATCAATCCGATGACGGTCGGCGAGGAACGAACGGAGTGGCTGGGCACCTTAGAGCAGTATTTTCAGTGGGTCAGGGTATTTAATCCGCTCACCGCTGACTTACCGGCCCGGTTGACGTTATTGCGTGCGATTGGCGAGTTGCGTTTGGGTTGGTCTGACGCCATGGCTGAATTGTGTGCCGGTTTGGAACAGCGCCAGCAGCAAAGGTTGAAGGACGTTAGTATACGTTTAGCCCAGTATTGGTGTGAGCAAATGGATCGCCGCGAGCCTATGCATGCCTTACATCGTGCCAGTGGCCTTAAAGCCGAAGAGATTTTGCGGCAGAAGCTGGATGATGCCGAACGTCAATGGTTTCACAGTCTCCTCGACCTCTGGCATTTTCAGTCGACGGAGGTCGATCGCATAGCGGACTGGGCACTTGATGCGCATAATCTGATGCGCACGGAAACCTGGTATTTATGGGGGTTAAAACAAAAGGACTTGTTGCTGGTGAGTGCGGCCGCTGGTGCTGCGGCTGGCTTGGCCATTGATGTTGGGTTGGGTGGCGCATCTCTATTGCTGGGTGCTGTGTCCGGTGGTGTCGTGGGATCTGCCAGTGGCTGGTTGGCCACCAAGCAAAAGCCGGGTCAGCGCTGGGGGCTGTTTCGTTTGAGTCAGGAAAAAACCTTTATCGGGCCGGTGAAACATCCGAACTTTCCCCTGGTGGTCATGTCGAGAGCCCTGAGTTTTGTGCAACAGCTGTGGGTTAAACCCCACGCCGAGCGCTCGGCCTTTACACTCCATAATACCGCTGAACAATGGGATCGTAGCGCACAGATTCAGCTATTGAAATGGGTGAAGACCTTACAAAATGGCCGTTGGAAGTCACATCATCAGCAGGCGTTAGCAGCGTGGATTCAATCCCAGCTCAGTGCACGTTTGGAGCGATTTATGGCAGCAGAAAAGGATCGTACATGGCTTATGTAATTGCAGTTGTATTCTTCGCATCCATGGGCCTTTTACTCTGGCCTAAGTTGGCGCGGCCGACACTGATTCCCCCGGTTTTGCCGAGTCAATTGCCACCCTTCTCATCGTTTTCCCAAATCGCTGACCGGCTGCAGGCCCGTGAGGCGAATGAGCGAGGCTTGAAGCCAGGTGCGGAAGCCTGTGTGGTATTCGCCAACCCCGAGCAGCCAAAAAAAACCGACGTGTGTTATCTGTATCTGCACGGCCTGTCTGCGTCCCGGCAAGAAATATCTCCGGTGACGGAAACGCTGGCGGAACAGGACAGGGCCAATGCTGTGTATGCGCGCATCGCCGGTCATGGCATGGGTACCGCAGGTATGGGTAAGTTTCATGCCGGGCATTGGTTGGAGTCCGTCTGGGAATATTGGTTAATGGCTCGTGCCCTGGGTGAACAGGTCGTGATTGTGGCCACCTCCACCGGTGCCGCTTCTGCGGCCTGGTTAACCCAGCAAGGCGTGGCCGAGCATATTAAAGCTATCTTGCTGGTGGCACCGAATTTTGGGGTCAGTGATCGACGAGCCTTTTTACTGACCTGGCCAGGGGCGCGTATTTGGATTCCCTGGGTGGCAGGTCGTTATCATTCTTGGGAGCCGATGAATGAGCTGCAAGGGCGGTATTGGTCAACCACCTACAGTACGCAGGCCTGGATTGAAATGCAGGTGTTACTCGAACAAGTAGATCATATTGATTACGGCCAGTTGACGGTGCCCGTGATGATGCAAGTGAGTCCGGACGACCCCGTCATTAATCCTCGTCGGGCACGGACAGTGTTCGCGCAATGGGGTGCGCCCCAAAAAGATTTCCGGTGGATCACTGTGCCTTTGGGCGAATCACAGCATGTGTTTGTGGGCAATGTGATGGGTTCTGACCGCAATGAAGAGGTGATTCAAAACTTTCGTGCCTTTCTTAATGGGCTATAAGGCACTCGCACTCTGCGCGGGTTTTGCTACAATCCGCGCCCGCTGATGTTAACGAGGTTTTGTCATGTCTTTTCGTCCTGAATTGTTATCGCCCGCCGGTACTTTGCGCAATATGCGTTATGCCTTGGCCTACGGTGCTGATGCGGTCTATGCCGGACAGCCGCGCTACAGTTTACGGGTGCGTGAGAACGACTTTGACTTGGAGAACTTACAGAAAGGCATAGCAGAAGCGCACGCGTTGGGTAAAAAATTCTATGTGGCGAGCAACATTGCGCCCCATAACGCCAAGGTAAAAACCTATTTCCGCGATTTGGCCCCCGTTATTGAGATGCAACCGGATGCCTTGATCATGTCGGATCCGGGCTTGATCATGATGGTGCGCGAAGCATGGCCGGATATGCCAATCCATTTATCGGTGCAGGCCAATGCGGTCAATTATGCGGCGGTTGAGTTTTGGCATCGACAAGGCATATCACGGGTGATTTTATCGCGTGAATTGTCGCTCGATGAGATTGAAGAAATTCGCCAGCGTGTGCCGGAAATGGAACTGGAAGTCTTTGTACATGGCGCACTCTGTATTGCGTATTCCGGTCGCTGTTTATTATCGGGCTACCTGAACAAGCGGGATCCGAATCAGGGCACCTGCACCAATGCTTGCCGTTGGGAGTACAAAACACATGTGGGGAAAACCGATATAACGGGTGACATCATTCCACAAAACCCTGAGGTTTGGACGCCCAGCCAGAATAAAATCATCAGCGATGTGGCGGTTGATACCACACCGAAGGCACCTACTTTAGGGCTAGGCGCGCCGGTCGATGGCGTTTATCTTCTGGAAGACCCTAATCGACCCGGTGAAATGATGCCAGCATGGGAAGACGAGCACGGAACCTACATCATGAATTCCCGGGACTTGCGCGCCATTCAGCACGTTGAGCGGTTAACTCGCCTCGGAATCCATTCGTTGAAGATAGAGGGGCGTACCAAGTCGCACTACTATGTTGCTCGAACCGCCCAGAGTTACCAGCAAGCGATCAATGACGCCAGTGCCGGAAGGCCTTTTAATCCTCAACTGTTGCATGATTTGGATAATTTGGCGAACCGGGGTTATACCGAAGGGTTCTACCGCCGTCATACGCATGACAGCTACCAAAATTATGATCAGGGACGGTCCATCTCAACACAACAACAGTTTGTCGGGGAAGCAGTTGGGGTGGATGGCGAGCGCCTGTTCATAAAGGCGAAAAATAAATTCAGCGTGCACGATACACTGGAACTGATGACGCCGGAGGGCAACGTCCGCTTTCAGCTGGAAGACGTTCGCTTGCGCAAGAATGGGCATTCGATCCATGAGGTGCCCGGTTCCGATTATGAGGTGTCCATAGCCTTGCCCGTTGCCCTGCCATCGACAGCAGGGCAATTCGGTTTGTTGATGCGCGATCTTTAGATCGGCATTAGGCGGATCAAGCGGCCGTTCGGTTCATCCGTAATGAGCCATAATGTGCCGTCCGGACCGGTTTGAATATCACGGATACGGGCATTAAATTGCGTTAGCAAATCTTCTTGTTCGACCAGTTCGGTGCCTGCAAAACGCAAGCGCTGAACTTTTTGACCCACTAACGCGCCGACAAAGATATCTCCCTGCCATTCCGGAAACACTGTGCCGTTGTAGTAAGTCATGTCGGCAGGTGCAATCGAAGGCGTCCAGTGCAACAGCGGTGGTTCAATGCCCTCTGCTTCGGTCAGGTCGGTAATGGGTGTGCCGTTGTAGTTGATGCCATAGGTCACTTTCGGCCAGCCATAGTTTAAGCCCGCACGGATGATGTTGACTTCGTCACCTCCACGCGGGCCATGCTCGTTTTGCCAGATGTCACCCGTTAACGGGTGAGTAAAGAGACCCTGGCCATTGCGGTTACCGTAGGTGAATATTTCCGGGCGTGCGCCGGATTGGCCGACAAAGGGGTTATCCTGTGGCACGCGACCGTCATCGTGCAAGCGCACGGTAGTACCCATATGACTGTCCAGCTGTTGGGCACGTGTTTCTTGTCCACGGTCGCCTACCGTGACGTACAGATAGCCTTGCGGGTCGAACGTTAACCGTGAACCAAAGTGGCGACCACCCGGCAATCTGGGTAGAGCTTCAAACACAATTTCAACGTTGGTGAGTTCACCGGATTCATATCGTCCACGGGCAACCCGTGTCGTCAGTCCTTGGGCATTGCCGTGTGAATAGCTGAAATACAACCAGCGGTTTACTGCAAAGTCAGGATGTAGGGCCAGATCCAATAAGCCGCCTTGCCCCGAAGCGGTGATGTCAGGTAAACCAGAAACAGGATCGGACAATAAACGACCATCCACCATGCGGCGCAATATACCCGAGCGTTCGCTGATAAGAATTTCGTTGTCCGGTAAAAAAGCGATACTCCATGGATGGCGCAGACCTGTTGCTACCGTTTCCAACGTAAAGGTGTGATGTTCAGAGCGATAATTCTGGGCCAATCCATCTGTAGAAATGATTGCGAGACTGAACAACAGCCCGAGGGCGAAGCCCTTGCGATTTTTCATCTTAACCTCAATCAATGGCATGAAGGAGGACAGTGTAAAAGAGATCGGGCGTCGGAGAAGTTTTTTACCTAATCATGACTTTAAAATCAGCCACCGACACTCGGATGGTTCGGTGGCTGATTTGAGGGATTAACGCAAGTAGCCTTGAGTAAGCAACTGCTCTACGACAGCGACAGGATCATTCTGGTCCATGCGAATACCAAAAGGCAGTTCAGTTCCAGGGTTGCCAACAATGATTGCAATGGCGCCCGCTGCTTCAATATAGGGCGCAGCGGTCAGTGCATCAGCGGCGCTGACGGTGACGCTAAGGTGTCCAGAATCAAACAATAAACGCTCGACTTGAGCGGCGAGATCACCGTGTTTATCGGCCGTCAGAATCACCGAAATTGGTTTTTGGCCAAAACGGCGTTCACGTTCTTCGTCGCTGACTGGGCGGAGCCGATCACTGCCGTCTACCACGCGTTCAATCATACCGGCACCGACTGTGACGTTGGTGAGACGATCAATCACAATGAATGACCCGGTCCAGCGGTTCTGTTTATAGCTATCAAAAACGGCTTCTTTGTTCAGCGTGATTTCACACAAACCAATTTCATTCAGGGCGAGCTGCTCTGCGGGCAGATCGGCCAGTGTATTCACATCAATTTTGTTGAATAAGTGAGTCACCACACCCGCGCTGGTGTTCACGCCGACTTTGAAATCGTATTGTTTGCCCGGCGTCATGGCCGCATCAGTCATCCAGACCATCTTAGCTACAAAGCGCCGCCCACGTTGCGGCAACTGATCGGGATGGACCAGCATGTCCCCTCGGCTGATGTCGATTTCATCATTTAAGGTCAGCGTGACGGCTTGGTTGACAAAGGCTTCCTGCAGGTTGCCGTCATACGTCACTATAGATTTGACGGTTGAGGTGCGGCCTGAAGGCAGGGCAAGAATTGGGTCGCCCGGTCGTACGACACCCGCGGCAATCGTGCCACAAAACCCGCGGAAGTTAAGGTCTGGCCGGTTGACGTACTGCACCGGAAAACGGAACCGGGTGACATCCACGTCACGGGCGATAGAAACGTTTTCCAACACATTCATAAGGGTTGGGCCTTGGTACCATGGCGTTTGGGTGCTGGCATTCACCACGTTATCGCCTTCTAGGGCCGACATAGGAACGAAGGTGACATCGCCAAAACCTAAGTGCTCACTGAAATTCAGGTAGTCGGTACGAATGTCGTTGAATCGGTGCTCATCGAAGGCCACCAAATCCATTTTGTTTACCGCCACCACAATGTGCCGAATGCCCAAAAGAGACGCAATGAAACTGTGCCGCCGAGTTTGCGTTTGCACGCCGTGGCGTGCATCGATCAATATAATGGCCAGGTCACAGGTGGACGCACCGGTCGCCATATTGCGCGTATATTGTTCGTGTCCGGGCGTATCGGCAATAATGAATTTGCGCTTGGCGGTGGAGAAATACCGATAGGCTACATCTATGGTAATGCCCTGCTCACGCTCTGCTTGTAACCCATCGACCAAGAGTGCGAGGTCAATTTTTTCACCCGTCGTACCGGATTTTTTGCTGTCGCTTTCAATGGCCGCTAGTTGATCTTCGTAGATCATTTTTGAGTCGTGCAACAACCGACCAATTAAGGTACTTTTGCCGTCGTCTACGCTGCCGCAGGTTAGAAAGCGCAAGAGTTCTTTGTTTTCATGTTGCTTCAAGTAACTGTGGATATCAGAAGCAATCAGCTCGGACTGGTGTGACATATTGAACCCCTTAGAAATAACCTTCTTGCTTCTTTTTTTCCATCGAGCCGGCACTGTCATGATCGATCAGGCGGCCTTGGCGCTCAGATGTCGTGGTCAAGAGCATTTCTTGAATGATTTCTGGCAAGGTCGTGGCGTTGGACTCGACGGCACCCGTCAACGGGTAGCAACCCAGCGTGCGGAATCGCACCGAGCGCTCTTCGATTTTTTCGCCCGGTTTTAATTTCATGCGGTCATCATCGACCTTGATCAACATACCATCGCGATGAACAACCGGCCGAGGTGCAGAAAAATACAGCGGCACAATCGGGATACTCTCTAAGTAAATGTATTGCCAGATATCCAGTTCTGTCCAATTGGATAATGGAAACACGCGAATACTTTCACCTTTGTTGATACGGCTGTTGTAGGTGTTCCATAGCTCGGGCCGTTGGCTTTTCGGATCCCAGCGATGCTGCGCATCCCGAAACGAGTATACGCGTTCTTTAGCCCGCGACTTTTCTTCATCCCGGCGTGCGCCACCGAAAGCGGCATCAAATCCGTACTGATTCAGCGCCTGTTTCAGCGCTTGAGTCTTCATAATGTCTGTGTGTTTTGCACTGCCATGATCAAAGGGATTGATGCCCATGGCTACGCCTTCAGCGTTTTGGTGTACGAGTAAATTAAGGCCTAAGCGCTTAGCTTCGCGGTCACGAAACTCAATCATTTCCTTGAATTTCCAGCCAGTATCTACATGCAGCAAGGGAAAGGGTAATTTACCGGGAAAGAAGGCTTTCATGGCGAGGTGCAGCATTACGGCACTGTCTTTGCCAATGGAATAAAGCATGACCGGATTCTCAAACTCCGCAGCCACTTCACGAATAATGTGAATGCTTTCTGCTTCAAGCTGTTTGAGGTGAGTGAGGTGGTAGTGCGACATGTTAGCCCTGCAATGCTGGTCAATTTATGTCGCACAGTATAACTAAGTCTAAAGGTTATAATAAATCATTCTTGTAGAATAATTGGCTATATGTATATGGCAAGGATGATGCCCTGCTTATCGGATCTGTGCTGAATCGCTCTGTTCAACCGATTCCGGTTCTTGTTGCTCTTCTGCATAGTCTTTGCTTACGCCCACGTAGGGCATTTCATTGTCTATGCTGACGTCACTGCCTTGGCGTAGTTGAGCAAGTTTGTAGTCGTAAGACACCAAATTGTCAGCGCCATTTTGTAAGTGTTGCTCGATGTTACGGTAATTCTGGTTGAGGGACGCGATAAGCTCTGAGGTGCGGGCAAAGTGCTCCGTGACGTCCATCTGATATTTGGTGTGTTCATTCTTCAGCGCTTCAAGTTGCTTGCGAACGCTGTCTGCGTTGCCATGCTTGCGGGACATCAACAAGGTTACAACGATACCCACGGCAGCGCCGAGCGTGAACCCCATGAACAACGTGGCCAAATCAAACATAGTAACGACTCCGTGTTGGTAATACGTTAGGGTCAAATTATAGCGGAGTTTATCCTTTTATAGGGAGAGCCTTCCATGGATAAATAAGCAATGCTTGAAAGATGGCCCGCGAACGCTAAAATCGCGCACTCATTCAATGGAGATCCCGCATCCTCATGACCCCTCTTGCTCGTTATCAGGCCAATGTTCAGCAAGGACTCATTCAACACGATCCCGTACAGGAGATGGCGGTAAAGCGTTTGGACGTGCTCCATGCGCAGTTAGTGGCGTACCATCGGGCTCGATCTTCGGTCAGTGGGCGGTTCCGAAAAGCGCTGGGACGAAAGCCCAAGGCACCCAAGGGGGTATATTTTTGGGGGGGTGTCGGACGGGGCAAGACCTTCATTATGGATACGTTTTACGAATCCTTAGCGTTGGAAGCCAAGTTGCGGGTGCACTTTCACCGATTTATGCAAACCGTACATCAGCGTCTAACCGAGCTTAAGGGGCAGAAGAATCCGTTGGACCTCATCGCTACTGAGATGGGGCAAAAATATCGCGTACTGTGTTTGGATGAGTTTTTTGTCAGCGATATTGGGGATGCCATGATTCTTGGCAATCTCCTGGACGGTCTCATGCGTGAGGGTGTTACCCTAGTGACGACGTCCAATATCATTCCGGACGGCCTCTACCCCAACGGGTTGCAACGTGAACGTTTCTTGCCAGCGATTAAATTGCTCAATACCCATACAGACGTCATTAATGTCGATAATGGTGTTGACTATCGTCTACGCACGTTAGAGCAAGCGCAGCTTTTCTATCATCCAGCATCCAGCGAGCATGAGTCCATGTTGTTGCAGCGCTTTGAAAGTCTGGCGCCGGACTTGGATGAATGCCGGGTTGATGGTCATCTTGAAGTATTAGGGCGAAAGATTCCTTTCCGTCGAGAATGCGAAGACGTCATCTGGTTCGATTTTGCGGGTATCTGTGGTGGCCCGCGAAGCCAGAATGACTATATTGAAATTGCCAAGTGCTACCATGCTGTGGTGATCTCGGGTGTGCCGCAGTTCGTCGGCACCAATGACGATGAGGCAAAGCGCTTCATCAACTTGGTGGACGAATTTTATGATCGGCGCGTCAAACTTCTGGTCTCGGCGGCAGCGCCCATTACTGAGCTTTATGTACAAGGGCGGCGGGCTTTTGAGTTCGAGCGTACGGAAAGTCGTCTATTGGAGATGCAGTCGCATGACTATTTGGCGGCTGAGCATCTGGGTTGAGGGTTATCATTGTTAGCGGTACATAAAATTCAAACTTTTTTGTGCTATAGGTTGACTCTCAGAGGCAGGCCTCTATAATGCGCCTCCGCTGTCAGGGATACGGTGTTTCATCAGCAGAATGAGTGGCGATAAGCGACTGATTCGCAAGAAGAAAAAAGCAAAAAAGGAGTTGACACGCAGCGCAGGATCATTAAGATGTGCGCTCCTTGCCAAGGCAAGAAGTTCTTTAAAAATTCAGGTAATCAATCAAGTAATTCGTGTGGGCACTTGTTGATGTGGGTTAGCTAGTCTAACAAATATCAGTAAGTGACTGTGAATTCATACATGTGCTCGGCTTTGGCTGGGTACACGGTGGATTCCGATTAACTACTGAGCAAAGTTTGGGTTGTCATTTATGATGACCAACTGATTTAAAACTGAAGAGTTTGATCATGGCTCAGATTGAACGCTGGCGGCAGGCCTAACACATGCAAGTCGAGCGG